>SVDD01000024.1:0-58152 GCA_015057945.1 Lachnospiraceae bacterium | reverse complement strand
AGAGTGCGGAATGTGGGAGGAACGCGGGAGCGCATAGCGCGAAGCGGTCCGATATCGACTTTTGACACTCACATCATCATATAATTTGATAATACCTCACCTTGCTACAAAGAAGCCTTGCATTGCCAGAAAGAAGCATTATCCTGAACAGACAAGTTTACAGGGTGTGTAGAGTGACCTCAGGTGTATCAAGTACACAGTTACATCAGTTGTATCAAGGTAAGAGCATTTAATCAGTGTAATTTCGCCTCTATTCAGTGTAGAAAATCAGAAGCACGAAAAATATGCTATAGTTATATAGAGTATGATTTTACGTGAGTCGCTGATGACAGGGGGGATTACTTTGGAACACATAGGTGAATCATCGCTTCGGATAGCTATATGCGATGATGACAGAAATGATTTGGAACGGGTTTTGTCTCTCGTTCAGATATATCTTGATGAAAAGAACATTCAGGCTGAAGTAAAAGTTTTCGATCATCCCGATACTCTCATCGAAGAGTGCGAGAATTACAGACCGCATATTTACATTCTTGATATAGTTATGCCTATGGTAACAGGCATACAGGCGGCCAGGGAACTCAGGTGGAATCAGCCTGATGCTGAGATCATTTTCGCCACATCCGAGAGTTCTTATGCATTGGAATCTTTTGATGTAAATCCCATAAATTATATTTTAAAACCCATACAGAAGGATAAGCTGTTTCCTACACTTGATAAGGCTGTATCACGTGTGGATATTTCTTCAGAAAAAAGTGTGATAGTCAAAGTCAAGGGCGGTCTCCAGACCCTGAGACTTGATGAAATCCTTTATATGGAATACAGAAATCATGTGGTTTCATATCATTTGTACGATGGAAGCATCATATCAACTCCCACACTCAGGATAGGATTTGCGGAATATCTGGAAGATAATTACAAGGGGAAAGATTTTGTCAGATGCCATGAATCCATAGCTGTTAATGTTTCTGCCATTGACAGGCTCACCAAAACCGATATCACACTCAGAAACAAGGAGCTGATTCCTGTTTCCAAGAGCAGGTATACTGAGGTTATGGACAGCTACATGGATTTCAGATTGTAGGGAGAACCATATGAAAAACCATATAAAAAAGGGAATAGAACTTCTTTTTATTATGTCCCTTTTTTTGTTCGCGGTTTCCGGATGCGGTGCACAGAAAGAAAAAACCGTTGTGACCTTTCAGACCTGGAATCCCGCTGATACCGGGCCTGATAGTCCTATCTACAAGATCATAAATTCATTTGAAGAAGAAAATCCTGATATTGATATAAATTACGTTTATGTAGGCTCAGACTTACATGCAGATCGTCTCAGAATAAATCTGGTGGAGGGAGATGGGCCTGATGTTTTCGGACTGAGTGCCGGAGCCTCTTTTGACGAATTCAGGGACTTTGAAGAGAATCTGACACCCTACTGTGAAGATACCTGGGGACCGGAATGGGAAAAGAAATTCCTTGATTCATGTCTCGGAATCATAAAGGATGAAAATGGGGATACTCTGGGACTTCCACTGGGGCAGACCTTTGCAGGATTTCTTTGGGCTGATGTCAATATGATGAAAGAGTACGGTTGTGATGTGCCGTCTAACTATAAAGAAATGCAGGAAACCTGCGGGATACTTCGTGAAAACGGCCTTTATCCCCTTGCTATAGGTGCAGGGGATTCATGGGTGAATCTCGATATGTGGATGACCATAGCCGCAGATGTGGACAGAGATGCGCTGTACGATGCTATAGAAGGAAAGGTATCATTCGAGACTGACTCTATCATAGAGTCCTTTGAAATCTGGCAGAACAGTTTTACAAATGGTGTATTTCAGGACAAGGCCATCCGTATGCCGCTATATGACAAGGTCAATGATATGTTCCAGCGCGAAGGAAGCATCCCTATGTTTGTTAACGGCTCCTGGGCTATGAACATGTATACCTTGAGAGATACAAAGACATACGAAAATTTTAACAGCGATGATTCAGAGCATGAGGTGTTTCTGATTGACTGGGATAATGATGGCATCGTATCACCTGTGACCGCGTCAGCAGATGTGATCCTGTGCATGAATCCGGAATCAAAGGTTAAGGATGCAGCATTTCGCTGGATGGATTATATGGTGAATGAAGGTCAAAAGATACTTGTGAATGAATATCTGGAGTATATGCCCACACTTAAAGATTTGGAAATTGATGTGAAAGGGCTGAGTGCTGACGGAGAAAAGAATCTTCGATATATCATTGAAAATGGGAAAAACAATGTTGCAGGAACAAGAGGGATAAAATATCCGGATTTGAATCTTGCTGTATGCAGAGCTTTGAAGGATCTGGCACTGGGTGAAGTGACTCCCGAAGAAGCCGCGAAAGAGATTCAGGAGGTATCACGTAATACCATACGATAAACTGTGGTTCTGTATGACATAGATATCAGAACACAAAAAAATTTGTGATCTGATATCGGATATTCTGTATCGGTGCAAATCTTGTGTGTACCAATAAATCGTATCTAACCACTTCGTGCTGTGCACGTTTAAGAAGAAATACCGGGAATTGGAGATGATTTCATGCGGGAAATCCTTTTAGCTGTATTGATTATAAGTATTTTGGCGATGCTTTTTGAGAGTATTGTGGTTTTTAAAAATCTCAAAAACAAGCTTCACGCATATTTGTTTCTTAACTGTATAACCATGATAGTCAACGACACCGGATATCTGATGCAGCTGTTATCTAAGACTGAGGAGGCGTATATAACGGCCATCAAATTTTCTTATGCAGGGCGGATTTGGATCATATTTTCCCTCTTTATGTTTACTGTGGAGCTCTGCCATGTAAAGCTTCCTGAACTCGCGGTCAGGCTTTTTATTTTTATCGATGCAGCTGTTTATGCGGTTATTTTTACAGTACCGGATAATCCCTTATTTTATTCAAAGATATGGTTTGACAAAAGCAAGCTGTTTCCTGTTTTACTGCATAGAAGCGGGATAGTTCATAAAATATTCATGCAGTTTCAGGCTGTGGTGATCATAATTATCATGTTCTGGCTCTTTAAGTATCTTCATTCACTTAAAGGCAAAACTGCCAGACTGCGTATCTGGATTATAATTACAGGTTTTTTGACAGAAGCAGTCCTGTATATACTTCAGGTAACGCATTTGTTTTTCTTCACATACTTTTATGATCTTTCGGTTTTAGGAAGCTTTGCAATCACGATTTCCATGTTTATAGCTATATTTAAGTTCAATCTTTTGGGAATCATAGATATGGCTAAGGAGTATATCGTAGACAGACTCTCAGAAGGTGTTATCGCTGTGGACAGAGACGGGAGAGTTCAGTACTACAATGAACATATAAAGGAACTTTATCCTGAGATAAATAAAGATCCTGAAGCTGTTGTGGATCTGATTAAGAAGACTATCATCAGGAAGGAAACAATAAGCTCCGGTGAAAGATACTATACTCCGGAAGAAAAAGAATTGTCGCAAGACGGGGAAATCCTGGGAAAGCTCTATGCACTCGTAGATACAACAGTACTAAAGCAGAATGAGTATAAACTCAAATCAGATGCGGCAATGCTTAAAATGGCAGCGAACAGTATGAGGGACAGGCTTCTAACTGCAGAAGAAATCATGAAACAGGACAGAACCATGCGCCATGACAGGAGACATTTTGAAGCACTGATTTTATCGCTTATTCAGGATGGAAAGGCGGATGAGGCGAAGAAATATCTCGAGGAGCGGTTATCACAGGAGCCTCGTTCCATGCGGAGATACTGTGAGAACACCACTGTTAATGCAGCGCTCACCCATTATGTAACTATGGCTGAGAGAAAAAGCATTAAAGTTACGGTACAGACACATATCCCAATTGACCCGGGAGTGGATGAAATGCAGCTTGCCATAGCCATCAGCAATTTGTTTGAAAATGCTATACACGCCTGTGAGAAACTGCCCGAGGGAGAAAGGTTTATAGGTATAACGGCCAGATTCAAAGAGCAGCTGCTTTTGGAAATAGTAAATTCCTGTGCCGAAAAAGTGGAGCTCGATGAAGAAGGACATCCCTTTGCAGATGTGGAGGGCCATGGCATTGGCACAAAAAGTGTTGTGGCCTTTGCTGAAAAAACAGGCAGCGAAATAAGATATGCAGCTGAGGATAACAGATTTAAAGTGAGGATGATGATTCCATGAGATGATGCAGCACATTGCACACGAATGTGTGCGTTAGCGCTAATAAGTGAGTGGCAAATACTTTTGACACTCACATCATGTCATGCCATGGCGGTGTGAAATAAGTGCAGTTCAGTGTACCGTGAAATAATAAAATATGTTGGTTGTATCTTGTTATCAGGAGGAAAAGAAATGGATGAAAATGTGAAAAACTATAGGAATCCTGATGTGATAAGTGCAGCAGTACATGAAGATCATGCTGCAGAAGATGTTGCCGAAGACATTACCGAAGACAGTTTGCTTATGGAAGATAATAAACGACAGATAAATATTCCGGAGTTACGGAAAGTTCCCACTTGTTACGCTGTACCAAAACGTGATGGCAGTGTGTGGCCTGAAGACATCTGTCCTGCATACACCGAAAGAGAGGATGCCATTCCCAGCCTCAGAGGGTGCTGGTACTGCAAATACGCTGATTTTCACCTTAAGGAGGAAACGGCACTTGAGGTGGGAATCTGCAGATGGCCTAAGAAAGTCATGGAATAGTCCGGTGTTCGTGATGTAAAGTGCAGGGTCATATAAAGGTATAAAGAATTAAGGATAGTTTAAGGGAGGAAGAATCATGAATAAAAAAACAGTTATTGTATATACTTCAACTCACCATGGTAATACAAAGAAATTACTGGATGCCATAGCAGCACATGAGGAGCTGGAGCTTGTAAATGTCATCGGGAATGAAAGCTACGATCTGTCAGAGTACGAGCGTATAGGAATTGCATCCGGGGTAGCCTTCGGAAAGTATTATCCGCAGATGCTGGAGTTTCTCAAAAACAATCTTCCCGGGAATAAAAGGGTATTTTTTATTCATACAGCCGGAGATCCGAGAGAGAGTCATGCAGATAGTGCATTGAAAATCGCTGAGAGTAAAAATTGCCGCTGTCTCGGAATTTTTTATTGCAAGGGCTTCGATACCTTCGGCCCCTTTAAGCTGATAGGAGGAATCAATAAGAAGTATCCGAATGAGGAAAACATGGAGCAGGCAGTAAAATTCTATCGTGAGCTGGAAGCATAATATAAATTAAAAATCATAATCATGATGTGAGTGTCAAAAGTATTTGCCACTCACTTATGATGCGCAGCACGCACACATTCGTGTGCAATGTGCTGCTGAACACTCATAACTCACGTCCTTTTGCTGTGCAAAACGACTACGTTATTCGTGTTCGGGCGGGTCATAAAGTCTCAAATCAACGTGCAAGCACGTGATTTGGTACTTTTGACCCTTACATCATAATCAAGAGGGTTGTTACACTGCTAATGTAACAACCCTGATTCAGGATTCAAAATATTTATTTACCAAGTGCAAGTTTACCAAGTGCATCAGCCTGCATGATAGCATCATAGAGTTCACATGGCTGTACATCCCCGGCCAGATTATGTATGGTTTCTCCCGGGGCACAGGCATTTTCTGCGATTATTTTTACCTGTTCAGGTGTTGTTATTCCTACCTGCTCAAGTGTAACAGGAAGGCCAACCTCCAGGCAGAAGCCCTGAACATCCTTGAATTCATCCATGGTTGCACCCTCAAGTACAAGCTGAACGAGGGTACCGAAGGCGACGCAGTCACCGTGATCTGCGTGTTTACAGCCTACAGCGGTTATTCCATTGTAAACAGAATGTGCGGCTGCGCAGTTTACGTTGTCTGCACCGACTCCTGAGAGATAGACATTGGCCTCGATGATATTTTCAAGAGCAGGTGTGACCACATGGAGTTTGCAGGCTTCTATGGCTTGCTTTCCGTACTGGCGTAATGTCTCGTAGCAAAGCTTTGCAAGGGCCTGACCGGCTCTTGTGATGCCTGTACCTTCAAGGCTTGCGGATTCCGTTCTGATGGAGGCTCTTCCCTCAAAGTAAGTTCCAAGTGCATCGCCCATTCCTGATATAAGGAAATGAACAGGAGCGTCAGCTATAACGTTGCAGTCTACGATTACTGCATCAGGATTAGTGGGATAGAAAAGATATTTGTCGAAACTGTGATCGTCGTTGTAGATAACGGAAAGTCCGGTACAAGGTGCATCGGTTGCGGCTACTGTAGGAACGATAACGATATGTTTACCGGTATAGTAGGCAGTGGCCTTGGCTGTATCGACAGCACTTCCGCCACCGATAGCTACCACAACATCGATGTTTTCAGATGTTACGATATCTTCCATTTTTTTGATCTCACCGTTACTGGAGATGCCACCGAATATTTCATATCTTCTGTAATCATCGTGGCCTGCAAAGCTGGATTCTATTTTGTCATGACAAGCCTTGTAGCCGCTGTTGGAGCATACAAAAAGCCAACGCTTTCCCATATAGCCCATTTCATCATAAAACTTGTTCAATGCGTTTCGCCCCTGAACGTACTTTAGTGGTTCGCGCATTGCTCTCAATCTTCCCATCATAATAGATGTCCTCCTTGTGATAATTATTTAACAATGCAATAATATTTTAGAACTATTGTAGAATGGATACAATGTTTTTGACGTGACATATTATTTAAATTGTAAATAACATACAAAAGATATGACAGACTTCAGACATTTCGGAAAAGGTGTGATACAATCTAATCGCTATAAATACATGGATTTAGAAAGAGGGTTTTATGGGAATTACAGTCGGCAGCAGTGTACCGATGATAACAGTTTTTTTACAGGGTATACTCAGCTTTTTTTCACCCTGTGTTTTTCCGCTTATCCCGGTATATGTAGGATATCTTTCAGGCGGAACAGGAAGAAAGGGAGAGGATGGAAGAATGATCTATGACAGGAAGAAGGTTCTTTGCAATACCTTTTTCTTTGTTTTGGGAATCAGTTTTGCATTTTTTATGCTGGCTCTGGGCATGAACGCTCTCGGGACATTTTTCAGTGGCAACAGACTGCTCTTTGCACGAATCGGAGGAGTTATCATCTTTCTTTTCGGCTTGTATCAGCTGGGATTTTTAGGTGACAGTATGCTGCTTAGCGGTGTACACCAGTTACCGGTTAAGCTCGAAAATATGAAGATGTCTCCTGTTACTGCACTTATATTGGGTTTTGTGATCAGCTTTGCCTGGACTCCCTGTGTTGGTCCGACTCTTTCCAGTGTTCTCATCATGGCAGGATCGGCCGCATCCAGATCACAGGGATTTTTACTTATAGGCATCTATACACTGGGGTATGTCATACCATTCATGCTGGTTGGTCTTTTTACAACCTCTGTTCTTGGATTTTTCAGTAAACATAGAGGAATCGTCAGGTATACCGTAAAGGCCGGAGGAGTGTTAATGCTTCTGATGGGAGCACTTATGTTCACCGGAAAGATGAACAGCATCACAGGATATCTGTCAGCCATATCTTCCGATTCGGGTCTGATTAAGGAAAATATTTCCGGAACTGAAGAAATAGCCGTATCAGTAAGTGAGACTCAATTTGATGAATCAGCTGTTGTAAGCTCTGATGTTTTGGATTCAAAAGCTGATTCATATGATGATGTAACCAAAGACAGAGTTGAGAAAAACACCAAAGACAGCATTAAAAATAACAATGAAAAAAACACAGAAGAAAATACAGTAGACAGGACAGAAGACAGCACAGAAGAAAGCGTAGAAGAAAGCACTGTTTCTGAAACTGAAAGCACTGAAAGCGAAGAAAGCGTACCTGATTATGAAGTAGTTCCCGCACCGGATTTCACACTTACAGATCAGTACGGTGAAACTCATTCTCTTTCGGACTACAGAGGAAAAATAGTATTTATGAATTTCTGGGCTACATGGTGCCCGCCCTGCAGAGGTGAGATGCCCGATATAGAAAAGCTGTACCGTAAGTACAGTGAAGATCCGGAATCGGATGTGGCAATTTTGGGTGTTGCTTCACCCGGAAACGGCAGGGAAAAGGATATCGAAGGTGTAAAATCCTTTTTGAAGGACAATGGCTATACATTCCCTACAGTCATGGACCGGAAGGGAGAGCTTCTCAGCAGTTATTATATAACGGCCTTTCCAACAACATTTATAATCGATGATGAAGGAAATGTGCTGGGCTATATCCCCGGGGCCATGACGGAGGATATAATGGAGGATGTCATACGACAGGCAAGAGAAATAGTGGCAGCAAAGGGATAAAAATTGTTGAAGCTTAGTTCATAAAAAACCACAGAGGAAAAAGACCTGGTACCGTGTTCAATAAAATGAAATATGAAATTTGCTAAAATAGATATGGGTTAGAAACATAAGTGTAAAAGAAGTTCATTTCCGTGTGGCGATGGGCTTCTTTTTTTATACTTGATAAAATTGAATTGTTCGGACAGCGATGAAGAGATGAATCGAGGTGCATAGGTGAGCTGATGTATCGTGAAACAGGAGATAAAATACTATGACAGTAATAGTTAATACAACGGATAACAAAGATATTACGAAGATACTTGAGAAAAATCTATTTGGGAGAAGTTTGGAGTATGAAATTTTTGAAGCGAGTGATATGCATATCAGTCATTGCAGGGGTTGTAATTTCTGTTGGCTTAAGACGCCGGGCGTATGTGCCATCAAAGATGACTATGAAAAGATATTAAAGGAGCTGCCAAGAGCCAGTCAGCTTTGGGTTATTTCTGATACAGCATTAGGTTTTTTAAATCACAAAGGAAAGAATATATTTGATAGAATTGTACCTCTCCTTACCATGAATCTGGAATTTAGAGATAAGATGATGCGTCATGTGATGAGGTATGACAACAGATTAGACATTGGAATAATATATCAGGGCGGTATAGACAAGGATTATATGATCAGATGGAATAAAAAAATAACAGATAATATGAAAAGCAAGCCCTTAGGTGTTTTTGATGTCGGTGAAATTTTGGAGGCTACTAAATGCATGCAGTGATAATTAACGGGAGTCCGAGAGTTCAAAATCATAGTAATACCAATAGAATACTGCGAAAATTTATAGATGGTTTTTGTGAGGCTGGAAATACATTTGAACTATATTCATTGTCAGATACAACCACCTGGGATTTTGCAAGAGAAGCTTATGAAAAGAATGATAATATCATTTTTGCTTTACCTCTATATGATGAATGTGTGCCGGGATTGATGATGGAATTTCTGGAAACTTTACCCTCAAAGAATAAAGATACTAAATTATCATTCATTTTACAGAGTGGATTTGCAGAGGGATTGCAGCTTAGATGTGGAGAAGCATATCTGAAAATACTTACTGAACGGTTAAACTGTGAGTATGGAGGAGCTATTGTAAAAGGTGATAACTTCGGTATACGTTTTGCTGAAGGAGAAGAATTGGATAAATTAACCGAGCCTTACAAAGAAATAGGAAAAATATTTGGAAAAGAAGGGGATTTCTTTAATTCCAAATGCGTGAGTTTTACAGGTCCTGAGATTTTACCGTGGCTTCTCAGAGTGTATATAGGGATTTACTTCAAAACAGGAGCAAAAAAGAATTTTGCACACATGGCAAAATCCTGGGGATGCGAAAAACCAATTGAATATAAACCGTGGTGATCTATGAGTGTTCAGCAGTACATTGCACACGAACGTGTGCGTTAGCGTATATAAGTGAGTGGCAAATACTTTTGACAGATATGTATCAGGATGTTTTTATAGGTGATAGAAATGAGTTTATATGTACATACATTACAAAGTCATATTCTGAATAAGGAAATGAAAATTTCAGTATATGTTCCGGATGATTATCTTCACATAACCCTTCCGGTCCTGTATTTTTTGCATGGAAGAACAGGAAATGAAGAGTTGCTTTGTCAGTTAGGGATGGATAGAACTGCAGACAGCTTAATTAAAACGGGAAAGATGGCTCCTTTGATAATAGTATGTCCAAATATGGATAACAGCAGAGGACTTAATTCTGCAGATAATTATGAGGAATTTGACGGAAAATACGGAATCGTTCATAAAGGCAGGTATGAGGACTATTTTATTGATGAAGTAATACCTTTTATAGATAGTTTATTCTCTACGGTCAATGGCGCTTATGGAAGATTTGTAGGAGGTGTTTCTGCAGGAGGATATGCTGCACTTAATATTGGTTTACGCCATCAGGATTTGTTTTCAAGAATCGGAGGTCATATGCCTGCCATAGATTTGTCATATGAAGACGAGGACGAGTGCTATTTCAGAGATAGAGGAATGTGGTTAGAGAATGATCCTGTTTCTATTGCTGAAATGGTGGAATTTTCAGATATTTCTGTCTATCTTGATGATGGGAAAGATGATGAAGGAAAGTTCTATATCTCTTGTGAGAAGCTTTATTATATTCTGAAGAGCAAAGGTGTTAAAGTGGAAAACCATGTTTTTGAGGGACATCATAATGGTGAATATTTACTGTCAAATATGGAGAACTATTTAGGGTTTTATGGCAGTGTTTAAAAAACAGATGAGCTTTTTTACCTCATATATATATAAAATCCGTGCAAAACAGACTTGAATCAGTGATACTGGTTTTAGGTCTGTTTTTTTGTATTACAGTATAGTTGAACACTAATGAAAAGTTGATTTGTCTAAGAAAGGAGAACAATCTATGAATGACTATATCGCTTACTGCGGATTGAACTGTGAAACCTGCGAGGCTCATATTGCTACAGTGAATAATGATGATGAACTAAGAAAAAAGGTAGCCAAGGAATGGTCAGAAATGAATCATGCAGAGATCACACCGGAGATGATCAACTGTGTGGGATGCAGGATAGAGGGAGTGAAATTTCCGTATTGTGAATTTATGTGTTCCATAAGACAATGTGCCATGGGAAAACACTATGCCTCCTGCGGCGAGTGCAGTGAGATGAATTCCTGTGAGAAGCTTGAACCGATTATCGGACACAATGAGGAAGCACACAGCAATCTTTCATGTATAAGAGAGGATTGATCGTATGGAAGTGATCATGGAAACAGAAAGATATGGTGACTGATAGCGGAAAACTAACGGTATATTTTGAAGATCCATTTTGGGTTGGAGTATTTGAGAAGGAGTTCGATGGTAAGCTTTCGGTAAGCAAGATTACCTTTGGTTCTGAACCTAAAGATCATGAAGTGTTGAACTTTATTCTATATCATTATCATGAATTACGTTTCAGCAGCGGGGTAGAGCTAAAGAAAAAGATTTCGGCAGATAATCCCAAACGGCGGCAGCGTAATGCAAGAAAGCAGATTTCTGCTGTAGGTATCGGAACAAAATCGCAACAGGCTCTTAAGCTTCAATACGATGAAATGAAAAATTTAAAAAAACAAATTAGAAAAGAAAGAGCCGAAGCCGAAAAGCAGAGGATGTTTGAACTGAAACAGCAAAAGAAGAAGGAAAAACGTAAAGGGCATTAATGTATTAGCGGGTAATGAGAAGTGACTGCATGTTTCATCTGACAGAGTATTTCGCTGTGGGCAGGACGATTATGATGCGGTTACAATGTTTAAAGATGTTTATATCAAGAGTCTTCATCATGACGATGAGGACTCTTTTTCATTATAGTGACTGCGAAGAGATAATTAAATAGTTGCCAAATTTCATGCTTTTTACAATCACTAAGCTATGCTATTATGTGATAGTTAAGTATGGATGATGTGAGCGCCCAAAGTATTTGGCGTCCACAATCATAAATCCATGTTATAAAGAAAAACGTAGGGGTATAATTATGTCAAAAAGTGTTTTGAACCTTGGGGTGGGTTCCGAAAACATGGTAAAGGCTGATTTCAAAAACAAAACTTTTACTGATAGCATCATCTGTGCTGCACGGGGTATGATAAAAGCCTTTAAAACCGAAAAGAACTTCGCATATTATCTTTTTATTGCTTTATTTTTCCTTTTTTTAAATATTTATCTCGGTGTTAAAAGCTCGTTTTATATAGCTTATGCCATAACCGTTTCAGGAGTTATTTCTGCTGAGCTCATCAATACTGCCCTGGAACATCTCTGTGATTTTATCACTAAAGAGAATCGTCCCGAGATCGGTGTAGCAAAGGACATAGCTGCTGCCAATGTTCTGTTTTGGGGCTTCGGTTATTTTACTGTGGAGATCCTGATCCTGGTTCAGACACTCAGATGATTTAACAGGAGGAAAACCGATTTTCAATAGAGGCTGGTAGGAAAAAGATGAATATGATACTCGGAATGTACATCACCATGATGCCTGTGATTCTTGCAGGAATTCTCAACATGGTATTTGTTAAGACTCCGTTTTATAAAAAATTGAAATATCCTATAGATGGAGGCCGCTGTTTAAGCGACGGAAGAAGGATATTCGGTGATAACAAAACTTATATAGGCTTCTTCAGTATGATAGTTATCAGCATTATCACAACTATCTGCTGGGGGGCCTTTTGCAGGTTGACGGGGCTTGAATCACAAAATGAACTATATGCCATCTATCCGAATAGGTTTTGGTTCAATGTCTTTGTCGGTGCTTATCTTGGCTTTAGCTATATGCTGTTTGAGCTTCCAAACAGCTTTGTAAAAAGACGTATAGATATCGAACCGGGTAAGACCCAGAATAAGCTGTTTTTCGTTATAGATCAGATAGACAGCCTCTTTGGTGTGATGCTTATTCTTTTTGTGACTTCCGGGATTCCTGTATGGAAATATTTCTGTTATATCCTTGTTGGAGGATTTACCCATATAGCTGTTAATCTGACACTGTACAAGCTTAAGATCAGAAGGAATCTTTGAGCATAGTGTCATTTTTCGGTGTTGCATAGTTTCCTTTGATTTGAGATAAAAAATAGAGAGTTTCCTTTAGTTTGAAATTAAAAAACAGAGAATTTACTTCAATTCGAAATAAAAAAATAGAGGGTATAGAAATGTTAAATGCAATTAAAAGACTTGATATCTATCAGAAAGAGATGTATCCGATACTTCCGAGGCTTGCTCTCGGATATATCGTTGCGGCGGAAATCTATTTTATCATTTTACTTAATCACGGGATAACTTCATTCAGTCTCGGTATCCAGGAGATCATCGCAGGTTTCACAGTATTCAGCTTCCTTTTCTGGCTCAGGATCGCAGATGATTTCAAGGACTATGAGCTGGATTGCCGCCTGTTCGCTGCCAGACCCCTGCCATCCGGAAGAGTGCATAAGAAGGATCTGGCGGTTTTTGTGAGCCTCCTCATAGCATTTACACTGATCATAAATTTTCTGTATATGCCGAATTTCATATTCTGTCTTATTCTTTATACCTACGGGTCACTCATGGCTGTGTGGTTTTTCCAGAAGCATAAGATAGCAAAATCACTGCCTCTTGCCCTGGTGACACACAATCCTGTACAGATACTGATGAACATCTACATTATTTCTTTTACTGTCATCAAATATAATGTAAGACCCGTGGATCTCATGAATGTTCTTGCGTGCTTCACGCTGTATTTTCCGGCCCTTATATGGGAGGTTTCAAGAAAGATCAGGGCTCCTCAGGAGGAGACGGAGTACGTGACATATTCAAAGCTTTTCGGATATAAGCAGTCTGTAAATTTCGTTTTTATAGTCACATGGATAGACATTATCACAAATTTCATACTGGTATGGAATCTTAATAAACTCTCGGTTCTGGCTCTTCTCATACTTGTTCTCTGGATGAGCCTGAAATTTATAGAGTATAAAAAGGATCCGCTTAAGTACAGAATCGTTACAAAGGTGGAGAGATATACATATCTTCAGGAAAGCACCATGATCCTTACCGTGGTACTGTATCTTATTTTTGGAAAGATACTTTGATGTAAGGACCGATACTTTGCTGCAGGCAGCATGTAAGGATGAGTTAATGAAGCTTAGCCTGAATTACAAGGTGTAAAGTTTCGGAAATAATTTTTCGGGTATAAAAAATGAAAGCAGAAAATCTCAGGATATTAAAAAGAAATGGTTTTCCTGTACCGGATTTTATCATTGTGGATAATCCGAATGACATAAAAATAAAGGAGCTGCCGGATAAAAGATATGCGGTACGTTCATCTTCAGATCTTGAGGATGGAGATAAAATGTCCTATGCGGGGCAGTTCCTTTCTGAACTGAATGTGAATAAATCAGATATTTCCGATGCTGTAAAGAGAGTTATCGAAAGCGGAAAAAAGTATGGATCCCATATGAAGGTCATCATTCAGAAAATGGTGGATGCTGAGTATTCCGGCGTCCTCTTTACCGCAAATCCCCTGGGGATTCTCAACGAATCTGTAGTAGTCATCGGAAAGGGTCTTGGAGAAAATGTGGTTGAGGACAGGTGTGATACAACGTCCTATTACTATAATCTCGATGATGATCTTTTTTACTATGAAAAGCAGGATGATGCGGTACTGGTTGATAATGAAATCATAAAGCAAATTGTTGATACCGGGATACGCATCAGGGAAATATTTAAAAGGGATATGGATATAGAGTTTGCGGTAAAGGATGACGAAGTCTTTGTTCTGCAGGCCCGTCCCATCACCACTCTTTCATACAGCCGAAAAATCGTTCTCGATAACAGCAACATCGTGGAAAGCTATCCCGGTGTATCACTTCCCATGACACATAGCTTCGTGAAAGAAATATACAGAGACATTTTCAGATCCATGGTAAGGCGGCTTACAGGAAATGACTCACTGGTTGAAAAGATGGAACCGGTATTTCAGAACATGGTGAGGGAGGCAAATGGAAGGGTCTACTATGATATCACTAACTGGTATAACGTCCTCTCCATACTGCCGTTTTCAAGTAAGATAATCTCTGTCTGGCAGGAAATGCTGGGTGTGTGCAATAAGGAAATCTCTGTTGATTTTCATGCGGGATTCTTTGAAAAAGGTCATATTCTTTTTTCTTTTTTGAAATATCTTCATACGACCCCGGAGGAAATGGAAAAGCTCAATGGTTTTTTTTCAGAACGCTACCCTGTGTATATGAAAAGGATAGAGGAACATAGACCTTCTGATGAATCAGATGAAGGAATCAGCAGTCTACTGAAGATATACAGTGATATAGAAAAAGAGCTTATCCCTCTTTGGGATATCACCCTTGTCAATGATATGTACGCTTTTATCTATACCTATCTGGCAGGAAGAAGACATCCTGAAGAGATATCACATATCAGCAAACTTGCGAGTATGCGGCCGGTTGAGGCTCTGAACCGACTGATAAAGCTTGCAAAACAGGAGATATTTTCAAAAGAATATCTTAACGAGAGGCAAAGCTATATACAGACCTACGGTGATCGCTGTCTTGAAGAATTGAAGCTTGAAACCGAAACCTTCAGAACGAATCCTGCGATGTTGGATGAATATATCAGGATACATCTTACTGACAAAATACCGGATGAGTCTGAACAAAAGATAAAGGAAAGCAAATCTCTTTTTGTGAAAAGAGCGAAGGCAGGAATATCGAACCGTGAGATATCCAGGATGAACAGGACCAGAATCTTCGGTATGGTGAGAAGCATCATGCTTAAAATCGGTGGGATACTAAAGGACAGTGGAAAGATATGTGATGTTCGGGATGTTTTCTATCTGACACTTGAAGAATTGAGAGAGTATGCAGAAGGAAGTGATATATCAGGCAGTTATTCTGTAGATACCGGCTTTTTGGAACTTGTCCGGACCAGAAAAATAAAATATGAGGGCTTTAAGAAAATCCCGGCATACAGCAGACTGGTATATGGTGACAAGGTTATAGATAAGTCTCTTTCAAATATCTGTACGGACACCATCAGGAACCAATCTGTTTTAAGAGGTATCCCTTCCTCGCCGGGAATAGTCAGGGGAGAGGTTCTACTGATAGATAAAGCAGATCAGAAGGTGGATACAAGCGGAAAGATCATAGTGACCAGAATGACTGATCCCGGATGGGTTTTTCTTATAAAACCTGCTCTCGGGATAATTGCGGAAAAGGGCTCTATGCTCAGTCATACGGCCATCATTACAAGAGAACTGGGGAAGCCTTCCGTTGTCAATGTCAAGGGCGCTGCAAGATTACTAAAGACCGGAGACATTGTAGAGCTTAACGCATGTGAAGGAACTGTAACACGTATGTGCAGCACTTAAACATTCACATATGATTCTTCGGGAAATACTTATGGAACGTAGAAATGATAGTATGTCCATAGATAAACAGTGTATGGAAAGGATTTTCTACATCCATATATTTGTAGTTTCTGATCTGTGATGATTTGATTTATTGTTTTTGCAGGAGGATATATTTTTTGAAATATAAATGCTTATCCGGTAATTCTGAAAGAATAAAGACACTATTTCTTGAACTCCCGGCTACACTATATAAAGGAGAGTTATGTCCTCAGGATTTTTCTACAGAGAAAATGATTCTCGAAGGAACACATCCTTTGAGCAGTGATTTTTCTGTTATTCCGATGGTAGTGGTGAATGAAAGAGATGAAGCTGCTGCAAGAGGCTTACTCACATTTTATGATGATGAAGAGAGTGCTTATCTTGGATTTTTTGAATGTATCGACGATATAGAAGCCTGCAGGGCGCTCATGGAAAAGGTTGTAGAAACAATCAAAGCCAATGGAAAAAAGGATATCATCGGACCTGTAGATTCCTCAATATGGATAGGCTACAGATTTAAGGTATTTAATTCTCATTCCAAAGAGACAGATATAGATGCACATAATTCTGACATCCATCGTTCATCGGAAATGACCGGAAGTTTGGTAGATGCAAATTCAGGTATATATTCATCGGGATCAAATACTATCGATCATGTAGTACCTTATACCGGAGAACCCTGGAACAAGCCGTACTATATCGAGCTTTGGGAGCAGTGTGGATTTTCAGTCTGGAAAAGATACTATTCCTTCAGACTGAAAAAGATCACTGAAAAGGAAGGAAAGCCACACTACGTTGAAAGGGTTCAGCAGTTCAGTAATAAAGGATATGAGTTTCGTAATCTTGAAATAAAGAAATTTGATAGGACAATACGGGAAATATACGATCTTCTGATCGAACTATATGCATCCTTCCCGGGATATAAAAGAATAAGTTACGAAGCATTTTATGCACTGTTCCACAACCTGAAGCTGGTTCTATCGGATAATGATGTGATACTTATTTACAAGGACGAAAAGCTTGTGGCATTCTCCATTAGTATTCCGAATTTCTATGGAAATCTCTTCGGAAGGATGAATATTCTAAAGCTGTTGAAGATACTTTGGATAAAAAAATCACCGAAAGAAATGGTTTATCTCTATATGGGAGTAGATCCCTCACATCTTGGCCTCGGAAGCGTTATGGCAGAGCTTATAAGAAGAGAGCTTTACAGGAACGGACGTGTTCCCATAAAGGCCCTGATACTTGAAAATAAGGTGACGGGAGCCTACTATAACGACCTTCTGGACGAGAAGATGGAATATGTGCTTCTTAGAAAGACTGCTTTAAATTGAGAATACTTTATTGAAATAGTATATATAAATTGTAATAATGTCTTGTAAAGCATCAGGAAATAACAGTAATTACAGCTCTTTAATATAGTTCAGCAGTTCAGGTCTCAGATACTTGTTTTTATGATAAGCTGCGTAATAACTGCGTGTTAGCTGCATATTAACTATAGGAATGACATGGAGCTTCTTTTCTTGTATAAATGTCTTTGCAAATGTTTCTGTGCTGCTGATGATGAGGACATATTTATGGAAATTACTCATAGATACAGAAAAATATTTTTATCTACACTGTATTTGAGCGCATTTACTTTTGGCGGAGGATACGTTATCGTAACCCTGCTGAAACGCAAATTTGTTGACGAACTGCATTGGATAGATGAGGAGGAAATGCTGGATCTTGTGGCTATAGCCCAGTCATCGCCGGGAGCTATAGCGGTAAACGGTTCGATAGTTGTCGGATATAAGCTTGGAGGAATCCCGGGGATTTTTTGCGCTGTCCTTGGTGCAGTCATACCGCCTTTTGTGATCCTGACTCTGGTTTCAATGTTCTATAATGCTTTTCGTGAAAGTCTTGTGGTGAAGTCACTTCTTGAAGGAATGAAGGTCGGAGTAGGAGCGGTCATTATGTCTGTAGTATGGGATATGGCGGCGGGAGTGACCAAATGTCGGGATTTTATTTTGATTGCTGTTATGTGTATATCCTTTGCGGCAAATTATTATTTTAAAGTCAACGTGATTTTTATCATACTGACAACAGCAGCAATAGGTGCAATCCGTACGGTACTGCGAGAATCAAAAATACGCCTTTATACACGGAGGCAGGGATGATATATTTACAGCTTTTTCTGTCTTTCCTGCAGATTGGAGCATTTTCCTTCGGCGGCGGCTATGCTGCTATGCCACTGATACAATCACAGGTAGTCACAAAATATTCATGGATTACGGTTTCTGATTTTACAGATCTTGTAACCATTGCAGAAATGACTCCGGGACCGATTGCAGTGAATGCTGCAACCTTTGTTGGAAACCAGGTGGCAGGTATTCCGGGTGCATTTGTATCAACTGTAGGTGTGGTATTGCCTTCATGTATATTTGTGACGGTACTGGCATGGCTTTATAAAAAATACCGTAGTCTTACACTAATGCAGGGAATCCTTCAAACCCTGCGTCCGGCGGTTGTTGCTATGATCTTTGTTGCAGGTATCACTATACTGTTACCGGCGTTATTTGCCAGTGGCACTGTTTATTTTGGAGCAGGAAATTTACAATTGCGTCCTGCTCTGATTTTCATAGCTGCATTGCTATGTTTACGAATCTTAAAGTTAAATCCTATCATGGTGATGGTCGGATGTGGTGTTACAGAGCTTTTGTTCAGGTGTTTATTTACGATATAAGCACTATATGATATAAGTGTCATAAGTCTTCCTCCACTTGTGCTTGCACAAAAGTGGAGGATAGACTTCATGACACGCCCCACATGGAGCACGAAAGGACGATTTATCGGCCTGAGAGTGCGGAATGTGGGAGGAACGCGAGAGCGCATTGCGCGAAGCGGTCCGATATCGACTTTTGACACTAACATCATGACATCGCGAAACAAAAGTAATGAATAGAATGAGCCACTGTTTTTTGAGATGATCGAATTCATCTGAAATCGATCCTTCGAAAATAAGTTGACAGCAATTAATTGAAGACAAATCTACATTCTGATATTCTAATAAGTGTGGGAAAATCATTTGTAATTACAGATGATGTCATTAAGCTGCTAAGCAGTGTTAAATCGGCATCATACCATACAATAAGATCATCGGAGGTTATGATGAAAAAGATTGATGTTCAGAAAATTGTTCTGTCGGCCATGTTTATTGCCTTGGGTTTGGTGCTGCCCTTTGCCACTATGCAGCTTAAGTCTTTAGGCCAGCTGCTTTCACCTATGCATCTGCCTGTGCTTTTGTGCGGACTTATATGCGGTCCTGTTTATGGTTCCATAGTCGGATTTACAGTTCCGCTTTTAAGATCTGTTACTTTCGGGATGCCTAAGCTTTTTCCCGGAGCCATCGCCATGGCTTTTGAGCTCCTTACTTATGGTCTGGTCACAGGTTATCTTTACAGCCGGTCAAAGTATAAATGCATCATTGCTGTCTATAAGGCACTGATACCGGCCATGATCATCGGACGAATCGTTGGAGGTATAGTACAGGCTGTATTATTGGGTGGTCAGTATTCACTTGCTGCATTTATCACCGGATATTTCTTAAATACCATTCCGGGTGTGGTTTTACAGCTGGTGCTGATTCCGGTCATAATGGTTGCTCTCGGAAAGGCGCATCTCATTAAGTTCCGTAGCGGAGCAAAAAGAGAGGCTGTTTCGGAGTAAAAAAAGATTTAAGTGTAATGATCAGGTAATTAATGATTCATTTTTTTTCCGGATCTGTTCGGGGTCAGATATAGTGTCTGACCTTTTTTACTTATGAGTGTAGTTGTCAGAGAGATATTTCTGACAGCTGCACTTTTTTTGATGCATTTTACATGTATACAGAAAAACTGCCAATGTTTACATCTTTGTTTTTTTGAAGCATAATGTTTACGATATTTATCATTCAGGAGAGAAATATGACACATTTGAAAGCCGGGATAACTATAGGAAAGAATTTCTCCAAAAGGATAGCTTCATTTCTCCTTGCCGGACTCTTGTTTATGTGCATTTTATCAGGCTGCGGAAAAGATGTAAGAGAATCTGAAATACAGCAGCTTTCAAAAAAGTACAGCGTGCCTGAGGAAAAGCAGCTTGTTATCTGCACTTCACACAAGGAAGAGGTGTATCTTCCCATTATCAGGGAATTTGAGGTGAGAACCGGGATATGGGTAGAGATCAGAACAGGCGGAACCGCCGAAATGATGGATAGGATCGAATCAGAACTTGAAAACGGAGAATATGACATCATGTTCGGAGGCGGTGCTGAAAGCTATGAAGCAAGAAAGGAGCTTTTCGTACCCTACAGTTCCTCCGAAAACAAAGAACTGAATCAGGCATATCTTTCAAAAGAAAATCTCTGGACTCCCTTCACAGAGCTTCCCATAGTGTTTGTTTACAATCCAAAGCTGGTTTCTGTGACAGACGCCCCGAAAAGCTGGCACGATCTTTTCCTGAACAAGTGGAAAGGCCTCATAGCATTTGCGGATATGGAAGTATCGGGAACCAGTTATACCATCATATCCACCATGGAACAGCTTTTTTCGGAAGAACCGGAGAGTCTCATACCAAGGTTCTATGAGCAGCTGAACGGAAGCATTCTCCAATCATCGGGAGACATCCTCCCTTCTGTGGAATCAGGAAAATTCCTCGTGGGTATAACTCTTGAAGAAACGGCAAAAAAGTATATCGAAAGCGGTCATGATATAGCCATGATCTATCCTTCCGACGGGACCTGTGCCATTCCCGATGCCTGTGCTATAGTAAAGAACGCTCCCCACAGCTACAATGCGGGAAAATTTATAGACTTCATCGTGAGCAGGGATACACAGAAATTTGCCATGGAAGAATTTCACAGACGCCCTGTACGAACTGATATTGATCTGATGAAAGAATACGGGAGAATCGATCTCATGGATTTTGATATCCGAAAATCTGCAGCGAAAGAAAAGGAAGCCATGGGAATCTGGCATGAAATCACAAAACGGTAATGATGCAGTGACTTTTTGACCGCTTATCATGCCACTATAAGAATTAAATTATATATCGACTATAAATCAACTATAAAACGACTATAAATCACTAATTGTCAGTGCATTAAGTAACGATCAGTGATGTACTGTTCAGGAAGGCAATTAATATTATGGGATTTATCAGACAATCCTTCAAACGACAGATATTTGCGGTATTCCTTTCAGTATCCTTTTTCCTGGTCATAATCGGAGGTATGGTGACGGTCCAGACCTTCCAGGCGAGGGTGGTTCTGGACTATGAGAACAGGGATCTGGAACAGCAGAAATATGTGACCGGACATATATCGGATATGATCGGTCTTGCAGACGCCGCTATAGATAAGATACATGAAAGCGAAACCATAAAAGAGGCTCTGACTACAGGAAGACGTAATTCTTTCAATGTCTATGCCGATCTGTATGAAATCACCAACGAAATCAGAAGCTTTTCAGTCATAGAACTATACAGAGGAAGCAGCTGCAGATACAGTACCGGAAGCGGCGACAGCTCTGACACTTTACCCGATTACTATTCGGCTCTTAGGGAGGCTTCCGGCAATCCCGGAACCACAGTTTATTCCCTGAACCCCGGCCATGCCAGCATTTCAGGCTCGGAACTGCTGATGGTTCGTGAGATAGTTTCCGCATCGGAACCCGGCTTTGTAGTTGTCAGAATAGGTCAGACCGCAATAGAGAATCAGATAAAAGACGGTATCAACGCAAGGGACGGTTTCATACTTGTGAACAGATATCTGAGACCCTTCTGCCTGCTGGGCACTGCAGTTGACGGCAAGGTCCTTTCATCCATAAGGGAAAATCTCCTTACAGGCAGGAACTACAATTATGATCTTACGGATAACATATACATGTCGGAGCTTCCCGATACTGATATCCTGAGCATTTACATAACTCCGCCTGTACTGGAGCAGAGTGCCATAAACGCAGGATACCGTGTGATAATGCTTCTGGCACTGCTCAGTGTCCTGGTCTGTCTTCTGGTGGCGTCCCGTTTCAGTATTGCATTTTCAAAGCCCATCAACGAGCTGTATCAGGCAATGAAGCGGTTCCGAAAAGGTGATTTTGATACGAAGATAGAGTTAAACCGTGAGGACGAATTCGAGCAGCTTGCTGTCGGTTTCAACAAGATGACCGGTCAGCTCAAACAGACCATGGAAGAACAGGTCAAGGCTGAAAGAAAAGTCAATGAGACACGTATCGCCATGATGCAGGCTCAGCTTAATCCTCATTTTCTGTACAATACCCTGGACACCATCAAGTGGGTAGGCAAAGCCAACCAGGTTCCTGAGATAGCGGTATTATCAGCTTCACTTGCGGGAATACTCAGAAGCAGTATTTCCGAGAAACAGTTCTGCAGGCTATCCCAGGAGATTCAGATGATCAGGAACTACTGTGATATCCAGAGGATAAGATTTGACGACTGTTTTGACATAGAGATAAAGGTGGAGGAGAAGCTGTTGGATGCCATAGTACCGAAGCTTATACTACAGCCACTTATAGAAAACTCTATCATACACGGACTCGATGGACAGAAAAACGGACATATAGAAGTAAGAGCCTATGAAAAAGAGGATCTCTATATAGAGATTCAGGATAACGGAAAGGGTATCACCGATGAGTATATAAGGGCTCTCGAAAATGATGATGTGGAGACATTGAAAGGACATCTGGGAATGAACAATGTCAATACCATCATCCGCATGTATTACGGTAAGGATTACGGAATCCATGCGTCAAGGCTAAGTGAAAGAGGCACACTTATTACTGTCAAGCTGCCACTTTCTTTTGAGGAGCCTGAGCCCGGAATCTGATGAAAGACCGGGATATTTAAACCGGAGAAAAAGACAAAATCACCTGCGACAGTAAGATGAAATCACCGGCAACAGAGGAGATGGTAGTGTAAAAAACACTTTTCATAACTATTTGTGCCTTAATCCGCAGGCTGCAGAATGGAGATTCAGATGATAAAAGTAATGATAGTTGATGACGAAAGGTTTGTCAGAAGAGGCATCATACAGGAAACGGACTGGGAGCTTATAGGCTGTGAGGTGGTGGCTGAGGCCACAAACGGCGTAGAAGCTCTGGAAAAGGCAAAGGAAGTTCATCCCGATCTTGTGGTTTCCGACATACGTATGCCGGAAATGGACGGACTTGAGCTTTCACAGCATCTTATGGAGCTGTTTCCCGATATAAAGCTTATTCTTCTGACCGCCTACAGTGATTTCGAGTATGCGAGACAGGCACTTCGCATAGGAGTTTCGGATTATCTTCTGAAGCCTTTTGAAGACGGCGAACTGGAGGCTTCCATACAGAGACTCATACATCTGAATCCGCTTGAGGAAAAGGGAACGCAGGAAGAGCCGGAGGAAGAAAAGCTGTTAGGTCTCAAGAAGAAATCAGAGGTCTCCAACAGATATGTGCAAGGGGCCATAGAGTATATAGAGAAGCATTATATGGATATGGACTTCTCTCTGACAGCCCTTGCCGAATCCATAGGAGTGAGCGAGGGGCATATAAGCAGACTCTTTAAGGGAGAGACAAACAACAGCATAAACAACTATCTGGTGAAGTACCGTATCAAAAAAGCCATGGATGAGCTTAAGGATGTAAAGGTAAAAGTCTATGAAGTGGCGGAAATGGTAGGTTATCAGGATATAGCTTACTTCTCCAATACCTTCAAAAAGCTGGTGGGGACATCACCGTCGGACTATCAGGCATACGGTCTGAAGAAATGACAGGCAGGTCCGGTCGGTAGAGATAACGCAGTATTTTGCTGATAGCGAAAAGCCAGAAACGATTTGATATCGATTTATGACGGATGACGCAGAGTATGATACGGAGGATACAGTAAAAAGAGTGGAACTATCAGATATCGACTTTTGACATTCACGTTCTATATATCATATTGATCAGGCGACATCGTTTTCTTTGTGAAAATGATGTCGCTTTTTTACAACAAATATCAGAATAGCCCCATTTCAAACAGCATATTGCACAACTAAAATATATACATAAGCAATAAATGATGTGATTGGGCGAAAAAAGCACAAATTGTCAGGATATAGACATTAACACACATCATAAATCAGTTTACGAGATGTAAATCAAAGGAGGGTAAACGTGAGAAGAGTTTTATCAACAATTTTAACTGTTTCTATGGTGGTCGCTTCATTGGCCGGCTGCGGCGGTTCAAACACAGCTGCAACAAGCGCTGCTGCAGAAACAAAATCAGCAGCTGAAACAGCAGCCTTGCAGGACAGTCCCAAGGAAGCAAAGGCTGAGGAGCTTACAGGTATCGACGCCATCATAGCTGAAGCTCAGACCATGTCACTTGAAGAGCTGGCAAAGAAGGCTATCGAAGAGTCAAACGGCAAGACATTTTACGGCGTAGGTAACTCAAGCCGAGGAAAATCAGCACTTCCTGTATTTATTGAATATCTGAAGACCATCGATCCATCCTACAATATGGAATTCGAGTGGCAGCAGCCAAAGAACAACAAGATCTTTGAGCAGCTCACATCCGATTCCCTTAAGAGTGAGGGAACATTTGCCATGACTCTCATTCAGGATGGAAACCAGATCCAGTCAAAGATGGTAGAGACAAACATTCTTAAGAAGTTTGTTCCCAAGGAGTGGGCAGAAGCTAACGGCACAACACCTGTGGAGTACAAGGGATTCCTTCCTCTTCAGACACTTAACAAGGTATTCATGTATAATTCAACAGGCAGTGCAACATTCACAAACTGCTGGGATTTCGTATATGAGGGCTCACATCCCCTGTTCATGGGCGTTGATTCCGAGATCGTAGGAAAGAACTTCCTCATGATGCTCACATCTGACAAGTACGCTACATGGCTTAAGGATGCTTACGACAAGCTTGATGATACAAAGAAGGCATATTTCGAGCCTGTGATCCAGTCTATGCAGTCTGATGCAGCAGATTTAGGACTTGGATCAAATGGAGCTTATGCACTTGCATGGATCAAGCTCTGGGTCAACAATTACAACGAGCAGACAGATGACGGTCCTATCTGCAACACACTTGTAGATGCATCAGCTAAGGATCAGTCAGGACTTCTTGTTTATTCAAAGCTTCGTTCAGTTGAAGAGTCAGCTACAGTATCTGTAAACAACATCAAGGTTGCTGCTTACGAGGATGGATATACAGGTATCGGTGGATACGGATACTGTCATTACCTCTTCCTTACAAAGAACAGCCCGCTTCCATGGACAGCATGTGCTTTTATCGCTTACATGACATGTACAGAGGAAGGCTTCGATGCATGGGGCAAGGATATGGGCGGATATTCCGCAAATCCTAAGGTTGCCGAAGCAGTAGAAGAGAAGTATCACCACTCAACAGGCGGCGGAGATGAGTTCCCTGCAAAGAACGACCGTGGTTATGACTGGTGGACAGGTGAAGGACAGGGCGAGCTGGTTCTTGAGGATCCTGCATACTGTGCAGAGGTATCATTCTCAGTAGGAAGCTGGATCGACGTTCTGGACAAGTACACACCGGGCGCATAAATCTGAGATCAGTAAAACACTCAGAGATTTGGTAATTGGGAAAACAGCCTGAAGGGATCGTTTCCATCAGGCAATGACGGAAAGTAAAACCTAAGGATGTCGCTTGATAGAGAAATATCGATTCTTTTAAGCGGCATCCTTTGCTTTGAAAAAACAAATTATGATGTAAGTATCAAAAGTCGATATCGGACCGCTTCGCGCTATGCGCTCTCGCGTTCCTCCCACATTCCGCACTCTCAGGCCGATAAATCGTCCTTTCGTGCTCCATGTGGGGCGTGTCATGAAGTCTATCCTCCACTTTTGTGCAAGCACAAGTGGAGGAAGACTTATGACACTTATATCAAATTATGAATAGGATTCAAATTTTTTGACAGACCATCAGTGCAACACATTTATATATCGGTGACATCGGCACTTATATCTAGTGGCTGGCTGAATGGCTGTATAGTGAGGTAGGTAATGGAAAGAAGCATTCAACCGGATAACGGTGCAATATTCAGGAACAAGCTGAAAACCTGGTTTTCGCAGCCCCAGAACATAATATTGCTCTTATTTGGCATAGTTTTGACATTCAGTACTGTTGCCCCCATTGTGGCGATAGTAAAAGATACATTCCAGATACATCCGGGTACCATCGACCAGCATCTGACCGGCAGGGTAGACGGATATACGATCGTAAATTACACAGACTTATTTACCAGCAGACTTGCAAAGGCAAATCTCTGGACACCTCTCTTGAACACAATCATCCTGTCGGTTCTCACTTGTGTGATTTCCATCTTATTTGGCGGTTTGTTCGCGTTCCTGGTAACCAGAACGAACATGAAATTCAAGAAATATCTAAGCTCCATCTTCATTTTCCCGTATATCATGCCACAGTGGACACTGGCCGTTGTATGGCAGCACATGTTCTACAGCAATAAGGTAACAGGAACGGCAGACGGACTTCTTGCAGCTATATTCAATATCTATTTTCCGAGCTGGTGGTGTCAGGGAGCATTTCCAAGTGCCATGGTACTGGGACTGCACTATGCACCCTTTGCTTACATTCTCATAGGCGGTATCTTCAAGAACATGGATGCGAACCTTGAGGAGGCGGCAACTATACTCGATACACCGAAGTGGAAGATAATGTTTAAGGTCACACTTCCTATGATCAAGCCGGCGATCCTTTCAACCATACTTCTGGTATTCGGAAGCGCCATGGGAAGTTACCCGGTTCCGCACTATCTGAATCTTACGACTCTTTCCACAAAGTACATCTCCATGAACAGTACCTACACAGGAGAAGCCAGTATCCTTGCCATCATCATGATGGTATTCGGTGTGCTGATTCTCGGCATGAACCAGATGAGTCTTAAGAGCAGAAAGAACTACACCACTGTAACGGGTAAGTCAGGACAGCTCACAAAGCTTTCCATAGGAAATGCCGGAAAGTATATAGTAGGAATCATCTTTATCATCATTACTTTTTTTACAAGTATCTGGCCTATTTTGCTGTTCGCTCTGGAAACATTCCTTCCGAACCCAGGAGACTACAGCTTCCTTTACACTGGAAACTTTGCTCATCTCACAACAAAATGGTGGGTGACCAATGAAAACATTACCGAGAACGGTATGTACGGACAGTCCGGAATTCTTTACAACAACACCATCTGGCATGCCTTTTTCGGAACACTTTTCCTTGCGGTTGTATGCGCACTTATCGCAGGAACCATAGGAACACTTATCGGATATGCGGTAGCGAAGAACAGAAGAAACAAGTGGGCTAACTATGTGAACAATGTAGCATTCCTGCCATATCTTATGCCGTCAATTGCAGTTGGCGCAGCATTCTTCATTCTGTTCTCAAACGAGCACATCAACCTGTTCAATACTTACACACTTTTGATCATTGCGGGTGTCGTAAAGTATATCCCCTTTGCATCCAGAAGTTCACTGAACTCCATGCTTCAGATCAGTAACGAGCTGGAAGAGGCAGCGATCATTCAGAATACTCCATGGATCAAGAGAATGCTCAGGATCATCATTCCTATCCAGAAGTCATCCATAATCAGCGGATACCTTCTTCCCTTCATGACCTGTCTTCGTGAGCTCTCACTGTTCCTTCTTCTTTGTACTCAGGGCTTTATCCTTTCAACGACCCTTGATTACTTCGACGAAATGGGACTTTATGCATTCTCAAGTGCCATCAACCTGATTTTGATCGTCACTATCTTAATATTTAATACACTTGTAAATAAGCTGACAGGAGCGAGCCTGGACAGTGGAATTGGAGGTAAATAATCATGCCTGAGATTATTTTGGAAAATGTCACAAAAAGATGGGGAAAGTTTTTCGGTGTAGATAATGTAAGTCTCAATATTCCGAACAATTCCTTCATAACTTTACTTGGACCTTCAGGATGTGGTAAAACTACGATCCTCAGAATGATCGCAGGTCTTGAGACACCTACTGAAGGAAGAATTAAAATCGGAGACACAGTTGTATTTGATTCAAATGCCGGAATCAATGTTCCGCCAAATAAGCGTAAGGTAGGATTCCTCTTCCAGAACTATGCACTCTGGCCCAACATGACTGTTTATGAGAATATTTCCTTCGGACTTAAAAACATCAACGAAGAGCTTCCGGTTTTTGATGTGGAAGCAAAGCAGACTGCAGATATCATAAGAGCTCTTCAGAACGGAAACAAGATAAAAGAAGTAGTTGAGGAGTGTTTCGATAAGAATCGTAAGCTTGACGAGAAAAAGGCCTGTATCAAGCTCATCGATAATTTCGGATTATCCATCTTTTCAGCAAAAGAACTTTTTGAGATGAAGATCCATGAGGCGGCTGATCCCAATGTTTCTGCCAGGAGTAAGCTGGCCGAATACGAGAAAAAGCTGGAAACCATAAAGAATAAATATGCAAATGAAGGTAAGGCCCTTAACGAAAAGTGCGAGGTGACCAGGGACGGCAAGGTTCTTACGGAGAAGAGAAAGCTTACAAAGGAAGAGATAGACTCAAGAGTCAGAGCTTGTTCAAGGATCGTTAAGATAGGCATGTTCATGGACAGATATCCGGCAGAGCTTTCCGGTGGTCAGCAGCAGAGAGTAGCCATCGCAAGAACCCTTGCGCCTCAGCCCCAGGTTCTCTTCATGGATGAGCCTTTGTCAAACCTTGATGCAAAACTTCGACTTGAAATGAGATATGAGCTTCAGAGACTTCATGTAGAGACCGGCAGTACCTTTGTATATGTAACCCATGACCAGATGGAGGCCATGACTCTGGCAACAAAGATATGTCTTGTTAACAATGGTGTACTTCAGCAGTATGCAGCTCCCCTTGAAGTTTATAACAGACCGTCCAATCTCTTCGTAGCTGATTTCGTCGGAAATCCTTCCATGAATTTCATTGATGCCAAGGGAACTCAGCAGAGTGACGGAAGCTTTTCTGTGACCATACTTGACGGCATAAAGGGAAGCTTTATTCCCAATGACAAGATGGATATCGTTGAATGGCGTAAAAAACGTGACGATGAAGAACAGAAAAAGCTTGAGTTTGAGCGCCAGAGATTAAGCCGGAAGGGTGCTGTGGAAAAGACCAACAAGGATGAAGTCTTCAAGTACCATATCCAGAAGGTCAATGAAGAGGACGACAGCCTGCTGGATGAGCCTGTCATCACTGATGAGGATTATGTTATCGGTATAAGACCTGAGGCCATCGACATAGAGGATCAGGGAAGCATTGACACTACTATTTACGGTGCCATGCCTACAGGTATGGAATCCACTCTCAAGCTAAGAGTCGGGGACTACCTCCTTACCGGTGTTATCTTCGGCGGTGTGATCTATCAGATAGGTCAGGAAGAAAAGATCAACATTACCGGAAAAGATATCCTGCTCTTTGACAGAAAGTCAGGAAAGCTTATCTGCAGCGGATCACTGAAGATCTAAGGAAAACAGATTTGCATCATTAATTCTGCTATCCCTAAAGTGCTGTTTCAGGAATTGATTTCATCAGAAAAACAGACTTTCCGAAAAGGAGAGTCTGTTTTTTGTTAGTGTACTTTTTGGCGTATGATGTGAGTGTCATAAGCCTATAACGACTTTTGACACTCACATCGTTATATATAACATGATTTTTGTCGATGTTATGCTATATGCATATTGGTGCTAAGGCAACGGGAACAGATCAAAGTTAAAGGCTTTGATCAGCTAGGAACAGGAGGTTTCCGCTTGGAAAAGTATAGATACAGTGATGAAGAAATAAGGTTTATGGAACAAAGTACCATTCCATTTGCTATATATCAGTTTATAAATAAAAAGGTAGTTACCCTGCTTCTGTCAAACGGTTTTCTCGAGCTGTTTGGCTTTTCGGGCATGACTAAAGAGGAAATCTATGACCTGATGGATAACGATATGTACCGTTATACTCATCCTGATGATATTAAGGTTGTAGGTGAAGCTGCTTACAGATTCGCTACAGAAGGCGGAAGCTATGATGTTATTTACAGAACCGGAAAGAATGATGAATACCGGATTATTCATTCATATGGAAATCATATCTACAAGCAGGACGGTACACGTCTTGCCTTCGTATGGTACAGGGATCTAGGTGTTTATTCCGGTGAAGGAATAAGTGCAAGAGAAAATATGAGAGCTGTACTTTCATCTGCTGACAGGATCAGAGGATTCTCAGATGAAGAACAGAACAGAGAGCTGAATAAAATATCTGACGAATATGAAAAGCTAAAGAAGGAGAATGAACGTCTCAGAAAAGAAGCTGACGTAAGCAGAAAGATAGCAGAACTAAAAAAATCCGTATCTGATCTTTTGACCAATATGCCTGCCATGACATTTTCAAAGGATGTGGATACCAGAAAATATCTGGCATGCAATCAGGCCTTTGCCGAATATGCCCACAAGGATACACCTGATGATGTGGTGGGACTGACAGATTTTGAAATATTTGATCTGAAAACAGCAAAACACTTTGTTGAAGACGATAAGAAAGCACTTGCCATGAATACGCCGTACATCTTCTATGAAGATGTACCTGATGCTGCCGGAAACCCACGTCAGTTTCAGACTACAAAACTTAAATTTACGGACGATACCGGAAGAGAATGTCTCCTTGGACTATGTCAGGATGTGACTGATGCCATGCGTATAAAGCGTGAGTACATCGAAAAGCTGGATCTTGTTCAGAATATGGCAGAGATCGACGCTTTGACCGGCATTAAAAACAGAAATGCCTATAAGGTAAGAGAAGATCTGATGAATATGAGAATAAAGGAGCATCGTCAGCCGGAGTTTGCAATCATTGTTTTTGATGTCAATGATCTTAAATTCATAAATGATACTCAGGGACATGAAGCCGGAGACAGATGTATCTGTGCCGCCTGTCAGATAATCTGCAAGACCTTCAAAAGAAGTCCTGTTTACAGAATAGGAGGTGACGAGTTTGTCGTTATCTCTCAGGATGAAGACTATAACCGGAGTGATGAGCTGATAGGAATCATTTCCCGCAACAACGAAGAAGCACTTTCTAAAGGCGGTATAGTTATCGCCTGTGGAATGGCCAGGTTCTCCAATGAAGAGTCAGTGTCAGAAGTTTTTGAGATCGCTGATAAGAGAATGTATGAAAATAAGCATGATTTAAAAAAACAGAAAGAAAATCTCTTGTGACATGAAAGATACATTTGAAAAAGGTTTATGGTTGATAGGAACATAAAGAAATGAACAAAAGATTTAACATTGCTTATCTTGTCGCACACAAGAGTGTGGGATACCCTATCGGAATCCAGAATGGTGTCAAAAAAGCGGTTGAGGAGCAAGGACACAATCTTATAAACATCATGGATCTGCTCCCGTCCAATGATTTTCTGGATTGGTCACACAATTATTTTCAGGTTGCATTTCAGCTGGCAGTCCATATGGATTTTGATGCTTACATACTTCCGATCGGCGTAGCCAATGCTTATAACAGTAAATCTTCTCAATATTTCATGAGACATTATATTGAACTTCTGGACCCGAAAAAAACAATTCTGATAGAAGAATATTATGAGGGATTCAGGTGTATAAAAAAGGATAATAAACCCGGAATGCGTCAGCTGATGAAGCATCTTCTGGAGAAACATGGTTACAGAAAGATATGCTTCATAAGCGGACCTTCAACCAGCTTCGGTGCCAGAGAAAGAGAATCTGTATATTTTGATGAGATGGAGAAGCATGGCATAAAGGTAGAAGACAGGATGTTCGCAAGAGGTAATTTTTCCGGAGAATGTGATGATGTTGTTGAGGAGATGTTATCCCGTAATCCCGATGCAGAAGCTATAGCATGCGCGTCCGACCATATTGCGGAAACCGTCTACAGGGTTATGAAACATCATGGACTTACTCCGGGAAAAGATATAGCCGTGACAGGTTTTGATGATATCGATGGAGCTTCTATGATGACTCCGCCTCTTTCGACAGTGCGTCTGTCTGTTTATGATATGGCATATGCAGCAGGATATGAAGCGGTTCGTCTCTGTGAAGGGAAACCTCAGGAGATATTTACTTTTGAAAGCGAGTTTATTCACAGAATCTCCTGTGGCGAAACAAGCACTAAAAAGGAGTCTAAAATTATCGGTTTATTGTCACAGAGACCTTTTAATTATGAAGAGTTAGCAAAACAAATGATGGAAGATGTGTCAGTTACTGCTCCCATGCAGGTAAAGAAAGAGTGTCTTCCAAGGTTTCAAAGGTTTGTAGATAAGGCATTTGATACTTATTATGACGATAAAAACCAGGGACACAGGCACATTGTTGATCAGGAGGATCTTATAGATATCTTCCGATATGATTACATCAAGTTTTTTTCTCTTATAAGATTCTGTGATATAGTGATGGATTGTTACGAGATTGCGGCATCACGTTCGGAGGGAGATAAAAAAATCTGGCTATACGGGGAACAGGCTTATTTCCAAAGAATCATAGGAAAAAATATTGAGGAACAGTACAGACTGAATAACTGGAACAGACAGAAACGTCAGTATTATATTACAAGAATCACAATGGATGCCCTGATGTATTCTATGGATCCGGATAATGCTGTTAAGGCTATGCTTGAGGATCTCCTTCGTCTGGGAGTGAAGGATGCTGCAATTCTGAGTTTTCTTCAGCCAATCGAGTATATCAATCATTCTTCACTTCATTTAGAAGATACACTGCTCCTTAAGGCGTCAATATCAGATGGAAAAGTGACAGTATATCAGAAACCGAAGCCGTATAAGCTTTTTGAGACGGTAAAAACCTTTTTGGCACATGAATCGTCTCAGCAGACTATTCTGATGGATGAACCTAATTACACGGTTGGCGCGCTGCTTACCGGGCGTGATATAATAGGCGTTCTTGTTATCGGACCGAACATGATGGAGTCTTCGGAAATTGTCAAGGTCTATCATCAGATATCTGTGGGAATGCAGCATCTCGAGCTGATTCGCAATGAGCAGGAACTTATTGCGGTACTCGACCGGAATAATCTCAGATTGTCCAGAGAATCAGAATGTGATGAACTCACCGGTATATTTAACCGGAGAGGGTTTTTGAACAATATTGAACAGCACATAAACGGTGTACTGAACGGAAGTGAAACAGAACGAAGTGCTGCTATTTTTTATATGGATTTGGATGGGTTAAAGCAGATAAATGATACTTACGGACATGATGAAGGAGATTTCATCATAAAAAGCACAGCTGATATGCTGAATAAAGCTTTTGAAAAGGGTTTTGTGGGCAGACTGGGCGGAGATGAATTCTTAGGCTGCTGTATTCCTGATGGGACTGAATTCTTCGAGCCTGATGAGTTGATTTCAAGTGTGGAGAAGATGATGGATGATTTTAATCTAACAAGCGGGAAACCGTACAAACTGAAAATTTCCATCGGTTATAGGAAATTTCCTGTTGATTCAGAAACCATGAAGAAGCTCCCGTCTTATATGGAAGATGCGGATAAGATGCTGTATGATAATAAGAGGAAGCATAAGGAACTTTAAATAAAGTGACGTGAGTGCCAAAAGTATTTGCCGCTCAACCTATAGCGTCACCGCACAAATTCGTGTGCAATGTGCTGTCGGGCGGCGCCGGATCATCATTATATTCTGGTATTTCAAACCTATGTACTGTCTACAGGGAGGGGATTATGGCAGATGTATTAAATTTTAAGTGTCCGTGTTGCGGAGCGAAACTTACTTACAATGGGTCTACGGAACAGATGACATGTGAGTTCTGTGGAGTCAGTTTTACGGTGGAACAGGCTAAAGCAGCTCAGGAAGCCGAGGCGGAGGATGCGGCATCCTCCAGCATGGTATGGACAACAAAAGAGAAGCTTCTGATCACTGATGAGGATGGTAAAGTACAGGGTTATCGGTGTCCTTCCTGTACTGCAGAGATGGTTGCCGATGAGAAAACCGCAGCCACTGAATGCCCGTATTGTGGTAATCAGGCGATAATTCCTGAGTCTTTTGCAGGATTATATGAACCTGACTATGTTCTGCCTTTTAAAGTGGATAAGGAAAGCGCAAAAGCAAAGTTAAAGGAGTTTGTTAAAGGTAAAAAGCTTCTTCCCAAGTCATTTACAGCCAATAACCGAATTGATTCCATTACAGGACTGTATGTTCCGTTCTGGCTTTACAGCTGCAAGGCTGATGGGTCTGTGACTTATGAAGCTGTTAAGAAAAGCAGAAGAGAAGATGCAAATTTTATGTATGAAAAAAATGACTTTTATCGCGTGAAGAGAAGCGGAGAAATGAATTTCGAAAAGATTCCGGTGGATGCTTCTACAAAGATGGATGATACAGTCATGGAGTCACTGGAGCCTTATGATATGTCTAAGGCTGTGAAGTATGATGCCGCATATTTCAGTGGATATCTTGCAGACAGGTATGACGTAGAGGAAAAGGATGCACAGCCCAGAGCAAATGAACGTGTCATGAATACCTTCAGAGAAAAGATGCGGTCCCAGATCAGCGGATATGATTCAGTGACGGAAAAGAACGAGATCATCAACTTGTCAGAGGCCAAAGCTGAATATGCCATGTTCCCTGTATGGATGATGACAACCAAATTTGAAGGTAATTCCTACACCTTCGGCATCAACGGCCAGAGCGGAAAAATGGTAGGAGAATTACCTATTGATAAGGGACTTTACAGTAAGTACCTTTGTCTCGGAACTTTAATCCCGTTTGTTATTATCATGCTGGGAATGCTTTTCCTTGGGGCATCGGGAATCACGGCCAAAGGTGCTCTCATTGCATTTGTGGTATCTGTCATAATAGGATTTGTTTATGTATCCATTCTGAAGTCTGCAATGAGTAATGTTCATCAGAACAAGGCAGCTTCACGATATATGATAGATTCTTCATACAGAAAAGGAAAAGCTCTGGACATGTTTCTATATTCCAAAACAGAAAAAACACCAAAACCAAAGAAAAACTGAAATGGCTGTGGCTACGTTATTTAAAATCTGAGATACATGAAAGCAAAAAAGAACAGTAAGTTTATAAATAACAAAGCCGGAGGCGTTTAACCTCCGGCTTTGTTAAAAGAACCCCTGATAGGGTTGGGAAACAATTGTAAACAATGCATTAAAAGGGGAAAGAAGAATGAAAATAACAAAAAAGCTGCTTGCAGCTTTCCTTTGCACAGCTATGGTATGTACGGTGATGCCAGGCTCGGAAAGTGAAGTATTTGCAAAAAAAACAAATGAGTTTGATTTTTTGTCAGGCTTTAAAACATCTGGTACTAAAAATACATCAGATAAAAAAGATAATACCAAAAGACCAGGCAGTATAGATATAACAGAAGAAACAAGCGTAAAAACCGGCGACTGTATTCAGGGTGAGCATTTTGATGAGAATTTAAGCAAAGGTGTAATAGCTGCTTCCGAAGGAGAAGGAGGAAATCTTGGTTATATCCAGAACGGAGATTATGGCGGCTACGCAGGCATAAATTTTGGAGATAATGTAAACACATTTTATATGAGTACCTCAAAGCCGAATGTTTTAGCCTATACTATGGAAATTCGTCTTGACAGCCCTAAGGGCACCCTGATTGGAGAATATAATTCTCCTAAAACCGAAACGACCGGATCATGGAATGATTTCATAGATGTGGCAGTTCCTCTATATGAATCTCCTGAAGGTGTACATGATCTTTATTTGGTTTTCAAGAGTGACAACTCCGGTTATCTTTTGGATATAGATTATTTCTGGTTTGACAGTCAGGATGCCGGTAAAGGAAAAATCGGCAACAGGAAAAATTCATCCCAAATAAGATCTGCATTCTCTACAATTGAGGGCGAGGATCTGGATAAAGAGAAAAGTAGTAACTGTAAAGAAGCCATCGACGGAAATGCAAAGGCACTTGGATATATAAAAAACGATTCTTATGCCTGCTACGCTGATTTGGATTTTAAAGATGGCGCTGATCAATTTACCATGCATACCTCAAAGCCCAATAAACTAAATTACGTTATGGAACTTCACCTTGGAGATGCTGATGGCACCTTGATAGGAAGTTATAGATCTTCTAAAAAAGAACAAACAAAAGCTTGGGATGATTTTTACGATGTGACTTTTGATCTTTCAAAAAAACCAACGGGAGTAAATGATCTGTATATCGTGTTTAAGAGTGACAGTACAAGCTACCTTATGAATATCGATTATTTTACCTTCAAGTAAAAAGCAGGCTTTATCACCGGAGAAAACATTTGCGTGGACGGCGGAATGACTAAGCTTATGATCTATCATGGTGATAATGGATGGAGTCTGACACAATAGGAGGATATTATGAAAAAGAAAAATTTGATCTTGATTGCAGCAGCTGTGATTGTTTCTCTTTCCGCATGTGGAATTAATAATGATATTTCGATACCTGAAGCAACTACACAGGCAGAATCTGCTGTTTCAGAGGAAACTACCAAAAATCAGGAAGTTGTTGAGACAACGGAAGCTGATACTCCAGTCGGTCTCTCAAACCCATGGCGGGACGTTACATACGAAGAGGCATCTGAGACTGTTTCAAAGCTTTTTAAAGCACCTGATGGAGCAGAAAATGTCAAGTGGAGTATCTGTAAAACAGGAAAGGATGATACGGCTATACCGGGACCTTTGGTACAGATGACATTTGATCTTGATGGTATGAGTTTTACCGCAAGAGAGCAGGTCACAGGTGATAATGCAGAAGACATTTCCGGCATGTACTATGATTGGAGTACTACTGAAGATATCACACTTGCAAATTGGGGTGACGGAACCATGTCTGCTAAATATCAGAGATACATCGGAGATACAGAATCTGCTGATGTGTGCACATGGTATGATATTGAATATGGTGCGTCCTATTCACTCAGTACAACCGCAAAAGATCTTGAAGGATTTGATCTTCAGGCAGTTGCAGAAGCAATCTATGATCCGTCTACTCAGCCGGGGGCGAATATACCTGAGGGAGAAACGGTTTATGTGGATCCGATTACTATCGATATAAATGATTGTGAGAATTTTGATCAGGTTATTGATAAGCTCGCAACTGATATGGGATATGCTGAGATTAAGATTGGTGATACAGAAGTGCTGCTTGTGACGCCGGAAACATTTAAAGGTGATGATGAAGGTACCAGAGCTGCTACGATAGCGGAGGTATTATGGATCGATAAAGATAATTCTATAAAAGATGGCGGTTATGTCAGATCCGGAGGCACGGCTAATCCGCTCACCGCATCAGGAGATTACATCTATGCCAGCGGACACCATTATGTAAAAAGATACACATTAAAGGAAGATGTCCTCACGCTTGATCTGGAGGCCGGAGAGAAGTTTGATTCGGATGGAAAAGTAAGCTATTACCTCCGCTCAGAACTCCGGGATGTTGATTCGGATAAAAATGGAGAAGTTAAAGATGATTCTGTCCTCAATGAATTGAATAATGAAATGCTGGAAGCAGATATTATCTCATTTAAAGTAAAGTGAATAAAAGTATAATTAAAAGAAGTTACATTATTTGTGTCTGATGACATGGAAGTTGTAAGCTGATAACAGGTAAAAGATACCTAAGTCTGTAAGGCATTTACCCCCCGGCAAGATGATAATTGCCGGGGGTGTGTTTGGCTGATTGATTCGGACATGGCTGTCTTTTATTTTACTCATATTTTGAAAAGGTAATTACACAAGAGAGCATTTAGCAGTACATCTGACAGCGCCCCTGATTGTGCTTCTCGGTATATTAACGGTTGTTCGCTATAACACTCAAAATCATAGCACCTATTGCTGATGAGAGTAAAATCGTAAGAATTATACCTATGATCATCCAGATAAGTGTAGCTCTGGCCCAGTTAGATTTAGACTTAGATGCTCCGCCACCAAAAGCCCAGACAAGCAGCATTATGAATCCTACGACCGGAATAAATGTAATGAAAATAGTTAAAATCCAATCGCCAAGACTACAAGGTCTTTCAAGCTCCTGATTGTAATAAGGCTGCTGAGGTGCATTATTGTAATAAGGCTGATTATTCGGGGTGTAATTATTATCCATGATTTTCCTTTCCGTTCATTTTGTATGTAAGTTCAGCTGTACAGTTACACAGAATATAGACAGTGCATTGAGTGCGGTCTATATAGATATAAATATTATATCATAAATGTGAACCTTCATATTTTTCTAATCTGTAGTTCTGCTTGATTTTTGAATAAATGAAAGAGCAGTCAATGTTCCCGCATTCTTCTTCAGTCTCTTAAATACATACACTTGAAGTGCAAACGTGAGTACTAATGCTGTAAGAGACATGGCAATGCCTATGGTAGCCGTAATTTCATCCTTAGAAGACAACAGTTTATTTACTGCTAAGGTATCATAAATTGTATGAAAGGCTACAGGAACAAGGAAGGCCAGAAGGTATTCCTTCCATACCGATCCCTTGCCCGTAACCTTGTTATACCTTGCCAGTCCGAGATGTCTTCCCATAGCAAATCCCATCATCATATGACTGGTTATGGTCAACGTACGCAGTATAAGGGGAATGATTCCGGAACCATAAATGTATTCTTCTACGATGGTAAAACCAAAACCAACCGCTCCCCCGATCATAATGTATTCATATACATTTTTTATATTTTTTCTGAAGATAATAATTCCAGTCAGAATAAATATCAGTTTTGCCAGTTCTTCATTCAATGCAGCTGAAAACAAAGCTGAGTTGAAACTGGCTAAAAGAAGTGGTCCTTCATCCAGTGAAAAGCCAAATACATTATGAGCTGTATAGCCGATGAACAAAAAAATCACAAAAGAAAGCGGCAAGGATAAGATACCCAGAACTACCGGTATAATCGCCTGTGCTTTTGATATTTTGAGAGGATATTCCCAATCAATGACTTTTTTGTACAAAAAGCCCAGAATAAGTATCACTATGATAGAATAAATGAAAGATAATAGCATGTTTTACCTCCGGTTCAGATATATGATCATTCATGTGAGTATTGGTTTGATTTTTTAACTGACTTCCGATAAAAAGACCATTTGTTTACCAGCCGTTGCATACAGTAATAATACTAATATGCCGGATTAAAAAAATAAACCAACAAAATTGAGATTATGTTAGGTATTCATACATTTTTCGAATTTTGTATAAATACTGTTTCTACTAGGGTATGTTCTAAGATATTTATTTCTTTTCTTAAAATTATGGCAAAGAGCATAAGCTGTCGCAGGGATGGGGATCAGAATCTGATCAGGATAGAACTGTGATAGTAAGATCCATATAGAAATATATTGAAAAATGCAAATGCTATGATGCAATTAGATCGTTCAAAATCTAAGTGAAAGAGGTATTTATATTATGTCAAATATATATGGATTTTCTGTCAAGGATAGAAATGGAAATATGGTTAATTTAGGAGACTATAGCGGAAAGGTTCTTCTTATTGTCAATACAGCCACAGGATGTGGTTTTACACCACATTACAAGCCACTGGAAGAGATGTATACAGAGCTCAAAGAAAGTGGTTTCGAGATCCTTGATTTTCCTTGCAACCAGTTTGCAAATCAGGCTCCGGGCAGTGAAGATGATATTCACAAATTCTGTACACTTAAATACGGAACAGACTTCCCTCAGTTTGCAAAAATAGATGTTAACGGAGATAATGCCGACCCATTATTCGCATATCTTGCAGGTGAGAAGCCTTTTGAGGGATTTGGTAAGGGACTTAAAAATCTGGCATTAAGTAAGTTTTCCGATTTGAATAACAGAACTTATGGAGATAAAGCATACATCAAATGGAATTTTACCAAGTTTCTTATAAATCGTTCAGGTGAAGTTGTAGCCAGATTTGAACCTACAATGAATATGGATGATGTAAAACTGCGTGTTTTAGAGGAATTAAAGAAATAAAGTTTTGAATATAATAGTTTACAACTCTCTGTTATCAGTTAAAATACATAATAAAAAAATAACAGGAGATGTCCTATGGATTCTATCGTAAATATATTTGCTTCAAATGTTGATGATACTGCAACATCTATTGCTGTCACTACAGGATTAAGTTATCCGGCTGCACTGTTATGCATGATCATCTGCTGTGTGCTGGTTTATAAACTCACAAAAAAGGTAATTCATATCATATTAACTATAACTGTGTTTGCTATAATTCTTGTTTTTCTTGCTCAATTTGGCCTTTTTTAAGGTATGAGTTTAAATGCGGGATGAATTCTTAATAGAATTAATTTTGTTAACTTATGGCAAACAATTAGTGCTACAATATACTCTGTATTGAATTACAGAAAGAAGGCGTAGTTATGAGTAAATTTGAAAATCTCCAGAAAGATATGATCGCAGCAATGAAGGCCAGAGATAAGGCACGAAAGGATGCTATTTCATCTGTTATCTCTGATGTCAAGAAGGTTGCTATAGATTCCGGCAGCAGAGACAATATCGGTGATGAGCTTGTAGATCAGGTGATTTTGAAGTCCTTAAAGACAGTCAAGGAACAGATCGATACCTGTCCGGATGACAGAGCTGAGCTTAAGTCGGAGTATCAGTTCAGGTATGATGTAATTAATGAGTATGCTCCTGCAATGATGTCAGAAGAGGAAATCAGAACATTCCTCAATGAAAAGTTTGCTGAAGTAATTAAAACCAAGAACAAGGGAGCAATCATGAAGGAAATCATGCCGGCTCTCAAGGGTAAAGCCGATGGCAAGGTTATCAATATGATCGTTGCCGAGCTTTGTAAATAATAGCTATAATGATAGGCTACTTACAATGTACATTACATTGTAAGTAGCTTATTTTGTTCAATTGAGAAGGATGCAAATGTTGAGATTTAAAAGAATCATATTAGCAGTATTACTGGTTTTCAATATATTCAGTATGTTCTCTTATGCCGGTGAAAGCTTTTTCAATACGAAAACAGTTTCAGAGAGAGTTCTTATAGTTGATAAATAATAGTATAATAAACGTAGTTTTGGATTCTAAAAGAAAGGTCGATTGATATGAAAAAAAAGATTTTGAAGGGAGTAGGAATTCTTGTCATGGCAGGATGCCTCATGACCACCATGGTTAAGAACGTAGGAGCCACTGAGAATCCGGCTAATGATGTGGTGAATGAAGGAAATACTTCCGATTCAGGAGATAAAGGCGGTTCGTTAGATACAAATGGCGGAACAGGAGCACAAAATGCTGATACCGGAAATACCGGAGGAAATGGAAGCGGCAACAATGATGCTAGTAGCGGTCAGTCCGGTGATGCCAAAGACGATAACAAGGATTCCAGCTCAGGAAATACAGGAAACTCAGGAAGTAATGGTGACAGCACTTCCGGAAATACTGAAGGCGGGTCAGGCAGCTCAGGTGATACGAGTGGAAATGGTGCCGGAAACAGTCAGGAAACAGCAGACAGTGGAAACACAGCCGGCGGGTCAGGCGATGCATCAGGCAACAATGAAAACGCATCAGGTGATTCATCCGGAAACAATAAATCAGATAATGAAAATGACGATACTTCCGGTGATAAGAAGGATTCAGATTCCGAAAATGTAAATACCGATAAGGATAATACAGATGCCGGTTCAAACATAGAAGAAGGGAAGGTATCTGATGAGTCCGAGAACCCGGAAGATAAATCCGATAAAGATGAAGTTGTCGAGGGAGAGACCGAGGATGAGACAACTGAGGCGGGAGAAGTAAAGGAAAGCGAAACAGAACCGGAGGAGACACTTCCCGAGGAGAGTCTTCCTGAAGAGACAAAGCCGGTGGAGACACTTCCTGAGACACAGGCTGCCAATGCTGCGAAGCCGAAGGAAAAGGAATATCTCACCATGGAAGACATAGCCGGAACCTGGACTATCGATGATATCACCACCTACAGCTTCAAGGCTGACGGTACAGGAGCGCTTATCCTTCCGAATAACAAATACAGCTTCAAGTACACCCTTGAAGAAGATGAAATGAAGATCGACTTCGAAAACAAGAAGCTCAGGGACAGCACTTTTAAGGTGTCAATGATGGATGGAGTACTGACCCTTCAGTGCACGGATGAGTACTTCGAAAATGAGTTCACCCTTGAAAAGATCGGAGATTAATAGAATGATATAAGTGTCATAAGTATTCCTCCACTTGTGCTTGCACAAAAGTGGAGGATAGACTTCATGACACGCCCCACATGACTGGTGGCAGATTCCGTAGGAATCTGGCATATAGCACCAGCCCTTCGCGAAGCGGTCCGATATCGACTTTTGACATTCAATCATAGAATTCAATCAAAAGACAACTATGTTATTTCTGCATCATAAATGGCAGATATACATGGTTGTCTTTTCTTATCCTCTGATTTTAAAAGAGTATTTTGATGATGACTGAACTGCCAACAGTTATACTAAAATAGTATTCGTCGATTATTTTTGTAGTATCGATTATTTTTGTAGTAGCATTTAAAGGAGAGACTATGACACTGATCGAGATATTTAAAATAATTATTGCCGCCACTTCAGGATTAGCACTGTTTCTTTTTGGAATGGACACCATGAGTGATTCCCTGACTCAGATGACCGGTGGTGTTCTCGTTAAAATGACCGACTTTATTTCCAAAAACAAATTTACAGCATTTCTTTTTGGTGCGGGAATTACAGCCATTGTGCAGTCATCCTCAGCCGTCAGTGTACTGACTGTAGGTCTGGTAAATGCAGGAATCATTGAACTGGAAAAGGCTATAGGCATTCTGATTGGAGCAAATCTTGGTACAACCTTTACATCCTGGATGCTTTCTCTCAATGCGGTAGATGGCCAGTCCATATTTATGTTTTTGATCAAGCCAAGTTCCTTTTCTGCATTTCTTGCTCTGATCGGAGTTATGGGGTACATGTTTTCAAAAAGTCAGAAAGTGAAGATATCCAGTATGGCACTGCTTGGTTTTTCAGTTATGATGATTGGAATGAGTACCATGAGTACAGGAGTTTCCCCACTGAGAGATATTCCTGAACTGAAAAGTATGCTGGTCACATTTTCGGATCCGGTATGGGGATTTTGCTTTGCTCTTGTTTTCACGATGATCATTCAGAGCTCAGATGCATCAATCGGTATAGTTCAGGCGTTTGCTTTGTCTGTAGGCATTACCTTCAGTTCAGCCTTACCGCTGATCTGTGGTGCTCATGTCGGAACATGTGTTACAGCTATGATTTCTTCACTGGGAGCGGGCAACAACGGCAAGCGAACTGCTTTTATCAATTTATACTACAATCTGCTTAAAACCATCCCGTTACTAGTAGTATTCTATATTCTCAACACGTTTTTTCACTTTGCTTTTATGGAAGAGAACGTCGGCGCCATAGGTATACCTTTGATGCATACAACGATAAATTTAATCGGTTCTATGATCTGGCTTCCCTTCGCAAACGTCATAGTGAATCTTGCAAAGAAAACAATTCCACTAAGCAAGGAGGAAGAAGACGAAAAGGCCAATACACTGGTTATGCTGGAACCTTCTCTTAAGGCTACACCTACTTATGCTTTGGATGTCACTGAAAAAGTGATCATTCTTCTGGCAGAAACTATCAGAGATGCTTATGATACAATGATTCATGCAGATAATCTGGAGGAAAGTGAAAAAAGCATAATCATCTTATGTAAAAGAGCTGAAATGTATACTAACCAGATAGCATTTTATCTGACAGATTTAAACTCCGGTAATTTTTTGGATGAAGACGCTGCCAAGCATACACTTCTCGTAAATACAAATACGGCTTTGGGAAAGATCGGATCCATCATTTATTCTATAATGAATGAAGTTAAGCAAGAATTTGAAAGCAATTTAATTGAAATAAATGATCTCAATGTACAAACACAAGTGTTTGGAGAAGCTATCCAGGAAATAATTGATATAACCGTTCTTGGCTTTGAAGTGAAAGAACCGGCTATTTACAGAACGATACAGGTTTACCGTGAGGAGATTACTCGTTTACATACAATGATGCTCATGAATTATACTGAGGGCGTTCATAACGAAAACTATAACACCAAACACAGAGAATTGATCAGTGGATTATTTTATTCAGAAGAAAGACTGATAGACAGCTGTGATATTATTTCTGATGCACTCAATAAATATGCTAAAACAATCGGAATAAAGCAAAACGACAGTACCATCGATATAGATCAGAAACGAAAGCAGATACAGGCTTTGTTTGAAGATAAAAAAGAAATGCTTCGTCAAAATTATGACATAAAATAGATTATTCAATTTAGAGAGATAAACAAATTTTTAACTCATTTCGCACCAATGCGAGGGAAGCAAATGAACGTATATGATTTTGATGGGACAATTTTAAGCTGCTTAATTCGCAAAGATACAGATAAATCCGTATAACTAACAACATGCAGGAAGGTGAGAATCGCTGCCGGCTATTGCCTTTGCCTCATCTTCCGAGATCTCCTTCAGGTCATTTATACTGTGATTTGCTCTGCCGATAATAATTGATATAAGGAGAGGATGATATGGCTGTAATGAAATTGATTAAGCCGCTTATAATTCCGGAGATGATTTTAATAGTGTTTATTTCTATCACATCATTTGCAGGATGGGAGAAAGACAATATCGGCTGGTGGTATAAGCATCAGGATGGATCGTACACCAAGGGCAATTGGGAACAGATCAACGGAAAATATTATTATTTCGACAACAATGGCTATATGCTTCATGATACTAAAACTCCGGATGGCTATATGGTAGGAGCTGACGGAGTATGGATCGAAAGCATTGTGCCTTCAAAAACATCAAAGTCAAAAGAAGAGGCGGAAGAAAGTATTACATATTTAACATCGACTTCAGGTAATAATCACATTGTCAGTCCGGAGGAAATAGTCACCAACAAATATTATGGCCCCGGGAAGGAAGAGAAAGAGGAAGATAAGAAATCTTCAAGGAAAAACAAGAAGAATAGCTCCAAATCAAAGTCAAAATATGAGACCATCTATAATGCTTATAAGGAAAGAATAGAGACAAGTGACGGAGATGTAGATAGTGTTTCTGAAATTTACGTGGAGGGTCTTGAAAAGATGGCTGGAATTTGTGTAGACAATAAGCTCAATGATTATAATACCTATAAAAAATGGGGCGTGAAACTTCAAGAAGCCGCTACCGATAAAGCCGGAGGGGAGTTATCCAAAAAATATGATGTTTCTGATTATGTGAACTAAGATTTCTGCACTATGAATTAGCTCTGCCAAGGTGTTTTCTCAAGCGCACCTTAGGCGGAGCTTTTTTGAATGCCAAAAGCCCCAGTCTCCCTGCTTGAGAAAAGAGTTTCTCTCAGAGCTTATTAATGACATATTCTATCTTATGCCTGATAAGAATGGATGGCGTGGAAGAATGGCTACATCGTAGTCAATGCAGTGGTGGTTTAATCAGGAAGCTCCGACTTCTTCTATAAGTCGGAGTAGTTTAACAGCGCCAATAATCATAGTTCTGGTTCCAACAATTCTTCCATTTTGCAAAAAAGCGTCTTGCTTAATTTAAACAAAGTAATCGCAGAGGTCTTGTTTATATCCCTCTGCCTTTGCTCAAACAGCTGTATTTGCCTAAGTGGCACATCAGCTATAACGGATAATTCAGATTGAGAATAACCGCATTTACAACGATGTACATACAATCTTGTATGTGGATATGCTTCAAGCATTAACTGACGCATTCTTTCTGTGAAATGGACTATATCCATCTCATGATATAATGGATACATATTAATTATATCTTCCAAGGTAACCGCTTTAAATATTTCCCCGAAAGAACGATTGGTATACCATTGATAATATGCCAATGCCCATCCCGCCCAATACTCCGGAGACTTGTCTAAATACATAGCGTCTTCAATGGACGGATAGGGCACTTTAGCATCGTCTAGGGTCGCTCTGGCCAATTCACATCCATTCATTCCAGCCACATATCGTGGATTACCCATTGAAAACTGTTTGCCAATATCACTGAATGCCAGCGCGTTCCCGAAATCCTGTGGAGAAATCTCCAAGGACATCACGGCAAAATCAACTGCATGTCCCAAAATATTTTGGGCACTTGATAAATATATTTCATCGTAAGCGCGAATCGCCACTTGTCATCCCTTCTCTCATTACATCAAGCATATATATGTCAGAAATGTCGTCGACAGTCCCTTTGTTTTTTCGATATTCCCGACGTGCAGCTCTGTCTCTAATAGCCTTTTTTTCATACCAAATCTCAGACTCAGCGAATTCAGCATCTAAAAACCGAATCTGTTCATACGATTTTTCGCTTTTCAGAACAATCTGTTCTCCTAATCGCCCTAACCGCCCTAACCGCATAGCTTCGGACAGTTTTCTGAGGGAAATAGCACCGGATATAAAATCCTGGGCAAAACTGAAATAGGAATCATCTGCCCTATATCCAATGATTATGTCATATTCCTCGGGATCAATGAAGAAATGTTGTTGCAAGTAATTTTTTGCTTCCTCAGCAATACTGCCATTCTGCCAATAGCTTCTGTATCGGGTAAGAATAGCAAGCCAGTTCAGTATGTTGTATCCAGATGCATTGAGATTTAATACAGATAAGCCATCAAAATTAAGTTCGTAGCGATTGGCAAATCCATTTGTCATTTTTGCACATGCCCATTCTTTGGCCAATTCCAAGCTTTCAGTAGTATAAAACCCATGACCATAATCATTGGCTTTTTTGCCACCGTGAAATACAGGCCTCTCTATTACATGGTCCGATCCATGGAAAACTATCATTTTATTCGCCTCCATATAGTAAGTGTATCTCTCAAGCGATACAGAGTCAATTTAAAGCCTGCTATAAATCCATAGTTCATGTACAATTCATGGTTCCTAATCATATCCCTAGTTGCTTCAAAACAATGGGCACAAGAAAGTACACATTTTTGTGGTGCATAGTTTCTATGACCATTCTAGGGATATGAAAGCTCTCCAAACAAGACGCAGCCTCTGTATCCCTGTAAGAAAGGAGGCATCAGTACTATGAAAAGTATTGATTATAGATCAGATTCGCTTTTCTTAAGAAATGAATTTGAAGTTGACGGCAAGTGGGGATTTCCTATCGTTCATAAGCAGGAATTAAATCTTGATAATATTGAACTAATTGCTTGCTCAGATGTCAGCAATAAAGATACAAAAAACCTACATAAAGGTGTACATTTTTTTGTCGATGATTATAGATTTGAATCTACCTATACTCATCCAGAAAAAGCAATTAAACGGTACGGAAAATATCGTTTTTTGTTAAGCCCCGATTTTTCATTATACTCAGAAATGAATCCTTGGAGACAAATAGAATCTATAGGAAAAGCACGTTGGGTCGCAGCAAAATGGCAAGCATCAGGCCACATAGTTATCCCAACAGTTAGTTGGGGCTTAACTCGAAGTTATGATTATTGTTTTGATGGAATCGAAAAAAACTGCATTGTTGCAGTTGGAATGATTGGTTGTAAAAAAAATAAGCTTAACTTCCTACGCGGATACAACCAAATGCTTGAAAGAATTGACCCAGAAGCCATCATTTGTTTCGGAGAACCCTTCATTGAAATGAATGGAAATATAGTTGTTGTAGACTATCAAAGTTCAAGAAAGGTGGTACGGTGATGGGCGGAAGAGGGTCATTTGCTGCTGGAAATCCAGTTCCCTACGTTTATGAGGTAGATACTTCTTTCTTTGCAGGTGGAAAATTTAATGGAATTAAAGTTTTGAAAGGAATTAATGGCAGTGGGAAACATGGTCTACCAGAATCTTCACATAGTAGTTTTGCTTATTTAAAAATGAATCCAGATGGCACATTTCATACTATGCGTATATATGATAATACACATCATTTACGAATAGAAATTGCCTATAATAGGGAGCCAAAAGTAGATCCAGGAGTAGACAAAGTTCTTCATTACCATGTTTACGGCAAAGAATTTAGTCACAATAAAAGTGGTAGATTTGAACGAACTACGATTAGGATGCATAAAAATTCCAGACTGTACAGACAATATAAGAAATTTTTTGTAGGAGTGAAACTATGATCAATGGCGATATCGATGAATTCATGGACAAACTATGGGGGGTGGAGAAGAACTTATTTACACATACAATGGAAAAAAGTATTTTTCGCAAGGATACACCCAGGAGAACGGAGATTATCATTTCGAACTTCAACAATGGGAACCTATCGGGAAAACGCTTTGGGAAATAGATGGTTATTCTAATAAAGAAAGCGTTAATCTATTCTTAAAAGAACCATTATTTGATGGTAAAACCTTTTGGGAGATTGAAAAACAAATCGAATGGGTTGATGATTAAAATACCGCATAGATGCGACCAAACATCTATGCGGCGGAATCTGAGGATACGAAAACCCTCCAAACAAGTAGACATTATTATATAACTAGTGATTATAGATAGTCAAGAATAGTTTTACGTCTTGATATGATCTATAACACACCCTTTTACCTGGAGGTTTTGTTATGAAGAAGATGATTATTTTAGTATCGCTCTTGAGCTTACTACTTGCTGGCTGCAATAGAACCATTGTTGATACCACCTGGGCTTACAAATATGCAGACATCAATGGTATTGGTACAGTTGAAGTCTCTTCATGGACTGATTACGAGAATTCAGACATGATCCAAATAAAAGCTACCGATGGAACTGTCTATCTTACCCACTCTGCAAACGTAATCCTCAGAACAAAATGATATAAGCAGATGTATAGCTTCGGCTTGCATCTGCTCTTTCATTTATAAAGAAATTATGAACAAAAAGGAACATGTTATTTTTTTGAAAAAGCTTTATTACCAAAAAAACAATAGCCGATGTTAATTCCTATAGGGAAAGAACCGGGAAGTTCTTTTTACAGTTTGGGGATGTTTTCTCAGAAAGGAATTGACATTTTATGAGGAGTGGGTTTACGTTTTCACAACACAGTAAGGTAAACTATGCCCTTTTTTCTGATAAAACTGCATACTTTGATGATGGTTAACCGTCGGACTTAATGGGATCTTATGCCCTGTCAGGTTCGGCGGTATTACATTAGTAAAATTTGCTGCCTATTGAAATAGATATATTAACGTATGAGTATAATATTTAAACCAGGAGGAAAGTATGGAGACTAAAACAAAAAAAAAAGAGTTCCTAAAAATAGGTCGTTTTATAATGATATTGATATGTGTGTTGTTTTTATCTACTATAATTCACTTAAAGGCTTATGCTGCTTATCCAAATAAAACAGAAATTTCCTCAGAAGGAACACATGTAGTTAGTGGATCTATAGATGCAGCTGAAATACTGAATATTAATGAAACCTATCAATTCATTATTGCTGCATCAAATTTCACATTAACGAATTATTCTAATGTGAGTGTAGCAGGTACAGCAATTTCAGGCACTGCTCCATATCAATTGGCAGCTGGATATTATAACATCTATAGGGCGAATAATATAAATCTTAATAAGTGTTTAAAATTAACTGTGCCTGATATTGTTACTGTACAAGATAATGTATGTTTAGTTAATAACGAGGCATATCTTCAAATTGGAAATGATTCATATGTGTATATAACTTTATATTCATCTGTTCCTTTTTTGATCAATGGTAGCGCTGATGGAGTGAATTATAGCAGTGCAAATAGTCGTTATGAATGTACCAAAAACATTAGTTCTGATATTGTTGTTACGGTTCCTCATGTTCATGATTTTACTTATTCTTCAGCCGGTGCAACTATCACGGCTACCTGTACGGCGGACGGTTGCTCACTTCCTCCGACCACGGCAAGCGACAGTGACCACGTCGCAAAGCTAATCCTGGTGAAGCCTACGATGACTACCTATGGTCAGTCCGGCGAGGGCATCAGTGAGGCGGCAACCCTGACTGGATTGTCCGACTTCAATACCGCAACTGGCAAGAACGTTGCAGTGACGGACATCAAGTATGTTGGTAGAGCCGGAACTAATTATGATGAAAGCACAACAGCCCCCACCGATGCAGGCAAGTATACTGCCAAGATCACGGTGGAAAACAATACTGCCAGCGTGGATTATGAGATTGCAACAACTTACCCCCTCTGGGTTGGCGGAGTGCAGGTAACGAGCGCGAATGCGAGCAATATAGGCGGAAGTAATAAGGCAAGCTACAACGCTGACACCAATACACTGACACTGAAGGGGGTAAGCATTGATACAGCTCATAGCTCAGCAGGAATCTATTATAAAAATAACGATACGCCAAATAAACCTCTCAACGTCATATTGAAAGGTGCAAATTCTATAGGTGGCAGTGGTATTTCGACCGGAATCTATGGTGATGGTTACTATGGTTCATTTACCTTTTCCGGAGAAGGTTCTCTAAACACCACGGGTACATCAATCGGAATTGGAACATATAAAGGAAGCGTGGAAATAGATAGCGGAACAATCAATGCTCGTGGAACTGATTCGAGTGGAATCTATGTATACGGTGGCATTGTCATTAATGGTGGAAATGTAGAGGCTACTGGAGCCAATTTTGGAATTCAATCTATGTATGGAGTCAGGATTTCCGATGGTACAGTTACTGCAGAGGCAACAAACTCCACTGAAAATACGGGTGCTGCAATATATGATGGTAGTAGTAATAATGGTATTAGCATTACCGGAGGAACTGTGACAGCTAATGGAACAAGTAGTAATGGTAAGGCTCATGGTTTATATTTGGGTAGCTCTGGGGCAATAACAATTGGCGCCGACATTACTTCTTTAACAGTAACAGGCAAAACAAGTGCATCAGTTGGTAAAGTCGAGAATAGTATCGTAGGCATGGGTTGGAACACAGTCGATGGAACCGGTGATGGAACAGAAATTGCTGTGAATACAAGCGGCGAGAGTCTTTCTGCTTATAAAAAATTATTGTTCCCTTACAAAAAACCGGCTGCAAACGTAAAAACTGCTCCGACAGCGAAATCCGATCTCATATATAACGGTTCTGCGCAGGAACTTATCACTCCGGGAGATAAGGGAGAAGGCGCAAAAGAGATACAGTACGCTCTTGGCACAGATTCATCCACTGCCCCTAAAGAAGGCTGGAGAACATCCATCCCGACAGCCACCGATGCCGGAACCTACTATGTTTGGTACAAGGCTATCGGTGATGAAAGTCATTCTGACAGCGATGCAAATTATGTTAAAGTAACGATTGATGAAAAAACAGAAGCTCATACACATGATATAAAACATGTAGAAGCAAAGGAACCTACCTGTACCGAGGACGGCTATGAAGCACATTATGAGTGTACGATATGTCATGAGTGGTATGCGGATGATACCGGAAGCGTCCCTCTTGATAAAAACGAAATAACGAAAAAAGCTACAGGTCATAAATGGGATGATGGTGTAATCACACAGGAAGCTACCTATGATGAAACAGGAATAAAGACTTATATATGTTCAGTATGCGGAGAAACAAAGGTGGAGACTATACCTGTAAAGATCCGAAGATCCTCAAGTAGCAGTGATTCAAGCGATAGCGACAGTGAAAGCAGCGGTGGAGGTTCAAATGGTAAGTCCGGAAGCATCAGCACAAAGAGCATAGATGTGAATGGCAATACCGTTCAGACTCAGCCTGATTCCGGTGCGCCATTAAGTGACAGAGGAGGCAACTGGGGAAATCAGGAGCATATCTGGACTTATACAAAATCAGACGGAAGTCTTGCAAAGGGTGAGTGGCTTAATCTGGAGTATGATGGTCATACCTACTGGTACTATTTTGATGACAGTACCATCATGCAGACAAACTGGTTCGACTACAACGGTTCAAGATATTTCCTTGTACCTGAGATGGACGGCTGGCGCGGAAGAATGGCTACAGGCTGGCACATGGTAGATAACAAGTGGTACTATTTCGAGCCGACAATCGGTGCAAATCAGGGCATACTTTACAGAGGAATGACTACACCTGACGGACATACTGTAGGAGCAGACGGTGCCTGGGACGGAAACGGAACAACACCTATAGGCGCTATTCACACAGGAACTACTGTAACCATGAACTGATGGAATTAGTCTGATAGAAATGGTTTTAGGTTCAAAAAGAAAGGTCAATCAATATGAAGAAAAAATTTTTGAAGGGAGTCGGAATACTTGTCATGGCAGGATGCCTCATGACCACCATGGTAAAGAACGTAGGAGCCACTGAGAATCCGGCTAATGATGTGGTGAATGAAGGAAATACTTCCGATTCAGGAGATAAAGGTGGTTCGTCGGATACAAATGACGGAGCAGGAGCACAAAATGATGATGCCGGAAATACCGGAGGAAATGGAAGCGGCAATAATGATGCGAGCTGTGGTCAGGCCGGTAATTCCGAAGACGATAACAAGGACAAGGCTTCCGGTTCAGGAAACTCAGCAAATAATGGTGACAGTACTTCTGGTGATACTGAAGCAGGATCAGGCAATGTAGATGATGCGAACGAAAATGCTTCCGGTGGATCAGGCGATTCATCAGGCAATAATGAAAAATCTTCAGAAGATTCATCCGGAAACAATAAATCAGACAATGAAGATGATGTTAATTCCGGTGATAAAAAGGATTCAGATTCCGAAAATGAAAATACAGATAAGGATAATACAGATTCCGATTCAAACATAAAGGAAGGACAGGTATCTGATGAGTCTGAGAACCCGGAGGAAAAATCCGATGAAGATGAAGTTGTCGAAGGAGAAACCGAGGACAAAACAACAGAGGCAGAAGAAGTAAAGGAAAGCGAAACAGAACCGGAGGAGTCACTTCCCGAGGAGAGTCTGCCTGAAGAGACAAAGCCGGTGGAGACATTGCCTGAGACAACAGCTGCAGCTGCAAAGCAGAAGGTGAAGGAAAAAGAGTATCTCACCATGGAAGACATCGCCGGAACGTGGACCATCGACGATATCACCACCTACAGCTTTAAGGCAGACGGTACAGGAGCTCTCATTTTACCTAAGAACAAGTACAGCTTCAAGTACACTCTCGAAGAAGACGAGATGAAGATCGACTTCGAAAACAATAAGCTCCGTGACAGTACTTTTAAGGTATCTCTTGCGGATGAAGTCCTGACCCTTCAGTGTACAGATGAGTACTTCGAAAATGAGTTCACTCTTGAAAAGATTGGAGATTAAGTAGAATTTGAATCAAAAGACAGCCATGTTATATCTATATCATAAAGAGATCTACATGGTTGTCTTTTCTTATGCTCTGACATAATTTTGCAATACTTAATACTCATATTGCTATTAATTGAGAGACAGACTGAATTATGCTAGTATTAAGACATGTATATGAACGTAACGGAAAGAGGTGTGTTCGCATGCTAAAGACAGTTGGACTGGGTTTACAAGATTACGAAAAGGTCATAACAGAAAATGCTTTTTACATAGATAAAACTGATTTTATATCTGAATGGTGGAACAGCAAGGATGATATCACATTGATCACCCGCCCCCGCCGTTTCGGAAAAACTCTGATGCTGAGTACAGTAGAAAAATTCTTTTCTGTAAGACAAGGAAACAATGAGGAACTTTTTAAAGAATTGAATGTTTCCAAAGATATGGAAATGATGAAAGAGTGCGGTAAATGGCCGGTACTCTTTGTTTCCTTTGCTGCTATCAAAATGAACAATTTCAAAGGAGCTTTGGTACAATTCAATCAACTGTTTACTGATATAGCCTCAAGTTTGTCATTTCTCAAGGAAAGCCTTGACGAGAAGGAAAGAGAATTCTACGATTCCATATCAGATAATATGAATATGGATATAACAGTGAAATGCCTGAATCGGTATTCATCATGGCTTAGAAAATATTATGGAAAAAAATTGATTATCCTTATTGATGAATATGACACTCCTATGCAGGAGGCATATGTAAATGGCTATTGGGATGAAATCTCCGTTTTCATGCGGAATATGTTTAATTCCACTTTAAAAACCAATCCAAACCTTCAGAAAGCCCTTTTGACCGGTATCACACGCGTAAGTAGAGAGTCATTGTTTTCAGATCTTAACAACTTGAAAATAGTAACTATTTCTTCTGATAAGTATGCTGATTGTTTTGGATTTACTGAGAAGGAAGTATTTGAGGCATTAGATGCTTACGGATACAGTTCTGAAAAGAAAAAGGTAAAAGAATGGTACGATGGATTTAAGTTTGGAAATACTGAAGATATCTATAATCCATGGTCCATCATTTCTTTCCTTCAAGAAGGAAAATATGAGCCGTATTGGGCCAATACAAGCTCTAATTCACTTGTGTCAAAGCTCGTAAGAGAAGGGAGCGTTGAGATAAAGAAGGCTTTTGAAGATCTGCTTAATGATGGAGTTATAAAAACCAAAATTGATGAACAGCTTGTCTATGGAGAGATGACCGGAAATAAAAATGCTATATGGAGTCTTTTGTTCTCAGCGGGATATCTAAAGCCGGTTTCTAAAGAGGGTGAAGGAAACATGGCAGTGTACAGCCTTAAACTCACAAACCACGAAGTTAAGGACAGCTTTAGTCTGCTTGTAGAAAGATGGTTTGAGAATGCAGGGGAGAATTACAGTTATTTCGTAAAAGCACTCCTGGAAGGCAACATAGATGACATGACGGATACATTGTCAGAAATCTGTGAAAGTATGATCAGTACTTTTGACGGAAGTGGTAAAGCGGCTCCGGAAAACTTCTATCACGGTCTTGTAATTGGGCTTCTTGTGGAACTCCGTGACAGATATGAGATAAAGTCAAACCGAGAAAGTGGCCTGGGCCGTTATGATGTCATGCTCCGTCCGAAGGATAAAAAGGATAATGCTGTAATCATCGAGTTTAAGTCCAAGCGTCGAAGCGATAATGGCAAGACTCTTGAAGAGCTTTGCGATATAGCACTTAAACAGATCGAAGATAAGAAGTATGAAACCGAACTTCTTGAAGTGGGATATAGCAAAGACAGGATAATAAAGCTTGCTTTTGCTTTTGAAGGAAAGGAACTTCTGATAAAACGTCAAGATTAAATGTAATCTGCCTCCATTGTATACGGTACCGCCAAACTGGTGTACGTTTATATCATTTCGTTAAACAAGGGTTTTGCGAAAAGATATATTTGTCTCCTGCCAAGAGCGTCCAAGAGCGTTGATACAGCTGCGTGTGTGTGGTCAATTGCAAAAGTAAATGCTCAATCGCATGACTTAATGCATAAATGAGCATTTACTTTTGCGAATATTGGGTTAAGTAAAGGATGCGGTGGGCACCCTAGTGTCATTCTCTGCACTATACTTCTAAAACCAATAAAAGACCGCTCAGGCACTATGGAGCGGTCTTATTGTCTTTATTATTTACTCATACAGCTTAATAACCAATAGGTAATTGCCCCTACTAAGTTACCTTTTCAGGTGACATGTTAAGAATTAGGCATCATAATCCATATCATCATATTCATCATACCAATCGGTCTCACTATTATAAGTCGCATCATATCCGCTAAACCAATTCTTTTCCTCGATGTAATCATTTGTTGTATAAACATCATATACATCACCATCGGCTGTTGGAAGATCACCTGTACCGTGTATATCATAAGGGCTTGCTGACCATGTGTGATGATGTGAAATATTTGCAATCTGATCATCTGTCAGATTAATATATCCTTTAGCAAGACCTTTATAACCTTTTTGATCATTGTCAGCCCAAGTTATATCTACGTGATACCACTGGCCTTCCAGTTTTACAAGATTCCAAGCATGTGTTGAATTAGATACTATGCGAGTTGATAAACCAGAAGATTCACATAATTCCTGAAATGCTTCAGCATAACCTTGGCATACAGCTTTACCGTTTACAAGAGCATTATAGGCACAGTATGACAGTTTACTTTTCCCAGCTTTTCCTTTGTAAGTGGCATAATCATACTTACATTTCTTCTGAAGATATCTAGCAACAGCCATTTCTTTTTCGAAATCGCTCATATCAGCCTTTATATTTTTGGAGACAAAATTTTTAACCACTTGAGCTTCTTGAGCTTTCTGTTCATCTGTTACAGCAACTTCCATCCAGTTTGCATGATCCCGGTATCAGGATCTAGATAATACCACTTATCATCATCCTTAATCCAACCTGTTGAATACGTTTGAGTTTCAGGACTCATATAATACCATCCGTTATTAACATACTGCCACCCAGTTCCTTCTGCGTATACAGTACAAGTTGCAACTTCGGTCATTACACAAAGAGCAACAGACATTGCAAACCATTTTACGAGTTTTCTCATACTTTAGCCTTTAATCTCCCTTTGAATAGTTATAAGCATTATAACATTACGTATATCAAAGTAAAGCTGACCGAAATTAAAAAAGATTTTGGGGCACCACGATATTAAGCATTTAACTTTTAAATTGATGCATGTAATACGTATGTACACTGTACGGTTACCGTACTTTCCAGAGAGTTATTTGGCTCATCAATATAAAAGAAGCAGATGTAAGTCACATGAGCGATACATCTGCACAGTAATTATTATCATATTTATTGATGGTTAAATCATTTATAAAAGATAAAAAAGCTGACCATCATGACAAAGTTTTCAGGATTCTCTTGTTTTAGCGCCCATAGCCTTAAGCTCCTGCTTGCGCTCATACATCATTTTATCGGCTCTTTCAAATACATCCCGAACATGGTGGTCGCCCTCTTCCAGCACAGAATAACCTATCGAAACAACGACACCGTTTTCGGGGATATCCATCTTCAAATATCACCATACAACAGTTCAAGCATCAATGCAGCGTCTCTCTGATAGATAATGGTAGTATTTTCATCAGTTTTATCCGGAAATAACTCTCCTGGCATATTTCCATCAGCAATTTTCACTGCTACCTGAATCGTATCAAATCCGATTGAATAGCAATCCTGCACTCCGAGACAATAAATCACTCCCTCATCCAGATAGCTTAATGCTTCCTGATCATGATCCATGCCCACAATAACTGCTTTGCTGCCTGCTTCTTTAACAGCTCTGGCTGCACCTACGGGGTTACTCATATTACAACAGATAATTCCATCCAGATTCGGGTTCTTTTTCAGGATATTCAGCGTAAGTCCGTATGCCAGATCAACTGAGTCCATATCATATTCCGTGGCTACGATCTCCATGTCACCATACTTTGCAATAGTGTTCCTGGCACCTCTTGCCCGGTCTTCATGGCATGGAGCACCTTTGCTCCCCACAAGTATCGCAACATTGCCTTTATACTCCAGTTTTTTACAAAGGGCTTCCGTTAAGTTTGCACCGTCCTCATAATTATGAGTATTTCCAACATATGCGATTCTTTTACAACCCGCGGATGCATCTGAGCTTGAAAAGGTCATTACTTTTGAGCCTTCGTCAATCATCTTATCGATTATCGGGGATATAACCGATTCGTCTGCAACATCTACACCAATCACATCATAGTCTTTTTGTTCTGCCTCAAGAAGCCGTTTTGTCTGATCCTCTGCTGAAGCTCCTTCCGGTGCCATATATTCATACGTAACAGTGATTCCTTCATCCAGAAACTGTCTCTGGGCCTCTTCCATTCCCAGAGCTACGGCATCCCACCAGGGATGAACAGTCTTATATGTAAAATAGAAATGATAATGATCCTTCTTAGGAATATACGAGTCAAGTTCATGATCAAAATCAACTGCACTTCTTACAGGCTCATCTTCTCTTGATATGTCTTTACCGGGAGATATATCCGCTGAATCTGCATGAGGTGTGTATCTGCTAATCTAAAAATAAGTCAGACGGCTCATTGAAAATTCAGTCACTCACAACTCAAAATGATGTATCCT
>SVDD01000070.1:0-5280 GCA_015057945.1 Lachnospiraceae bacterium | reverse complement strand
ACTTCGAAAACGAGTTCACTCTTGAGAAGATTGATGACTAAATATTCACATAGATAATTTCAAACTATAGATCATAATGAAAAACCGTCGTACTATTGGGAATTTTATCCATAAGTACGACGGTTTCTTAAGTTGAGATTTGGATTATAGGTTTAGTTGTATACCCATTCAGTTATATGATGAGTATTTACTTATCCAAAGATTGCAATTCTTTTTGTATTTCATTGATTAAATCCATAGGATACGCACAGAAATCAGCTATTTCTTCGGGGGTTTTTCCCCTGCGGAGCATATCAGTGATTTTATCACGGTCACGTTGCTTTTCGCCATGTCTAAATCCATCTTTGAACCATATATCCTGTCGTAGTTCAAGTACCTGACCACCCAAGAGTGCCACCATCCTTTCCTTTAAGTCTGAATCAAGTTTACGTGTTATATGATAGAGTATGATCTTTGAAAGCTCGGCGAGGTTTCGGGTATCATCTTCCGACAATACGCCGGTCTCACAGGCTTTCAAAAATCTGCCATAGTATGCCTTAAGCTCTGAATATATCTTATCATATTCGGCTTTGTTAGCGGCTAAGATTTTTTCGATTTCTTTTTCTGATAATTTTACAGATAGTTTTCTGGTGATTTTTTTAAGACGGTTTTCGTATTTGATTGAGTAGAAGGGAATCAGGAAGAAAAGACCATTGCTGAAGATTTCATCTGGAGAGAAAGCCTGAATGTTCATTACAGGGACCGGCATGATTATTTCCTGATCGTAATAACGATAGATTATCTTTTTCTGGGAGTACTTTGGTGAAGTTGAGGGAGTTCTTAGATTAATAAGGCCTGAGCTCGGAAGTTCAACATGGATGGAGTGCCTTGAATCAGTTAGTCTGGCATTGTCGATAGCTATACGCAGGTTGTATTCTACGAGTCGGAATAGTATGCTTCCATCTTCCGTGGACTGACATTCGATATGATAGTATTTACCGCCGATTTTGAAACAGCTGTCAGTGTACCTTTTTGAAATATCCATTTGTCCGTTATCGTTAATTAGGTAGCGTTCATTGGCAATTCTTTCGATTTCTTTCAGGTCAACAAGCTCTGCTTTGACATGGAACATCTGTTCTATGACAGCAACCAGTAAATGTCCCGCTTTTTGTGTTGCTGTCTTAAAGACAGAATCAAATGGCATACCGGGAAAGTTTTCTTTTTCATCATTTGACATATATTACATTTGTACCTCCTTCGTGAATTTTAGATGAAATATGTAGATGATAACATGTTGTAATTCATTCGCATATCGTCTAAAAAACGACTATATGGCTGTTGGTTATATGTTTATTTTTGTTTTGATTTATTAAGTTTTCTGAAAATGTCGACATCAATCTATAGTCGGATATCTGCTGAGGAGCTCAGCGGATAGTTGTTGAATCGCGTTATAGATTGAAAAGGACTTGACACTATGCAGTTTATTTATAGATCAATGCTTATTGAGCACAGCACAGCATTAGTTAACTGCGCCCATTTTGCGTGGGATGAAATTAAATACTTTGAAGATAGATGACCGTCGAATCTGACGAGACTATTGTGTCTTATCGGGTTCGGCGGTTTTATTGTGTTTAAACATGTAAGGGAAACCTGATAAAGGATGGTTTTGGAAGCTCTTTATGAAAGGATGAACGCTTATGGATGAAATAGCTGTACTGATACCCTGCTACAACGAGGAATACACTATCAGTGAAGTTGTAACAGGATTTCGTAAGTATCTTCCTGATGCAGCCGTTTATGTATACGACAATGGATCAAGTGACCGTACTGCAGAGCTTGCGGAGAAGGCAGGAGCTATAGTCAGGTATGAGCCCTGCCGGGGAAAAGGAAATGTAGTGCGTCGTATGTTCAGAGAGGTGGATGCCGGATGCTATATCATGATTGACGGAGATGCCACTTATGACCCTAAATACGCAGCATGGATGACAGACATCATCCTGAAGGGTGACGCTGACATGGTGGTGGGGAACCGTATGTCGGGAGCGTTTAAGGCCGTGAACACGAGACCATTTCATACTGTTGGCAATATGTTAGTTACAAATACGGTAAACATATTATTTGGTGGTGATTTCAAAGATGTCATGACAGGTTACAGAGCCATGTCATATGCTTTTGTGAAATCATTTCATGCCATGTCAAAGGGATTTGAAATCGAAACAGAGATGTCGATCTATGCTGCGGAGAGGCACATGAGGGTAGAAAACATTGACATAGCTTATAAAGAGAGGTCTCCGGAGAGTCCATCCAAACTCAGTACTTTTCGAGACGGAATAAAGATTCTTTGGATGATTATAAGAATGTTCAGTCTGCAGAGACATTATTGGAAAAATCCACGCAAGCTGGCAACTCAGCCTTTAGGCAGGTAAAAAGAATACCGACCTTGGGAAGCGATGATCAAATCAAAATTTCAATAAAATACTGGTATGAAAACATGAATAATAAATCAGTTCAATGTCTATGCTTCAGGTTGAAGACAGAGCGACCCTTTTTTCTTTCGGGAGTAGATTTCAAAATGAAGAAAGTCTCAAAAATTATGCTATGCACATTGGGGCCCATCCTCGTTTGTGTAGGTTTACTTACGATATCCTCATGTATCCCGCGTTCCTTTATACAGAAGAATTCCAAGAAAAGTGCGGAATATTTTGCAGAAAGGGAGGCATTCCCGATTCTTATAGGAAACTATGTAAACTCAATGCAGGATAACTATTCGGATACGGTCCTGTGTGACATCATATATTGCATTGACACCGGGCATCCATTTGAATCAGCCATACGGGCAAGATTTTCACAAGGAGAAAATGAAAATGCATCCGACGGCTATCTTAATGCAGTCCGGGTAAATGATGAGCCGGATTTAAATCAGGAATACGGGCGTTACTGGCACGGAACGATGGTGGTGCTTCGTCCGCTTCTAATCTTTATGCCCATTTGGGCCATAAGGATTCTGTTTGGTGGGACAGCTTTAATCATACAGATAGCACTTATCATAATGCTTAAAAAACGTGGTCACCCGGCTTTTGCCGTATGTTATCTTTTGGCATTCATCCTGATGGAGCCCTGGATGTTTTTTACATCTCTTGAGTATGGAACTGCGTTTTTGACGGCATCTGTGGCGGAGATTTTAGTGATGCTGAAAAGAAGCAGGTGGGATGAGACAAGACTTATGAGCTTCTTTACCTCAGTTGGTGTGGTGACCTGTTTCGTTGACTTTCTTACGACGGAAACCCTGACCTTTACCCTGCCAATGCTTATGATTTTTGTGGAAGGGTTGGGCGGCAGGCTGATTACTGATAAACGGACCACAGGTAAAAAATCATCTGCCGGTTCTTCATTTGGTAAAGGTATGACAAATGAGGGCATAGTTTCCATACTGAAAAACGGAAGCTGCTGGTTTTTCGGATATGCCATGATGTTTGTAACTAAGATAGTTCTTCTTTTTATTGTGGCAGGAAATGATACAACCAGAGAAGCTTTGGCAGAAGGACTGTTCCGTCTTGGTGGGGAGGTTCACAGTGCCAATGTAGATATAGCCACGGTAGTGGATGTGGGAGGAAGGCTAAGCGGAGCCATCTGGCATAATTTAGCTTGTCTTTATCCTACAGAGGCAGGCCAGATGAATGCAGTTTCGGCATGGATACCGACGATTTTTATATTGATCTTGGGATTTACGGCAGTATACCTGCTTCAGGACGGCATCGACCATAGTTTCTTTGTTCCTACGGGGCTTATGGCTTTGATTCCATATCTCAGGTTTCTGGTATTGTCCAATCATTCTTTTATACACTTTTTTATCACCTATCGTGCTCAGATGGTGACAGTGGCGGTATTTTTGTTTTTTGTCTATGAAAATGCTTTGAAGCATTTTAAGGAACCAATAAAACTATATTTTTTAAGAAGGAGGAAAATGAAGTAATGAAGGAACGAAGTATTAAGGCTATACATCGCAGGGTGATGAGCCGCTTAAAAGGGCTTGGCGCTATGCTTTTGGCACTGTTTGTAGCACTTACTGCTATACCGGTCATGCCAGCTATGGAAGCGCTTGCGGAATCAGGGGATAATTATTATCTGGTAGTAGGTGCCCCATGGAGTGCGACATTTCTTGGTAAGGGGCATGAGATGGATAGCAAGCCTGTGTTTGCCAAAGATAATAATAGTTATTTTAAAGATAGTGGTTTAGGTTTACGGGATAATGTTACTATTGAGAAAATAGCAGACCTTAAGGTTGGTAATGAAGGAGAGACCGTTGTTACTTCCGGTGTTATCATTCCGGAGAAGGCAACAGCCTATGTTGGGTGCGTTTTTTTTAATGAGTATTCCGGTTCAATTATTACAGTAAAGATTGACGATTCTGAGCAGGTGGAAACAACAGGATTATACGAAGAAGGAAAAGGGCGCTTTGAGCTTCCTGCAGCGAAATACGATATTGAAAGTACATGGTACTACTCTTCGCCGAGTTATAAAAGGACAATCAACTTTAAGACTGTCGGGACACTGGATCCAGCTACAGTTTCAAAGAAACCTGAGGCTAATACCCTAACTTACACCGGTTCCGGGCAGGCGCTTGTCACCGCCGGCACAGCTGAAAACGGCACAATGCAATATGCACTTGGTAAGGATACTACCACTACACCGGAAAGCGGCTGGGATGAGGCTATTCCCACAGGCACGGATGCCAGAACCTACTACGTTTGGTATAAAGCAAAAGGTGATGGTGATCACGCAGATAGTGATCCCGGTGTTGTTTCGGTAACCATCAAAGAAAAGACGTCATCTCATACCCATACAATTAAGATGATTGAAAGAAAAGAGCCAACATATACCGAGGATGGCTATAAAGAACACTATGAATGTACAGAATGCGGGAAGTGGTTTGCAGATATAAGCGGAAGCTATGAGTATTCTGATGAAGAGAGACAAAAACTGATAATACCAAAGCTGGAAAGACGAAATGACAGCAGCAGTTCAAGTGACAGTGACAGCGACAGTGGAAGCAGCGGTGGCGGATCAAGAGGTAAGTCAGGAAGCTTCAGCACCCAGAGTCTGGATGTGAATGGAAATGTTTTTGGCGGTCCTTCAGCCGGACATCAGCCGGATTCAGGCATGCCTTTAAGTGACAGAGGCGGAAACTGGGGAAGCATAGCCAATAACTGGAGCTATACAAAGGCTGACGGAAACCTTGCAAGAAATGAATGGCTGAATCTTGAATATAACGGACATACCTACTGGTACTTTTTAGATGGT
>SVDD01000023.1:0-60043 GCA_015057945.1 Lachnospiraceae bacterium | reverse complement strand
CTTACTACGGTAAGTGTGAGAATAACCGCGGTGGTTGATGCAGGAATCCCATTAGCTTTAGCTGATGGGTAGGTCAAGATTAACTAATCGAACAGACAGAACAAAGTATTTTTTAGAAGTGACATTTTGCAGTGACAAAGTGTCACTTCTTTTTTTGGATTGATAATGATTGTAAAAATAATCAATATGTCTTATATTGATTGTAAATATAAACATAAAAGGATTAATATGGGAAAACGTAAAGCATTGCTGTTCCCAAAAACAGCAAAAAAACTGCAGACTGTCGGGGAGCAAATAAAACTGGCCCGCCTGCGAAGACATCTTACAGCGGAAGACGTTGCTGAAAGAGCCCGTGTGGGAAGGTCAACTGTTGTAGAGATAGAAAAAGGTTCTCCGTCTGTATCTATGGGCATGTATCTGGCTGTCCTGAATGCACTGGGATTACAGGATGATATCCTTCTGCTCGCCAAAGATGATGAGCTTGGCAGGGCTATACAGGATCTTGAAATCAAGACACCCAGAAGGGTAAGGAAACGACAATAACCCGCCACTCATGGGCGGGGTTTCAGACTGAAAGGAATTTATGAATAAAAACAAAGAAATATATGTTTATGCCGGATGGTCAAATGATACATTGATTGGTACATTATATTGCGGCATCTCAAATGGTGCTGAAATAGCATCTTTTGAATATGATCGTGAATGGCTGGTGAAACATCAGTCATTAATATTAGACCCAACAATACCACAGGTGCCATACCGTACATATTCACCCGATAAACAATTATTTGGGGCTTTTGAGGACTCCTGCCCGGACAGATGGGGCCGCAAACTTATCGACAGACGAGAAGCGTTACGTGCAGTCGATGAAAATAGAGCACCAAAGAAATTTTTCGAATCAGACTATCTTCTAGGAATACAGGATAATTACCGAATAGGTGGGTTCAGATTTAAGTCTGATCCGGACGGTGGATTTCTCAGTGATGACGCTCTTCCAATTCCACCTATAACAGCCATAAGAGAACTGGAACAGATATCTCTGGGATATGAAAAAGATACTGATCATCGCTGGGTGCAGCAGCTCGTTGCACCGGGCTCATCTCTTGGCGGGGCAAGACCGAAAGCTAATGTTGCAGATACAGACGGGTCTTTGTGGATAGCAAAGTTCCCGTCAAAAAATGACACATATGATATAGGCGCATGGGAAAAGACAGCAAATGATCTGGCTTTGAAATGTGGTATTAAAATCCCTGATTGCAAACTTATGAAATTAAGTGACAACGGAAGTACCTTTTTAACAAAACGTTTTGACAGAATATATCATGATGGTTCGGAAAAAAGACTACATTATGCATCAGCCATGACGATGCTGGGAGCAAGGGATGGTAAGACGGATGGTCTTGGATATCTTGATTTAGCTGAAACGGTAGAACAAATCACAGGAAACGCCGATAAAAATCTTCATGAATTGTACAGGCACATGTTGTTTGATATTGCTATAGCAAATCAGGATGACCATTTAAGAAATCACGGATTTCTGCTTAGTGGGGATTTATGGGAATTGTCACCAGCTTTTGATTTAAATCCAATTGCAGATGCACAGTTTTTATCTATGAACATAGATACAGATAATGGTTACAGATCATTTGAAAAAGCATTGGAAACATGTGAATTTTATCATATAGACAAGGATGATGCTGTCAGCCAGATACAGAGAATATCGGAAACAATATTCTGTTCATGGAAAGATATAGCAACAAAAAATGGTATCAAAGAAAGTGAGCAGAAATACATGTCCGGGGCTTTCAGCCTTGTTGAAGAAACTTGCAAAAAATACAATAAGACAATAATAGCTGTAAATAATACACAATATATGACCTTTGATGATCTGGAGGATTTTATTGAACAGGGAGAATCTGTATCAGAGCAAGACAAAGACAATAGCTTATCTACCAGTTATAATGAACTTAATGATGTTAATCACAATAAAAAAGATGACGGATACGGCGAATTATAAGACGTAACGATTAAAAATCAACAAAACGATTTACATATAATCGTAATATATTACTATATCTAATGAACAAAACCCTATATGAAATCAAATGTACATCCTATAGTTTTGTATACTATACAAAAAATCTACGAAACCCTTTAAACCTAGTAATCATGCGGGTTTAAGGGATTAAGCTTAAACTCTTTGAAAATTTTAGTTTTACCGGCCAGAGAATTGTGTCACAATTCCTGGCCGGTTTTCTTTACAAAAAAGCACGAAAATGATTGCATAGTGTCATGTTGAACCGATATAATAGTTTAGTTATATCTTATAAGAATAAAAAAAGATTTAAGGAATAGTTATGAAGATTGGTTTTTCAGAAATTGTCATCATTTTCATCGTTGCTCTGATCGTCATCGGACCTGATAAACTTCCGGAATACGCAAGGAAGCTGGGAGAGGCATTAAGACAGTTCCGAAATGTATCCGGTGATCTGACAAAGGATATCAAAGAGACTGTTATCGAGCCTTTGGAGGAGGCGCAGAAGCCTATAAGAGAGGCACTGCAGCCCATGACAGAAGCGGCAGATGATATCAAGAAAAACATCACTGAAGTGAAGACCTCGGTCAACAATATCGGAAAAACAACTCCGAAGAAGGCTGAGCCTGTAAAGGATGAGGTCAAAGAGAAGGCCGCTGAAGAGGATAAGGCAGCAGCTGAGGAAACAAAAGAGGCCGCCGAAGAAACAAAGGCAGCAGCTGAAGAGGTAAGGAAAGCAGCCGAGGAGACAGGTGTTTCTCAGGAAGAGAAGGTTACAGAAGCTGTTGAAAACTCAGATGCCGTTGTAAAAGAAGTATCCGTATCAGCAGATACTGCGGAAGTACCTGAGAGTAAGGCAGTTTCCGGTGATGCAGAGACAATTGAAGATACAGCTGACGGGGCAGTGTCAGAGACAGCCTGAGATCATACCGTGATGGAAATGTCGGAAGAGATAGAAATGTCAGACGAGATAGAAATGTCGGATGAGATGGAAATGCCGGAAGAGATGAGGCTGCCAGAAGACAGATGGTAAGGTAAAATAAAAAAGGAACTGTGACTCTGTCACTTTCCTATATACATGAAAATTTGCAGTAAAACTGCTTTTAAAAAGGAGATAATCATGAGAATCGGAACACAGGAATTAATAATCATACTTGCAATCGTAGTAATAGTTTTCGGACCTACACAGATCCCAAAGCTTACAAAGATGTTCGGTAAGTCTGTAAAGAGCTTCCGTGACGGTGTCAGCGAGGCTGAGGAAGAAGAGAAGAAGGACGAGATCAAGGTAAGCGAGACAAAGGCAGCTGAGGATGAAAAGAAGGACTGAAAACAGTGAAAACGGCGGGGAGATGACTCTTTCGGGGCATCTCACTGAATTAAGAAACCGTATCATAGTCATCATCGTCGTGCTGATAGTCGCCATGCTGGTAGGACTGCATTATGCTGAATCCATCATAACAGCTCTTCTCGATATAGGCCGGGCAAGAGGCTACCAGTTTGTATATCTGGCCCCACAGGAGATGCTTATACAGTACTTCTCACTGTCACTTGTTTTTGCGGCGCTCATAGGGCTTCCCATTATTTTTTATGAAGCTTATCAGTTTATGAGTCCGGGACTCAGGCATACCGAAAAGATATTCATGATGCTTGCCATCATCTTCGGTATGATCTTCGGATTTCTGGGGATACTTTTTGCCTACAAGATACTTATACCATTCATGCTCTACTTCCTTCTGGATATGAGTAAGGGTGTTAATGTTTCTGCGGCTATCAGTGTGGGAAATTATGTTTCATTTCTGATGACCATATTTATCATATTTGCGGTGCTGTTTGAATTTCCTGTGGTTTCGGTTCTGCTTTCACAGCTCGGAATCATAAAGGTTCAGTGGATGAGAAAGGCCCGTAAGGTGATGATAGTTCTCATCTTCCTTATGGCAGCTATAGTAACTCCGCCGGATATAGTATCCCAGGTGATGGTGGCACTCCCGATGCTTCTTTTATATGAATTAAGTATCATTCTTTGTACTGTTTTCGGTGTATTCAAAAAGAAAGAGAAGAAAACGGAAACTGAAGAAGACGGTGCGTCGGATGAAGATACGAGCCCTGAGGAAAGTACAATTTAAAGAAATTTTTTTGAGCCGCAGTGATAAAAACCTGCGGCTTTGTGTTTAGAAAGATATGAAAGACAGAGGAGGGAGAAAAGTATGCACTACGCAGAGATAAAACATTTTGATATAGCCAATGGCCCCGGAGTCAGGCTCAGTCTTTTTGTTTCAGGCTGTACACATAAGTGTCCGGGCTGCTTTAATGTAGTAGCGTGGCCCTTTGATTACGGCATGGAATTCACGAAAGAGGTAGAGGACCGTATACTTGAGGAGCTTTCGGACGATGCCTATCAGGGTATGACACTTCTTGGTGGAGAGCCTTTTGAACCGGCAAATCAGAAGGGACTGTTATCTCTTATTACCCGATTTAAAGAAAGATATCCAAAAAAGGATCTCTGGATTTTCTCAGGATATCTTTTCGATGAGGATATGCTCGGATGGATGTCTGAAAAGCTTCCGGAGACAAAAGAGATACTTAAACGTGCAGATGTTATAGTTGACGGTGAATTCAAACAGGAGCTTAAAGACATAACTCTTCTGTACAAGGGATCTTCAAATCAGAGGACCATAGATGTGCAGAAATCTCTTTCGTCGGGAGAGATCGTGCAGTGGGATCCGGGAGAAGGCACAACGGTGTCCAAAACTACTCATCTTTAAAGACTGTGACATGCCGCTATATCCTTTTTGAAGCTCACATCGCATGCTGATCAGAGAGGCTTTATGGAGCCGGTAATTAAATCTGTACGATGTTACGGAAAAATAATGCAAAAGCATTAATGAAAGAAAGCTAAATGCCGATAAAAACTATAGAAAACCTGTCATTTATGGAATTCTATTAGTAATTCCTGCATTTTTTAATCATACAAAGCAGGAGGCGGTATGAGTAACTCTGAAAAAAAAATCAAAAAAAGTGGCAGCAGGCCGTATGTCAGTCTTGCTGTTCGTATCCCCGCAATTATAGCAGCGGCAGTATTTGTTGTAGTTGCCATCATTTGTATTGCGTTTGGTATTATGACCTTCCGTAATGTGGACAATATGGCCAAGGACCAGTTCAGAAACATAGCCGGGCAGAATGTTCTTACAGTCCAGAAGTATATGAACGGTATGAATATCTATGCGGATGCCCTGGGCAGCAGTGTCCTGAATTATGAGAAGCTGGGGCGTGAGGCCGGAGAAGATGCGATAGTATCGGCGCTTAAAGAAGCTGTCGGCTCCGGAAAGATATTCTCGGCATATTTTGCATTTGAGCCCAACGGACTTTTCGCTGATACTCCAGAGGGTCTGTCCTATTATGTATATCCCAGCGGGAGTGAAATAAACACAGATATACTCTTCGATTATGATACATACAGTGGGGAGGATTATTACGCCCCGACAAAGGCGACCCTGAAGACCCATATCACAGCACCCTATGCATACGAACTCACCGACGGATCTACGGTATATCTTATTACATTAAGTACACCTATACTTAAAAACGGCCAGTTCATCGGCGTTGCCAACTGTGATATGCTTCTTGATACACTGGGAACACTTCAGTACACAAACGGAGGATATGACAGTACCTATCTTACACTTTCGGATTCCGATAATACCTTCATTGCAAACACGGGGAATCCAAAAGCGGTAGGTGAGAAAGCCGGATTTTCAAATGATAATACCGTTAAGGCACTGAAGGGAGAGACATTCATAGCTTCGGTACATGATCACATAGGAGATGCGGATTCTTTTGTTATATTTACACCGGTTACTCTGGAAGACTCAGACCTTTCCTGGGTTCTGACAAACATCGTTCATAAGAGTGAATTATACCGGGATTTATATCGCTCCCTTGTTATAGTGGGAATTATAGGTATCCTTGGAATAGTTTTTCTGGCATTTATGGCAGCATTTTTTGTAAGAAGGGCGCTTGCTCCTATAAAGCCTCTTATGGGTATAGCTGAAGACGTGGGAGCTTTTAAGCTTCACACAGAGCATAATACGGATTATCCTAACGACGAACTGGGAGCTCTTGCGAAGATCTTCCTTAAGATGGAAGATAATCTGAGGCTCATCATTCAGGATATGGATCATGTACTGGCTGATATGGCTCAGGGAGATTTTACCAAGACAAGCTCATGCCCGGACAGATATGTGGGAGATATGAGAAGTACTCTTGAGTCCATCAATAAGATAAGGTCCATTCTCGGAAATTCTCTGAAGGAGATCAATGCTTCCGCAGCCAAGGTTGCCACAAACTCTTCACAGATTTCAGACGGAGCTCAGGCTCTTGCCCAGGGTGCAACCGAGCAGGCAGGTTCTGTTCAGGAGCTTAGTGCTACTATCAGCGATGTCAATCAAGAAGTAAAGGGCAATGCCTCTAATGCGGAGAAGGCAAGTGAGATCGCTATGAAGACTCAGGAAGCTATCAAGCTAAGTAATGAGGAGATGCATAAGCTTACGGATTCCATGGATGCCATAGAGGAAGCATCCAACAAGATCCAGGATGTCATCAGCATCATCGACAATATAGCCTTCCAGACCAATATCCTCTCACTGAATGCGGCTATCGAGGCTGCACGTGCCGGTCAGGCCGGCAAGGGTTTCGCGGTCGTTGCGGATGAGGTGGGAAATCTTGCTAAACGAAGCCAGGAGGCAGCCCAGAGTACCAGCGATCTTATCCAGATGGTTACAGAGGCTGTTAACAACGGTAAGGCCATAACAGACGACACGGCAGAGGCATTGAAGACAGTTTCCGGTTATGCTGAAGAAACCAACAATATGATTAAACAGATTTCGGAGGCATCTGTGAAGCAGGCGGATTCCCTCAATCAGATAAGCATCGGTATCAACCAGATTTCGGAGGTCGTACAGAACAACTCTTCCACCTCCGAAGAAAGCGCCGCTGCAAGTATAGAGCTTGCCAATGAAGCGAACAGACTCAACGAACTGGTGGAACCTTTCAAGCTTCCGTAAAGAAAAAGGATAAATTTAATATTATAAATTGAATTAAGAGCATGTTACATGTAGCTGTTCAGACCGTCATATACATGGCGGGATATGATCATGATGAATTGTAAAGCTCGGAAAAAGGACTTCGGATTCATACTTATATTCAAGGAATAACTCTCATGAATATAAGTATGAACCCGGAAGTCCTTTTTTATGTACTGAGCTATAGGAATAATACAATATGTGGTATAATGTCTAAGTTCAGAATCTTCGTTTCAAGGGGAGGTTTTTCTATTATCATGATGACGATTTCTCAGATCAAGAATTTTGCAAAGCGTCAGCTAAAAGGTAATCTTTTGTCGGCGATAGGTGCCATGATGCTTTCTTTTATTTGTTTTTCTCTATGGGCTTCGGTCTTTTTAACGGTTGTGCTGGTGGGGATAGTAGGACCCGTGACAGGAAGGCTGCAGCTTATAAACATTAGCAGTAATCCTGATTTAAGACTCATTTTTTTTGTGATTCTCGGAGTCGTTATTGCGGCATTGGTATTTCTCGGATTGTATTTGAGTGTGGGACTCATGCTGGGAACCCAGAGGTTCTATCTCGAGATGGTCAAGGGAAAGCAGGTAAGGGCTTTTGATATTTTTAAAGGCTTTTCCGATACTGTACATTTAAAGCATTATCTGGGAGTGGTTTTGATTCTTTACCTCGTAGAGTTCATTCTGATGATACCTGTGAGTCTGGTGGGGATGAAGTCAGGATACAAATCCATGGATTATGAGCTGACAAAACATATTACCAGTTTCCTGAGTTTTATTATCACACTGTTTCTGGGGCTTTCGACCTATGCATCGGCTGACAACAGGAACATGAAGGCTCTGGATGCCATAAAGGTATCGTTTCATCTCATGCGGGCCCGTAAATTCAAACTGGTCATATTTGAGTTAAGCTTCATTTTATGGTTCCTGCTTATGGCGATCACCTGCGGAATTGCGGCGTTCTGGGTCATCCCATATTTTTACGCCTCATATTCCATATTCTATTTAAGTGCCTATGGGGAGGATTACCGGAATAGAACTGAGGAATCTGAACCTAAGGATTCTTATGTTAGAGGCGATGCGGTACCTGAAGAGTCCCGGGAGGCGGCTGAGTCTCATGATGATGGATTTTCGGCATACGAACAGTGGAAAAAAGAGCATGGAATAGGTATTGATAATCCGGATCCCTTCCATGGCAGATATACAGATCCGGACAACAGTACAAAAGAAGAAAACTGATATACAAGTGACTGCGGCAGCATAAGTGTTATAGCTATCAGTCGGGAACACAGGCGGGAATAATGCCTTAAAAGAGGGAGGAAGAATATGAAATGTCCGTTTTGCAATGCGGAAGATACCAGAGTCATTGACTCAAGACCGGCAGATGACAATACAGCCATAAGAAGACGTCGTCAGTGTGAAGTCTGCGGAAAAAGATTTACAACCTACGAAAAGCTTGAGACCATGCCCATGATGGTCATCAAAAAGGATCAGAGCCGTGTTCCCTATGACCGCTCCAAGATTGAAGCAGGTATAGTAAGAAGCTGTCACAAGAGACCGGTCTCAACGGCACAGATCAATCAGGTGGTTGATGAAATAGAGAATGAGATCTTTTCCACCGGAGAGAGGGAGATCCCTACGTCTGCGATCGGAGAGCTGGTTATGGATAAGCTGAAGTCTCTTGATCAGGTGGCCTATGTAAGATTTGCATCTGTTTACAGGGAATTCAAGGATGTTAATACTTTTGTGGATGAGATAGGAAAGCTTTTGAAAAATCAGAAGGTGGAGACGGGTACAGATGTTGATGCATAAGGTTAAGGTGATAGTTCCTGTTACAGGAGCTGATGAAGATGCGATAATAAAGGAAGCTTCAGTTATTTCAGGAACGGATGCTGATGCGGTGGAGTGGAGATTTGACCTCGCAAAGGATCTGTACTGTTTCGGAGAACATAAGGAAGTGGCTGACGCAGAGATATACAGTACAGCCGAGACCATGCAGGCTGTACTGAATCAGCTCTCTTTGATACTTAAAGGCAAAGAACTTCTCTTCACTATAAGAACAGAATGTCAGGGAGGTGAATTTCCGAACATCCCTGATGCCTATGAAAAGCTTTTGTGTGAAGCTGTAAAGAGCGGATGCCTAAGCCTTATAGATATCGAGGATACAACTCCTTCCTGCAGTATGAAAAAAATCATTGAGCTTGCAGGGAAGTACGGAGTGAAGACCATAGTGTCCTATCATGATTTTGACAAAACCCCGGGATATGATGATATCATTGCAAAGTTTGAATCATTAAGGAAGACAGGGGCTGATATACTAAAGACCGCATATATGCCGGTGACCCCGAGTGATGTAGCGAGAGTGATGTGTGCAACTGCAAACTATAAAGAGAATGAAGGCAGGAACTGCAGCCTGATTACCATGTCTATGGGGGATCTCGGAAAGATAAGCCGCGTGAGCGGAGGCGTATTCGGTTCGGACTATACATTTGCGGCAGCAGCTGAGACCAGTGCACCCGGACAGATGCCCATAGAAACAGTACGTTTAATGATGGATGCGCTGAAAGGCAGCGAAGAAACAAATTTGTTTCTCATAGGCTTTATGACTTCAGGAAAGTCTACTGTAGCTGCAAGACTCAGTGAGCTTACAGGGAAGCCTGTATTTGAAATGGATCAGTGCATAGTTGATAAAGCGGGAATGAGCATTCCGGATATCTTCGATAAATTCGGAGAGGAGAGATTTAGGGAGATAGAGACAGAGACCCTTAAGGGAGTAGGTTCCATACATGGCGGCATAGTATCAACAGGCGGCGGTGTACCCATGAGGGCCCGGAACAGGGATATCATGGCGGGTAAAGGAAAGGTGGTGTATCTTTCCGTAAGACCCGAGACTGTTATCAAAAGGCTTTCTGCGAATCAGACAGATCGTCCTCTTCTGAAAGGTCATATGGATATAGATTATGTGAAGGATCTTCTCGGAAAGAGAGAACCGATCTATCGCGAGACTGCGGATGTGATCATAGAGACTGATTCCATGAGTGTTGATGAAATATGCAGGGCTATAATGAATTTAATGTAATGAATAATGCGGTCTTCAGATGTTTTTTCATCTGAGGGCCGCTTTTTACTTATCTGAAAATCTATGGGGTCGACATTATAGATATAGATCAGGGTACATACTTATTAGGGTAGAGTCCGGGATGACCGGACTTATTAAGGTGTATAGAGTGAGAAAGTTAAGGTTTATAAAAGGGGTACTTACCGGATCAAAACATCGTACTATGGCCTTTACAGCCATTATCACTGCTTTTTCTTTGTTTGCTTCGACTCCTGTCTTTGCAGCGGGGAGATTCGGTTTAAGAACTGAATACGGAAGCACAGGCAGCAGCGGAAGCACAGGAAGTACCGGAAAGCTAAATGAGGGAATGGTGGTATACGATCCTGAGGAAACACTGACCAAAGAACAGGAAGAAGAGGTATTAAACACCACCGAAATAGAAAATTATGTTAAAGCGAACTATGCAGTGCTGCAGCAGTTCACAAATGAAAGTGAATATACTACCAGGGCACGGCAGGCACTGGTTAGCTATGCCATGCAGTTTATCGGGAATCCTTACGTCTGGGGAGGTACTTCACTTACAAACGGTGCTGACTGCTCCGGATTTGTTCAGGAGATATTCAAGCATTTCGGTATAGTGACGGGCAGGACATCGAGAGATCAGTATGCAAACTGTCTGTACCTTAAGGGCAGGGAGGTTATGCCGGGTGATCTGGTGTTCTATGCCGACTCAACAGGCTATATCAATCATGTGGCCATATATGCGGGAAACTACATGATCATTCATGCTGCCAATAAAAAGGCAGGAATAAAGGTGAATCGTTATGACTATAAGCAGCCTTACGCTTACGGAAGATTCATAGCTAACTGATGAATACTGAGTGTAGTTCTCATTTTCGAGGCATCTGGTCTCAGCCTTATAAAAATCACAAAATTGTCGATATAGTTGTAAGAAGGTAGAACGCACAGGTCTATCTTCGCGTAACTATGTGATGATGATTGTGATAGAGAGGAGACAAGGATGGCACTCGAAATTAACAATTTGACAAGTAAGATCATTAAAACAAGTGATTCGCTCAGGAAGACTGAAGGGACAGGGAAGTCCTCATCGGATTCAAAGGCGGGCACAGTAGCGGATGTTTCAAAAGAGGCAGCAGAGCTTAATATGTCAGTTGACTCCTTTGTACGTTCAAAGAGCTCAGAAGGTGAAGCAGGTGGAGATGCTGCGAATTCACAGAGTAAGGGAAGCAGTAAGGGAAGTTCGCTTCTTGATACATCAAAGGCCGATAAATTCGGTGTGACAAAGCTCAGTGAAGCAGACCGCCGGGAACTGGTATCCCAGCTCAAAGACCAGCAGGAATCTATACAGCAGCAGTTTTTACAGAAGATGACCACCGGAACCTTCGGAGAGCAGTTCCGTAAGTGGAGCGCTGCCAATTCCCATCTCACCCAGGATGGTGACGGCATCTGGAAATTCATAGCAAGCGGAAACTATACAGTTGATGCGGAGACAAAGGCGGCTGCACAGGAAGCTATCTCTGAGGACGGATACTACGGCATCCAAAAAACATCCCAGAGAATATTTGATTTTGTTGCCGGCATGGCAGGGGACAATGTTGAACTTATGCAGAAACTCCAGTCATCAGTACTTGACGGATACAATGAAGCCACCAAGGCATGGGGCGGAGAGCTGCCTGAAATCTGTTCGAAGACCCTTGATGCGACCAATCAGCTTTTCGAGGATTATTACAAGCAGCATGGCGCAGGATGAAGATCTTTTACAGCATTAATAGGATCTTAGTAGCTTAATCAAGTTTCTACGATACTTTGCAAGCAGGGAGCCGAGAGGGGGAATCGGGCTCTCTGTCTTGTGTTAATAAAGGAATAACATGTTACCGGATGCAGGAAGTGTCCTGTAACGATAAAGGATTACACCCGCACCCGGGAAAGGGACAGAAGCAGAGGAAAGACATGATACAGAAGACCTTCATCATTCATGACGAAAGTGAAACATTTGAATTATTGGCCAGCGTGACTTTGTATTCATGGTATCAGAAAGCAAAGACTACACTTGCCTTTCTGAGTTGTTCAAATACTTCACATATACAGATGCAGCAGGTTACGAGGGTACTGAAAAACGCTTATCCGGGAATCAGAGTCATAGCAGGTTCTCAGGCCGTCAATGATGGACTACAGGGAAGGTGTACCGTCAGGATAAGTTTCATCTATTTTAATGAGTCGGACGTAGAAACTTTTTTGCTTGACTACAACAGGATAAATATAGATACTGCAATCGAAAAAGCCAAGGGTTTCCTTGGAAGCCGGAATGACCTTAAGGGTGTATGTCTTCTTACCATAGGCAATAATCTGGAAATCGGAAGATTCATAGAGGAAGTTTCGGACGAATTTCCGGATATTCCGTTTTTCGGAGGGATAGCAGGAGATCCAGTGGGATCGGATATTCCCGATGATCAGTCAGGAGTGATAGTGATGGATTCCATGACTGACCGCGGTATCGCCATGGTTGCCATGTCAGGAAAGAAGCTTCATATCATGGTAAACCAGCAGATTCCCTGGAAGGCTGTGGGACGTGAGTTAACAGCCGGAATAATGAAAAGCAGCGGTAACTATTCTTCGGAGGTATGCCTTTCGGAACTTGACGGTAAGCCCCCTATTGATATCTTCACCCATTATCTCGGAGTGGAATTCAATGAATATTTTCTTCAGAATGTAATCGAGTTTCCGCTTATACAAAAGTGTTACGGTACCAGTGATGTGGTACACATCCCTATGGATGTATCAAAGGACGGGGCACTTTACTTTAACAGTGAGATACGTGAAGGGGACAAGCTGAGGCTTGGTTACGGAAATCCGGAGGATTTTCTGATCAGTGCAGACTCCGGAAGCCAGCTCATCAATCTTTTCGGGGCAGAGTCGGTCCTGATTTTCGTTTGCTTTACTCATCCAAAGATCCTTAAAGAGAATACCGGAGAAGAATTAAAGTATTATCTCCGTAATTGTGTGAGTCTGAATTTCTTTTATTCACTTGGTGAGATATACAGATTTGATCACATGGGTGGTGTGCAGAGCGGAAGTCTGACTGCTGTTGCCATGCGTGAAGGCGAAAAAGATGATGGAGTGGAAAATGAACTTTTTAAAATGCGAAGCACCTTGAAAAAGAAGAATCTTATTCCGCTTAATGAACGTCTCATAAATTTCCTTGAAGTCACAACAGATGAATACGATGAAATGGCTCATATAGCTGAACAGGCAAACAAGGCCAAGTCTGATTTCCTGTCCAATATGTCCCATGAGATCCGCACCCCAATAAACGCAGTGCTGGGAATGGATGAGATCATCCTCAGGGATACCAAGGAAGCGAAGACCAGAAAGTATGCCGAAAACATACAGAACGCCGGAAACATACTTCTGTCACTTGTAAATGACATACTGGATTTTTCAAAGATAGAAGCCGGAAAGATGAACATCATTCCTGTGGAATATGATGTCAGATCCACTCTAAACGATCTTCTCAACATGGTAAAGAAGCGTGCCAATGAAAAGGGACTGGAGTTCCGTGTACAGGTGGACCCCAGAATCCCCTGTATCATGAGAGGTGATGTGATAAGAATAAAGCAGATCATCCTCAATATAATCAACAATGCCATTAAATATACAAATTACGGTTCCATCATGCTGAAGGGAATCCTGAAGGATTACGATCAGGAAAAGGGAATCGCCTATATAAAGATAAATGTCATAGATTCCGGAATAGGCATCAAACGAGAGGACATACCACGTCTGTTCAAGGCCTTTGACAGGATAGAGGAAGACAGGAACAGGGCCATCGAAGGAACGGGTCTCGGGATGAATATTACCGAGAGACTCCTTCGGGCTATGAACAGCAGACTGGAGGTGGACAGCATCTATGGTGTTGGTTCCAATTTCGGTTTTACGCTGTGTCAGGAGGTTACGGACTGGAGTCCGGTTGGCAATTTCGCCTTTTTCCTCAGTGTGAACAGTAAACAGAATGAGATTTACACACCGGGTTTTGAAGCGCCGGAAGCGAGGGTACTGATAGTTGATGATGCGCCTATGAACCTGCAGGTGGTAGAGGGTCTTCTGGAAGGCACGAAGATGCAAATGGATACAGCCATAAGCGGTGAAGACTGTCTCAGCTGGGTACAGGAAAATGAATATGATCTGATACTTCTTGACTATCGTATGCCCAATATGGACGGAATCGAGACCCTTCATGCATTGCGTGCTCTCGGAGGCTGGAGAGAGAAGGTTCCGGTCATCTGTCTTACTGCCAATGCACTCACCGGAGCAAGAGAACAGTACCTGAACGCCGGTTTTGACGATTATGTTACAAAGCCCATAAAACCTCAGGTGCTGGAAAAGACCATACTGCTTTATCTTCCTGAGGAGCTTGTAGTCACCAAGTCAGGCACAGAAATCATAGATCGTGTAATTAAGGTGCCGGAGAGTATAGTAGTGGATAAAAAGGGTACTGTATCCGAACCTCCTGTGCCGCTGGAGCTGTACCTCAACGAAGAGCTGGATATATACCATGCCTTTGAAGCCTGCGGAGGGCCTCAGAGATTCTTTATGAGTCTTAAGGAGTTCAATAAGTATCTTCTAAAGGCTGAGGAAGAAATAAGAGCTTTGTATGCCGAAAAGGATATCAAGGGCTTCACCATCAAGGTACATGCCCTGAAGAGTTCATCAGGGATGGTGGGCTTCATGAGGCTCAGCAGACTTTGCGGAATACTGGAGAAGGACGGGGATGCAGGTGATGTCAAAGACATAGATGAAAAGGTACCGGAGCTTTTCGAACTTATCGATAAGGTATATACAAGCATAGCGAATGTGGATTTCAACAAGATGAACGGAGTACAGAAACAGGGAGGAGCACCGGGAGGACTTGATAAAGCCTATGAAGTCATAAGAGATGCCGTGGATAATTACGACTACGATAAACTGACATCGGTACTTGATTCTCTTCAGGGATATTCCCTTCCGGAACCGCATAAGGTAAAGATCGGAAGACTCATTAAGGCGGCTGATGATCTTGACTGGATGCTTCTTCAGGAAATACTGGATGAAGGATAAACAGGTTCCCATGACCCCGGGGACTTAGGTATAAACCTGTAAAACCGGAGGCAGAGAATACTTCAACGGAAAAGTAAATTAACAGTGCAGTGGATTTATGAAGCATAAATCCACTGCACTATTTTTCGTCCTGCCAGTAACTGTTTGCGAGCTTGATGAAATCCTTCGCAGCTTTACTGAGATAAGCGTTTTTAGGATAGGTCACGCACACCTTCCAGGTGGGTCTGAAGGGGAGACGCAGGAAACGTATTCCCTCAGGCTTCTGCTTAACATAATGATACGGCAGCAGTCCGCAGGCAAGCTTTGCCCTAATCATAGACAGTATAGTGATGTTGCTTGAGGTCTCAAAAAGGACCGTGGGAGCGAAGCCTGCATCCCGGAATATCTGGTCAGTCATCTTTCTGATGGTTGACTCCTTGTACATCATGACAAAAGGCTCATACTGTAAGGCTGAAAGAGGCATGGTAGGGTACTTGTCATCTGTCTTCAGATACTCGGGACTTATGGGGTATCCTTCCGGAATTGCGATGTAGATTTCTTCTTTATACAGATCGATATATTCATCATTGGTCTTCTGGGAGTCAGTCAATGTCACAAAACCGATATCCAGCTCTCCCTTATGGACCGCATCCTGCTGCTGTTTTACACTCAGCTCCCTCGGTTCCACCGTGAATTCCGGATACATGTTGTGGAATATGGGATAAACATAGGAAAACATATCATAGCCTCTTCCGGGAGTCATGCCCACGGAAAGATATCCGTTATGCTTGTTCACCATATCCGCAATGATGGTATATGTTTTCTGTTTGATGCGGAGCATCTCCCTGGCATTTTCCAGATATACCTGACCCTCCGGAGTCGGGGCCCATGCCGCTTTGTTTCTGACAAAAAGAGGGGTACCAACCTCCTTTTCAAGCTTCTGAAGCTGCTGGGAAAGGGCTGACTGGGTTATGAACAGCTTTTCGGCTGCCTTTGTAATGGAGCCTTCATCTGCGATTTTTATGATATATTCGATCAGCTTGGTATCCATATATTCCTCTCATAAAACGAAGTGTAAAATGATAAACTGTAATCCTCGGATATATTTCCGGAAATTCCTGAAAGAAGGAAAGCATAAGCAAAACTAATTTAAGATTCATTATTATTAATTTTACTTAATCAAATAGCGCAATTATACTCATTTTACACAGCACAAATAATTTTGTAAATGTTGATGAACAATATAACAAGTAATCACTTATAAACTATAAAAGCCTTTTCTCTTTCAAAATCACCTGGAATCAGGCAAGAGTATATGGGGTATAGCTTTAATGGTGCTGAAAGGTACAGATATAATGAAAACTTGAAATAAGAGGGAGGCTTATATGGCAGACAGATTGTGCATAAGAATAACTGACAGAGATAATGTTGCTATAGCTATCAGAGACATCGCCGTGGGAACAGAGGTGATGCCCGGGGTCGTGACAGCCGAGGATATCCCACAGGCTCACAAGATTGCCCTGAAAGAATTAAAGAAGGGCTCTGAGGTCGTACGTTACGGTGTTGTGCTGGGGACAACCGCCGAGGATATCCCTGTAGGGGGATGGATCAACGAGAAGAACCTCATCATGGCTCCCGCGCCGGATCTCGACAGTATGGAATTCGCAACGAATATCCGCACCGATCTCCCTAAACCCAAAAGGACCACATGGATGGGTTACAGGAATCCTGACGGATTTTATGCCGGCACCAGGAACATCCTCGGTATAAATACAACGGTTCAGTGTGTTGCAGGGGTGCTCAATGTTGCTATCCGCAGGATAAAGGCTGAGATACTTCCCAAGTATCCCAATGTTGATGACGTGGTCGCCATCAACCATCCCTATGGCTGCGGTGTCGCCATAGATGCGCCGGATGCCTATATACCTCAGAAGATAATAAGGAACATAGCCATGCATCCGAACTTCGGAGGCGTATTCATGCTGGTGGCTCTTGGATGTGAAAAGTTCACGGTTGAGCGTTTCTGTGAGTGGTGGCCGGAGCTCAATAATGAGGATAATGTTATCATCCTGCAGGAGCACAAGGGCTATCAGGCTATGATGGATGCCATCATGGAAATGGCCGAGAAAAAACTTAAGATCCTCAATGAGAGAAGAAGAGAGGAGCTTCCCCTTTCCGATCTTCTGGTAGGTATGCAGTGCGGCGGTTCCGATGCCTTTTCGGGAATAACAGCCAACCCTACGGCAGGCTATGCCGCTGACCTTCTGGTGGCCGGTGGCGGTACTGCCATGTTTTCCGAAGTTACGGAGGTAAGGGACGGGGTACAGTTTATCGCCCACAGATGTATAGATGAGACCGTAGGCAAGAGACTGGTGGAAGAGATGAAGTGGTATGACAATTATCTTAAGGCAGGCGGTGTTGACCGTGGAGCCAATACCACACCCGGAAATAAAAAGGGAGGTCTTTCCAACATCATCGAGAAGTCCATGGGTTCCATAGCGAAGTCCGGATCATCCCCTATAGTGGAGGTTCTTTCTCCCGGAGACCGTCCTACAAAGCACGGAGAGATATTTGCCGCAACACCCGCGTCAGATCTGGTCTGCGGACCTTCACAGCTTGCTTCAGGAATGGGACTTGAGGTATTTATGACGGGTAGAGGCACGCCCTATGGTCTTGCGGCTGCACCTGTTATCAAGCTCTGCTCCAGAAACGAAATGAAGGAGCAGTGGTCCGACATCATTGATTTTAATGCGGGCCCGGCAGCTGTCGGGGACAAGACCATAGAAGAGCAGGGTGAGGAGCTTTTTGACTTCATTCTGGATGTGGCATCAGGTATAAAGAAACCTTTTACGGAGCAGTATGGTTTTGCAAACGACCTGTGCATTTTCAATCCGGCACCCATAACCTGATCTCAGGACAGGTATGGTGCGGATCCGGCATCGGCAGCGACTTTGTTTCTCAAGGCAATTGTTAATGCTTGCTGATTTACTGAAAAAGCTGAGGAACCCCTGATTATATCAGCGGTTCCTTAAATATAGTCACGGATATAACCCTTTGTGTTCTGCAGTTCGCCTGCCGGATACATGGGGTTTTTCTTATGCTGAATTACTAAAATTAATTTTTCTAATGTAAGCATTAGCAGAGCTAACAGTAAAACTTATGAAGCCAAAGCATCGATAAGTTTTGCTAATTCAAACATAAGATTTACGAGTTTTACAACTGGTTTTGTGTAAGTTATCCTAATACCGTCAAATAAAAAGACATTATTCAGTTACTTTTACGAAATTGAATAAGATCGGGAACTGGTCTTATGAAATGATAAACAACTGCCGAGAGGCGGGATCTCCGGGAGACCGGAAAGAAAGGGGGAACTTAAATGTTCTTTAGAAAATATGGCGACTTTGTTGTCGGCATCTTTTATGCAGTTCTGGGTGCAGCTCTTATCATAGGGTCGAAGGCACTTCCTAAGTCGAAGGTCATGGAGATCGGTCCTGATTTCATGCCGACCCTCATCGGAGCCATCATACTAATTCTGGCAGGTATACTCCTTGTTGAGACGGTGACACGGTTTAAGAGTCAGTCAGCCGAGCTCGAGAAATCAGGGTTCAAGGATACCTCGGATTACAAAAGAGTTCTTGGAAGTCTTTTAGCAGCTACGGTCTATGTGAACATCTTAAAGCCTGTCGGGTTCATCATCAGCACACTGGTATATCTCATAATTCAGATATATATACTGGCTCCTGATAAGAACAGAACAAAGAAGGACATAATCACATATCTCATCATCGATGTGGTATTCACAATTGTTGTTTATCTGCTTTTCCGTTACGGATTCAAGATAGTGCTTCCGGCGGGAATTTTCGCATTACAGTAAGGAGGGGAAACAAATGAACGCATTAGCACAGTTAGGAGCTGCGGTGGTTTCCGTCTGTCAGCCCGTTTCCCTGCTCTTTATGGTGGCAGGTGTTGCAATCGGTATCGTCTTCGGATCCATCCCGGGACTTTCAGCATCCATGGCAGTAGCACTTATGCTCCCGCTGACATTCACCATGGATTCATCACTTGGAATGAATGTTCTTGTAGCTGTTTATATCGGTGGTATCTCCGGAGGACTTATCTCGGCCATACTTCTCAATATGCCCGGTACAGCCTCTTCAATAGCCACCACCTTTGACGGTTACCCCATGGCTCAGAAGGGTGAAGCCATGAGAGCCCTTGGAATCGGAATAGTCTTTTCCTTCCTCGGTTCACTTTTCTCATTCTTCGTACTTTCCTTCTTTGCACCGATGCTTGCGGATGTAGCACTTAAGTTCACACCTGTTGAGAACTTCGGTATATGCTTCTTCGCACTCACAATGGTGGCCATACTCTCATCCGGAAATATGGTGAAGGGTCTTCTGGCAGGACTTTTCGGACTGGTTTTCTGTTTCGTAGGTATGGCACCTATCGACGGTACACCGAGATTCACATTTGGAAATCAGGACCTTCTGGCAGGTTTCAACCAGCTCACAACACTTATCGGAATCTTCGCTGTTGCAGACATCCTTATCTCAGCTGAGGAGATGAATGCTAAGGGCGTTCAGACAATTCCGGTAACAAAGGTAAAGGGCTTCGGTTTCTCCGTGAAGGAGTTCATCTCATGGATGCCGGGAGCTGTAAGATCAGCAATCATCGGAACCGGAATCGGTATCCTTCCGGGAATCGGCGGTTCCACATCGGGAATGCTTTCATACGTGACAGCAAAGAACATGAGCAGACATCCTGAGACATTCGGGCAGGGCGATCCTGAAGGTATCGTGGCAACAGAGTGTGCCAACAATGCCACCATCGGAGGAGCTATGATCCCTCTTCTGGTTCTCGGTATCCCGGGAGATGGTGTTACAGCCATGATGCTTGGAGGTTTCCTCATCCACGGTCTTTCGGCAGGTCCGCTTCTCTTCGTAAAGAACGCAGATGTTGTTTACGGAATCTTCGCAGCATGTATGGTATGTGACCTGATAATGCTGCTGGTCGAGTGGACATGTATCAAGGCATTTGTACAGGTACTTAAGGTTCCGAAGCATATACTCATGCCTCTCATCCTTGTACTTTGTGCAGTAGGTGCTTACGCCACAAACAACAGAGTTTTTGATGTACAGTCAATCATAGTATTCGGCGTTGTCGGTTACGTTTACCACAAGTTCAGACTTCCGACCACTCCTTTCGTACTCTGCTTCCTGGTAGGCTCCATGACCGAAACCTACTTAAGAAGAGGAATCATGAGCTACAAGAGTTTCGGAGCATTCTTCACACATCCTATATTCGATTTCTTCTGGTTCGTTGCCTGCGGAGTATTGATATGGTCAGTTTATAAAGAAGTAACAGGAAGTAAAAAGAAAAAAGCAGAGGCAAGGGCAGCTGCATGATCACCGGTAATTAAAGTAAAATCAAAAAACCGGTTTCTAATTTGAACAAGTATGTTTTTCTCTGAAGGAAGCCTGTGGCCTTTGAAGGTCCATCAAGAGTGATTTCTTTTTGAAGGGAAATGAAAGAAATCACTGCTTCCCAAGGGGAGAGTAAATAAAAGGAGAAAAAAATGAAAAAGAGAATCTTATCAGCAGTACTCGCAGGAGGAATGGTACTTGGACTTGCAGCTTGCGGTTCCTCAAACACAGCATCAACAACAGCCGCAGCAAAGGAAACAGCTGCAGCTACTCAGGCAGCAGAGACAAAGGCAGCAGAGGGCGGAGCTTCAACCGATGCTTCAGGATGGACACCTTCAGGACCTATCTCACTGGTGCTTCCTGCAGGTGCAGGCGGAGATACAGACCTCTCAGCAAGAATTTTCGCACAGTATGCAAAGGAGCTTACAGGTGCTGATTTCGTAGTTGTCAATGCTTCCGGCGCATCAGGATCTGTTGCAGCTAACCAGGTTCTTTCCGCAGCAAATGACGGACTTACAGTTCTTTACGGACACAACCTTGTTAACGTTGCCAATGTTGCAGGTATCACAGATTACGATTACACAGCATTCACACTTGGACCAACATTTGCAAAGAACGATGCCCAGGGACTCTATGTAAACCCTGAGAAGTACAAGAATCTTTCGGAGTTTATCGAGGCAGCAAAGGCAAATCCCGGACAGCTCAAGGCCTGCACAGAGGTTGGAGCTTATACATACTACGAGTTCCTTAAGTTTGAACAGATTGCGGGAATCGATCTTGATCTCGTAGACGTTGGATCAAACTCAGACAAGGTTACAGCTATGCTTTCCGGTCAGGTTGATATGATGCCGGGTGCATTTGTCAACACAAAGGATTACATCGATGCAGGACAGTTTGTATGTGTGGGTATCCCTACTGCCGAGAGATCAACTCTTATGCCGGATGTACCTACACTCAAGGAGCAGGGTGTAGACCTGGTATATCCTGACTGTGACTATTCTTTCTACTTCCCAGCAGGAACCTCCGAGGAAGTTATCAAGTGGTTTGAGGATACAACAAAGGCTGTTACAGAGAATGAGAAGTGTCAGGAGGATCTCAAGAACATGCAGATCAATCCTTACTACCTCTCAGCCGCAGACTCTGTAGAGAACGACAAGAACTATCTTGAGATCTTCAAGGAAGTAGCTGCTTCTGTAGAGAACTGAGAAAAAACAAACAGCTAAGAATCCAAAACATATATCGGACACTGTTTCAGCTGTCCGGTATATGAACTTCATAATTTCATATCCTAAATTTTATCCCGGGCCCGGATTATCCGGGCCCATCCAAAAGAGTTCAGGATGATGCAAAGATACTCTTTACATGATCCGGAATCCTGTTGAAAAATAGTGTGGGTCACCTTTATGAATATTCAGGAGACAGACATTATAAAAGAGAGGTAAAAAAAGTTGGATACCCAAAAGACAGTTAAGGATCACATCAGTGAGCTGAAAAAAGAAAACAAAAGAGTTCATATCATTGCGTATATCATGATAGCGGTAATTGTAGGAGTACTGATCGTGTCTCTCAGGAGACAGTTCTATCTGACATTTGGTTTACTTGTCGCTGCACTGCTCATTCAGTTTTTTGTGTTCCGGAAGGCTCAGAAAAAGTACATAAAGCACTGCGAGGATGCCAATATTTCCCTGACCCTTATGGAAGCCCTGAATGCTTCGGAGATACAGGAAAAGGGAAGGTATATTACAGAAGAGACCGTGGAAAAGGCTCATATAATACCCTTTGTACCGAAGACCTTTAACGGGTTCAAGGCCATAAAGGGAATGAGAAAGGGCATGGAGGTCTCATCCACAGACATTTCCGTAGTAGACAGAAAAAATGAAAAAGGAATAGCTGCGGAAGTAAACACAGGAAACTGGATTCACATCGTGCTTCCTGAAGGAACGGGCAAGAAGCTCTGTATAGTGGAAGATGGTCTCATGAGGAATTCAGCAAGAACAGAGTTTTTCTCAAAAGATTCATACAGAAAGTATGAGCTTCCCGAGGGCTTTCCCAAAAGATTCCATATTTATGAAAACAGTGAAACAAAGAGAAGTGAAACAAAGAGCAGTGAAACAGTGAGCGAAAAGAAGCTCAGTGAGAGCTTTCTCGCTAAATTAAAATCACTTTCCGATTATACTCCGGGAAAGCTCGGAGTATGTATCAATGATGATACAGTAGATATCTTTATTAAGAACAGATTTCTTGCAGCCGGTTTTACAGCCGGACAGGAGGTGGATGAAAGAACACTCCTCCGTGATCCGTATCCTGAACTTATGCATGTTCTCGATATGGCAGATTTCCTTTGAGTATAAGACAGCATAGTCGACGGTGCTGTTTTATCAGATAAATAAATTTAGCACCTACAGAAAAGGAGAATATAAAAATGATACCTGTAATTTCAAAGATGGAAGTATACCCTGTAGCAGGCCACGATTGTATGGAGCTCAATCTTTCAGGAGCACATGCTCCGTATTTCACCAGAAATATCGTAATACTTACAGATTCAAACGGTGTTGAAGGTATAGGAGAGGTTCCCGGAGGACAGAAGATCACAAATGCTCTGGAGGCCGTAAAGGATCTGGTTGTCGGAACAAAAATCTCTGACTATAAGAACACTCTTAACAAGGTAAGAGCCTGGCTTAATGAGAATATCAAAGATGATGTAAGAGGGCTTCAGACCTTTGACTTACGTACAGGTGTACATGTGGTTACTGCCATTGAGGCACCGCTTCTTGATCTTATGGGTAAGTTTCTGGAGGTACCTGCCGCATCTCTCATGGGTGATGGATTACAGAGATCATCAGTAAGATTCCTTTCATACCTTTTCTATGTGGGTGACAGAAAGAAGACAGATCTTCCGTATGAGGAAGAGCAGGATTCAGACTGTGACTGGTACAGATTACGTCATGAGGAGGCTATGGATCCCGAGCATATCGTAGCTCTTGCAAAGGCAACTCATGAAAAGTACGGATTCGAGGATTTCAAGCTTAAGGGCGGAGTTCTTCAGCCGGATGAGGAAGTTAAAGCTGTTACTGCAATCAAAGAGGCATTTCCTGATGCAAGAGTAGATCTCGATCCAAACGGATGCTGGAGTCTTGAGGAGGCTATCCGGGTTGCACCGGCATTAAAGAAGGTTCTTGCCTATGTGGAGGATCCATGCGGAGCTGAAAACGGATTTTCAGGCAGGGAGATCATGGCTGAGTTCAAGCAGGAGACAGGAATGCCTACAGCTACAAACATGATCGATACAGACTGGAGACAGATGCGTCACTGCCTGCAGCTCAAGAGTGTGGACATACCTCTTGCAGATCCTCATTTCTGGACCATGGAAGGCTCTGTACGTGTAGGTCAGCTTTGCAATGAGTTCGGTCTTATGTGGGGCTGCCATTCCAACAACCACTTTGATATCTCTCTTGCAATGGTTGCACAGTGCGCTGCAGCAGTTCCTGGCAAATTAAATGGTATCGATACACACTGGATCTGGCAGGAGGGCAGAGAGCGCCTTACAAAGAAGCCTATGGAGATTGTTGGCGGCTGTATTAATGACATTGACAAGACTGTAGGTCTCGGTGTTGAAGCCGATCGTGACCAGATCATGAAGGCAAACAAGCTTTATATCGACAATTGTCTCGGTGCACGTGATGATGCTATCGGAATGCAGTATCTGATCCCCGGATGGAAGTTTGATAACAAGCGTCCGTGTATGGTCCGCTGATTGAGAATGAAGACAGCCGCCTTTAGTCATATGATTGCGGCGGCTGTAGAAATATAGTCAGTTTTGGAGCGGTAAATAAGAACATGGCGAGGCATTCGCCTTAATATAAAGTTTGAGGGTATGAAAATGACAGATACACCTATTATTACGAAAATGGAGGTCATCCCTGTTGCCGGATACGACAGCATGATGATGACCTTGTCGGGATGTCACGCGCCTTGCTTTACCAGAAATCTGGTAGTACTTTCGGATAATGCCGGTCATCAGGGAATAGGGGAGATACATGGCGGTGATTATACCTGTGAATGTCTCAATGCAGTTCGTCCTTTGGTTGAAGGGCAGCCCATATCAAAATACCGTCAGATACTTCAGAAGATACATAAGATGGCAAATCCATCTTCCGATGATGACGGAGAGGGCATACAGACCCTTGATATCTCTAAGCTGAAGTTCGTTGTGAAGAGCGAATGGGCGATAGAGTGTGCCATGCTGGATCTTATGGGACAGTTCCTCGGAGTTCCCATGTGTGATCTTTTAGGTGAGGGACAGCAGAGAAAAGAAGTAGAAATGCTAGGATATCTTTTCTATGTTTCTGACAGAAAGAAGGTTCCCACAGGAGATATGCAGTATCTGGATGAGACAGGCAGCTTCGATCCCTGGTTTCGGCTTAGAAGAGAAGAGATCCTTACCCCTGAAAGAATCGTTGAAGAGGCAGAGGCGCTTTCTGATAAATACGGTTTTAAAAATTTCAAGCTCAAGGGCGGAGTACTTGCGGGTTCAGATGAAATGGAAGCCTGCAGAGCATTAAAGAAGCGTTTCCCGGACGCACGTATAAACATTGACCCTAACGGTGCATGGAGCCTTAAAGAGGCTATAGAGCTTTGTAAAGATATGCACGATGTAATAACCTACATGGAGGATCCATGCGGTCCTGAGGCAGGATATTCAAGCCGTGAGATTATGAGAGAGTTCAAGAATGCAACCCAGTTCCAGGTGGCTACCAACATGATAGCTACAGACTGGAGACAGTTCTATCACACAGTAAGTCTCAATGCCTGTGATATCATACTTGCGGATCCTCATTTCTGGGGCTTTGACGGAGCTATCCGTATGTCACAGCTTCTTGACTCCTGGGGACTTACCTGGGGTGTTCATTCCAACAATCACTTTGATATCACTCTTGCAGCCTTTGCGCAGGTTGGCGCTGCAGCTGTAGGTACGCCTGCGCCTCTTGACACACACTGGATCTGGCAGGACGGACAGAATCTTCTTTACGATACACCGAAGATCGTTGGCGGTAAGCTTCAGGTTCCTGATGCTCCGGGACTTGGGGTACATCTCAATATGGAGCGCGTAATGGAGGCTAACAGACTGTATAACAGCCTTCCGAGTCATGACAGGGATGATGCAAAGTCTATGCAGTATCTGATTCCCGGCTGGAAGTACGATCATAAGAAGCCTTGTCTTGTGAGATGATGTTTTTGGGATAAAATAAGGAGGCTTTAAATCCAACTACGTTAGCAGTTGGATTTAAAGCCTCTTTTTTACGGTCTGGTGTACTTTGGGAAATTCACCCCTGTTAAAAAATACGTTGACATTTGCCTAAGCTGTGCGTACCATAAGTCATATAGATTCTATACTTTTATTTAAAAATCGATATTTTCAGTACTGAATAATCTAGATTCCCATTCTGGGAGATTAAGAATCCGAAATATTAAAACCAAAAAACGATATGGAGCGATTCATTATAAATGTTATAATGAAGTCAGCCGCAGAGGTGTTAATGAACAACAGAATAAAGAAAAAACCGTTCGACGAACTGACTATTACGGATAATTACATGTTTCAGGCTGTAATGAAAGATCCGAAACATGTAAAACCGCTTCTTGAGATGGTGTTTGAGAAGAGGATAAATAAGGTAGTGGTGTTAGAACAGGAAAAAACAATTGAAACAGGGTACGATTCCAAGGGCATCCGCATGGATGTGTATGTCGAGGATGATGAGAATACTGTTTATGACGTTGAAATGCAGGCATCCAGAAAAGCACATTTAGGAAAGAGATTCAGGTATTACCAGAGTGCTATCGATGTTGATGTTATGAATAAAGGTGATAGTTTTAAAAAGTTAAAGCAAAGCTTTATCATTTTTATCACGACTTATGACCCCTATGGCAAAGGCTGGTATATATATCCATTTGAGACATTATGTTGTTGGGATGGAAGCATCCGAATGAATGATTCAGCAAAAAGAATTGTGTTAAATACCAAGGGTATCAGAGACAAAAAAGGAAATGAAGTAAGCAGTGAAATCAAGGAAATGTTGTCTTATATGGATGGTCAAGTCCCGAAATCTGAGTATTCGCGTATGCTGGATGAAGCAGTGAATCGTGTGAAACAAAACGAGGAAAGGAGAACAGAGTATATGAGTATAAGCGCTTTTGCAATGGATGAGCGAGATATGGGTGAATATGTGACATATGTTAAATTGATCAGAGGAAATAAAGGGAAACTTTCTGATGAGGACATGATTTCATTTATGCAGATAACTCCGATTGTACTTTTCTGTGTGCGAAAAGCTTTGAGTGAGCACCCGGACTGGGATGATGAAGACATTGCTGAGGAAGTGCTTGCTATGCCGGAGATGGATCAATGAATATAATTCAGATTATCTTGACTTGAATTTGATATAGATAAAAGCTTCTTCATAGCACAGCATTAGTTAACTGTGCACTTTTATCGGAAAATAATACATATATAGATGATGGATAGCCGTCGGATCAGGCAGGGTATGATACTCTGTCAGGTTCGGCTTTTTTTGTTTGCGTCAATACACGACCTATAAGAACATAATATATGTTAGATTGCTGGTTTACGTTGTGTATCTGACTGACCGGTTGTTCGTGATGCAGTTATACTATTCAGATGAAAGTAATCTAATTTGCAATAATATGAGATACTGTCGGGATGATCAGAAACAATTTGAAATGTTTTGATGAGTGGAATTCACAATTGACGAATAGTACAGAATATTAATTTTTTTTGGATAGTTTACGTGTTGTGGCAAAATCGTGAATTATATATCATGACGGTACAAGGTTTATAGAAAATAGGAAACAAAAATGTTTCCTTATAAACGGATTAAATGCACAGATGTAAGCATTGATCCTGAATGTAAGAATAAGTATTAACAAACGAAAGTGAGGAGTTAAGATGAAGGTTGGTTTTCTCGGACTTGGAATCATGGGTCGCCCGATGGCGAAGAATCTTTTAAAGGCAGGCCATGAGCTTATGGTTTATGACTTCAATCAGGAGGCTGTAAACGATGTTGTTTCCTGTGGGGCAAAGGCAGGTACATGCGGCAAGGATCTTGCGGAGTTCGCAGATGTTGTCATCACCATGGTTCCCAATTCACCGCATGTTCGTGCAGCTGTCTTTAATGAGAAAGGCCTTGCAGAGGGCTTCCGCAAGGGTGAGTCTGTTCTTATCGACATGTCATCCATCGACCCGGTTGAGTCAAAGAAGATCGGTGCTGATCTTGAAAAGATCGGCGTAGATATGCTTGATGCTCCTGTATCAGGCGGAGAGCCTAAGGCCATCGACGGAACACTTTCCGTAATGGTAGGCGGCAAGAAGGAGACATTTGACAAGTACTATGACATGCTCATGGTTATGGCAGGTTCAGTAGTTTACGTTGGACCTCTGGGCTCCGGTAATGTAGCAAAGCTTGCGAACCAGATGGTAGTTGCAGCAAATATCGGCATCGTTGCTGAGGCACTTACATTTGCAAAGAAGGCAGGAACTGATCCGGAGCTCGTATATCAGGCTATCCGCGGCGGACTTGCAGGTTCAACAGTTATGGATGCAAAGGCTCCTATGATGCTTTCGGGCAACTACAAGCCGGGCTTCAGAATCGATCTTCATATCAAGGATCTGACCAATGCCTTAAACGCTGCACATGCTATCAACATGCCTGTTCCTATGACAGCACAGATGATGGAAGTTATGCAGGAATTAAAGAATCACGATGAGGGATCATGCGATCATGATGATATCGTAAGATACTATGAGAGAATCTCAGGAACATCAATCGTTAAGTAATTCTCTATAAACTATATACCCGGTCCCGTGCGATTCCCCTTAGTTTACGCATCCTGGGCCGGGTTTCGTTATATAAGTAAAGTATCAGGCGGCTGTACAGGCTGCAGATATACTTACAAAGCATGAGCCATATTATCTAGTGAAAGGTGAAAATTATGAATACAGATTTTATAAAGGGCGTTGTAGTTCCCATTATTACTGTGATCGATAAGGAAGAAAAGATCGATGAAGCCGGAATGCGCAGACAGGTTGACTATGTTATAAATGGTGGACTGCATGGAATTCTCGCCTTTGGTTCAAACGGTGAGTTCTATCAGCTTGAAGAAGACGAGATGGAGAGAGGCCTTAAGATCATGGTTGATCAGGCTGCAGGCAGAGTTCCTGTATACTTTGGTATCGGAGCTATCAATACAAAGAAGTGTATCCGTCTTGCAAAGATGGCAGTTGCAAATGGCGCTGCATGTGTATCTATCCTTCAGCCTATGTTCTTAAAGCCTACTCACGATGAGCTTTTCAATCATTTCAAGGCTATCGCAGAGGCTATTCCCGAGACACCGGTGCTTCTTTACAATAACCCCGGCCGTGTTGGCTACGGTATGACAGCTGATTTCGTAACAGAGATCGCACATGCAGTTCCTAACATCGTTGGTATGAAGGATACTTCAGGAGATATCACTCTTACAGAAGAGTGCATTCGCAGAAACCGCGATGTTAACTTCAAGGTATTTGGAGGCAAGGATACACTTCTTTTTGCTTCTATGTGTGTAGGGGCAGTAGGTGGTGTATGTACAGCCGGAAACTTCATGCCGGAGCTTATCGGAGATGTTTATAAGAAGTATGTTGCCGGAGATTTCGAGGGCTCACGTGAAGCACAGTTTAAGCTGAATCCTGTACGACTGGCCATGGATAAGGCTTCCTTCCCGGTGGCTGCAAAGGATATGGCAAATATCCGCGGCGAGCAGGTTGGTGATCCGTATCTTCCATCACTTCCAACTACAAATGAGGCGATTCTTGATCACTTCAGAAAGGTCATGAAAGAAGCAGGACTCATCTGAGTTAAGATGCCGGCTCCTTTAGCTTAAATATATTTTTTATCCCCAAAACAAAAACGACAGCAGGAATGCCATGTTCCCGCTGTCGTTTTTTATGACAATATCTTATTCTGTATTGTTAAGTATTTTTATGACGATGTCTTATCCTGTATTGGTAAGTATTTCTATGAAAATACCTTCTTGCGTATGACTTACGGAAAATACCGTGTAATATGCGGAGAGGGTATGAAAAAACATATATTCATTATGATAAATCATAAGTATATATTCATTGTGAAAAATCATAAGTCACGTGGTATATTTAATACAATAAACAGGATGATGGGAGGCAGTTATGAAGCATGAAGTGACACTTAGGAATGGAATAAAAGTACCGGCTCTCGGACAGGGAACCTGGTATCTGGGAGAGAGCAGTCTTCAGAGAAAAAGAGAAATAGATGGTATACGTAAGGGCATCGAAGCCGGGATGACACTTATCGATACCGCGGAAATGTACGGTAACGGCGCGGCAGAGGATATGCTTGGTGAGGCTATCAGTACAGTGGATAGAAACAGGCTTTATCTGGTATCGAAGGTTCTGCCTACCAATGCAGGTGGGAAACGCATGCGGCAGGCTCTTCAGAGAAGTCTCTCACGTATGGGAGTGGAGTATCTGGATCTGTACCTTTATCACTGGAGAGGCTCATTCAAGCTGTCTGAGACCGTAGCAAGGCTTGAGGAGCTGAAAGCAGAGGGACTTATCAGGGAATGGGGAGTTTCAAACTTTGATATAGACGATATGGAGGAGCTCTGGAGTGTGCCGGATGGAAAGAACTGTCTGGTGAATCAGGTGCTTTATCATACGGGATCCCGTGGCATAGAATATTCACTTCTTCCGTGGATGTTGGAGCATGATGTGGCACTTATGTCCTACTGTCCACTGGCTCAGGCAGGTTCACTGAAGAGAGGACTTATGCAGAATCAGACTTTGGAAGAGCTTGCAAAGAAATACGAAGTATCTGTACCTGAGATCCTTCTTGCATGGAATATAAGAAACGGTCATACCATAGCTATACCGAGAAGCTCAAGACCGGAGCATACCCTGTCCAATGCTCACGCAGACAGCATTGAGCTTAAGGAAGAGGACCTTCGTCTCATAGATAAGGCATATCCTGCGCCCGATCACAAGGTATATCTCGATATGCAGTAATACAGTAAAGAATATAAGATACTTAGTAGAAGTATTTTTTGATTAAAGAATCGCGGCATCATTTAACGATGAAGCCGCGGTTTTTTTGTGATGCTGCAATATTGATTCATTAAAAATTAAAGGGAACCAGAAACATAAGAAAAGGAATCGGAGCACGATGAAAAAATATTTATAAAAATCTTATGAATAGTCGAAAATTTATATGATGATGAGAATACGAAAGCTAAACGATTCGATGTCGCTATAGTCAGTTGGCGAAGCTTAGACATATGAGGGTGTGGTATGCGGAAGGCACTTAAAAATCAATTGGCAGAGCTTATCGCGCTCTTGCCGGAAGCTCATGAAACGATACTCAAAAGTATCGATAAAAGTGATGTGAATACGATTACTGTATGCCTTTCTGACTGCCAGAACGCTGCTGTTTCTGTAGGTACAAAAATCGATGAGACCGAGGGAGAAGGAACAACCACAGTGAAGGCCCTGGAAGAGTACTGCGAGCTGTTGTTCCGGATTCATCAGGAGATAACAAATGGACAGGCTGAAAAAAAGAGTATACAAAAACGGCTGAAGAAGAGCTTTATAGACATTTCCAATAAATTACAATTCGAGATTCCTGATACTAAGGAAGTGGTTTTCCTTCCATACAAAGCGTCAATGTGGGATTCTCTTGAAAGTGTGTGGAAAAAAGCTGAGGCCGATCCTATGGTGAAAGCCATAGTTATGCCGATTCCGTACTATGACAAAAATCCGGATGGTTCCTTCAGGGAGTTTCACTATGAGGGAGGAGAATTTCCGAAGGATGTACCTATAGTTTCCTATGAGGAATACAATCTCGAAAAGAATCATCCTGATGAGATATATATACATAATCCCTATGATGAACGGAATTTTGTAACCAGTGTTCATCCGTATTTTTACTCTTCAAATATAAGAAAGTTTACGGATAAACTTGTATATATTCCTTACTTCGTGCTTGAGGAGATCGATCCCGGAAACAGAGCAGCAATAGAAGGGATAAAGCATTTTATAGATACTCCGGGGGTCATAAACGCCCATGAAGTCATAGTGCAGTCAGAAAATATGCGGAAAGCTTATATTGAAGCCCTGGTGGATTATCTGGGAGAAAAAAACAGACGGCTCTTTGAGGACAAGATCAAGGGGACTGGTTCTCCAAAGATCGAAAAGATCAGGTCCATGACCATCGATGATGTGGAAATCCCTGAAGAGTGGAAAAAACATATTTTCCGGAAAGACGGAACCCGTAAGAAGATAATCATTTACAATACAAGTGTGACAGCACTTCTTCAGGAATCGGAACAGATGCTCAGGAAGCTGCTGGATGTTTTCAGGATTTTTAAGGAGCATAGGGATGAAGTGACGCTTCTCTGGCGACCACATCCTCTTATAAAAGCAACTATCTGTTCCATGAGACCGCAGTTGTATGAAGCCTATGAGAAAATCGTGGATATATATAAGGCTGAGGATTTCGGTATATATGATGATACTGCGGATATGGACAGGGCTCTCGTTATGGCGGATGCCTACTACGGTGACTACAGCAGCCTGGTGACACTTTGCAAGGCTATAGGAAAGCCTATAATGATACAGAACGCATATGTGATAGAAGAGGAATAAAACGATTATTTAAAAGTCTGTTCGTCCGGAAGCGAATATGTATTTTTTGAATTGTTCATATGATGATGCAGCACATTGCACACGAATGTGTGCGTGCTGTGCATCATATGATGTTAGTGGCAAATACTTTAGACACTCATGTCATAAGAGTATATATAAAGCAAAAGGTCATATCAGGTAATATTTCCGATGCGATACGGTTTATAAAAAAGCGGGGTGCGGGGATGAAATTTGAATTAAATGCATCAATGATGTGTGCGGATTTCGGGCATATGTATGATGAGATAAAGGCACTTGAAGAGGCGGATATCGATTCCTTCCATGTGGATATCATGGACGGACGGTATGTGCCTAATTTTGCCATGTCACTTTACGATCTTAAGTGCATAGCAGAAAACACAGATAAGCCTCTGGATGTGCATCTTATGATAGAACATCCGAGAAACAATATAAATATGTTTTTAAAGGAACTAAGACCCGGAGATACCGTATATATTCATCCCGAAGCAGAATATCATCCGTCTGCCACATTACAGACTATAATCGATGCAGGAATGATTCCGGGGATAGCCATAAATCCCGGAACCAGTGTCGAGGCCATCATGGAACTTATGAGAGTTGTAGATAAAATTCTGGTGATGAGCGTAAATCCGGGAAGTGCAGGGCAGATGTTCCTTCCATATGTGGATAAGAAGATTACAAAGCTTCTTTCACTTAAGGAAGAGATGAATGTAAAGCTTTACTGGGACGGCGCCTGCTCCTATGAAAAGATACAGACCTATGCTCCCAAAGGAATAGATGGATTTATTCTGGGAAGTACGATCCTTTTCGGAAAGGACAGACCATATAAAGAAATCATAGATGATGTCAGAGAGATGAAGTTCTGAATAACAAAGAGTATTAACAAAATCAGAATTTAATCGCTCATAGTGTGATGATCTGATACGACAAGTGTAAAGCTGGTACTGGATCTTGGATTTCTACGGAGATTCAAGATTCTGTTGTACATTAAGACTGTTAGTGAAATTTAAATGTGTGTATCATTCTGTAGATTTGGGAGGAGATCAGAAATGGTGAGAGCACTTCTTCTTTCCGGTGGGAAAGGAACGAGACTTGGAGAGGATGTTCCGAAGCAATATCTAAAAGTTAATGGAAAGATGATTATCGAATACAGTATGGAGACATTGTTATCCTGTGATGAAGTGGAGTCTCTTATGATAGTTTCGGAGGAATCCTGGCGTATGGTGATTTCGGAAGCTATAAAAAAACAGAAGAACAGTCATAAGTTCATAGGCTTTGCAGATCCCGGAGAAACAAGACAGCTGTCAATATATAACGGGCTTTTGAAGATGAAAGACGATACTTTTGAGGGCGACTTGGTGCTGATACATGATGCTGCAAGACCATGCCTTAAAGATTCAATGATAAAGCAAATGCTCGAGGCTGTTAAAGATGCTGAGGGAGTAATGCCCGTTCTTCCCATGAAGGATACGGTTTATGTGGTTGATGATTCCGGAAAGCTTAAGTCACTTCTTGAGAGAAAGAATGTGGTTGCAGGCCAGGCGCCTGAGCTTTTTTTGTTTGCGGAATATCTTAACGCAAATGAGAAAATGATAAGAAACGGACGCATGGAAAGTATCAATGGTTCGACGGAGCCTGCGTTCCTTGCCGGGATGGATATCGCGACGATTCCGGGCATGGAGGACAACTATAAGATAACAACGAAAGAGGATCTTAATAGGTTCAGGAGATTGTTTGAAACCGGAGAGGAATAGGACTTCAGGATAGGAAAAGATTGCGGTTTCAGTAGTATAAGGATATGACGGTGAGTCATAAATACGGAGAGTTTATATATGAATGCCTGGAAGCTGGAAGAGATAGGAAAAATAAATTTTTATGATGACGTAAAGGTTCCCGAACCGGAAGCCGGAGAAGTGCTTGTAAAAGTAAAGGCGGCGGGAATATGCGGTTCGGATGTTCCGAGAGTTTATAAAGATGGTGCGCACAGTATGCCTCTCGTAATAGGGCACGAGTTTTCAGGACAGGTGGAAAAGCTGGGACCGGATGTGGATAAGAGTAAGCTTGGAAAAAGAATGGGAATCTTTCCTCTTATTCCATGCATGAAATGTCCTCAATGTCTCGAAAAAAAGTACGAAATGTGTGCGAATTACAGCTATCTCGGCTCCAGAAGAGACGGTGGATTCGCAGAATATGTAACGGTGCCTGAATGGAATCTTATAGAGCTCCCTGAGGGGGTGACATGGGAACAGGCAGCTATGCTTGAGCCTATGGCAGTAGCTGTTCATGCCATGAGACAGCTTACTTTGAAAGAAACAGATTCTGTCCTTGTGTGCGGTTGCGGTACCATTGGGCAGCTTCTCGTTATGTTCCTGCTGGAACGCGGCATCAAAAATGTATATGCAGCAGGGAATAAGGATTTCCAGAAAAAATCACTTATCGATATGGGACTTCCTGAGGGGCACTTCTGTGAAATAAAGAATATGGACCTTCATGAATGGATAATGGAAAAAACCGGGGAGTTGGGAGTGGATGCTTATTTTGAGTGTGTAGGCAGAAATGAAACAATAGCTGACAGCTTTGAGCTTGTAAAGGCAGGGGGACAGGTATGCCTCATGGGAAATCCCGCAGGTGATATGACATTCAAAAAGGCGAATTACTGGAAGATACTCAGAAAACAGCTGACGCTCAAGGGAACCTGGAATTCATCATATCTTGGCGACGATGAAAAAGCGGACTCTGATGACTGGCACTATGTTATGAAGAAACTTTCGGAGGGAAACATACACCCGGAGAAGCTTATCACACACAAGCTGAAGCTCGGGGAACTTGAAAAAGGTCTCATTATCATGAGGGATAAGACAGAGGATTATGTTAAAATCATGGTGAAAGAGAAGATATGACTAGGAGCAGATCTTTCAATATTTATGTGAAGGCGGTTTTGAGGGAAAGGAGAATTCCGTTTGAAATCAAGCAGGATGATCCATTCTTTGACGCTGTAAATCAGGCGTATGTGCTTAAATCGGTTAAGGAATTGCGTGATGGTAAGGGGACTCCACATGATTTAATTGAGGCTGACGATGAGTGAAAAAATTTAATCAGATGATGCCTGGTAAAGTATTGGATGATCTTATAGGGGGGATTTTTGTGCTATGTGGTATGTAATCCAGACGATGAAAGGTCAAGAAGAAAAGGTTGCAAATGCAATCAGATATGATGTGGCAGAAGCAGGAGAAAAGGTCTTTATCTTCGAGAATGAGATGGAATACAAGGTAAAGGGACAATGGATAAAAGATACAAATCCATTTTTCCCCGGATATATCTTTGTAGATCTTGATGAAGACAAGGCCGAAGACTTCGATATCAGACTGAGGAAAGAAAAACACCCCCTGAAGCTTCTTCAGGCAGATGGCAAGGTCACACCAATAAGACCCGAGGAAGAAGAGTATCTAACAAAAATCGGAGGAGATGAACATATAGTCAGAAATTCAATTGGATTTCGTGTGGATGATATGGTGAGTATCACTTCAGGTTCCTTTAAGGGATGGAAGGGTGAGATCAGAAAAATCGACCGTCACAAACGAAGAGCTGTTATCTGTGTTCCTATGATGGGAAGAGATGTGGAAGTGAGCATAGGCCTTGAGATAGTAAAGCATATCACAAAAGATGAGATGGGTGATGATAATAAATATGACAGACAGAACATGGCGAGAATCGTGTCAGCTTAGGGTAAACAGTTGCGTTGACCTCTATAGCTAAGGAGATGAAGGGCTACATTTCAACAGAAAAGAACGATTGTTCTGAGCAATGTTGGCATAAACGAACGGATGTTCTATATTATCTATATAGAAAGGAGTTCGTGCATGTCGGTTTATGACAGGTACCAACGTCATCTTCAAAAGTAATGCAAATTCAATTCAAATATGACATATAATCTCTATTACGGCCATTTTCATTGTAATTTGAATGCATAATATTATATAATGAAGGCAAGGAGGTGAGTCATATGAAGACTGTTACATTACGAATGGATGATAGCACCAAAGATGAACTTGACCAGATTCTCGAGTCTATGGGAATGAATATTGCAACATTTTATAATCTATATACTCTCAGAACCATAAGAGATCGCAAGATACCTTTTGAGATTACTGCTGCAGAAGACCCGTTCTATTCTGAAAGCAATATACGACACTTGCAAAGATCTAAAGAACAGATCAGACAGGGCAAAGTTGTTGTTAAGACAATGGAAGAGTTGGAGGCCATGGCCGATGAGTAATATAGCCTTTTCTGAAGAGGCTTTTGATGACAAATAAGAATCAGCATAAAACATGACACCTTGTTGACAAGAGCCGATAAGCACCATAAATGCTCATCTGCTTATCACATTAAATCATAGAAGGCTATTTACAGAAAAGTTTTCACAGTCTCCAGGTACCTGTATCAGTTTTTAGGCTCTTTATTGTAATACTTCAAGACAGCTTCTCTTGAGACTTTTTCATAGGCTTCGTTTTTTGTGACGGCTGCATACAATGCATCAAAATCGCTAATATAAACCTTTAAACTCTGTACCAAAGCCTCAAGTCCGCGTTCTATGCCCTTTTCCATACCCTTTTCTATTCCTTTATTCTCCATGGAGGTTGAATAAGTACACAAATCTGTCACCTCACTTTCAACTTCTTTCGTTATCTTAAGTCCATATTCGGATTTTAATTTTTGAACTTTAGCTGTTCCACTTATCCGTTCATCAAACAAATCAGTGAGCATTCGGATTAGTTCATTATCTGTTTTTTCTGAATCATGCTTTCTGCTGATATAAATGATTATGGCATTTAGAATATCATATCTTGGATTATCTGTATTACTACCGCACAGGAAGTTTCTGTCTATATCATAAATCTCAATTGAATTAGCTCTGGTCTGAGCAGCTTCTGTACAAAGCCAAATTGAGTAAACCTTCTTGATGTTATCTCCTCTGCCAGAACCTTTGTACCTTCTTATTTGTACTCCTGCCTTAAGCTGACTTTGGCTAGACCACGTTGGTGACTGGCACCAATGGTCTAAGTGGCAGATGCAAGTAGTGGATTGCAGCTGCCACTTTTTATACTGCATAGCTCTTTGATGAGAGACATGTATCAGTTATTAGGCACCGGTACTAACGTATGTGACCTATCCAAACATTGCTTTTATAATCGAATCTTCGTCATAGTCGGGTCCAAAATCTGCTACAGAGTCACAGATTGCTTTAACTATGGACTCGTCCTCTTCGACTTCATCTGCAATCTGAGCAAGATTTTTACCTTTACGAAGTTTACGGCAAATTTGTCTTATTAGCTTTTTTTCCATTCCCTGACGTATTCCTTGTTGGAGACCTTTTTCGATTCCCTTATTTTCCATGGCGGTTGCATAAGTACACAAATCTGCTACCTCACTTTCTATTGTTTTCGTCATATTAAGCCCATATACGGATTTCAGTTTTTTGATTTTTTCAGCCCCTTTGATTCGTTCATCAAACAAATCAGTGAGCATTCGGATTAGTTCATTATCTGTTTTTTCTGAATCATGCTTTTTGCTGATATAAATGATTATGGCATTTAGAATATCATATCTTGGATTATCTGTATTACTACCGCACAGGAAGTTTCTGTCTATATCATAAATCTCAATTGAATTAGCTCTGGTCTGAGCAGCTTCTGTACAAAGCCAAATTGAGTAAACCTTCTTGATGTTTCCATACTTCAAAGGATCATCACTATCCGTTGTAAATTCAATTCCCTGCTGTGCCGAAATCATGCGGCAGCAATAGAATAATGCTCTCAGTGGCAGGTCATAACCCGGTTTGTCTTCGTTTTGAGCTTCAAGGTTAATGATGAGTTTAATATACTCTGAACTCCCTTTTCTGGGCAGCCTGAGAAACGTACGTATATCGTAACGATCCAGACCTTCTTCATTTAAATACGCTTCTGTATTCAAACCATCAATCCGTTCCCCTGCATTGGTGAGACCACTGTCAACATAGACCTTACTTACGAAAACATCACCTTCTATGCAGGCTTCAATCTCATCATAGCTCATATTCCGGCACTCAGATACAACTTCTTTGAAAATTCTTGCAAGCAAAGGTTTATATGCAAGGATGTTTTTCACCGTCATATCCAACCGGATCTTATCGGGGTCTGCAGCCACTAAGGCTTTGCCCATTCCTGTTAATGTTTCCATATCTACTCCTATGGTTAAGCAAGAAAGATATGAACTTCTCGCTTTGATTATATATCAGTTTTTCGCAAAAAATAATGAATTTTATATTATCTGGAACGACTGCTCCGGAAGACCTTTTAAGATTATTAATTATCGAATATCTCAGAAAATCTTTAAGACGAGGAAATCATATCACAGTTCTAAAGAATTGCATATGGTCTGTTTTAAGACCATATAACTCTTTTTTGAAGAAGATGAAACAAAGGTAAAGACAATTTACGATGCAGCAGCAAAGTTTGCACCAGATTTTGATGAAGAGAGGGTTATTAGAAGTGTACTGAAAGAATTTTAAGCTTGATAAAGAAAAGTGATTCCGGTTAAAACAGAATATCTAAAAGACTTAGAGCAGGACTCCATACATTCTTAAATGTATAGAACCCTGCTTTTTTTGTGGAATAAAATAAATTTTTAAGGAATAAACCCTTTAATCTCCCTGAATTAAAAAAATATTTATAAAATTCAGATAAAGAGCCGACATTTTATATAATCGAATTATATGAGTAGAATGTATTTTGGATAATTTGATGAAAAAAGTTTTTGCTAATGTTATGATATTCATAGATGAAATTTCCGAAAGGGAGATTTACATAGTACGGAAGAATTTAAGAAACTGAGGAACAAAGTGTCGTGGTAGGCGCATGGCGGGAGGCAGTGGATATAGCAAGGGGGCGAGGGTGACTGAATGAAGTCATCATGGCGAAGCTATGGGAAAATGTATAGTAGATTTAGGATGGTTTGCCTATTGAATTATGTATGGTAGCATGAATTGAAGAGCTAATTTGACGTGATTTTGTTTACTTAGATATCTGATGCTAATGTTTAAAGATGAATATCATAGATGATGAATTTTAACTATGAATCATAGTAGTTAATATTATATGCTGATGTTTCGTAGAATAAAATTTCAGAGAAATTGTGTACGGTGAATGAAGATATGTTCTATGTTGAAGTATTTGCATATGAGTAATTAATATAAGACAGATATTTTTTAGATGAAATGATTGAATAAAGTAGAATCATTAAAAGAAATAAAGGGTGGAAACTAGATAAAATAATATGAAAGATAATAGTGAAGTTAGATACCTTTTGAAAAATGAAAAAAGTTATGTGTAGAAATTGGTTTAATAGACTCTATTTTTTAAATTAAGTTACTACGGTAGATGTAGTATGGCTAACATTTAACAAGTGATATTTATAAGTTCAAGGAAGTGTATCTGATCTAAAAGCGATTGATTTTGATGATTTTGTAAGAGTGACAGGCACCAATGTGTTCTCTTTAAGAAACTTTTTATGATACACGGTACTAATATTTTATGTTCGTTGGCTTGATAGAGTCGATATCTATATTATTACAAGTTGGCTGTTACGGTAGATGATGTATTGGTAACAGATAAGAGATGGTGATAGTCAGAGTAAATTCTACCTTATTTGAATGTGAAGGATGTTAATACTTACGTAAAAGTGACAGGCACCAATTTGTAAGATTGAGATTTTTTTCATTAGGGGATAGTAGATAATATTATATGTGAGTGTTTTCTATACAATTTTATAAAGTTCTGTAATGCTTGATTACGAAGCGATGGTAAAGTTTGCTGGAAATAAGCTTAATAGTACAAGATTGATTGGCCTTGTAAGTTGCCGGATACATTAAAGGTGCATATCAGGATTTCTGTTAGGGCAGAAATCCTCTTGTTTAATCATTCTAATTTAGGCGGCTTACGATTAAAAAAGAATGATCTTTTTATACCTGAGTTTTTTGTTACTAAGGTAGATAATATAATATGAATGCAATAGTGAAATTACATTAGTCTTTTCATAATGTAAGAGGCTTTTTAAAGATATTGGCTTGGTATAGTTGATATCTTTTTTATTTCATATCTGTTTCAAGAGATGACGTAAAGGGAGCAGACAATAAAGATGGTGAGAGGTAGTATAAGAGTGACAGGCACCGACGTTTTTTGTAATGCTTGATTACAATGTAGTGGTAAAGCTGGCAGGCAAAAATTTTAATAGCATTTGGTACCAAGGTGGAGAATGCTTAATCCGGATTTGGTTTATGGTAATGAATTCTTAAGGGTACTAGGTGCCAAGATTGTATCAGTCAAAACCAAAACTGTGGAAGTAAGGATTTTATATGCTATATGATATTAGGGATTCAAATAAGGCACTACAAACATTAGTAGAAATAACTGGAGTTAATTCCAAGTATTGGTGTGAAAAAAAGGATAAATCAATAAATCTGCTTGATGATATAGACAGCATAATTAGTGAAAATAATGGGTATTATCCTGATATCTATGATATCGAATTAGTCTTAACCCATGTTACGACAAGAATAAAAGATAATGAATTGATAAAAAATGATTGCTTATATAATTTGAAAAGCACCTATCAAAAATATGATAGCGATTTAAGAAAGTTTTTGGATTCTAAAGGTGTGTATATAAATCTTGAAAAACGAGAATTAAAATATTGTGATGGAATATATGATATATCTTATGATGGGATGAATCGTCCAGGTGATGAGGAACTCCGAAAATTGGCGGCATGGCGTGTGGGTAGAAAGTTTTATTATGATTATGCTATAGGCGTATTTCTTTCTCTGGATCCAAACGATTCGTATGGTGGAGATGTACACAAAAGGCCAGAGATTATCAGTGATATTGATGCTATGTTGGGTACTAATATGGAAGAAGATTGGATAAATACTCATGTTGCATATGAGATAGTATTTAGACTACCATGTGATGATTTATTGCATGAGGTGGGAGGACAAGATATTATGAATGATTATCTTGTTGAAGCATATAAATGTGTTTTAATGGGGCCAAGTACTATAGACTTAACGTGTAAAAATAATATTGTGATTAACTCAAATTGTATAATTGAATGTAATGAATTTTATAGTTGGGATTAGAAGAAGTGAAGAGTGATTATTAAGAGTGACAGGCACGAATGTTAGCTCCTGATATAAGGTTATGGTCTTATATATGGAGCTTTTTATGTGGGCAATTGTAAGAATTTCTTAATGGTGACAGGCACCAATGGTTAAATGATGAAACAAATGAAGGATGTATGAAGATTCAATGTCGTAAAGCTGCAGATATAGCTAGAGATGTGTGTGCCAAAAATCAAGGAAACTTTTATGCACTTAAGATAGATGTTGAAGGCTCTGAATATCAGATAATACCTAATCTTGACGAGGCAGGATGGCTAAAAATAATAGATGCTGTAATCTTGGAATATCATGATAAACCGTTTAAGCTGATAGACATTTTAAACAAAAATGGATTCAGATGTTATTTACATGGATCAAATGGTTTGGGAATTATAGCCGCTGTAAGGGATGATTACCCACTATAAATGACGAATAACCTTATTTAATATAATGGTTGAAAGGAAAACTATTCTGAAAATATGAACAACTTGAAAAATAGATTGATTAATCATGAAGCACGACTTGCGGTAGTTGGATTAGGATATGTTGGTATGCCAATAGCAGTTGCGTTTGCTTCAAAAGAGATAGATGTTATTGGATACGATACCAATGAAGTAAAAATCAAGCTATATAGAAGAGGTATTGATCCAACTAATGAAGTTGGAAATGATGCTATAAAAGCAACAAAAGTACAATTTACCAATGATGAAAAAGAATTATCAAAGGCTTCTTTTATTATTGTAGCCGTACCTACTCCTGTTAATCAAGACCATACACCAAATCTAAATCCAGTTGAGAGAGCTTCTGAAACCATTGGTAGAAATCTATCTAAGAATACCATCATTGTCTATGAGTCTACAGTTTATCCTGGCGTAACTGAAGATATATGTATACCTATACTAGAAAAAGAATCTGGACTCAAATGTGGATTGGATTTTAAAGTGGGTTATAGTCCCGAAAGAATTAACCCAGGAGATAAAATTCACACGTTGACAAATATTAAAAAGATAGTTTCTGGTATGGATAGTGAAAGCTGTGAACAGATTAAATCAGTGTATGATATCGTAATTAATGTTGGAACTTATCCGGTATCATCTATAAAAACAGCAGAAGCAATAAAGGTTGTAGAAAACAGTCAGAGGGACATAAATATAGCCTTTATGAATGAATTAGCAATGGTATTTGATCGAATGGGCATTGATACTAATGAAGTTGTGGACGGGATGAATACTAAATGGAATGCACTTGGGTTTCGTCCGGGACTTGTTGGCGGCCATTGTATTGGAGTTGATCCATATTACTTCACATACGAAGCAGAAAAACTTGGATATCATAGTCAGATTATCTTAAATGGTAGAATAGTTAATGATTCAATGGGAACATTCGTGGCAGATATTGCCATAAAAAAGATGGTAGAGGTAGGACTAGCACCTAAAAATAGTAAAGTTGTAATCATGGGTATGACTTTCAAGGAGAATTGTCCAGATGTCAGAAACAGCAAGGTGATTGATATTATAACAAGATTGCAAGAATACAGTATAGATCCAATTGTGGTTGATCCTTGGGCTTCTGCGGATGATTCTTGGAGGGAGTACGGCATTAAACTTGCTAGTATCAAAGAAATACAAGATGTAGATTGTATAATTATTGCGGTTGCACATGATCAATACCTTAAAATGAATTTAGATGATTTAAAAAAATACTATCGTAATACATCTGACAATAAAAAAGTACTATTAGATGTAAAAGGAATTTACAGTATTAATTTATTAATTAAGTCAGGATTGAGTTTTTGGCGGCTGTAGAGAATTAGTTTCCATTAGCTAATATAAAAGAATAGTGGAAAGGTGAGAATATGTGGACGGATAGTTGGTTTATAGAAGGCGATGATGCGTATTTTGTAGGTGCTGAGTGTCAGATTCTATTTAAAGCAAATATTATGTCCGGGGACATAGAAACAATGGCAGTGTTACCGGTAAAAGATATCTTTAGCTTCAGAGGACATCCTATATGCATTAAAAGAAATGATAACATATACTGCCTTCCAGACACAGAGAATAATGTATTTGTATATAGCATTAATAATAAACAATGGAAGACTATTGATTTAGAATTGGGAGATTCTGATAGGCTCAATATGTGCCTATATATGAGCTTGGATAAAAGCTTTTTCATAGGATCTATATCTTCAGGAAGAATAATTAGCATTCTTGACGATACATTAGAAATTGATTATGACAATAAAATAGAACTTAATGATGGCGAAAAAATCCTCTTTGCAAAAATAATAAACAAATCATTTACTCTTTATACTAATCAATCGAATATCTATTTCTTTGACTGTGATAACAAGCAAATTATTAAAAGATATGTCGATGGTTGGTTTAGACTTTATGAAGAGATAATAAGTTTTGAAAGATTTTTATGTAGCAATAATAACGAAGTTGGAATTGCGGTTATGAAAAAAAATAATGATTTAGGTTTGTCTTTGAAGGATGCCAATTCTCAGGATGCTTTTAATTTTTCTTCAATCGAAAAGTATAAAAATGAAATATGGTTTGTTCCGAAAAAATTAAATAAAATAGGGGTTTATAATACTGAAACAAAAGAGCAACGTTGGATAGAAATTATTGAAGAAAAAAACGGAATATTTAATACTTATCCATTAAGACAGAATTATGTGAGACTATATTATAGAAATAATAATTATTTGGGATTGTACTCAATGAATATGCATAGAGTGGTGGAAATTGACACACAAAAAAAGAAGTACGATATATTAGATTTTAGAGTGACAAAAGTAGGAACAGAAATAATTAAGGAGACGTTATCTAAAAGTACATTGATTAAAGAGAATAATATATTTACTTTGGGTGGATTTGTAACGTATTTGAATAATATCTAGTTTTATTAGTTATGTTGAAAGCACTGAATGAAGTTTTTAAACCTAAGAAATGATAATAATATATAGAGAGCAATTATTAATTATAAGCCGTAAATTTTGCTAGATTTGATGAGAAGATCCTACTATGTCTTGTAGAAAAACAATGAGAAATACAACTTTTTAAAATAGTCTGATGCAGTTGACTCGCCTGTGTTTATTGTATATGGACAAGATAAAAATAAGTATTATAGGATTCTATTTGTGGCTATTGGTAATATCTAGTTAGTAAACAAATTCAGATAAGAGAACGTTAATTCACTTCAGTCAAGTAGCCGAAGCTAGAGATTAATCAAAACATAGTATCTGGATTGCATTGAACAACAATATTTATTAAAAGAAAGGTATAGTGGTGTATTTGAGTACATCATGCAAGGATTGTTATGAGACGGATTCCTGTTTATCAACCTGATTTGAGTGGCAATGAAAAAAAATATGTAGATGATTGCATTGATTCAACTTGGATTTCATCAAAGGGGAAATATGTTAGTGAATTTGAAAAACTATTTTCATCATATATAGGTACTAAGTATGCCATAAGTGTTAATAATGGTACTGCAGCGTTACATTTAGCACTGATGATGGCGGGGATAAACAAAGAAGATGAGGTAATTGTTCCAGCGTTAACATATATCGCAACTGCAAATGCGGTAACGTATGTTGGAGCGAAAGCTGTATTCGTTGATTCTGATGAAGAAACATGGCAGATAAATCCGGAATTGATAATAGAAAAAATATCACCAAAGACAAAAGCATTAATTGTAGTTCATTTGTATGGTCATCCGTGCAATATGCGTAAAATTGTTGATATTTCCAAAAAATATGGATTATTACTGATTGAAGATTGCGCTGAGGCTATTGGATCAGAATACGAAGGTAAGAAGGTTGGATCATTTGGTGATATTTCTTGTTTCAGTTATTTTGGTAATAAAACCATGACAACGGGAGAAGGTGGTATGGTTCTTACTTCTGATGAAAATCTATATCAGCAGGGAAAAAAATTGAAAAATCAGGGCGTAGAGGAGATGTATGAATATTGGCATAATTTGGTAGGATACAACTACAGAATGACTAATATCTGTGCGGCTATAGGATGTGCACAAATGGAAAGAGTGGATAGATTTATTAGTAGGAAAAAGGAAATTGCAAAATTGTATTACGACTATCTAAAAGATCTTCCGGTCAAACCTCATAATAAGTCTCCAAATGTAGTTCATACGTATTGGATGGTTTCGATTCTTGTAAGGGATAAAATAGAAAGAAATAGAATGGCACAGTTTTTGGCTGGGCATGGAGTTGAGACAAGACCGACTTTTTGTCCAATTCCTGATATGCCTATGTATAAAAATAATGAGAACTATCCTGTGGCAGAAATGATAGGAGCATGTGGCATGAATTTGCCTAGTTGGCCAGGATTAATGGACAGAGATGTTAAAGAAATATGTGATATGATACATGATTTCTATTTGAAAGAGTAATAGTAGATGAATAAGAGAATAATAAAAGTAGGTGTGATATGTGATGAAATGTTGAAATGGGGCGGCGGAAGAGGATATTTACGCAATATATTGAATGTACTAGATGCGTTGGTTGTAGATGATTTATCTAATGAAAAATACCAATTATATGTAATATTCCCTAAAAACTATTTCGATATAACAGATTATACTGATGTATTAAGTGATGAAGTAATAATAGTTCATAGTGATGATATCGCTGATTTAGTTTGCAATAAATTGAATTTAGATGTACTATTTCCAATTCTTAATAAAGCTGTTAGAAATATTTGTATACCTTATATTCAATATATTGCTGATATGCAGGAAGAACATCTGCCAAAATTTTTTGATAGATTTGAGATTTCTGAAAGAAGAAAAATTAATAAGTATATAGCAAATCATTCAAAATACATCTTTGTGACTTCTGAAAATGTTAGAAAAGATATATATAAGTATTTTCCATATTTTAGAGGTAAGGTATTTGTCCAACCATTTGCTCCTATTGCAGATAGAGAAATCATTAATTCTACAGATGTAGATGTTGGAAAGTATAATTTGCCAGAAAGATATTTTTTGGTTTCCAATCAGTTTTGGCAACATAAAAATCATATAACAGTTATAAGAGCAATAAATAATCTAATATCAAAGAATATATTAATTCATGTTGTATTCACAGGAGAATGTAGCGATTATAGGAATCCACAATACATAAAGGAATTGTTTGATGAGATAAGTAAGATGAAGATATCAGATTATACTCATTTTCTTGGCTATATTCCAAAAAAAGAGCAAATACAGATATTGAAGAATTCTGTGGCGATGATACAACCTTCATTGTTTGAAGGTGATCCAGGTGGATGTGCCTGTTATGAAGCAGTTGGTTTAGGAAAAATAGTAATATTATCTGATACTGAAGTGAATAAAGAAATAGAAGAAAGAGAAGATGTATACTATTTTAAACAAGATGATGCTGATGAATTAGCCAAAATAATGTTAGAAGTATACAGGAAATCAGAAATTGCTTATTCACCCACAAAAGCAAATGAAATATATAAAAATAACATAGCAGTGCAAGTGGATTTTTTTAAAAAGATGTTTTGCGAAGTGATTGGTAATGAATGATGATTGATGAAGAGAAAAAGTTTAAGGGTTATTATTTCTTATTAGAGAAATGGATTAAATTAAATACATTTGGATATGAAATATCAGAATTCTTCATGGATAGGGAGTTGAGTACCGTAGGAATTTATGGCATGCAAGCTATTGGAGAAATTTTACATAAACAACTTGAAAAATGTGGAATAAGAATAGCTTTTCTGTGTGATCAGAATCCTTCGAATGTTTTTTATGAAGCAAATATTATATATCCTAAGGATATAACAAATTGTGATGCAATAGTAGTAACTCCATTTTATAGTTTTGATGAAATAGAAAAGATGTTAGTCAATTACAGTAATGCAGAAATAATATCAATTGAAGAAATTATATATTGCTTATATGAAAAATATTTTGAAAATTAGTTTCTTGTAGAGTGATTACGACTATTAATTATCATATTTAGTAATTGGAGTATATAATATGGAAACAAAATATATATACAAGAATATTTTCTATTTATTTCCCTATAAGGAGATTACAGTTGGTGAAAGAATAATACTTTATGGAGCAGGAAGAGTTGGAAGGAAATATTTAGAACAGCTTTTGGTGACCAATTATTGTGAAGTTAGCTTTGTTGTTGATAAGAATTGGAAAAAAATCAGTAAAATATACAAATATGATGTAAAAGATGTTAGTGAAGTTCAAAAGGTTAAAGAAAAAATAGTAATAGCTATTGATAATCATACTGAAATATATAATGTAAAAAAAGAATTATTGGCATTAGGAATAGAAGAAAATCGTATAGTTTCTAAGGTCTATAACATCCCGTGTATTGAAAATTTCAAATCCGTTAATCCTGTTTCAAAACACTTGAATTTTTCATTAGATGAAATAGAGACTCAGTATGGTCAAGATGTAGTGAATAAAGTGGAAGAGTTATCTCTTTTGATACGACCATATAGTATAAATGTTCCATTAGTCAGGATAGGAAGAAATTTTGATGGTGGATATATTATGGCGGACAGCTTTAGAAAAGGAGGGATAGCATATTCTTTTGGGATAGCTGATGATGTTTCTTGGGATAATGATATAGCGAATAAGAATTATGAGGTTTTTATGTATGATTATTCTATTGATGGACTGCCAATTCATAGAAGTAATTTTCATTTCTTTAAGAAAGGAATAGGTGGGAGTAGAAACTATGAAATTCCTTTGGATACATTGGAAAATATTATCATAAGTAATAATCATGTTGGTTTTAAAAATATGATACTAAAGATGGATGTTGAAGGATATGAGTATGAAATAATAGAGAACACTGAATCATCTGTTTGGGATAAATTTGACCAAATTGTGATAGAATTCCACGATTGTTTAAACCCTAGTATTATGTTTTTGCTTGTTAAATGCTTAAAAAAATTATTTAACACACATGCATTAATATATGTCCATGGAAATAATTTTGGAGATACAGTTAAAGTCGGAGATCTCACTTTATATCAATATATGGAAATGTCTCTGATTAATCGCAAGAATGACTTAATTATAGCTGGACGTAATACGAATAGTGAAAAATGTAATATGGACTATCCAAATTGGATAGAACTCGGGATGATCTATGAATAGTGTTGATAGTTAAATTTAGGGAATGGCAAAAAAGGTTTTTATGGATACAGTAAAATCTCCAATAATATTGTTAGCTTATAATAAAAGTGAGGAATTTCAAAAATCATTAGAATCACTTTCTAGGTCTAATAATAGTAGTAAATATAGGCTCTTTGTTCATATTGATGGTGTTAATGTGTTCAAGAATGATGATTTTGAATCAATAAAGATTATTAAGGAGACGTGTGAAACATATAAAGATAGATTTGCATATTTAAAAGTATATGAAGAAAGGTTTCATAGAGGACTAGCGGAATCAGTAATATCGTTTGTTAGTGATATTATAAAAAAATATGGAAAAGTAATTGTAATAGAGGATGATCTGATTCTGGCTAAAGACTGTATTGATTTTTTGTCAGAAGGATTGGAATATTACGAATTCGATAAGAATATATGGTCACTAACTGGATACTGTCCACCATTGAATAGTATTAATGAATCTAAGCATAGTGTTTTTTTACACTATCGTGCATCTAGTTTGGCTTGGGCAACATGGAGAGACAGATGGGAAAGTGTGGATTGGGAGTTAGATGATTTTGATAATGATGAAGTTGATGAGCGAATGAATGTATTTAGTAAAGGTGGATATGACTTGCCAATAATGCTTACTCGCCAAATGTATGGTCTTCTTGATTCCTGGGCTGTTAGATGGTGCTATTCACAGAGTAAAAGGAATATGATGACAGTATATCCCATGGAAAATAGGGTGTATCATATGACATCAGAAAAAGGAACACATGTTACTAGAGATTTTCCACAAACTCAATTAAAGAAGGAGTATGGGAGATACAAATTCGAAGATTATATCAATGAAAATATAATATCAGAATTCAACATTTTTCAAAATATGACTGAAATGCAATTAATTGCTTGGAAACGTAATGATTATAATAGTATATATAAGTTTGAAGCCATGGTAAATGTTTTATCTACATGGAAAGAAATAGCTTTAGATGGTCATAACATAGCAGAGTATTTTATTAACAGAGGTTACAAGGATATTGCAATATATGGAAAAGGTAGAATCGGAAAGTATCTTAGAAGAGAGCTTATTGGGACGGAAGTTTCAGTTTTATATTTCATAGATAAGGATCAATATTTAAAGAAGGATGGTGATTGTTACCTGCCAGATGATGATTATCCGAGAGTTGATGTAATAATCATAACGACAATGGAAGGATTATGGCTAACGCGTAAGAAGTTAATAAGTAAACAAAAAGGAGCTGTAAAGAGCATATTAGATGTTGTAAAGGACAGATGACGTTTATTATACAAATTATTTATGGTTTAAATTGGAAGGATTTAAATGTGTATAGTATTAAGTTTTCTATTATTACAGTAACATACAATTGTTCAAAAACAATTGAACGAACCATTCTCTCAGTTTTAAGTCAATCATATCCTAATATAGATTACGTTATTATAGATGGAGCATCAACCGATGGTACGAAGGATATATTAAAAAAATATACTAATAAACTATCTTATGTTATATCTGAGCCTGATAACGGAATTTATCATGCAATGAATAAAGGGATTGAAGCTTCAAGTGGAGACTATTTATTGTTTCTTAATGGGGATGATTACTTTTATAGTGATGATGTATTAGAGAGAATCAATCCCTATTGCAAAGGAAATAATATTGTAATTGGAAGGGAATACTGTGGGAGCAGGTTGTCTGATATCGTTGATTTAGGTAATGTACAGTCAAAGTATTACGGTATATTTTATCCTCATCAGGCAACTTTTATTCCCAAAAAAGTATTTGATTCTATTGGGGAATATTCGTTGGATTATTCTGTATCTGCTGACTTTGAGTGGATATGTAGGGCTATTTATAACAAAACAGAAATTAGTTGGGTAAATGAAGTTGTATCTCACTATACGATAGGAGGGGTTAGCTCTAGGATAAATTGTGATATAGATGAGTATAGTATCTCACTTAAGTACATGATGCTATGTGGAGAGAAATGCTTTATACCTGACTTGATTAGATATACTCGTGAAAAAGCAAAGAACACAATATTTCGTGAAATTCTCCAAGATAATATATTATGTGAAAGAATAAAAAATGAATTGGATAAAAATATAGACACCCATAAAGGAGTATCTTTATGGGGAGCAGGATTTCTTTCAGGGCTTTATATTGAAATGTTCAATAGAATTGGTATTTCTGTAAATTATATTATTGATAAAAGAGAAGATGTCACTTGTTTGGCAGGAATTCCTATTGTCAAGTATAAAAAGGAATTGGTTTGTCAACTATTTATAACTACAGAAGTATTTGATGATGAGATCGCTGCATTTTTAGAAAAAGAAGGTTTTAGAAATGAAATGGATTACTTTTCACAAAAATCATTTAGAGATAGGATGATACGATCGGTTATGGATGATTATAAGAGTATAAAAAAATTTGAAAATGCAAGCGGAATTAAGCTTTTTTCATAACACGAGGAGACTTAGGCATGTCAATTCCCAAAATAATTCATTATTGTTGGCTAAGTGGTGAACCATTTTCTTCAGAAATTCAAGCATGTATAGAATCATGGCATAAATATATGCCTGAGTTTGAATATAAGCTGTGGGATATGAATAGTTTTGATGTTAATAGTGTTCATTATGTAAGACAAGCTGTTGATAAAAAGAAGTGGGCGTTTGCCAGCGATTATATAAGATTGTGGGCTTTGTATAATTATGGTGGTATTTACTTAGATTCAGATATAGAGGTACTTAAATCATTTACCCCACTATTATCAGAAAAAGCATTTACCGGATTTGAAGTGGGCGGTAGAGTTGCTGCATGGATTTTTGGAAGTGAACCTAGAAATTCAATTATTGGGAAGCTGCTGACTTTCTATGAAAATAAACAATTTATAAATGCTGATGGTAGTCTTGACATGACTCCAAATACTCTTCCGGTGACTAACACGTTTGCCAAAATGGGACTTGTTGATAGTAATGTTACTCAAAGATTAGATAACATCACTGTTTTTTCTTCTGATTACTTTTCGCCATTTAATCCCTGGACTAAAGAAAAAAGAATAACGACAAATAGTTATGCCATGCATTTATTTAAAGGTTCATGGATGAATGATAAGAATGATGCACTCTTTTTGGAAAATATAGAATATAATCTGTATCGTTTATTAACAAATAATCCCGAAGTCAAAAAGATGAATATTTATGGAGCAGGACTTGTTGGTCATTTAATATTGGATGTTTTAAGTGAAAAATTTAATGATATATCTATAGGATTTTTTGTCGTATCAGATAAAAATATACAATTTGATATTATTAATAATATCAGTGTTTTGTGTGTGGACGATAAAAAAATTGATAGGAAAGATCCAATAATAATAGCAACAATGCCAAAAGATTACGACGTTATAAAGGATAGATTACATAATAACAATTATGAAAACATATTCACTTTGATTTAAAGATGAGGTAAAGATATGCGTTCGCCAAAAGACATGCAAATAATTTTAATTGATATAACCAATGCCTGCACAGAACGTTGTTCTAACTGTACACGTTTTTGCGGTAATCACAAAAAAAATTTCTTTATGGATGTGGATACCTTTAAGCGTGCAGTTGATTCCATGGATGGTTTTGAAGGACTAGTTGCTCTTATTGGAGGAGAGCCGACATTGCATCCGAAATTCGAGGAATTTGCCCACTATCTTCAAAGTGTTTATGGGAAAAACCCAAAAGCAGATAGACTGGCTTATCCTCAAAAGGATTTTATTAAGGAACTTTTACATGAAGAATTTGATAATCATAAACTTCATATATATGAGGATGGTCATAAGACGTTTGAACGTACCGGTCCAGGAATCTATTCCAATATGAGTCCCACCTACAGAAAATATCAGGAATTATGTGCAGATACATTTCATGTTCAGTTCTTGAATGACCATATTAATCCATCTTATCATCAGCCGGGGCTTGTTTCTCGTAAGGACTTGGGGATTCCGGATGACGAGTGGATTAAACTGCGTGATGCTTGTTGGTTACAAGGTGCATGGAGTGCCACTATTACTCCTAAAGGTGCTTTCTTCTGTGAAGTTGCAGCAGCTTTAGATATGCTCTTTGATGGACCAGGTGGATGGCCAATCGAACCTGGATGGTGGAAAAGAGAACCTTCTGAATTCGGAGATCAGCTTAAATGGTGTGAATTATGTGGATTTGCACTTTCTACATTTATGAGAGAATCTTCCGATGAGGTTGATGATGTGTCACCAACTCTTTATGAGAAATTGAAACAGGTAGATTCTCCTAGACTAAAAGCAGGAAGAACTCATTTATTAGAAATCAAAGACGGTAAGATCGCTGAGACCAGTAAGGCTTCAGGAAAGCGTTTTTCAGCCACGCAGAAATATGTGGAACATTATGAAGACAGGTTTAACGCTAATAGTTCTCTGTTGTTCGAACATGATTTTGAGGTTGTTGAAACGAAGAATAAAGCAGAAAACGAGACTTTTGGTGAATTCCTGAACCGTAGCATTAACGCCTCTAAAGGATGGATACTTCTGTTTAAGGATAAAGAATCAGCTGAGAATACTGAAAAGATACGCAACTTGATGAAAGAGTGTATCTTAAATCCAGGGACTCTTCATATCGGAGATGGCTATTATTTCTTCCACAAGAATGCGCTGTCTCTTAAACATTACGGGTTTGATAGAGTTGCACGGTTTAAGGAATATAGTGAATTGAAGGATATATGGGAAGAGTCAAAAGTAGTTAAGATAGGTGACTCATTACAGGCATGGAAGAGAGAATCCATAATATCCGGAAAGAGATATGTTATCTGGGGAATGGGCGTGGCAGGAAGTTTTCTTTCTGATGCAGTTAACTGTTCCGGAGGTGAAGTTGTATTCGTCGTAGATAGGGACCCTGTAAAACAGGGAACAGATTTTTACGGTGCTAAGGCTTATGCCCCGGAATATCTGAAAGAGCAAATGGATGAGTTTGATTATCTGTTAATCGGACATTATTCAAGATTCGATGAGATGAAGGACGAAGCTCTTAAGATTGGTGTACCGGAAGAAAAAATTATTATGCCGTATGAAGTGTAGTATGCAATAAAGACGTTTGTGCTTAGTGGAGTTGATTTTTGTAAGTAGCATAGCGAATTTTAGAAGTTAAGGAATAGTATTTTATGAAACCCATAAAAACCGCCTTAATCACGGGCGTTACCGGTCAGGATGGCAGTTATCTGTCAGAACTATTATTAGAAAAAGGCTACGACGTTCACGGTATAATTCGCAGGTCAAGTGTGGATTATCGTGAAAGGATTGCTCACTTAGAAGGGCATGAGCGTTTTCATTTGCATTATGGTGATCTTACGGACTCAATGTCTTTGGTGAAGGTTATCGCATTAGTTCGCCCTGATGAAATCTATAATCTTGCTGCACAAAGTCATGTGCAGGTTTCTTTTGATGTTCCGGAGTTTACGGCAAATGTGGATGCCACCGGTGTACTTCGTGTTTTAGAGGCTGTGAGAGTCACAGGATTAGCTGACACCTGTCGTATATATCAGGCTTCGACATCAGAGTTGTATGGCAAGGTTGAAGAAGTACCACAGTCTGAATCTACGCCGTTTCATCCATACAGTCCTTATGCAGTAGCTAAGCAATATGGATTTTGGATTACAAAAGAATACCGCGAGGCGTACAACATGTTCGCCTGTTCCGGGATTCTTTTTAATCATGAATCGGAGCGTCGTGGAGAGACGTTTGTTACAAGAAAGATTACGTTGGCTGCTTCTCGTATAGCTCAAGGGAAACAAGATAAGTTGTATCTAGGGAATCTAAGCTCTTTACGTGACTGGGGTTATGCAAAGGATTATGTTGAATGTATGTGGCTTATGTTACAACAGGATAAGCCGGATGACTATGTGATTGCTACAGGTGTGCAGCATACTGTGCGAGAGTTTTGTACCTTAGCTTTCCATTACGCAGGGATAGAGTTGGAATGGCGAGGCGAAGGACTTGATGAAAAGGGCGTTGATTGTTCCAATGGGCGAGTGATTGTGGAGGTCAGTAAAGACTTTTACAGACCAACTGATGTCGTAAACTTGCTGGGAGATCCGAGTAAGGCCAAAACGAAGTTGGGATGGAATCCAGTAAAGACTTCTTTTGAGGAGTTAGTAAAACTCATGGTGGAGCATGATATAGATCTTGTCGCAAAAGAGCGTGCTTACGAAAGTATGAGTCATATAAATCTTGCAGAATATCTGGAAAAGGGTGTTGTAAAGTGATGGATAAGGATTCAAGGATATATGTGGCGGGTCATACCGGGATGGTCGGATCTGCTATTGTCAGAGAGCTTAAGAGACAAGGGTATGAAAATCTGATTATGCGCTCACATTCAGAACTTGATTTAATCCGTCAGGCGGATGTTGAGAAGTTCTTTGAAGAGGTTAGTCCGGAGTATGTGTTCCATCCTGCGGGAAAAGTTGGAGGCATTATCGCAAACAGTACTCATATAGCAGACTTCATGTATGAAAACATGATGATGGAGATGAATGTGATTCACAGCGCTTGGAAATCTGGAGTTAAGAAGTTACTATTCCTTGGATCTTCTTGCATTTATCCCAAACTTGCTCCACAACCGATGCAGGAGAGTTGCTTGCTAACATCTGCTTTAGAACCTACTAATGAAGGTTATGCATTGGCAAAGATTAGCGGTTTGAAATACTGTGAATATCTAAATAGGCAGTATAGGACGGATTTTATTTCTGTAATGCCTACAAATCTATACGGACCTAATGACAATTACCATCCGGAGCACAGTCACGTTTTACCGGCATTGATACGACGGTTTCATGAGGCGAAAGAGAGTGGGGCTGAAACTGTGACTTGCTGGGGAGATGGTAGTCCACTTAGGGAATTTTTGTATGTTGATGATCTGGCAAATCTTTGTGTGTTTCTGATGAATAATTATAGTGGAGATGAAACTGTAAATGCCGGTACCGGGAAAGAACTGAGCATAAAGGAATTGACGGAACTTGTGGCGAAAGTAGTCGGCTACAAGAGAGAGATTTTGTGGGATACATCAAAGCCTAATGGCACTCCGAGAAAGCTTTTGGATGTGAGTAAAGCTAAGGCTCTTGGCTGGACGTACAAGACTGAATTAGAGGATGGAATAAGACTTGCATATCAGGATTTTCTGAATAATCCTATGAGGGCGGAACGATGAGTTCTCTCCAATAAATGTTGACTAAGGGTAAAAGAAATATCTATACAAGATATGAAGAGAAAAAAAGTCCTTTAAAAGTAGAGAATAGTTTTGTCTAGCGAATAAAAATAAGAGGAATGAACATAATGCTAACTGAAGAAGTCAAAAAATATAAATCTTATGTAATCTACGGTGCTCAGGTTGTAGCTGTAGGCGCGCGAGAAGCGATAGCACATCTCACAGGTATACAGCCTGTATCTTTTGCTGTGGGCAAACCTGCCGGTAAGACTTGGTTTCCGACCGGAAATCCGAAGGAAATAGATGGAATACCGGTTGTCTCTATTGAAAGCATTCCTACTGAAACATTCATTGTGCTTGGAGTCACGGAACTCATACAGCAAGAGGTGATTCCTTACTTGGATTCTCATGGTTATAAGAATTATTATGCTCTGAGTCAGCACGAAGAGCATCTTTTGATGTCGGAGTATTATCGGAGTCTGGGATTGTTTTCTGTAATCGATGATTCACAGTGCTGTAATTCGCAAAATAATAATTTTGTGATATATGAGGTGGGAAATGACAAGGATAAGCCACTATCGTTCCATCCGGAGTTATGTCCGTACGAAGTGCCTATTCAGGCCGGAGCGGCTTTGGCGGAGAAATCTATTGCAGATGTAAAGGACAATACAGGCGTAAACATCTCAAAGAAGAACCGTATGTATTGTGAGATGTCTGCAGTGTATTGGATATGGAAGAATACTGATCATGATTGGATAGGGATAGAGCATTATCGTAGGCATCTTTTGGTGAAACCGGAAATGTTAATGGATGATATCGATGCTATCCTGCCATTACCATATATTTGTTATCCCAATGAGATGAGTCAGTTTCTTCGTTTTACCACAGAGAAGGTGCTTGATGCATTATTGAAAGCTTTAAAGGCACTTCATCCTGATGAATATGAAAAGTATCATCATATATTGTATGGTAAATATCAATATACATACAATCTTGTTTGCGCAAGGAGATATGTTTTTGATAATTACTGCAGATGGTTTTTTGAGATTACTGAATATATGGAAGCTCATTTTGCCGGTGAAGTTCCGGAATTACTTGAAACCAGGGCGTTTTCATATGTGGCAGAGGTTCTGACAAACTTATATTTTATGTATCATCAGAATGATCTCAGAATACGACATGTAGAGAAAGCTATTTACACATAACAATAAAAAAGAATATGCAGCTCAAATATTAGGAGTATAGAGTTTATTTGACAGAACATTCAATGGATGTTATTATGATGATATAAGAAGAGGATGTCACCGGCAACGGTCAGACTTTTCTAAGATTAGCTATTAATAGCCGCTCAGTTTGGTAGACCGGGGCGGCTATTCTTTTGCTTTACTATTTCGTCCGATGGCATATCCAAGACTGAATGCAGTCAGCACAAGGCTGATAACAGCAATTAATCCTTCAAGTGTCAACATAATCATTCCTCCTTTCCGGTGAAGACTAGGCGTTTCTGCCAGTACAACAGTTTCCGTTCAGAGGTAGTATTACATTAGAATATTCGACCTCCGAATAACATTCGGAAAGCCTGACCGTCCACCACGTTTTCACGTCAAGGGTGACACCCATGCGGTGTATCTTATCATAGAGCTGCCAGAGATGTAAAGAATTAATTCAAGAGGAAAAGTATGCGAGTAGCAGTAATTGGAACGGGATATGTAGGACTGGTAACAGGAACCTGTTTTGCTGAGATGGGTAATACTGTCTGGTGTGTTGATGTAAATAAAGAAAAAATAGAAAATTTAAAAAAGGGTATTATACCGATTTATGAGCCAGGGCTTTCGGAGATGGTTGAAAGAAACCAAAATACCGGTAGTCTTAATTTCACGACAGAAATACGAGAAGCACTTGAAACATCAGAGATAGCATTTATTGCAGTAGGAACTCCTATGGGGGAGGATGGTTCAGCAGATTTACAATATGTCCTTTCCGTAGCCAAAGGCATCGGTGCAAATATGAAACGGCATATGTATGTCGTTGATAAGTCTACAGTTCCCGTCGGCACATCAAAAAAGGTTCGTGCAACAATCCAAGAGGAACTTGATAAAAGAAATTCCGATCTAACATTTGATGTGATCTCAAATCCTGAATTTCTTAAAGAAGGTAGTGCTATAGCAGACTGTATGAAGCCAGATCGAGTTGTAATCGGTGTCGACAGTGACCGTGCAGAAGTAGCAATGCGTGAGCTTTACAAACCTTATTTCATGAATAACGACAATCTCATATTCATGGACATTCCGTCCGCTGAGATGACGAAATATGCAGCAAATTCTATGCTTGCAACCAAAATTTCATTTATGAACGAAATTTCAAATATCTGTGAAAGAGTCGGGGCGGATGTTAATAAGGTGCGTCGCGGGATCGGCTCTGACAGACGTATCGGTTATTCGTTTATTTATCCTGGATGTGGGTATGGTGGAAGCTGTTTTCCTAAAGATGTTCAGGCATTAATTAAAACTTCATCTGAGTTTGGATATGAGTCTAAGTTATTGAAATCCGTAGAGGCTGTAAATAACGAGCAAAAGAAGGTGCTGGTTAATAAAGTAAAAGCAAGATTTGGTGATGATTTAAGTGGGAAAACATTGGCAGTATGGGGACTTGCATTTAAACCTGATACGGATGATATGAGGGAGTCTCCTGCAATCACCATTCTTCAAGAATTGACTGAGGCAGGAGCTTATATTCAGGCCTATGATCCTAAAGCGGAAAGAGAAGCTAAGGAGTGTTATCTCAAAGGAAATGAGAAGATTACATATGTTGAGAGTAAATATGAAGCTCTAAAAGATGCGGATGCGCTTATTCTTATAACTGAATGGAAAGAGTTTAGAAGTCCTGACTTTTATGAGATCAAAAGACTGTTAAAGGAACCTGTGATTTTTGATGGGCGTAATCAGTATGATGCTGTTCGTGTGAAAGAGTACGGTCTTGATTATTATCAGATCGGTGTGCAGTTCCTTGGTGATTCAGAAGTATAAACAGATGGAGGATATGGGATGAAGCGAATACTTGTAACCGGTGGCGCGGGCTTTATCGGTTCTCATCTTTGCGAAAGACTTGTAAATGAGGGTAATGACGTAATCTGTGTGGATAATTTCTTTACTGGATCGAAGAAGAATATTGAGCAGTTGTTTGACTGTCATAATTTTGAATTGATTCGTCATGATGTTACCAAGGAATTACTTGTTGAAGTTGATCAGATTTATAATCTCGCATGCCCGGCATCACCTGTACACTATCAGTATGATCCGGTTAAGACTATCAATACTTCTGTCATGGGGGCAATTAATATGTTGGAGCTGGCAAAGACTGTGAAGGCAAGAGTGCTTCAGGCGTCCACCAGCGAAGTTTACGGTGATCCTGCAGTGCATCCTCAGCCGGAGGAGTATTGGGGTAATGTGAATCCAATAGGCGTTCGATCCTGTTATGATGAGGGTAAGCGTGTAGCAGAGACATTATTCTTTGATTACCACAGACAATATGATGTGGATATAAAGGTGATTCGTATTTTCAATACCTATGGCCCAAATATGAATGCCAATGATGGCAGAGTTGTATCGAACTTTATCGTTCAGGCTTTAAAGGGTGATGACATAACTATTTATGGTGATGGAAAACAGACAAGAAGCTTCTGTTATGTGGATGACCTGGTTGAAGGCATGATTCGCATGATGAATAGCCGTGATGGATTTACCGGGCCTGTAAATCTGGGAAATCCCGGGGAGTTCACTATGCTGGAGCTTGCGGAGATAGTTATCAAATTAACCGGAAGCAAGTCGAAGATCGTACATAAGCCACTGCCACAGGATGATCCAACACAGAGAAAACCTGTGATTGCATTGGCAGAAAAGGAACTTCAGTGGAAACCGACTATAGATCTTCAAGAGGGACTTAGGCGGACGATTGAGTATTTTAGAGGAGTTGTGTGATTATAAGTTATTTCCTAACTCTCTCCAATTATCATGA
>SVDD01000069.1:0-5491 GCA_015057945.1 Lachnospiraceae bacterium | reverse complement strand
GGCTTTAGCCGAAATCAAACGAAAATGCCTGCGCGAAGCGCATTCAAATGGCATTTTCTCCGATTTCATGTTAAGAGATTTCTCTCTTTAAGTTCTTCCCGTTCAAAACTTAAGCTTGGCTTTTGTTCTGTCCGTTACTTTACTGTTGTTCTCGTTGAGCCTGTAGCTCACCGAGAATCCTGCTTTCGCAGGATGGTAAATCTGCTTCGCAGATTTGCCACATATCGCTTCGGAGTTTTTTGATAAAAACTCCTCCGCTCGAATAAATTCGCTTACGATTGTTATATCGTTTGACCTCTTAGGTCACTGAAAATTCTTAGAATCTTCAGGGTCTGTGTATTAATCGATCTTTGATTTTCAAGGTTCTTTTCACTTGATTTAGAAGAACTGGTGTTCCGCATCTCTCAAGTGCTCAGTTATAATAACAATTACCAATCTGAATGTCAAACACTTTTTTAAATTTTTTCAAAAACTTGTTACCGTGAAGTGTAATTTTAAATTCCACTATCATATACCCTAAGTTGATATAAGTCTTACAAACTTTTCAGCAACTTTTCAAATGTTATTTTTTCAGCTTATCACTCTGTCCAGCCGATAGTGTTCCTTCGGGTCCACTATGAGTATTTTCGCAGCCTTCCCCGGTTTTATGCTTCCATAAAGCTCCTGTATCCCCAATGCCCTTGCGGGATTATAGGTTGCTGCACGAATCGCCGATTCTGCAGGAACTCCAAAATCAATGGCATTGACCATACACTCATATACATTGCTTACGCTGGCCGCCAGTGAACCATCCTTTAAAAATGCGGCATGGTCATGCTTGTATATGTCCTGTCCACCCAGTTCATATTTTCCATCCGGCATTCCACAAGCCCTGCAGCTATCCGAGATCAGTATCATCCTGTCGGCTCCTATCATCTCGAATGCAAGTCTTATGGAAGCAGGATGAACGTGCACTCCGTCACATATGATTTCACAGGTCACGTCTCCTGACTCCTGAGCGGCAACTATCGGTCCCGGCATACGATGATGTATCCCGGGCATGGCATTGAACATATGCGTAAGGTGCCTTGCTCCGTTTTTGTATGCTTCTTTTGCAGTTTCATAGTCCGACATGGTATGCCCGACAGAGATACGAATCCTTTGATGCATCTCTTTTATCATTTCCATCGCGCCCCCAACCTCCGGCGCTATGGTCATTATTTTGGGGAAATTGTCCGTCTCTTCCAGAAGTGTTTCAATGAATCCGATATCCGGTTCAGTGACATATAAAGGATTCTGTGCACCTACCTTATCCTTTGAGATAAAGGGTCCTTCCAGATTCACCCCCACGATAATCGCTTCATCAGCTTTCTGGCGGCATGAGTAATCTTTAGCCTTTTTTACGATCCGGGCCACCTCGTCTTTAGGCAGAGTCATAGTTGTGGGACAGATTGTCGTCACGCCCGAATTCCGCTGATACACCGCCATAGCCCGAAGCGCATCATCACTTGCATCATTTGTATCATAGGACACACAGCCATGAAAATGCAGATCGGTCAATCCCGGAAGTACCCATTTGCCTTCAGCATCAATCACTTCTTCATCGGTTTTATATTCCGTTTCCCCAAATTCACCGGACCCCATTCTTTCTGATCCTTCTGTCCCACACTCTTTCACAGACTCTTTCACCGGCTTTTCATCCTGTCGTTCTTTCACAGCTGATATCAGACCGTTTTTTATCAGGATATCTGCTTTTATAAAATGTAATTTTTCAGTATATACCAGTCCGTTTTTTATCAGCATATAATCATCCTCTCCGGGCCGGGGCACACTTTGACCATGCCTCTACCGGCTCATATAACCGATATGTCATTTGGGTTTTACCTTAGAGCTTCAACATCCTTTGTGATGATCACATCACTGCCTAGTCCCAGGATATCATGGATCAGCACAGTTCCCGTTTTCACAGGAGCCGTGACGGAGCATTTCCTTATTTCCTCCATAACATCGAAAATCCTGTTCTTAGGTACAGGCTCTGTAAGCCTGACGCTCACAAGCGGGAATTCTCCCGAGTCCACCCTCACGGATGATGCTATGGTTCTTCTCGGATCCGTCAGCTCCTGTGCCACATATTCCTTTCCTCTCCGGCAGAGATTTCCATCCACAGCAGTAACATTGACTGCCCCCTCATTTTCTTCATAGTCCGCTGTTATCTCACATCCGTTGGGACATACGATACACGTAAAGATCCTCTTCATTTTAAGCTCCATTCCACCGCCATATTCAGCAGCAACGTTTTATTTCTATATAGAAACATTTACACCGGCTCATACCTCTTCCTGCACTCTGGTTGGTCATAAGCCATGCTTTTAACTCAAATCTTCGTGCTGTCGTGCAGCTCTTTAGATTCAAACGGCACTTTTTTGGTTCCAAAAGTCGATATCGAATCACTTCAGACCACGCACACCTCAATATCTCCGGCATCTCTTACTGCACCCTTCACATCAAGCTGCACCATTTCCGCCGGCAGAGCCTTTTTCATCCTCTTTGAAACAAGCTCCCTGCCGCCCTGCTTCACCACTATCCTGACATCCTTCATTGGACGGCTCACTCTGAGAGACAGTCTGAACTTTTCATCTCCGCTGACCTTCTGGGGAATGGTATGATTTATATTCCCATCACAGCGAAGCTGTACATCACAGGCCGAAAGCTTCCCTTCTCTGATGAACCCGGCCACGTGATCCGCCAGCTGTTCCGCTTCCATAGAAACAAAATCAACGAGATCATGAACATGAAGCACATTGCCTGCTGCAAAAATCCCGGGCACGCTTGTCTGATAATGCTCATCCACCACAGCACCTCTGGTTCTCTTGTCAAGCACGACCCCCGCATCAAGTGACAGTTCATTCTCCGGAAGAAGTCCCACAGACAGGATCAGCGTATCACATTCCACGTATTCCTCGGTTCCCGGAATCGGCCTGAACTTTTCATCCACACCGGATATGGTAACTCCCTTTAGGCGTCTGTCCCCATGAATTTCTGTCACAGTATGGCTCAGGTACAGCGGGATGTTGTAGTCATTGAGACACTGCTCAATATTTCTTGGCAGTCCCGAAGGATAGGGCTGCACCTCATAGACAGCTTTCACATGAGCCCCTTCCAGTGTCAGACGCCTTGCCATGATCATGCCAATGTCTCCGGATCCCAGTATCACCACCTCTTTAGCCGGCATCTTGTTGTACAGATTGATATAAGCCTGCGCCACTCCCGCGGTGAATACTCCCGCAGGACGCTCTCCTGGTATGGCAAGAGCACCTCTCGTTCTCTCACGGCAGCCCATGGTGAGTATCACCGCCTTCGCCTGATATCTCATGAGACCTCCGGGAGTTACAACAGTCACCAAACGATCGCCCGTAACACCGGTCACGGCAGCATTTGTAATATACGGTATCCCAAGCTCACGGACCTCCGAAATAAATCTACCGGCATATTCAGGCCCGCTGAGGGTGACTCCGAATCTTGTAAGTCCGAAACCATCATGTATGCATTGACGGAGTATACCTCCAAGGTGCTTTTCACGTTCAACTATAAGGATATCCCTGATACCCTTCTTCCACAGCTCCACCGCCGCGCTCAGACCGGCAGGCCCGCCGCCCACGATAAGAACATCTATTTTTTTTATTTCCTCGCTCATACCTTTTCCTCATATATTGGGCTGCTTTTAAAATCCCCCAAAAATCATATACTTCAGCCGCATCGCAATCTCTTGCCGGGTAACCCATGCTTTCCCGGAACCAATTCACCTCACCGATCCGAAAAACAGCTGCGAACCCTGTCTGTTATATTCAAGTTCCGTATCACTGATGCCGTACTCCTTTTCAAGAAGTTCTGCGATACGCATCTGACAGTATCCTCCCTGGCACCTTCCCATCATGCTTCGTGTACGATACTTTACGCCGACCATAGTATGTACGCCCAGAGGATTTCTCACAGCCTCAAGTATCTCTGCTTTGGTCACCTTCTGGCATCTGCAGATGAGCTCACCGTAATCCGGGTTCCTGCCAATGCATTCGGCCTGTTCTTCCTCACTCATCTCGGCAAACTTCCTTATGCCCTTTCTTACAGGCACAAAGGCCGGATTTTCCGAAAGATCCATACGGGCCTTCATGAGTTCAATCACATAGTCGGCGATGGCGACAGAGGCTGTAAGTCCGGGAGATTCTATACCCACCAGATTCACAGCATGAGGGGCGATATCATCCACGATCTCTATCTTGAAATCCTGAATCTTTCCATTCTCGTCTATCCATTTGGGAAGGATGCCTGTGTAAGTCCTGATGTAATCGCCTCTGTTTACATGGGGCCATATCTTTGTGGCTTCCTCATAAAGATAATCAAGATTCTTCTGTGCCACACCGTACCAGTGAAGATCTTCCGTGTCCTCCGCTGTAGGTCCCAGAAGAACATTACCATCGGTTGTGACGGACACATGTATGCCCATGTAGGTATTGGATGGAACTGTATAAATAGGCATGGGTACCAGCTTCGACAGCCTGTTGTCCAGGATGATGTAGTCGTCCTTGGAGCCTATGATCCTGTTTCCCTTAAGTCCCAGCATATCGGATATGATGCCGCATCCGAGGCCGGCCGCATTTATGACCCAACGGGTATGGTAGATTGAAGCACCGGAAGCCATGGCCTCACCATGCCTGGTGAAAACCGTCCATGTGTCGTCCTCTTCTCTGTGGATGTCCACCACCTCGTTATCAAGGAAATAACTGACACCGTTCCGGTGGGCATTTTCCGCAAGTGCTATGGTCAGCATGAAGGGGTCAAGGATTCCCGAATCCGGTGAATACATGGCAAACTCCCCCAGAACGGTTGGCACCAGCTCGTGAAGTCTTTCTTTTTCTATGATGGAAAGGTGCTTTACCCCGTTTTTCTCGCCCTGCTCCATAACCTCACGAAGTCTCGCTCTTTCTTCCTTTGTAAATCCAACGAGAACTTTACCGCAGCGCTTGAAACTGAAATCCAGCTCCTCGGAAAGGTCCCCCATCATCTGATTGCCTTTAACGCAGAGCCGGGCCTTCAGTGAGCCGGGGTCATAGGCAAAGCCGCCATGACAGACTCCCGTATTTCTTCCGCTTGTCTCATAACAAACATCAAGGTTCTTCTCCAGCACTCCGATCTTCAGTTTATATCGTGAAAGCTGTCTTGCTATGGCAGAGCCGACAACGCCCCCGCCTATTATAAGAACATCAAACAATTCCATTTTCGCCTCCATGAGTCAGCCACGGGCCGAATCTGCCCGAGCACTTATGTGACCCAACAATCAAGTTTGAAAGTATTCTTTCAAACTGTCTCCATAATTCAGCTATAAACAGCATTTACACGCTCTCATGTCTGACCCGCCATTTCATACCGAAAGATTTCTTTCAAACTGCCTCAATGCTCCAAGAGCCGAGTCCAAAAGAACCCGGCCCGTTACTATCTTCATTTAACTGTCCACACC
>SVDD01000068.1:0-5741 GCA_015057945.1 Lachnospiraceae bacterium | reverse complement strand
GTTATGTTGAACCGCCGTATGCCGAACGGCACGTACGGTGGTGTGAGAGGGCGGTTTAATCCGCCCTACTCGATTATTAATTATCAAAATACTGCCGATAGAACATTAGAAACTATGATTAGGTAAAGAGTTCAGACTTTATCAGTGGGCTTTAGAGATAGGAAGTGGAATTCCTTTACGATGCAGCATGAGATGCGAAGATTTTATGTGCATAAAAAATCTACTATGGAGTTGTAATCGGTATGCGGGCGGAAAATATAGTATCACCAAGAGAATACTCAAAATCATATATGTATGATGCCATCAAGGCAATTCCAGGTGGTTTCATTATCTATAAGGCAGATTGGAGTAAGGAAGAAGTAATCTTTGCCAATGATATCCTGATAGATGAATTTGACTGCCGGAGTAAGGAAGAGTTCCTTCAGTACACAGGAGGCAGCTTTAAAGGCATTATCCATCCGGATGATTATGAAAGTGTAAAGAAAAGTATCCGTAAACAGATTTCCAATACGGGTGATGAATATTCCGGGATAGCATTTCGTATCATAACCAGGAAGGGGACCATAAAGTCAGTTGAGGCTTCAGGACGATATTATCTGAGTTCGTCGGATGGGCCTCTGTTCAATGTGTTCATTTCTTTTCCGATTCCGGTGACAGATAAGGTTGAAACCGTTAAAGGCTACATTTTATCTCATATAGACAAAGCCTTATCAGAGGGATGGATAGAGCCATATTATCAGCCGATCATAAGAACCTTTACAGGAAAACTCTGCAGTGTTGAAGCTTTGGCAAGATGGGTGGATCCGGAGCTTGGTGTGATATCTCCCGGAAAGTTTATACCGATTTTGGAAGAGAACGGACTTTCTTATAAGCTTGATATTTACATAGCGAAGAGGGTTATATCTATGCTGCAGCAGAGGCTGAGACAAAATGCCGGTGTAGTGCCTGTATCCATAAATATATCCCGCTCTGATTTTGAACATTGCGATCCTGTGGAGATCATAGCAAAAACATGTGATGCCCATGGTGTAAGAAGAAATCTTATAGCAGTGGAAATAACGGAAACTGCGATCATTTCCGACAGTGAAGTGATGAAGACTGCCATAAACAGATTCCATAAAGCAGGATTCGAGGTTCTGATGGATGATTTCGGAAGCGGATATTCTTCGCTTAACATTCTGAAGGATTTTGATTTTGATGAAATAAAGATAGATATGGGATTTCTCAGGAATTTTGATGAGAAATCCAAGACCATAGTGACTATGGCAGTAAGAATGGCCAAAAGTCTGGGCATTCATACACTGGCTGAGGGAGTTGAGACTCAGGAGCATGTTGATTTTCTGAAGGAAATCGGATGCGAACGCATACAGGGTTATTATTACGGAAAACCTATGTCTCTTCCTGAAGAACTGATTCATCTTCATGATAATCATGTTTTAAGTGAATCAAGAGAGGAGTTTACACTTTACCAGAAGATAGGACTTATCGATGTGGTCACAGATAACCCCCTTGCCCTGTTCTTTTATGACGGGAACAGATTCGAAACAGTATTCAGGAATAAAAGCTATTTAGATGAACTTCCCAGTGAAGGCCTCGAGGATGCTCTGGATAAATATATAGATGACATCATGAACTCCGAACAGAGTACTTACAGGACCAGATTCAGGAGTCTTGCGGATAAGGCCGTAATGAGTGAGAAGAGTGAATTTGTCACATTTCTTTTCAGGGGAAGATACCTGCATCTTTCTTTCAGACTTGTGGGAAAGTCAAGAAACGGAGTTATACTTTCGACAGTGCTTGATGGGAAGATATATAACAGGATAAGAGCCTCAGAGAAGACGGATAAAATCATAAGAGATTTAAGCTCTGTATATGAGTGCATTTATGTTCTTGATTTGAAAAATAAGCTGAGAATTGTTGTTGTGAGCAGCGTGGAATGCGAGTCTGAAGGCGATGTGATAAGCGGAGAAGATCTTTTTTGCGATGTTCCTATACAGAGCAGATTATATGATAAGGAGAGGGAAAGGTGGGATAAATTTGCGAATAAGGAGCATATTATTGACGGGATAAAGAAATCCGGAAGAGGGTACTATTCTGAATTTTTCCTAATGAAGCGATATGATGGGAATTATTTATGGATGGAACTTATGTTTATGTTTGAAGATAAGTCCGAGGAGGATGCCCTTGTATTCTGCATAAAACCCGCGGCTCTGGAGAATATGGATTCCGAGGGTAAAAAAGATTTTGTTAAACGCGTTCTTGATTACGGATATTTAGAGCTTGAGACCATTGAGTCTATGGATTCGTTTGTATGGAAGTCCCTTCTTGACTCGAGTAACCTGAAGATGTTCTGGAAGGATACAAACAGAAGATTTCTGGGTGCCACAAAGGCCTTTTATAATTATTACGGATTCAAGAGCGGAGATGAGTTTCTGGGTAAGACGGACGAAGAAATCGGCTGGCATCTTAATGATGAACCCTTTGAAACGGATGAGCTTAGTATACTTAAAAAAGGAGAATCCATAATTAACGCCACCACCATAAATGTTGTTGATGGTGTATCCCATCATATAATCGCATCAAAGATACCTGTGTACAAAGATAACCAGATCATAGGGCTTGTCGGGTATCTGGTGGATGCGGATTATGATGTGATAGCAGACGGTACCAAAAGAGACAACCGTTATATAGATCCGGTTACGGGACTGATGAATGTTCAGGGTCTCCTGGCATCTATATCAGAGCTTGATAACAACTACAGGACCAATGGTGAGAATTATCTCTATATTGCTCTTAATATCGAAGGCTACAGTGATGTACTGGTTGATTATGGCGGAGAAGTGGCCATGAAGCTTTTGAAAAAGCTGTCGGATATAATAAAGAGCAGCTTCAGCAGTACTGCCGCCATATCCAGAAACGAAGGATCACATTTCGGGATATGTGAGAGAGGGCGACCTATAGATGTGGTATTCGGATTCATCAGCGAGTGTATGTCTGCTGTAAATGACATAGAAGAGATAGACGGACGGGAATGCCGGCTGGTGGCTCGTTTCGGCGTTGCAAGCGGAACTGAAGCGGATAACTATCAGAGTATCATGGAGCTTGCCAATAATCGTATACGTAAGGCCCGCCGTTTTATGGGAAAAGGTGTCAGATCCATGGATGAAATCGTTCCGGATCCATTTACCGACATACCTCTTCCTGCAGTTATGATACGACCAAAGCTGGATAAGGAGAAAAACAAGCCTGTTGACATGGTATTTATCTTTGCGAACAATGCCTACCTTGAGATGATCGGAATGACACGGGATGAATTGCTGGGACACGGTTATCTTGATTTTTTCCCCCAGACCGACAAGAGCTGGATCGACATGACCTATCGGGCCTGCAAGGGTGAGCTTGTAAAGGCGACGCTATACGATGGAGCGACCCATCACTGGCTTAAATTCACTGCATCACCTACGGAAGAGCCTAATGCATGCTTTGTGATCTGCGATGTGGTAGACGAAGAGATGCGCGGGCAAAAAGAAAAGAAATAATTATTTCCCCTGACTTATATATAGTTATAGGTCAGGGGAGTTTTTGTGTTGCGGAAAGAAAAGGCTGCCGGATAAAGAAACGTGACCGGAAAAACATTAAAAATCAGAATATTTCTGAAATGAAACCTGTTTAATATGACAATTAGTTATCAAACCGGTTTACGGATATTTCATACATTTTATAGATTTTATGCCTAGAACAAATTAATGGCAAAAATTAATTGTATAAAATATTTCAAAATCTACCATGTTTTTATTTCATTAGTAAATAGAAGTAAGCGCTTTACATTTGTAAAAGATGATTGATTATGACTGCATTTGGATAGCTTTTGGAAAAAAGATGATTGGCTCATATTAAAATGCAATTTAATAAAACAGCTTGAAGGAAGAGTGGGTATCAATAAAAAAACCGATACTATTTATTTAAGGGTATATCAAAAAGGCATTAAATAAATTTAATGGTTGCATTAACAATAATAAATGCTATAATCATCGTTGTTTTTGGGGAAAAACAATATTTATGCTTTAAGGAGAGTAGAGAATAATGACAAGACTACTGTACAAGGGTTCAAGCTTTGCTAACGGACTTACAAACGGAAAGATGTATGAGGTTGAGGATGTTAACCAGTTCTGTGTATCTGTTATCGATGACAGCGGAAAGCAGCATTTCTATTCAAAGGTTAATCCATGCCAGTTTGGCAGCGTAGGAATGAAGGGATCCTGGTCTGAAGTATCTAAATAAACAGGAAAAATAAAAAGAAGCTTTTCATTGATTTCAAGTTTTGAGGTTGATGAAAAGCTTCTTTTTTTATCAAAATTTAATATAATAGGATTAATATATCTGATATCATCGGATTAACAAACATTTCCAGAGAATCTGGAAATCAGACAGGGAGCTTTATGAGTCATATTCTATGAGGTGTGGTGCACATTTTCTGTGTGCCGTGTACATCTAAAAGGAGGGCGCGTTATGGACGAGGCTAGAGCGATTCTTGGATGGATTTCACCGGATGGTACCTTTACTCCTTATGAATGGGGAGAACATACAGAGGGGGCCGTTGAAATAATTAACAAGAACGGTTGGTACCATGAATTCTGCGAGAGGTATTGCGCAAATGAGCGTGATTTCCTCTGTGACAAGGGATACTGCCTGCTGCATGATCCCGGTAAGAACAACATTTCTGCGACCCACATTCGCCCTTTGACAACGAGACAAAGAGATTTTCTTTACGGATATTTTATTGATCTCGGTGATCATAAAAAAGCGAATCAGATGTTGCTTCATGAATTTTGAACTCTGAAAAAATTATGGTATGAACTATCTAATCAGCGGGTTGAAACATTTTAAGACCATAAACAGACATAAATGGGAGGTCATGAAGAACTGTTTTAAAGTTGGGCTTTACAAACAGGGGATACTTCATGATCTTTCCAAATATTCATGGATAGAATTTAAGACAGGCATAAAATACTATCAGGGAAACAAGAGTCCCAATACCGAGGAACGTCTTCGAACCGGAGTGTCTGAAGCCTGGCTTCACCACAAGGGCCGAAACAAGCATCATTTTGAATACTGGTGCGATTACGACCTTGAAAAGAAAGGAACCATGATAGGCTGCCGTATGCCCTACAGATATGTGGCTGAAATGTTCTGTGACAGGGTGGCCGCGGCTAAAGTATATAAAGGAAAAGATTACCATGACGGTGTGGCGTGGGAATATTTCGAGCCTACAAAGGATACTGTACTGCTGGCGCCGGAGACTAAGAAGGAGATCACCGAGCTTCTTCTGATGCTGAAAAATGAAGGAGAAGAGAAGACCTTTGCTTTTCTTAGGGAAGAAGTGAAACGAAGAAAAAATGAACGCGATTATTTTTAATCGCGTTCAAAAATAATAGTGTAAAAAACAGGAAACAAAAAACCGAATCGCATAAGCGATTCGGTTTAAATATGCGTGCGACAGGATTCGAACCCACGACCTTCTGGTCCGTAGCCAGACGCTCTATCCAGCTGAGCTACGCACGCATCTTTGTTTGTGTGCCGCTCTCTTCAAGCGACTCAGTTATATTAGCGAATACCGGAAAGAATGTCAACACATAATTTAAAAAATTTCTGATTTTTTTGACCTCGTGAAGTGTAAAGTTAAATTCCACTGCATTATATCCTCAGTTTATTTTAGTCTTACACTTGATTCTATATAGAAA
>SVDD01000067.1:0-5827 GCA_015057945.1 Lachnospiraceae bacterium | reverse complement strand
CCGTATTTCAAAACGTCGAATTCTTTTAAACGTACATCTTTAATGGCAAGATAATTGAAAATAGATTTTGTAATCATATAGTATTTGTATAAATTCATAAAAATGGCATACTTTAATAAAGGTACCCGGGACGGTGCCTTGAATCATTTATCAAATTTATCCTGCTAACAAATCTTTTAGTTTTGGCTTATTTGATATGTCCCATGCATCAAGATGCTGGCACATCATGATGCAATACAAACGACAGTACCAGTTACGTGATGACTGGTACCTGCCGTTTTCATATACATAATCCTTTTTTATTCTTTTATTGCAGCGTTCTGAAGAAGTTCGAGCCTTATATTCATCATTCCACTCTTTAGTCCCTCTGGCCGGCGATGTAAAAAAACGGATATCCTGCCCTGAAGAAATATATTCAACACGTCCATGTTTAGCATTTGTACATGGATTTGGACAAGTAACCCCGAGTTTTTTACTTCTCATAGGGCATCTGTATTTTATTCGTCCTCTGGCTATATCCCTGCCATCAGGCCTCATCCGTATTCCCGCCGGACATATAGGTATGCCATCTTTATCAGGAACTATATCTGCTCTAAATGGGGATTCTTTATTAAGAGCGCATCCTTTGTTCAAATCTATAAAAGCCTTAACTTTTGTTTTTTGAAAATAAGAGTAGAAAGCCATTGCATCATGTGCTGCGTCCAATAATACTTTCTCAACATTTAGTTCAGGTAAAAAACTTTTCATGGCGAACCATGTATGGGTCAGCCCAAGAGAATCATGCATGGAGGCAGGATTCAGTAAAGGGAAAATTGGAAGATCATTTGAGGAATTTGCACACGTAAGAAGATATAGGTCATATCCATGATAGTAATGCTCTCTTGAGGAATCCCATCCAACGTCACAATCCGGTTGTGTATACTCACGCGGACAAGTACATTCACGAATCCCCTTGGATTCACAATCACAGATTCTCCTAAATCGTTCGCGAGCCGAAGTTACAATCGGAGTTCCATCTCCTGAAATCGTCAAATTCTTCATATCAATCAATCCAAGGTCACATGATTTTTTGAGAAAGTTAGTATTAAAAAGTTGAAATAAACGGGAATACGGTTGATTTGTGTCATATGGGTTATCTTCGTATTGTTTGATGAGTTGATATACAGTTGTTTTCTGTTCATTGCCAGCTTTTTCTCCTACACGCTCAGGTTTATTAATCTTAATCTTTGGTGGATGTACTTTATTGTTTATATTTGCAAAAGGTGACATCCATAAACGTTTTATGAAATCTGCAAAAGTACCTATCCCTGGAGTATCTCCAGGTAAAAAACCACTCAGTAATGCAAAAAGTGGATTGATTTTCAATTGATAAGACCACTTAGTATATGAATCTATTTTGAATTCTACAGAAACAAGCAGTGATCGAAGCATGTCAGACGGCAGTCTGGGTTTTGGACCACATTTGGAATACAAATCGGACATCTGAGAATTAACCTCTGACAAATCAAGGTTCCAAAATTTTTCGATCACTTGCCACGTTGACTCAGAAATGCTTTGTGGATTGGGATAGAATTTCAAAAAATTTTCCTGTAAAAAATCTCGATATGCGGCATGCCCGCCTGAATCAATAGGTTTCATATCGCACCTCCTAAATAGTGAAATTGCCTTCTATTTAATTGGCGCGAAGCGCCGCCGATTCATGGCGGTTTGTCAAGCTTTTTTATGAAAACTCATGATAAAACTGTTAGAGATTATATTTGAAACATAAACAAATCTCTCGGAAGAAAGATTCCGAGAGATTAAAAAATCAAAGAATTTCTTGGGTGGGTTATCAAATACAATGTTGTTAAAAAACCTTGTGAATTAAAGCCGTAAAAGAAACCGAGAGCCTATTCACATATGGGGTGGGTTCGGAATTCTGTGTCTTTGCAGGGAAATGAAGATATTTTGCAAAGGCTTTATCCCACTGTTCCTTTTGTTCCGATTCGGGATATACATCATGCAGGAAGCTTTCTCCATTCATCCCATCAGAGGCCGCAAGCTCCTCCATACGGTGAAGCCCTTCTTCGAAGCCCACTTTTTCGAACCCGTATTCTGAAAGCTTTCTGTTGTAGTGATCAGGAGTCATATAAGTAAAGATAAAGTCTCTGAAAACACCGTAGCTTTTATTGCTGACAAGATCGGAAACAGTCATTTCTTCAGATATCTTGCTGTAGTTCATATTTTTTCCTCTGATCCAATCATATGACGTGAGTGTCAAAAGTATTTGCCATTCACCGATAGTGCCACCGTATGTATCAGTGTGCAAATGTGTCACATCATCATGTCCTGAAAGTGATTGGATTCGTCCTTTCTCCCGCATTCTACGGGTTAATAACTTATTTTCGTTTTTGTTTATAGGATTTTCTGAATTCCATGGGAGTGGTACCAGTCAGTGCCTTAAAGGTTCTGCTGAAGTGAGTGCATGAAGCAAAGCCGCAATCCGAGGCGATCTCTGTCAGACTGTGGTTTGTATCCATGATCTCCCGCTGAGCCTGAAGTATCCTTGTGGAATTGATATACTGGGATATAGTTCTGTTGGTGTATTTTTTAAACTCATGACATAGGTAGAACTTACTGACATAGAAGCGGTCTGCAAGGTCATCAAGGCGTATATCTTCCGAATAATGACCGTAAATATACTCAATCATTCTTGATATCAGATTTTGGGCCTCAGGTTTTTCCGCCGGTGTGGCAGCTTTAAGCAGACTCAGTACTATCATGTTCAGGGTGGTCCTCATGGTGGCATCATGCAGCTCATCCGTCTCATCCTGTTCAAGCAGAAGCATTCCCAGCATACCGTGTATGTAGTGACCGAACTTTGTGTCTACATGATACAGTCCGCTTCCGTTCCTGAGCTTCTCAAGTACCTTAGGATCAGCTATGGCTTCCGGTGAAAAGTAAAGAACTATACGTTTGAATCTTTCATCGGCATCGTGAGAATAGGAATGATGCATGGTATAGGGCGCAAAAAGCATCATGTCACCTGGCTCTGTCTGATATATGTCGTTCTCCAGCATATGAAATCTTTTACCTTCTTCAAGATAATACAGTTCAAAATACGGATGATAATGTGATCGTGGCATGCTTCCGCTGTAACTCAGACGTTCTGCGGCAACGGGAGCTCCCTGTTCCATCAGAATTCCTGCTTTGTCTAGTACCATATCTCCTCCTATGCAATTTGCATCATAAAAGTGAAAAAAATATTTGTCTACAGCACTGAGAATCATACCACAATATATGTAAAAAAACTGGTATACATCAGCAATATTTGTAATAAATTGCGCACAAAATAGGGATATGATTTCTATTAGTTTTCGAAGACGAATAAATAAAAAATCAGGGAGGATATTTTTAGATGGCACTTATGGAAGTTCACTATTCAAGTTTTGCTATGGGGGGGAATGTCACGCTCAATGTCTTTGTACCTACACCCGGCTCCTCTGAAGCTATCACAGACATGAATACAGTGAAAAAGTATGATTATGAAAACGGTCTTCCGGTGCTGTATCTTCTGCATGGTGCCTTTGGGGATGCATTTTCATGGCTGAGATACAGCAATATCGACAGATACGCTCAGGATCGTGGCATAGTTGTGGTAATGGCAAGTGCCGAAAATTCTTTTTACCAGGATCTTAAATATGGTCGGAAGTACTATACTTTTTTCACAGAAGAACTGCCTAAGTTCATTCAGAATGTATTCCCTGTGTCAAAGGACCGCGAAAAGACATATGTTGCAGGATTTTCCATGGGTGGCTACGGTGCCTGGTATCTGGGACTCAGCAGGCCCGATATTTACTCAAAGGCTGCATCCATGTCAGGTGCTATAGACATTGCTGCTCTGGAGAAAAACAGAGCAGAGCAGGATCCCTTTATGTGGGAGAACAGTTTTTCTGAGGTACTGAACAGTGATGGAAGCTTTTCTCTCAGCGGCAGCAAATATGATCCTTTCACGCTTTATGATGAAGCAGTGAAGAAGGGGCAGATTCCAAAGCTGTACATGGCTTGCGGAAAAAGCGATTTTCTGTATGAATCAAATCTTCATGTGAAGAAGGTCATGGAAGAAAAGGGTGCAGACCTTGTCTATAAAGAAGGTGAAGGAGCCCATGACTGGAATTTCTGGGACCGTTACATACAGGATATACTGGACTGGTTACTCGAAGACTGATATCGGCACTTAATGAATGGCAAATTGCTGATATTCGATGAAAGCCGGATGTAGGCATTGGCATGTGATATAAAGCCTGCAGATCAGGACTACGATGGCTGAAAATAATTTGGAGGAAGTAAAGATGGGTATGAATAATGCTGAAGCAATAGAGCTTCGCAATGATCGGAAACATACTTTGGGATTGGGTACAAGTGGAACCGATTCCCGCGTAGGTGATAATGAGATAAAGAAAATATTACTGGCAAATGCAAAAATCCCTTTTGGGCTCAAGGACAAGATAGGCTATGCGGCCGGAGATTTCGCAAATGATCTCACCTTTGTAATCGCAGCCATGTTCATGATGAAGTTCTATACAGATATAATGGGTGTTTCATCAGCTATAGTCGGACTCGTTATGATGGTGGCAAAAATTGTGGATGCCTTTACAGACGTCGGAATGGGACAGATCGTTGACAGGAGCCACTATACAAAAAAGGGTAAGTTCGCACCATGGATCATGCGCTTCGCAGGTCCTGTTGCTGTGGCATCATTCCTTATCTTTGCACCTTATTTCGCAGATAAGCCAATGAGCTTCAAAATCGGCTGGATGTTCTTTACATATATCCTCTGGGGCTCTGTCTGCTACACCGGTGCAAATATCCCTTATGGCTCCATGGCATCAGCCATAACAAGTGATCCTAATGAGAGACAGCAGTTATCTACATGGAGAAACATCGGCGCAACCATAGCACAGATAATTATCGCTGCGGTTCTTCCGCTTGTGGTATATATAAAGGATGCTGAGGGCCATCAGGTACTTGACGGAGGACGTCTCATGCTGGCAGCGGGAGTCTGTTCCGTACTTGCGGTACTCGTTTATGCAGTCTGCTATGTTCTTTCAACTGAAAGAGTTGTGATAGAGAATAAGGAAGAAAACAAGAAAAATGTGGGTGAGCTTATGAGAATTCTTTTCACGAGCCGTTCATTTCTCGGAATCATCACTTCAGCCCTGATACTTCTTCTGGTCCAGCTCACTCTTTCAGGCATGGGCAACTATGTATATCCTAATTATTTCAACAACACTACATTTCTTGCCATCGGTTCACTTGTTAACTGCCTGGTAGTTCTTGCTCTTGCAGCCGTTGTGGGAAAGCTTGTTGAGAAATTTGGAAAGAAGGAGATCGCTGCTGCAAGCTCTGTCTTCGGTGCCGCAATGCTCTTTATCATGTTCGCGATCCACACAAAGAATCCGTTGGTTTATTTTGTACTTGGTGCCGGAGGATATGTGGGAATAGGAATATTCGGACTTGTATGCTGGGCTATGATCATCGATGTAATTGACGATATAGATGTTAAAAAGAATTACCGCTCAGACGGAACTGTTTATGCTGTATATTCTTTTGCAAGAAAGCTTGGACAGGCAGGTGCGTCCGGTCTTACAGGACTTCTTCTTGCCTTAGCCGGATATACAACTGCAACTTCCTTTGATACTGTGGTTGTTAACAATATCTATAACCTGGCAACTCTGGTTCCTGCCATAGGCATGGTACTCCTTGCACTTTCACTTCTTTTCTTCTACCCCCTTTCAAAGAAGAGAGTTGATAAGAATGCTGAAATCCTCAGAAAGAGAAGAGAGAA
>SVDD01000022.1:0-64900 GCA_015057945.1 Lachnospiraceae bacterium | reverse complement strand
CAGCGGAAAGTCCGGTGATTCTGCAGACGGTAACAAGGATTCCGGTTCAGGTACCTCCGGAAATAATGGAGACAGTACTTCCGGAAATAACGAAGGCGGATCAGGCAGTGCAGATGATGTAGGCGGAAACGGTTCCAGCAGCGGAAACAGCCAGGACACAGCAGGCGGAAATGGTGCCGGTGGGGCAGGCGATTCATCTGGAAACAATGAAAACGCATCCGGCGATTCATCCGAAAACAATAAATCAGATGATGAAAATGACGATACTTCCGGTGACAAGAAGGATGCAGATTCCGAAAATGTAAATTCCGATTCGGATAAAGCAGATGCCGATTCCAATATAGAAGAAGGACAGGTATCTGATGAGTCCGAGAATCTGGAAGAAAAGTCCGATGAAGAAAAAGTTGTCGATGGAGAAACCGAGGGCGAGACATTAGAAGAGGAAGAAGTAAAGGAAAGCGAAACAGAGCTTGAAGAGACTCTTCCCGAAACGACCATTTCTGAAGAGACAAAGCCGGAGGAGACCTTACCTGAGACACAAGCTGCTAATGTAGCAAAGCAGAAGGAAAAGGAATATCTCACCATGGAGGACATTGCAGGAACCTGGACCATCGACGATATAACCACCTACAGCTTCAAGGCTGACGGCACAGGAGCGCTGATTCTTCCGAAGAACAGATACAGCTTCAAGTACACCCTTGAAGAAAACGAGATGAAGATCGACTTCGAAAACAAGAAGCTTAGAGACAGCACCTTTAAGGTATCCATGATGGACGGAGTCCTTACCCTTCAGTGCACAGACGAGTACTTCGAAAACGAGTTCACTCTTGAGAAGATTGAGGACTAGATACTAAGCACATAAACATTAAACCGACAGGTTAATAATAGTCAGGCAGGAGGGAATACTTCCTGCCTGATTTTTTACTGTCCCGGAGTAGTTTGATTTATACAAAGGCCCGTTGATTCTTCGCGGATTTCGGATTCATTGTGCGAGCATGGTATTTATGCTAGTATAGGCAATGAAAAAAAGTATGTTTTTGCATCTTAATAGAAAGAACTGCTTGGAAAAAGAAAAATAATACAGGTGAAAAAATGATCAGGATAAATCAGTTAAAGCTAAAAGTTACGGACTCAGTGGTGAAGCTGAAGCTTGCCGCGGCAAAGGTTCTTAGGATAGAGGCGAAGGATATCGCGACCCTTACAGTGGTAAGACGATCCATCGACGCCAGAAAAAAGCCGGAAATATATTTCAGCTATACAGTCATGATCGAGACAAAATTTTCTGAAAAGCAGGAGGAAAAGCTGGTTCAGAAGCTTAAGAACAGAGATGTAAGCCTCGACAGTATTCCGGAGTACAGGGAGCCGAAGCTCAATGATGTTATAGCAGGTGTTGAAAGGCGCGAATTCTTTAAGGAGGAAAAAAACAGACCGGTGGTGGTCGGATTTGGCCCTGCGGGTATGTTCGCAGCTCTGCTTCTGGCGAGAGCCGGAATGCATCCTGTAGTGTTTGAGCGTGGTGCCGATGTGGATCAGAGAATCAGAGACGTTGAGGACCTCTGGGAGCAGGGGAAGCTTCACACAGAGTCCAACCCTCAGTTCGGCGAGGGAGGAGCAGGTACATTTTCCGATGGAAAGATCAACACTCTCGTTAAGGATAAGGAAGGCAGGAGCAGCTTCGTTCTGAATCTTTTCGTTGGTTACGGAGCAGATCCTTCCATAACTATAGATGCAAAGCCCCATGTGGGAACCGACTGTCTGGTGGATATCGTTAAGAACATCCGCCGGGAGATCGAGGCCCTCGGTGGAGAGATTAGATTCAACACAAAGTTCACTTATGATAAGGAAAGAGATAAGGACAGAAAGATAGTACTCGCAATAGGCCATTCTGCGAGAGATACCTATGAGGAGCTTTATAATGCGGGACTTGAGATGCAGGCCAAGGATTTCGCCATGGGCTTCCGCGTTCAGCACAGCCAGGCCATGATAAACGAGGATCTCTACGGAGAAGTCGATGAAGAGACATTGAAGGCCCTCGGACAGGGAGCCTATAAGGTGACACACACGGCAGGAAACGGCAGAGGGGTTTACAGCTTCTGCATGTGCCCCGGAGGCTATGTTGTGAACAGTTCTTCCGAGGAGGGTAAGCTCTGCGTTAACGGTATGAGTTATCACGCAAGAGACGGTAAGAATGCCAATGCTGCCATCATAGTGTCGGTCCGCAAGAGTGACTATGACGGGGAACACGATCCTCTCGGAGGAATCAGACTTCAGAGAGAGCTTGAAAAGAGAGTCTTCGAGCTTAAAGACGGCAAGGTTCCGGTTCAGACCTACGGGGATTTCAAGAAAAACAGGGAAAGCACAGAGGAGAGTCTAGGTGAAGTGAAGCCTGAGATAAAGGGACAGTACGGTTTTGCAAAGCTCAACGACATCTTCCGTTTTGAGGAAGGCTCAAAATACGCTTCCCTTAACGACTTTAACGAGACATTTGTAGAAGGAATGGAGAGCTTTGAACATAAGCTCCGCGGTTTCTCAAGGGAGGACACCGTCCTTTCGGGAATAGAGGCCAGAACCTCAAGCCCTGTAAGGATCCCGAGAAATGAGGAATTTGAGTCCAATATCTCCGGAATCTACCCTTGCGGCGAGGGCGCAGGCTATGCGGGAGGAATCATGAGTGCCGCTATGGACGGAATGAAAACCGCAGAGGCGCTTGTAAAACATTTTAATTCATTGTAAACTTCTGCATAAGTCTGTGTCATGCAGATATGACACGACAATATGCCACGCGAATGGAGGCCTATATGACTAACGAAGAAATGCGCTCAGCTCTTAAAGATAAGAAACGTATCGTCATAAAGGTGGGTTCTGCCAGCATTACCCACACTAAGACCGGCGGACTTTATCTTTCAAAGATAGAGAAGCTTGTAAGAGTCATTGCAGATCTTAACGGAGAGGGCAAGGATGTCATCCTTGTTACATCCGGAGCTATAGCAACAGGAAGGCAGACTCTTGGTATACACAGAAGACCCCGCAGCATGGAGGAGAAGCAGGCATTTGCCGCTATAGGGCAGGCAAGGCTCATGATGACTTATCAGAAGCTCTTTTCCGAATACGGTGTCATCTCTGCGCAGGTCCTTCTCACAAGAAATGTCATGCTGATTCCGGAATCCTGCAGGAACACAAAGAACACCATAGAAGAGCTCCTGAACCTGGGAACAGTGCCTGTAGTCAATGAAAATGACACCATTTCCACTTCCGAGATCGACCAGGTGGAGACCTTCGGAGACAACGATCAGCTGGCAGCCATAGTCGGTGCTGTTGTCAATGCCGATCTCGTTATACTTCTTTCGGATATTGACGGTCTTTTCACCGATGATCCTCATCAGAATCCGGATGCGGAGTTCATTCCTTTCATTCCGGAGATAAATGAAAAGATTCTGGAGATGGGCAAGTCAAAGAGCGGTTCAAATGTGGGAACCGGAGGTATGTCCGCGAAGCTTGCGGCAGCCCGTATCGCTACAGATTCCGGAGCAGACATGGTCATCGCCAAGTTCACCGGAGCTGATATCATAACTGACATTATTGATGGAAAAAATGTAGGAACATTGTTCGCTGCACATAAAAATAAGAATTTTGATCTGATGGAATACATCGGACAGAACGAATGATGACAGTAGCGTATGTCATCAGGTCGAAATCCACATCATAATAAAAAAGAATTAACAGTAAGGAAATAACATGATCACAGAGAAAGAAATAGCAAGAATCAACGAGCTTTATCATAAATCCAAGGAAGGCGGCGGACTTACCGCTGAAGAAAAGAACGAGCAGGCAAAGTTAAGAAGAGCCTATATCGATTCGGTAAAGGCAAACCTGGGAGTATATCTTAAGGATATAAAGAACGCCTCAAAAGAAGACGGGGCTTCCGACGGTGACCAGGCTGATGCAAAGAAGAAGGTAAAGAAAGCCATGGAAGCAACAGACAAGGAGATAGCTTCCGAGGAGAACCATGTTATAGAGATTGCTGAAAAATAAGAAGAATCAGGGAGGTTTGTATGACGGATCTCATTACTATAGGAAAGAATGCAAAGCTGGCTTCCGCAAAGCTCATAGGGCTCAGCTCCGAAGATAAGAACCGGGTGCTCCTTAAAGCTGCGGATGCTTTGGAAGATGCAGTAAATGTTTCGGAAATTCTGAGTGCAAACCAAAAAGACCTTGAAAATGCTGAGAAAAACGGCATGAGCGAAGGCCTGAAGGACCGTCTCCGGCTTACGGAAGCGAGACTTCATGACATGGCTTCGGCGGTGAGAGACATTACCGGGCTCCCGGATCCTGTGGGAGCGACCCTTGAGACCATCGAGAGACCTAACGGCCTCAGGCTTGTGAAGACCGCGGTTCCCATCGGAGTCGTGGGAATAATTTATGAAGCCAGGCCAAATGTCACAAGCGATGCCTGGTCCCTCTGCTTCAAGACCTCCAATGCGGTGATCCTTAAGGGCGGCTCGGATGCCATCAATTCAAACATGGCCATAGTTGCCGTTATCCGAAGGGCTCTTGAGGCCTCAGGCGTTGACCCTGACAGCCTCATTCTTATAGAGGCGACCGACCATGAGACCACCAACCGCTTCATGCAGTTGAATGATTATGTGGATGTCATCATTCCCCGGGGCTCAAAAAGGCTCATAAAGGCTGTTGTGGACAATGCTTCCGTACCTGTCATAGAGACCGGTGCCGGAAATTGTCATATTTATATAGAAAAGAGCGGAGAGGTAGAAAAAGCCGTTCCTATAGTGTATAATGCCAAGACCCAGAGAATCGGCGTATGTAATGCCTGTGAATCTCTGGTGGTGGACAGGGATGCACTTCCGAAGCTTGTTCCTGTTGTTGAAAAGCTTCAGGAGAAGAGCGTCACGGTCTATGCCGATGAAGAAGCTTACGAGATATTGGAAGAAGCCTCAAAAGACGGAAAGATACGTATGGAGCTTGTGGAGAAGGCTTCAGAAGAGGATTTCTCCACAGAGTATCTTGATTACAAGATTTCCGTGAAGACGGTTTCAGGAGTCAGTGAAGCGATATACCACATAAACAGCAACAGCACACACCACAGTGAGGCTATCATTTCCGAAGATCCGGCTGCTGCCGAGAAATTCCTGAATGAGATAGACAGCGCCTGTGTTTACTGGAACGCATCAACCCGTTTTACTGACGGAGGCTGCTTCGGATTCGGAGCGGAGATAGGCATATCCACATCAAAGCTCCACGCAAGAGGACCCATGGGTCTCAGGGAACTTACCACCTACAAGTACCGAATCTACGGAAACGGACAGGTGAGATAAGGTTCGGTACAGCCTGTTTCAGGCTTTAAAGATGTCAGGAGGTTCATATCATGATTGTGGATTCCGGACGAAAATTGAAACAATTTAGTTAGTATACATTACATCATCCCAGGGGATTTTTCTGTCCCCTGGGATTAACAATGAGGTTTTATGGATTACATCATCGATTACAAGGAAATAATTGAGCAGGCACCACTTGATGAGCCGGCAAGACAGTATTATTTTATGGACAGAGTGCGTGAGCTTGTGGAGATACGAAAGCTTGAAGGCTACAAGGCTCATTGCATGGTAGAGGTCATGGGATGCCAGATGTCAGCCAAGGATGGCGAAAAGCTTCTGGGTATCCTCGAGAAATGCGGCTACACTGTCACAGAGGATGACTGGGATGCGGACATCGTTCTTTTTACTACCTGTACTGTCAGAGAGAATGCCAACCAGAAGCTTTACGGCAGACTGGGAAGACTCAAGCACCAGTATGAGAAGAGAGATGGCATGATCATCGGCATCACCGGCTGCATGATGCAGGAGAAGGATGAGGTTGAAGGAATATGTAAGCATTATCCATATGTAAAGCTGGTTTTCGGAACTCACAATGTCTATAAGCTGGCTGAACTTCTGTACAAGTCTCTCGTTACCGGCAAGCGTACAGTTGAGGTCATTGATGATACAAAGCTCATCGTTGAAGACCTTCCTTCGGACAGAAAGTTCAGATTCAAGGGATCTGTTAATATCAGCTACGGCTGCAATAACTTCTGCACCTACTGCATCGTGCCGTATGTCCGTGGAAGAGAGAAATCCCGTAATGCGACAGATATACTCAGAGAATGTGAGAAGCTTATCGAAGACGGCTGTTTAGAGATCATGCTTCTCGGTCAGAATGTTAACTCCTACGGAAACGATATTCCGGGTTCCACCACCTTCCCTGAGCTTTTAAAGGCTGTAGCAGAGCTTCCGGGACTTAAGAGACTTCGTTACATGACATCAAATCCAAAGGATTTCTCTGATGAACTTATCGAAGTTATGAGAACCCATCCGAATATCGAGAGACATGTGCACCTGCCTCTGCAGTCAGGCTCAAGTGCCATTTTAAAGCGCATGAACCGTCATTACACAAAGGAAAGCTATCTTGAGCTGGTTCACAAGATAAGAAAGGCCATTCCCGATGCAACGCTCACAACGGATATCATCGTAGGCTTCCCGGGAGAGACAGAGGAGGATTTCCAGGATACCATCGATGTTGTTAAGGAGTGCAGATACGACGCTGCATATACCTTTATCTACAGCAAGCGTACCGGAACACCTGCCGCAAAGTTCGAGCAGGTACCTGAGGATATAGTAAAGGAGCGTTTTGACAGACTTCTTAAGGTGGTACAGGAAAGCTCCGCGGAGAATGAGAACAGGGATCTCGGAAAGGTGATGGAGGTCCTCGTTGAGGATGAGAACAGGAATCAGGAGGGCTATGTCACAGGAAGACTGTCAAACAGTGTTCTCGTTCATTTCCCTGGCGATAAGAGCCTCATCGGAACCATGCAGATGGTAAAACTCACAGAGAGCAAAGGCTTTTATTATTTCGGGGAATTAGCATAAAAGGCTGGTTTCGGGGTTACAGGAGACAATGCAAGGGATGGATGCCTGGGCTTGCGAGTTGAAAGAACAGACTGCGAGGCATGTACGTCCCGAGAGCACAAAGTGCTATCGGGACGAACCGGACGAGCGGGATGTGCTTTCAATCGAGTGGGCCGGCATCCGCCCTGCATTGTCTCCCCCGTCCGTTCCCATCCCCACCACATAACCTTTTGTTGAGTCGAAAGTTTTAGGAGAAATCTAGACAGAGGAGAGAAACTGATTAATGGCTGAAAAGAAATTGTCACCAATGATGGCAGAATATCTGGAGACGAAAAAGCAGTATCCGGACTGTATTCTTTTTTACCGTATAGGTGATTTTTACGAGATGTTCTTTGAGGATGCAAAAACAGCATCCTCTGTTCTGGACCTCGTACTCACCGGCAAGGACTGCGGCATGGAGGAGAGAGCTCCCATGTGCGGCATCCCTTTTCATGCGGCAGAAGGATATGTGGCAAGACTTGCTTCCAACGGTTATAAGGTCGCTATCGCCGAGCAGCTTGAGGATCCCAAGCTTGCCAAGGGACTGGTGAAAAGAGGCGTTATCCGCATCATAACACCGGGAACCCTCACATCAGAGCAGGCTCTGGATGAATCAAAGAACAACTTCCTCATGAGCATTTTCTATGACTCAACAGGCTTTGGCATTTCAAGCGTTGATATCACAACAGGAGAGTTCCTTGCCACCACCTGCTTCAACGAAAAGGAAGTAATGGATGAGCTGAGCAGGTTTTCCCCTGCGGAAATAGTCTGCAATCAGGCCTTTATGATCTCCGGTATCGACACGGATGATGTGAAGAACAGATTCAACCTCATCATCACCGAATTAAACGATGAAGTTTACGACGATGAGAAGGCAAGTGCACTATTGCAGGAGCATTTTCATGCAAGCCTGTCAGGCATAGGACTTCAGGACAAGGATCTGGCGAGACTCAGTGCGGCAGCAGCCCTCAGATATGTCTATGACACACAGATGAGCACCGTGGCCCATATCGCCAACATCAGATATTATTCCAGCAGCCAGTACATGATCATTGATACGGCTACCCAGCGCAATCTGGAGCTTACAGAGACCATGAGAGAAAAGAAAAAACGCGGCTCCCTTCTCTGGGTACTGGATAAGACAAGAACCGCCATGGGGGCGAGAATGCTCAGAAGATTCATTGAACAGCCCCTTATCGACAGGGAGGAGATCCTTGCCCGTCAGGATGCGGTAGAAGATTTCTGTGACCATTTCATCGACAGAGAGGAGATCTCCGAGTATCTCAACACAATCTATGATTATGAGAGACTTCTGGGACGAATCTGCTACAAGTCCGCAAATCCGAGAGACCTCATCGCCTTCAAGCAGTCACTGAAAATGCTTCCGGATATCATTCAGGAGCTTTCCCAGTTCGATTCAAAGCTCGTTAAGGAGATACATGACGGAATCGACCCCATGACGGACCTCTACAAGCTGATAGATGATGCCATAGAGGAGGATCCTCCTGTTTCATCAAAGGACGGAGGGGTTATCAAGGCAGGCTTCCATGAAGAAGTGGACCGCTACAAGGATTCCAAGATAAGCGGCAAGCAGTGGCTCGCCGACCTTGAGGCTGAGGAAAGGGAAAAGACCGGAATCAAGTCTCTGAAGATAAAGTACAACCGTATATTCGGCTACTGCTTTGAGGTGACAAATACCTTCAAGGATCTGGTGCCTGATTATTTCATCAGAAAGCAGACCCTGGCAGGCAGCGAGCGTTACACAACCGACAGACTTGAGGAGCTTCAGAATACCATACTCGGTGCGGAGGAGAAGCTCAATCAGCTGGAGTACGAGCTTTTCTGCGATGTGAGAGATACCATAGGGGAAAACATTCAGAGGATACAGAAGACCTCCCACTATGTGGCTCTCATTGACTGTATCATCTCTCTTTCCAAGGTGGCAACAGACAACAATTACTGCCGGCCTAAGATAAATGAAGAGGGTATTATAGACATAAAGGATGGAAGACATCCGGTCATTGAGAAGCTCATAAGAGACGGAATGTTCGTATCCAACAACACTTTCCTCAATGATGCTTCAGACCGTATAGCCATCATTACCGGCCCCAACATGGCAGGTAAGTCCACATATATGCGACAGACCGCACTCATAGTGCTTATGGCTTCCATAGGCTCCTTTGTCCCTGCGGGAAGTGCGGAGATATCTATCTGCGACAGGATATTTACGAGAGTCGGTGCCAGTGACGATCTGGCTTCCGGACAGTCAACCTTCATGGTGGAGATGAACGAGGTTGCCAACATCCTGAGAAATGCCACCACAAAATCCCTTCTTATCCTTGATGAGATAGGAAGAGGAACCAGTACCTTTGACGGCCTGAGTATCGCATGGGCAGTGGTGGAGTACATCGCAAAGGTGGTCAAGGCAAAGACCCTGTTCGCCACACATTACCATGAGCTCACTGAGCTTGAGGGAAAGCTTGAGGGTGTCAACAACTACTGTATAGCTGTTACAAATCATGATCAGGATATCGTATTTTTGCGTAAGATAATTCCCGGAGGGGCCGATCAGTCCTATGGTATCGATGTAGCGAGCCTTGCGGGAGTTCCGAAGCCCGTCATCGACAGGGCAAAGGTCATCGCCGGAGAGCTCAGTGATGCGGACATCATAGCAAAGGCCAAGACCATCGAGGCCGGTGAGGGATTCACTCAGGAGGCATTTGACGAGGAAGGCTTCCTTAAAGACCGCGAAAGGAATGAAAACGCTTCAGGAGATTCAGCTGAAAAGAAGGTTCAAAAAGGCGCTGCAGTGAGTCCTGAGCTTGAAGAAGCGATGGAGTATCTTAAGGCTCTTGATGTGGATCACATGACACCTCTTGATGCCATGAACACTTTGTATGAGCTTAAGTCAAAATTCGGGGTGTAAGTAAAGATAAAAAGCCGTTTTAACCGGCGCCATGAAATAGGAAGACCGTTTCGCCCGGGTAACGTGCCTGCAGGAATTCACATGGGACAGCCGGTATGAAACCGGGCAGGGGGATTCCCTGAATTATATATTTATGAAATGAGCTTGGTCAGGGGCTTAGTGACAGGTGAAAGAAATGAAGATCAAAGTTCTCAGTAATGAAACCATCAACCAGATAGCAGCCGGTGAGGTTATAGAAAGACCTCTCAGTGTTGTAAAGGAGCTTTTGGAAAATGCCATCGACGCAGGATCCTCATCTGTGACAGTAGAGGTCAGAGACGGCGGCATATCCATGATTCGTATCACAGATAACGGTCAGGGCATCGATAAGGACGATATCCGTACAGCCTTCCTGCGCCATGCGACTTCGAAGATAAAGGATGCAAGAGATCTGGAGAATATACAGACTCTCGGGTTCAGAGGAGAAGCTCTTGCCAGTATCGCAAGTATTTCAAGGGTGGAGCTCATCAGCAAGACTCCGGGAGCCATGATGGCTTCCCATTATGAAATAGACGGCGGAGTGGAGAAGGATTTTTCTGAGATAGGCGCTCCCGACGGAACCACTTTTATAGTAAGGGACATTTTTAAAAATGTTCCTGCCAGAAGGAAATTCCTGAAGAGCCCCCAGACAGAAGCTGCAAGGATACAGGATATCCTGGAGAAGGAAGCCCTGGCACATCCAGAGGTGGCCTTCAGATATATACAGGACGGCCGTCAGAGACTGGCGACTCTCGGTAACGGATCACTTATGGACGTTATCTATTCCATCTACGGAAGAGATGTGACGAACCAGCTCATCACCATAAACCGTCAGTACCAGAGGTCACAGCTTACGGGACTTCCGGCTGTTACTGTCCGCGGCTTCATCGGAAAGCCGGTCATCACAAGAGCCAACAGGAATTTCGAGATATATTTCGTGAATTCGAGATTTGTGAAGAACCCTATGATCACAAAGGCCATAGAGGATGCCTATCATGCCTTCCTCATGCAGCATAAGTTCCCCTTTGCGGTGCTTATGATAGATGTGAATCCGGAGATTGTGGATGTCAATGTTCATCCCCAGAAGCTGGAGGTTCGTTTCTCTGACGGAATGGTGGTTTACAATTCCATTGTGGATGCGGTACAGAACGGGCTCAGGGAGACGGAGCTTATAGTCAATACCGATCTTGAGACCTTCGGAAGGGATGAGAATACAAGCCGTAAGGCGGATGCCGATCCTCATGTGGAGATCGAGGAGAAAGAAAAGAAACTGCCGCATGTGGAGCCCTTTGAAAAGACACGTGAATGTATCACCAACCGGGAGTATGAGGAGGCCCTGAGACCGGAGCTTCATCCGGAGGCCCGTCCGAGGTCGGACATCTATCTGGATGGCAGCAGTGTTTCAGGCACAGAGCTTCGTGAGAAGACTGTCGAAGCTTTCGGCGGTACATCTTTCGGCACCCATGACAGAAACGATGAATCGGGAGCAGAGAGAGGTGTGGGAGCAGGAACCGGTTTCTCCGGCAGCTACAGCCGGTACAGAAGGGAACACTCAGCAGGAAGCCGGGGATTTCAGAGCGGCTTTGAAAAGAACTCAGGTTTCGGACTTTCGGATTTCAAGGAGGCTCAGGACGAGGTTGAAAAGACCTTTGAGAGAAGCTATGGAAAAACTGATCCGGATCAGGACCATAGCTTAGATGCTGAGGGACAGACTGATTACGAAGGTGAAGAGAAGCTTTCTTCCGAAAATGAAATTCATGCAGGAAATGTCAGTGCCGGAGCAGATGAGTATGCCTCGGCAGCAGAGAGAGTAACTTCGGATCATATTTCTGATGATACAGATATTTCGAAAAACGAAATAAAGAAGGAAAAGCCCGTTCAGGAGACCCTGTTCTCGGAGAGATTTCTGAGCGAGAAGGCCAGAAACCAGCACAGGATCATCGGGCAGGTTTTTGAGACCTACTGGCTCATAGAATATGGTGACAAGCTCTATATCATCGACCAGCATGCAGCCCACGAAAAGGTGAATTTTGAGAGGATGATGAAGAGACTTAAGGAGAGAAAGCCTGCAAGTCAGTATCTTAATCCTCCGATTCTCGTCACCCTTACCTCCGAAGAAGCTCTTCTGATGGAGAAATATGAAGAATATTTCCAGAGCTTCGGCTTTGAAATAAGCGATCTCGGAGGAAGGGATTTCAGCATCACCGCCGTTCCCACGGATCTGCCCGAAATAGGAAAGAAGGAGCTTCTTTTGGAGATGCTTGACGGACTCAGTGACGAGACAGGAATGACAACCCCGGATTCTATCTATTATAAGATAGCCTCCATGTCCTGTAAGGCAGCAGTAAAGGGAAATAACAAACTGAGTCTCATGGAGGCTGATGCCCTCATCGGAGAGCTTTTGTCCCTTGAGAATCCTTATGCCTGCCCCCATGGACGTCCAACCATCATTTCCATGTCGAAGTATGAGCTGGAAAAGAAATTTAAAAGAATAGTGTGACGTCATAGGTCCGGGAGTGCGGACCTATGAGGTCGACTTAACAATGATTATATGAATAATATCGATTTAAGCAAAAAGCCATTGATAATAATCGCAGGACCTACGGCTGTCGGAAAGACAGCCGCTTCTGTTTCTCTTGCCAGGAACCTCGGAGGAGAGATAGTCTCCGCGGATTCCGTACAGGTATACAGAGGGCTTGATATAGGAAGTGCCAAGGTCACAAAGGAAGAGATGGAGGGAGTGCCCCATCATCTTATAGATATCATAGATGTGGATACGGATTACGATGTAAGCATGTTCCAGAGCATGGCGAGGGAAGCCATAGAGGGAATCTATAAAAGAGGCCATGTGCCTGTACTTGCGGGGGGGACCGGATTTTATATTCAGGGACTTCTTTACGGAATAGATTTCACGGAAGAGGATGAGGCACTTCATGGTGACATCCGGGAGCGTCTTATGAAAGAGGCGGCAGAAGATGGCGGGGCCGAAGCCCTGTACCAAAGGCTCACTCTGGTGGATCCGAAATCTACCGAGAAGATACATGCACACAATATAAGAAGGGTCATTAGAGCTCTTGAATTTTATGAGATACACGGATATCCCATTTCTCAGCATAATGCAGAGGAACGGGAGAAAAAGGCTGTATACACCCCGGCTTTCTTTGTTCTTAATGATGAACGCGAGGCACTTTACGAAAGGATCAACAAAAGAGTTGACCGGATGGTGGACAGCGGGCTTATAGAGGAAGCAAGGTGGCTTTATCAGCTCAAACTCCCCAAGGACAGGACCTCTTTAAAGGGTATCGGATACAGAGAACTTCTTGAAGCCTTTGACCTTATGGATGGAAGAAATCTTGCAGCATCGGAAAATCGTGCTATAATCGAGCGAGCTGTCGAGAAGATAAAGCAGGATTCAAGAAATTATGCTAAACGGCAGATAACCTGGTTCAAAAGAGAAAGAGAAGTGAACTGGGTAAATGTTCAGGAATTTGATTATAAGAAAGACAGGATCACGGAATGGATAACAGAGAAATGTTTGAGTCTCTTGGCATAAAGCCTTCGGTTTATGATTTTTGCGAGGAGCAGCTGAGAAGCCTCAAGGACAGATTTGAAGAGATAGATGATGTAGCTGAGTACAATCAGCTTAAGGTTATAAAGGCAATGCAGGATGCTCAGGTTTCGGAGGCTCATCTCTATGGAACCACAGGCTACGGCTATGACGATATAGGCAGAGACACTCTTGAGAAGGTTTATGCCAATTATTTCGGTACGGAGGATGCCCTGGTACGTTCCCAGATAGTTTGCGGAACACATGCTCTTGCCACAGCTCTTTTCGCTAACACAAGACCGGGAGATGAGATCCTTTGCCCTGCCGGTAAGCCATATGATACTCTCGAAGAGATAATCGGCATAAGACCTTCTGTCGGAAGCCTTGCCGAGTATGGAGTTTCTTATCGTGAGGTGTCGCTCCTTCCTGACTCGGAATTTGACTATGATGGCATAAAGGCTGCCATAAACGAAAAGACTAAGCTTGTGGAGATCCAGAGATCAAAGGGATATGCCACAAGAGATACCTTCTCACCGGAGAAGATTGGTGAGCTTATAAAGTTCATAAAGGACATAAAGCCGGATGTTATCTGCATGGTAGACAACTGCTACGGAGAGTTTGTAAGAAGGGAAGAGCCTACAGCCTACGGCGCAGATATGGTGGTTGGTTCGCTTATCAAGAATCCGGGAGGCGGACTTGCTCCTATCGGCGGTTATATTGCCGGAACAAAGGAGTGTGTGGAGAGATGTGCAGTCAGACTCACCACTCCGGGACTCGGAAAGGAAGTAGGACCTTCTCTTGATACGAACAAGCTGTTCTATCAGGGCTTTTTCATGGCTCCCACCATTACAGCTGCTGCGGAAAAAGGAGCGATTTTTGCAGCCAGGGTTTTCGAGAAGCTTGGCTTCAGCTGTCATCCTGCAGCAGACAAGGAAAGATATGATATCATCCAGGCCATAACCCTCGGTTCAGAAGAGGCGGTTGTGGCATTTGCACAGGGCATACAGGCTGCGGCTCCGGTTGACAGTTTTGTTACACCATACCCTGATGATATGCCGGGTTATGACAGCAAGGTCATCATGGCAGCAGGTGCATTTGTACAGGGAAGCTCCATCGAGCTTTCAGCTGACGGCCCCATCAAGGAACCTTACAATATTTACTTCCAGGGCGGACTTACATGGTACCACGCAAAGCTTGGCATAATGATGGCTGTGGAGAAGATGTACGAGAAAGGACTTGTGAAGTTCTGATGACCACTGCGGCAGGTTCCGTAAGGGACAGATTTGCAGATCCTGCCTTCCGTAAAGCGGAATGAAATAGCCGGTGTGTCCTCTGTCCGGAGCAGGCTTTGGACGTGGGTTCACAGCTCCGGCATTTACTGACGGGAATCTTTATGTTAAAATAAGTTCTCGTGGGCTCCTGATTCTCATAGAGACAGGAGGATTTAATGAATTTAAAACCAGATAATTTGACTCATGGTGATGAAATGCCTTATGAGAAGTGCATGAAATACGGCCCGGAGGCTCTGACTGACGCAGAGCTTCTGGCTGTTTTATTACGTACCGGAACCAGGAAATCTTCGGTCATGGAGGTGTCGCAGCAGGTGCTGGATCTGAATCCCCAGTATGACGGACTGGTGGGGATCATGCATTTCGGAACGGAAGAGTACAGCAGGATAAGCGGTATCGGCAAGGTGAAGTCCATACAGCTCAGCGCAGTGGGTGAGATCGCGCGGAGAATATGGAATCGACAGAAACGTGTAAGGAATATGCGCTTTACAGAGTCCAGGCAGGTAGCGGATTATTATATGGAAGATCTGAGATACCTTTGTCATGAAGTGGTTCGGGTTCTTTATCTTGACCATCATATGCAGCTTATCGATGAAAAGCTGCTTTCTGTAGGTACCGGCTGCCGTTCGGCAGTTTCGTCACGTGAGATTTTTATTGAGGCACTGAAGCTCAGTGCGTCCTGCTTTATCATGGTGCATAATCACCCGACGGGGAATCCTGAACCTTCAGAGGATGACATACGGTTCACCATGGAGCTTGACAGGGCCGGGCAGATCATCGGCATTGGACTCATTGATCATGTAGTGATCGGGGACAATGTCTATTTCAGTTTCAGAGAACAGGGAATAATCGGTGGATAATAAGAAAAGTAAGTATATTTTTATAGCTCTTTCGGTATTGTGTATGATGATGATCATCATTTCTTCCGTAAAAGACGGCATCATGAATCCTTTACGAAATACCATAGGTTATGTACTCGTACCGTTCCAGACAGGGGTAAACAGAGTCGGATTCGGTATCTATGAGAACCTCAAGGAACATCGTACTCTTCAGGAGGTTGAGGAAGAGAACAAAAAGCTGAATGAGAAGATAGATCTTCTTACGGAGCAGAATAACAGGCTCACTTTGGACAGTGGAGAGCTTTCAAGACTCAGAGAGCTTTACGGGCTCGATCAGGAGTATATGCAGTACGAGAAGGTAGCTGCCAGAGTCATTGCCAAGGACTCGGAGAACTGGTTTCAGGTATTCCGTATAGATAAGGGCTCTCAGGATGGAATACGTGTGGATCAGAACGTCATGGCAAACGGAGGACTTATCGGAATAGTTACCGATGTGGGACTCAATTATGCCACTGTGCGTTCCATCATAGACGATGAATCCAGAGTTTCCGCCATGGGACTTCAGTCCAGCGATACCTGTATAGTAGCCGGTGACCTCACTCTTTATGAGCAGGGACGTCTCAGGATCACCGATATCAAAAAAGATACCTCCATTCAGGAGGGCGACCGTATCGTCACATCCAACATTTCCGCCAAATTCCTTCCGGGTATTCTCATAGGATACGCTGTGGACGTAAAGGAAGATGACAAGCGTCTTATGAAGGACGGCTATCTCATTCCTGCAGCGGATTTCAACGATCTTTCCGAGGTACTTGTGCTGAAGAAGGTGAAGAGCGACAGCTTCCTGGATGAGAACAGCGGAGACGGCAGCGTTGCATTGAAGAGCGGAGACGCTGCAGATATCCTGAACAGTATTTCTGACAAAAATACCAACATAACAGGAACTTGGGCCGGCATGGAAGGTCTGACACCTCTCGGTGAGATAGACGGAACAGTGGATCCTAACGGCGGACTCCTGACAGCGAAGGATATAGTTGACACCGGGGACAATGTCTACATAGTCAAAAAGGCTGAAGACAGTGAAACATCAGCTTCTGAGAGCAACAACGAAGACGATGATGAAAGAAGCAGTATAAGAGAGTCTTCGGACAGAAACCGTGAGGAAGCTACCCGGGAAGAAGCTGCCCGTGAGACTTCCGAAAGGGAGACTACCAGTGAGACTGAGGCTCAGGAGACCGCAGCGAGGGAAACTGCTCAGGCTGAGACAAGCAGTGAAACAGTAGAAAATCAGGAAGAGAATACTGCTCAGAATGAAGATTCTGAGGAGGAACTGATTGAGGAGAATCCTAACAATTAATCGGAATGAAATCTATATTCAAGAAAAAATCATTAAAAAAGACTGCAAAGCGCAGAATCGCGATTCTGGTATACACGCTTTCACTGGTGCTTGCGTTTCTTATACAGACTAGCGTTATTCCACTGCTGCCGTTTCTTTCGGCAGCTCCGAATCTGCTGCTTATTCTAACCTTTTCCATAGGCTTTATACACGGCAGCCTGCCCGGAATGATCTACGGTCTTTCGGCAGGTCTGCTGCTTGATCTGTTTTATTCGGGTCCCTTCGGATTCTATAGTCTTATTTTCGTAGTCATCGGATATATGAACGGCTTTTTCAGCAATGCCTATTACGAAGAGTACATAACCCTTCCTATGATCATGTGCGTGATAAACGAGTTCGTATATCATGTGTATATTTATTTCTTCCGTTTTTTCTTTCGCGAAAAATTCGACATTCCGTATTATCTTCAGCATGTAGTGCTGCCCGCAGTGGTATTTTCACTGATGGTGACACTGGTTCTGTACAGATTCGTATTTACGACGATTGAAAAAATAGATAAATAGGAGCATAGACTTTGATTAAAGAAATATTCGAGGCCATCAAGGAATTTACCGTTCGGTTCGTGAGTTCAAGGTTGTTTTTCCTTGGACTTATGTTTTCGCTGTTTTATATAGTCATCGGTATAAGACTTTTTGACCTTCAGATAGTCAACGGACAGCAGTATCTTGCCGATTATCAGGAACGTACTCTGGCAAAGGTCACAACCGACGGAACCAGAGGCAACATCTATGACAGAGACGGAAAGCTGCTTGCGTACAATGAGCTTCAGTACAACATAACGATTTCCGATAACGGCTCATACGATACGACAAACGAAGGCATTAACAGCAGAAACTATATGCTCATGCGCCTTGCCGAGATAATCGAGAAGTACGGTTATTCGATTGAAGGTCAGTATAAGATAAAGCTGGATGCAGAGCGTGAGCCCTATTTTGCCACAAGCTCCGAGGATGACAGAAAGAGACTTATAGCCAACATAAGGGGCAGAAATGTATCAGATCTCAGTGAGAAGGATTTTGACATAACTGCAAGAGATGCCTTTGAGGTTTCGAAAAAGAGATACCGTTTTGATGATATCAGAGATCCGGAAGGAAACCCTGTAGTGCTTTCCGATGAGACGGCTCTTGACATGATCAATATTTTCTTCACCCTTCGTCTCACCGCCTATCAGAGATACCAGAGCACTACCATAGTTAAAAATGTCTCCGAAGAGTGTGTTGCGGAGATACTTGAGGCAAAGGGAGAGCTCAAGGGTGTTGATATCGAAAATGTCTCTGTAAGAAGGTACAATTATGCCCCGTATCTCAGCCATATCGTGGGTTATACGGGACAGGTAAGAGCGGACCAGCTTGAAGAGCTCAGAAAAAAGGATGAGAGCTACCAGCTTAACGACATCGTCGGTGTATGGGGACTTGAAAAGAGCATGGAGTCTGAGCTTAAGGGAAAGAAGGGTTCCAGGGAGATGTACCTGAACTCCGTAGGTTCGGTGCTTGATGTGGTTTCGGAAACCGATGCCACGGCGGGCAATGACATTTACACCACGATCTCAGCCAATGACCAGATAGCCATTTATCATCTGCTGGAGCAGGAGCTTGCGGGTGTGCTTGCTTCCAAGATCACCGAGCAGGATCTCAGTGACAGAAATGCTCTGGTAGAGCAGTCTGAGATCACTATTCCTGTAAAGGATGCCTATTTCCAGCTTATTAACAACAATGTGCTTGATTCGGCTCATTTCGGGATGCCGGAAGCGGGGGCATCCGAAAAGCGCATAGCTGATATTTTTACATCCAACAAAAAGAAAAAGCTGGTAGATATTCAGACAGAGCTTCTGAATCCCACCACTGAGGGACTCAAGGAGCTTCCTCAGGATATGCAGGCATTTATCGTTTACATATATGATTATCTGACCGGCAAGGATAGCGGAATCATCGATGCTGCCAACCAGAGCTACAAGGAATCCGAGGCCTATACAGCGTGGAAGAATGATACTATCAATCTCAGGAGCTTCATCATGAAAGGAATAGATGAAGCGTGGCTCGATACTTCCAAGCTTGAGCTTTCGGATGATTATTATGACACTGAGAATATCTACAAGCTTCTGGTTCAGTACATCATAGACCGGCTCAACAATGATCCTGAGTTCGACAAGATCCTTTATAAATATGCCATTTCGGAAAAGACCATTCCAGGCTATCTCTTACTGATGGCGCTGTTTGAGCAGGGTGTGCTGGAGCCGGATGACCAGTCCTACAGCCAGCTTTCCACAGGGGATGAGCATTTTGCCTACACCTTCCTTATTTCCAAGATAAGAAAGATTGAGATCAGTCCTGCGCAGCTTGCGCTGGATCCCTGCAACGGTTCCGTTGTGGTAACGGATGTAAAGACAGGCAAGGTACGTGCGCTGGTTACATATCCGGGCTTTGACAACAACCGTATCACGGAATATGAATATCTGAAGAAGTGTAATGAGGATCTGTCCCTGCCGCTTCTTAACGGTGCGACACAGACACAGCTTGCTCCGGGTTCCACATTTAAGCCGCTGACATCCATTGCGGCGCTGCAGGAGGGTGTCCTCAACCTTAATACAGTCATAGACTGTACCGGTGTGTATGAGGAGGTAACACCTCATATCAAATGCTGGATTTATCCTCAGAACCATGGAAGAGAGAATGTCATAGACGGAATAAAGAATTCCTGCAACTTCTTCTTTGCCGCTGTGGGACACCTTTTGTCTACAGATGACAGCGGAAACTATAATCCGGCTGTCGGTATCGAAAGGATACAGAAATATGCATCTCTGTTCGGCCTTGATTCACTTTCCGGAGTTGAGATAGACGAGACCATGCCGCGAATTTCCGATTACGATCCGGAGCGTTCGGCCATGGGTCAGGGTAATCATGCTTACAATGATGTTCAGCTGGCAAGGTACATCACCGCTGTTGCCAACAGCGGAACGGTTTTTGATCTCTCCATACTTGATAAGATCACTGCACCCGACGGTTCTCTGGTCAGAACCATAGAGCCCAAGGTGGTAAGACAGCTTGATTTCAATGAACTTACATGGAGCGCTGTTCACAGGGGTCTTCGTGAGATGATCACTGAGGGTGTTGCAAAGAGGGTTTTCCAGGGCCAGAACGTTCCTATAGCAGGAAAAACAGGTACTGCCCAGGAACGAGAGGATCGCGGTAACCACGCGGTATTCGTTTCCTATGCGCCTTATGCGGCTCCTGAGATATCAGTGACTGTAAACATTCCATACGGATATTCCTCCGGTAATGCAGCTAACCTTGCCAACAATGTCTACAATTACTGCTACGGCAAGGACAGTCTCGATGCCATTCTTTCAAGAGATGCTTCATATATCTCTGCATTGAACGTATCCGACTGATGATGTAAGAGGAGATTATGAAATTTGATTATAATTTAAAGAATTATGACTACAGACTGGTCATCTATATGGTGGCACTAAACGTCCTCGGAGTGGTTATCATGCGCTCGGCCGTGGGTGCCGAGGATTTCCGGAATCCTCAGGTGTTCCGACAGATCATAGGTTCCATTGCGGGACTTCTGATCTGTATAGGTCTTTCGCTTATTGACTACAGGCGTATAGTGAGACAGTACAATCTTATCTATATGGCGTCTGTTCTCATGCTTGTGGGCGTTAAGATTTACGGTACAGCATCGGGACACGGTGCGGTGAGATGGATACAGGTGCCTATGCTCGGTCAGGTCCAGCCTGCAGAGTTTGTAAAGATAGGTCTTATCATTTTTTATGCGGCCTACTTCCATAAGGCGAAAGACCGGGTGAATTCGCCTCGTACCGTACTCCTGGCCTTCGCCCTGTATCTTGTGCCTATCGGGCTTGTACTTATACAGCCGAACCTCAGTACAGCCATCATCATGACTGTCATAATTGCGGCTATAGTATTTGCTTCCAATATCGGATATAAGTGGATACTGGGGGTTGTTTTTGCCATTGTGCCATTTGCTCTGGTATTTGTATATCTGTTCAAAACAGGGCTTTATGACCACATTCCCTTCCTGCAGGGCTATCAGGCTGCCAGAATCCTCACCTTCCTGAATCCGTCTGAAAATACCCAGACTTTCTATCAGCAGATGTATTCCATCATGGCTATAGGTTCAGGACAGTTTGCCGGAAAGGGGCTTAACAACAACTCCATCTTCTCTGTAAAGAACGGAAATTTCCTTGCGGAAGAGGATAATGACTTCATTTTTGCCGTTATCGGAGAAGAGCTGGGATTCAGAGGATCATTAATTATTATTATATTTTTCTTGTTGATAATTATTGAATGTCTTATAATAGCATCAAAGGCTAAAAAGATGAGCGGACGTCTTATAGCGGTAGGTATGATGGCATGGATAGGTTTCCAGACATATACCAACATCGCAGTTGCGACCGGTATTCTGCCGAATACCGGTGTTACACTTCCTTTCTTTTCGAGAGGCGTAAGCTCCCTTGTATCAGTCTATATTGGAATGGGATTAGTATTGAATGTTGCACTTCAGCGTAAAGACGGTGTAATCTGATTCCGTTCGGAAAGGTTTGAAAAATAATGAATGTTGGTTTGATCGCACATGATTCAAAAAAGAAACTGATGCAGAACTTCTGCATTGCATATCGTGGTATATTAAGTAAACACGAGCTGTATGCAACCGGAACTACAGGACTTCTTGTGGAAGAGGTGACAAATCTCCGCATACATAAGTTCCTTCCCGGAGAGACCGGTGGAGCAAGACAGCTTGCATCACAGATAGAGCAGGGTAATCTCGATATGGTCATCTTCCTGAGAGATCCGCTTCATGTCAAGTCTCAGGAGCCGGAAGTAAATTCTGTGGTTCAGCTTTGTGATACTTACAATATTCCTATCGCCACAAATCTTGCAACAGCAGAGCTTCTTATAAAGGCACTTGAGAGAGGCGATCTTGAGTGGAGAAACATCTGAGGATGAGATTGATGAAAAAAACATTTCTTGATAAAAAGAAATTCAGATCCGGAGGGAGCCGTCATTTGATGGCGCTTCCGGTTCTTTTATGTCTTATGATGCTCACGGGCTGCGGGCAGAAAATAGAAAACAGATATGATGTGAACGTGGGGCTCATGCGCATGAATTCCGTGAACACGAGCCTTACGGAGACCGGTCACGCAAAGGGCTTTTCCGATGGCCTGGCCCTTCCGGGGGAGACCACTTTCAATGCTGATGACATATCGGCAGAGGCGGCCCTTATGGTTGAATTCGGGAAAGAGGACCCTCAGGCTGTGGCCTATAAGAATCCTTATGTAAGAACTTATCCTGCCAGCATCACCAAAGTCATGTCGGCTCTGGTGTGCATGAGACATATTCAGGATTTTCAGCAGGAGTTCAAGGTAACGGAGAATTCCAATATTAAGGTTTCGGGTTCTTCCATGGCGTGGTTAAGAACGGGGGAGACTCTTACCATAGAGGATCTTCTTTACGGTATGCTGCTTCCTTCCGGTAACGATGCGGCTGTTGCTATCGCTGAAGCCACCTCCGGCTCCGTAGAAGCCTTTGTGGAGGAGATGAACCGGACGGCTCTTGAAATAGGTGCCACGGGTACACATTTTGTTAATCCCCACGGACTTCCGGATGAAAGGCATTATACGACTCCTTATGATATTTACCTCACCATGAACGAGGCCATGAAATATGAGGAGTTCCGTAAGATAGTCGGTACTGTGAATTACAGCCCCCATTATAAGGATTCCAACGGGATGCCTAAGACCCAGAACTGGAGCGTCACAAACAGATTCATGATCGGAGAGACACCGGTCCCTCAGGGCCTTGAGGTTCTGGGAGGAAAGACGGGTACCACCAATGCGGCAGGATATTGCCTTACTATGGGTGTTCGAAAGACATCAACGGGTGAGGAGTATATTTCCACCGTTATGAAGTCGAAGTCCAAGGATGAGCTGTATCAGAACATGACGAATCTGATATCAAAGGCTCATTGACGGTATCCTCTTCAGAGGACCGTGACGGACAGGAGACTTATGATCCGCTGCATTTTTTGACACAGGATCCGGATATATAAGTACTCGGAGCTCATTTTCTGACTGCGTTATTTTGTCATACAATCCTGATTTGCCGGATGGCTGATTTATGGAAGATTGTACAAAAGACAGGGGCTTTTGGTTGTTTTATTTGGGAATTGTTGCTTGAATTAGACCGCTTAATGTACTATACTGAAACTACAAAGTTTAGGAGGTACTTGACTATGGTACAGTTGATTGTAGGCAAGAGAGGCAAAGGCAAGACCAAGCAGCTTCTTGATAAGGCAAACGCAGTTGTTAAGGAAGCAAACGGAAATGTTGATTTCCTTGATAAATCCGCACAACACATGTATGAGCTTAACAATAAGATCCGTCTTATTAACGTAAACGAGTATCCTATCGATTCCGAGGATGCATTTATCGGTTTCATAAGTGGTATTATTTCTCAGGATCATGATTTAGAGTATATGTTCCTTGACAGTTTTCTTAAGCTTTCATCTCTCGAGGGTGCAGACATTTCGAATTGCATCAAGCGTCTTGAGGACCTTGGCGAGAAGTATAAGATCACATTCGTTATTAGCGTATCCATGGATGCAGAAGAGCTTCCGGACAGTGTAAAGAGAGATGTAGCTATTTCACTTTGATTTTTAAGCATGGCAGCAAATAAGCAAGATACATCTAACATAATAAAACCGAATATTCTGCCTAGATTCAATGTAGGGATGATAATCTTCATGATTATCTTTCTCTACATTGTTTTTAGTGTGTACTCATATTTAACAAGGGATCAGGTAAGGTTCTATGAAGTCGCCGACGGCAATATAGTAAGGCAGGAACAGTTCACAGGCGTGGCGATTCGTGAAGAGGAAACGGTGGATGCCGCATCCTCAGGATATATTCATTACTATATTCAGGACGGCAAAAGAGTGGCCGTGGGTTCCGACATTTATATGGTGGACGAAACAGGAGCTCTGGAGACCTATCTGAAGGATCACCCGGAACTTAACAAGGAGATGTCCTACGAGCAGATCGCGGATATCAGATATAAGCTGTCCCAGTTCTCCCAGACTTTTAAGAACAGTGCCTTTTCTTATCTTTATGATACGAAATTCTCACTTGATGCGACTGCTCTGGAGTATTCCTCCATTTCAGACGCTCAGGATCTTAATTCCGTACTTTCACAGCTCGGTATAAATTATTCTCAGATCTCAGCCCAGAAGGCGGGAGTGGTTTCGTATTCCGTAGACGGCTATGAAGATCTGACACCTGATGCAGTGACTGAAAATATTTTCTCCATGAACGGTTACAAGATGAACATCACTAAGCCCGGAAACCTCATTGAAGGAGGTACTCCCGTTTATAAGCTCATCACCAGCACGAACTGGTTCATAGTATTTCCGGTCAGTGATGAAATGAAGGAGAAGTATCAGGACGTTCACAAGGTTCAGGTCCATTTCATTGAAAAGGACATTACCACCGATGCTTCCTTTGATATCTATACCGCATCTGACGGCAACAATTACGGAAAGCTTTCTTTAAATGAGCTTGTGGAGCAGTTCAGCGGCGAAAGATTCATTCAGTTCGATCTTGTGATCAACAACAAGAGAGGATTGAAGATTCCCTTGACTTCCATAACCGAAAAGGACTTCTTCATCATTCCGAAGGAATTTATGGTTACAAGCGAAGACGGTACGACAGGCTTTAACCGGCAGACTGCATTGGCGGACGGTTCTATGGCAACTGAATTTGTGCCTAGCGAGATTTATCGAATAGATGATCAGTACTGTTATGTAACCGTTCCGGAGTCAGAGGATGAGGGCGGAGTCAAACTTAATGATTTCGTAATAAAATCCGATACTGCAGGAACAGATACATCCAATACATATCATGTGGGACCGGTCAAGTCTCTTCAGGGAGTCTACAATATTAACAGGGGATACTGTATGTTCAGGCAGATCATTCCCATGGAGCAGAACAATGAATATGTGATAGTTGAAAAGAATACAGATTATGGTATTTCGGTGTATGATCACATAGTTATGGACGCATCGCTTGTTTCTGATGGACAACTGGTATATCAGTGAAAACTTACGTTTTTATTACAATTACCCGTGAAAGAGATGTCTAATGTATTACGTATTCTGCATTTTATTGACAAGGATTCAAAAATGTATAAAATAGACGTTAATTAGACAAGCTATGCCTATCGTGAATGACGGGAGATAATTAAGATGAGTTTTATCGGCAATATAATGAAAAACATGAGAGTAAATCAGGATGATGATTACGATTATGATGATGACTATGAGTTCGACGGCGATGATGAAGACTATGAGCCTCAGCGAAATGGATTCTTCAAGAAATCCGTCGATGATGATATGGAAGAGGAAAGGCATGCGAGACCGATGCTTTTCACCAAGAAGCAGTCTCAGCCTCAGCAGAGAAGAAGTATGGAAGTGACCATGATCAAGCCTACATCCATGGATGATTCAAGAGATATCTGTGATTATCTTTTGGAAGGCAAGACTGTAGTTCTCAATATGGAAGGTCTTCACATGGAGATCGCGCAGAGAATTATCGATTTCACTTCCGGAGCAGCGTACTCTATGGAGGGTAATCTTCAGAAGATTTCCAATTACATCTTCATCGTTACACCATCCATGGTTGAGCTTTCCGGTGATTTTCAGAACATTCTCGCCGGAAATTCCGATGTGAACATTAACGGTCTTAATTTAAGAGTATAATCAAGGATGTTTATAGAGCTGCCGCAGAAGATGCGGCAGCTCTTTTTGCATGGCAGGGTGTCAAGTGTGTGCCCTGCCCGAAGGAACACGGATATATAAGAGTATTTTTTTCTCCGGATTCTTGTTGTCTTTTTCTATAGGTACTTCCTCCTTAATATGCTATCATGATACGAGGATTAAAAAACCAATGTTAAACGGGAGGGTATTATGGCTGGAATTTTGGATGTATATTACGAGAATGCATTTTCATATCATATTTATCTTGAGAAATCCTTCGATAATCTGAAGCATGCTGTTTCAGAGCTTGGAGTTTCCGAGAGACGTGCACTTATAGTCACAGACAGTAACGTTGCGCCGCTGTATCTGGATACTGTTAAGGAAATCCTGAAAGACTGCTTCAGTTCCGTGTCGGAAATAGTACTTACTCCCGGGGAAAAGTATAAGAATACGGATTCCATAGCGGATATATATGAGAAGGCCATACAGGAGAACTTTGACAGAAACGACTATATGGTGGCGCTTGGGGGCGGTGTTATAGGAGATATGACAGGCTTTGCCGCTGCCACATACATGAGAGGTATCAGATTCATTCAGATTCCCACAACGCTGCTTTCTCAGGTGGACAGTTCCATAGGAGGAAAGACGGGAGTTGACTTCAGGGCATACAAGAACATGGTGGGAGCTTTTCACATGCCGGCTCTTGTTTACAGTAATGTCAGCACTCTTAAGACACTGGACAAAATACAGTATGCTTCCGGAATGGGAGAGGTCATAAAGCATTCCCTCATCAAGAGTAAGGATTATTTTTCATTCCTTTCACAGCATGTGGAGGAGCTTAAGGCCCGTGATATGGATGTTCTTCTCGAGACCGTGTACCGGAGCAACCTTATAAAGAAGGCAGTGGTTGAGGAGGATCCGAAGGAAAAGGGTGAAAGACAGCTTCTTAATTTCGGACATACCCTTGGACATGCCATAGAGAAATGCTCGGAATTCGCTTACAGCCATGGCCAGTGTGTGGCATTCGGATGCCTTGCTGCCATGTTCATATCAAAGACCGCCTCTCAGGAAGAGGAGGCTTCGGTACGTGAACTCATGACAGCGGTTGGGCTCGAGACCGTTCTTAAGAAGATGGATCATCAGGAGATCCTCAGTGCCACAAGGAAGGACAAGAAGATGGATAAGGGCAGAGTAAGGTTCATCCTTCTTCACAGCCTCGGCGACGCCTATATTGACCATGATGTGTCAGATGAAATGATGCTCGAAGCTCTTTCGTTCATTTCGAAATAAATATTTTTAGTTATTCGGAGAAATAATATATGAAACCAACTACAAAAAGAATGCTGCTTTTTTTAGTGATGGCAGCAATACTGATCGTACCTGATCAGATCACAAAGCAGCTTGCGGTGGAGCACCTTAAGGGGGCGGAACAGATTCCTATAATACAGAATGTTCTCTACCTTCTTTATGTGGAAAATAAGGGTGCGGCCTTTGGTGTCTTTCAGGGGGCACAGTATATGTTCTATATCATAACTGTCGTTGTCCTTCTGGGGATTCTCTATGTAGTCTATAAAACACCGGTAAAGAACAGATATTTTTACCCGGTGATCTTCGTTGCGGAGCTTGTTTTTGCGGGGGCCATCGGTAATTTTATAGACAGGGTTCATCAGAAGTATGTAGTTGACTTTATTTATTTCAGTCCTATAGATTTCCCGGTTTTCAATGTTGCCGATATTTATGTCACCTGCGGATGTATCATCATGGTCCTTTTGTTCCTTTTCTACTATAAGGACGAAGATTTTGCATACCTGAATCTGGGAAAATCCAAGAAGGCCATGGATAAGCAGGAATCACCAATGGAGGAGAAATGATAGAACTTAAGGTCCCGGAATCAGCAAGTAATTTAAGGGTAGACCAGTTTCTGGCCACTCTTCCAGAACCTGAGATATCAAGAAGCTATGCGGGTAAGCTCATCAAGGAGGAACGCATACAGATAAACGGAAAAAAGTGTAAGGCCAGTGCCAGGGTGCAGGAGGGAGACGTACTTCTTATAGATATGCCCGAGCCTGTAAGTCTTGATGTTGTGGCTGAAGACATTCCTCTGGATATCGTCTATGAGGACAGCGATTTTCTCATCATTAACAAGCCGAAGGGCATGGTGGTGCATCCTGCAGCGGGACACTATCAGGGCACTCTTGTCAATGCTGTGATGAACCATTGCGGTCAGGAGCTGAGCACCATAAACGGAGTCATGCGTCCGGGAATAGTTCATCGCATAGACAAAAATACCACCGGACTTCTTGTGGTTTGTAAGAACGATAAGGCCCACAAGTCTCTTGCGGAGCAGCTGAAGGTCCATTCCATCACCAGAAAGTATGTCGCCATACTCTGCGGAAATATAAAGCAGGATGAGGGAGTTGTGGATGCTCCACTGGGACGCTCGAAGAAGGATCGTAAAAAGCAGGCCATAGACGAGATTAACGGCCGGGATGCGGTGACACATTACAGGGTCCTTGAAAGATTCGGGGATTATACTCTTGTGGAGTGCGTTCTGGAAACGGGCCGTACCCATCAGATACGTGTTCATATGTCCTCCATCGGCCATCCTGTTCTGGGGGATGATGTCTACGGACCGAAGAAGTGTCCGTTCACCCTTGAGGGCCAGTGCCTGCATGCAAAGACTCTGGGATTTATCCATCCTTCAAAGGGAGAGTACGTGGAATTCGATTCAGATTATCCGGAGTATTTTAAAAAGCTTTTGGAAAAGCTTAGAAATAAAAGATAAAGATTCGGGTTTTTCTTTTGTTTGCTGAAAATAAAAGAAATGTTTACATTTCTTAAATCTTTAGGTGCATACAGTATGCTAAACTTAAAGGTACTATGAGATTATTAGAACGTTTCGGAAAAAAACTATTCAGTAAAAAACATTTCAGTAAAAAACAAATATATATGGCTTTGGTGTTCGCCGCAGGTGCAGCGCTTATTGTGGCTGTACTCCATGGAACCGGTGACGTGCATGATGAAACGGCGCCCTCTATGGTGGTGACACCTTCTGAAGTACCGGTTTCAGAAAGCAGTGAAGAGGAAACCACTCAGGCTGAACAGGTAAAAAAGGAAGAGGTAAAGAAAAAGTATGTCCCTGCTATAAATGCCCTGAACCTTGCGTATTATTTTCCAAAGGGGGCAGATGATACCGAAGACAGGCTGAACAGCTATGCCGGAGAGGTATACAAGAAGCTCATGAAAAAGGACAATGAGTATCTTGCTGGGATCTTCGACACCTCAGGTATGTCTCCGAGAAGTCTTGCCGGAAGGCTCGGGGTCGGTGCATCCAGAGTCATGGGTAAATACAATCCCTCAGACGGATCGCAGAATCCCGATGACCCGTCTACCTGGTATATTCCGGATTTCAAAAATGTCAATGTTTCCTTCTACAATTCCGACGGCAAGAGGATGAATGAATACTCCAATGTAAAGGACATCATGTCTATGGCCTCTGTGTACTGTTACGCCCATGGATCTCTGAATCCGAAGGCCTTTGAACAGTATTGCGAGGAACTGTACGGGAAATCCAGAAACTATTCCATAAGTATAGGAAAGGTTTATTACTGTGACGGTTGTATAAACCGTTCTGCCAAGGAAGAGGCAGACGGTATAAAAAGGATTGAGAGTACTCTGGAGGTTCTGAAAGCCAAGCTTGCAGAAGATGGAGAGTTCGTGGATGTCGGTGCAGATGAAACTGTCAATTCAGGCAGCGGAAGCACATCGGGCAGCGGCAATGCCTCAGGCAGCGGAAGCACATCGGGCAGCGGCAATGCCTCAGGCAGCGGAAGCACATCAGGCAGCGCCAATACCTATGACGGCGGAAGCACAATGGGCAATGGCAACGCCTATGACAACGGAATCGCAGCGGGCAGCGGTAATGCCGTAGGCAGCGGAAACGTATCCTATATTGACAGCGCAGCGGAGAGTGAGGCTTCCTATGTGGAAACATTGCCACAGGAAAACATCGCAGAAACTGCGGCAGATGCTTTAATGATGGTGGATTCTGTTGCCGATGCTGCAGTAAACACCGAGGCTTCAGAGACTGAAAGCCTTACGGGCCCCGGCTACCACAATCAGGATGTACCTCCTGAGCCTGATGTCACCGGTATATTCGGACCGTCTGTTCCGGAAACGGCTGCGGTGTTTACCGAGAGTGTGGTTTCAGACGGTGTGGAGATTCAGGATGTGTCTGTGGATATGGCTGCCGAAAGCGTTATGGAGCAGACAACAGCGGCCTATGTACCTCCTGTACAAAACGCAAGTACTGCAGTTAACAGGACAGTATCGAATTACAGGTCTTTAGGATCTTCGGATGTGGTAAATACCATACTGGCAAGCTACTCAAGAGAAGATCTTTTAAGGATGGATGATTCCACCTTACGGGGCCTTATTGAGGAAGTATATGATGATAATGACAGCAGGATGTCTGCAAATTCCGAGACCAATGTAAAGAGCAGGAATTACTGCCCCGGACATGTGGATCTCTATGTTAAGGTCACCATATCGGGCTTTGAAGATGAGAAGGGGCTTAAGAGTATAAAGCTTTCTTCGGATCCCTTTGCAGATGGGGATGTGGCCTGGACAGGCTGGACAGAGGAAAGAACTGAAGCTGTGAATGATCTGATTTCCAGAGACTGGTACAAGTCCTACGGTTTTTCCATCTCCACCATCGACCCTAAAAATCCTCTGACTGAAGAAGAGATATCGAAGTATCTCGACGAGCTTCCGGATGACGTTTCTTCCGGAAGAAAGAAGGTCATTAAGTTCGCACTTGAATCTGTCGGAAAGGTTCCGTATTACTATGGAGGAAAGGCGAGCGCCAAGGGATATGAGAGTAATCATTTCGGATCAGTCATAGGTCAGTCCGATCACAGAGGAAGAGTTCTGAGAGGACTGGACTGCTCGGGATGGATACAGTGGGTATACTGGTCAGCTCTGGGTGACGATCTTGGCGGTGCATGCAGTACTTCCTCTCTTGTGGGAGAAGGAGAGAAAATAAAGAGGGCTGATCTTCAGCCCGGAGACATTATCATAAGAGAGGGTGCAGATTCCCATGTGGTTATGTTCCTCGCCTGGGCAGGGAACGGAAATATGATAGCGATACATGAGAACGGCTCTGCCAACAATGTTTCCGTGAATGAGGTCACCGCTAGTTATCCATATTATAGAAAGTTAATAAATTAATTATGTGAAACCCATTGACTTTTCAGCACTTCCCATTTAAAGTATCTGAGTATGCCGCGTGACGAGGTTAAAGAGTGATTCAATCACCACCGAAGCCAGCGAGTAATGATAAAAAGGAGGACCCTCGTAATGTATGCAGTAATCCTTACAGGTGGAAAGCAGTACAAGGTAAGCGAAGGCGATATCATTAGAGTTGAGAAACTTGATGTAAAGGAAGGCGACAAGGTTACTTTCGATCAGGTGCTTGTTCTTAATGATGGCGCTATGAAGATCGGTACACCGGTCGTTGATGGTGCTAAGGTATCAGCCACTGTTACTAAGAATGGCAAGGCTAAGAAAGTCATCGTTTACAAGTACAAGAGAAAGTCTGGTTACCACAAGAAGAACGGTCACAGACAGCTCTTTACAGAAGTAAAGATCGATTCTATCGGCTAATTTTTTCAAAGTATTTAATGGAGGATAATCATGGCTCATCATAAGGGAATGGGATCTACCAAGAATGGTAGAGATTCGGAGTCCAAAAGACTTGGACAGAAGAGAGCAGATGGTCAGTTCGTAAAGGCTGGTAATGTACTTTACAAGCAGAACGGAACAAGAATTCACCCAGGTCTTAATGTAGGTCTTGGCAATGATTTCACACTTTTTGCAAAGGTTGACGGTGTAGTTAAGTACAGCCACCTTGGAAGAGACAGAAAGCAGGTATCCGTACTGCCTAGAGACGCTGAGTAATTTACTCACTGAATCTGTTGATTATGCCCTGTGTCGATTTTCGGCACAGGGCTTTAAATTTCATTTTATTTTCATTTGTTATTAACCGGATACGGATGTATACATATCTCTGTATCTTGGTTAATTGGCTCTCTGAGGGTTAGCGACGGTTCTTCCCGGCGCAGGGATACCCTTGGGAAAGGAGAAATAGTTCTATGTTTGCAGATATTGCAAAAATTTTCATTAAGAGTGGAAAAGGCGGAAATGGACATGTTTCCTTCAGACGTGAGCTGTTCGTACCCTGCGGCGGACCCGATGGCGGAGACGGCGGAAAGGGCGGAGACATCATCGTCGAAGTTGATAAGGGTATGAACACCCTTGAGGATTTCCGTAACCGTCAGAAATACATTGCTACCCCCGGCGAAGAAGGCGGCGGAAAGCGCATGCACGGTAAAAACGGTAAGGACCTGGTTCTTAAGGTACCTGAGGGAACCATCATCCGCGACTTCGAGACCAAGAAGATCATTGCCGATATGTCAGGTGACAATCAGAGAATCGTTCTTCTGAAGGGCGGAAAGGGAGGCCTCGGCAATATGCATTTTGCCACACCTGCCATGCAGGCTCCAAAGTTCGCTCAGCCAGGTCAGGACGCAAGAGAGATCTGGGTACAGCTTGAGCTTCGTGTTATAGCTGATGTGGGACTGGTAGGACTTCCGAATGTCGGAAAGTCAACCATTCTTTCCATGTGTTCAAACGCAAGACCTGAAATCGCCAACTATCACTTCACAACACTTACTCCTCATCTCGGAGTTGTGGGACTTAAGGGTGACAGATCTTTCGTAATGGCAGACATTCCAGGTCTTATCGAGGGTGCTTCCGAGGGTGTAGGTCTCGGTCATGAATTCCTTCGCCATATCGAGCGCTGTAAGGTACTTATCCATGTGGTGGATGCTTCAGGTTTTGAAGGAAGAGATCCTGTGGAAGACATAAAGACCATCAATGAAGAGATCGAAAAGTATGATCCTGAGATTCTCAAGAAGCCTATGATCATCGCCTGCAACAAGACCGATCTCATCATCGATGAGCAGGATTCCGACAGTGCCGTTACAAGGATCAAAGAGATCTACGAGCCACAGGGTGTGAAGGTTTTTGCAATTTCTGCAGCTACCAATACAGGTCTCCGTGACCTTCTTGAGGCTGCCTGGACTTACGTTGAGGAGGCAGGTGCCAAGGAAGTTGAAGTTTACGAAAGCGAAGTTGATTTAGAGACACTCGGACACAAGGAGCAGCTCGATATCGAGTACAAGCGCCTTGATGCCAATACCTTCTCTGTTGAAGGTCCAAAGATCGAGAAAATGCTTGGATATACCAATCTTCAGGTTGAAAAGGGCTTTGAGTTCTTCCAGCGATTCATGGATGAGCAGGGAGTTATCAGACAGCTTAAGAAGATGGGCATCCAGGAGGGTGATACCATCAAAATCTACGGACATACATTTGAGTACTATGATACAGATGCTTATGAAGAGGGAGATATGGCCAGTGCTATCGATCAGGCATTCCCTAAGCGTCATCAGCCAAAGAGTAACGGAGAAGAGGAAGTATGAAGAAGTATATAAGAGACAGTAAGATGCGCTCCCAGCTTAAGGGTGCAGCAATGAATATTGAACCGGTATTTTCTATCGGAAAGAACAGCCTGACTCCTGAGTTCATCGAGGCTGTAAGAGAAAACATCATCAAGAACGAGCTTATCAAGATCAACGTGCTGAAGAACTGCGATGACGATCCAAAGGCTATAGCTCATACACTTGCAGGACGTACACAGTCAGAGGTGGTTCAGGTCATCGGCCGTAAGATCGTGCTTTACAAGCCGGATCCGGATTTTAAAAAGCGTAAGTTTGAGATATCAAAGGCTGAGCTCAAGGAAGCAGGAAAGGCTTCAGGCCGAAACGGCAAGGGCAAAAAGTTCAATGCTGAGATCGCCGGTGCCAAGAAGAAGGCAGCAAGAGGCGGTATGAGCCTTCGCTTCGTTGAAGAAGCAGATGAGGAATTTGACAACGATGTAGAGTGATATGCTTTTCAAGCAGATTCACAGACTTACAGAGGAGTTGTTCATGAGTAGTGCCGGGATGGATAAAGTTCAGCGTTCTCATAAGGATTTTCCGGGAAAAAAAGTGGGTATAATGGGTGGGACCTTTGATCCCATTCATAATGCCCATCTTGCTCTTGGGGAATGTGCCAGGATCCAGTTATCCCTTGACGAGGTGTGGTTCATGCCTGCCAAGGATCCGTATTTTAAGAAAAAGAAGAATGTTACTCCTTCAAAGTTACGGGCGGAGATGACTACCCTTGCGGTCTTGGGCCGTGAGGGTTTTCGGATGTCCGATTTTGAGCTTTTGAGAGATGGCGAAACATATACGGCGGAGACTCTGGAAAAACTTAATGAGCTTTATCCGGATATTCATTTTTATTTTATTATAGGGTCCGATTCCATGTATCAGATAGATACCTGGTGGCATCCAGAGATCATCATGAAGATTGCCACTCTGGTGGTTGCTGAGCGGGAATATCCCGGGAGGCAGCGGAGCTTTATGGATCAGGTAAGATATCTTCAGGAACGTTTCGGGGCCGATGTCAGTGTCCTTGACTTTGAAGAGTCGGATATTTCCAGCACCATGATAAGAGAAATGGCGGCAAAGGGTGAGGATATTTCGGGACTTGTGCCCCGGGAGGTGGCTCTTTATATAAAGGATAAAGGGCTGTATAAATGATGTATGCTTAGATAATTGACAAATTCAATGCCGTTCTCTGCCGTGATTTCGTATGACGGCTGTGACCGGGCATTTTGGAGGCTTATATGGCATCAGATAAGAATGTCACTAAAAAGAGTGACGGTGAGAAGCCTGATCTTTCGGAAATCCTTGAATACAGAAAGAAACTGAAGAAAATATTGAAGCCCGACAGGTATGAACATTCTCTGAGCGTGAGCTTTACCTCAATCTGTCTCGCCATGAAATACGGTGTTGATCTTTATCAGGCAGAGGTGGCAGGGCTTTTGCATGATTGCGCAAAACAGTTTTCCAATCAGGAGCTTATAAAGCTTTGCGGAAAAGAAGGCGTGGAGCTTACGGAGGATATGCTTAAGGCTCCTCAGGTGATTCATTCGGTTTACGGCGCAGAGTACGCCCGCAGAGGCTTTGGAATCGAAGATAGGGAGATCCTGTCGGCTATTTACTATCATACCCTCGGAAGGCCTGAGATGAGCACTCTGGAAGCCATAGTTTTTGTGGCAGATTATATCGAGGCCAGGAGATACAAGGCGGCGAGACTTCCGGAAATAAGGAAACTGGCTTTTATTGACCTGGACAGGGCGGTCTATGAGATAAACGAGGATACCATAAGCTATCTTGAAGAATCAGGCGGATTTATCTGTAAGGATTCCTATGATACATATAATTATTATAAAGAGCTTATGAAAAAGCGCGGTTTACCGATAAAGTAAGATATAGGATATGAGAAAGTATTTATGGCAGTAAAGGAGTAAACTTTTAATGGCTAGTGAAACATCAAGAGAAATGGTCAAGGCAGCTTACAATGCTATTTCTGATAAAAAAGGATACGATATCACAGTTATCGACATATCCGAGGTATCGGTCATTGCGGATTATTTTGTGATAGCCACTGCTGATAACCTGAGACAGGTGGATGCACTGAGTGATGCGGTAGAGGATAAGATGGCTGAGCTTAATATAGATCTCCGTCGCAAGGAAGGTGTTCCAAACAGCGGCTGGATACTTCTTGATTACAATGATATCATCGTTCATGTGTTCGATAAGGAGCAGCGTCTCTTCTATGATCTTGAACGTATATGGTCAGACGGAAAGAAGATCGTTGATATAAACGAGCTGTAAAATTCATAGTGTCTCTCGTATGGACAGCTTCCATTCGGGAGACATTTTTTGTATAATTGATTCGGCAACATTTAAAAAATGCCGAAAACGAGGGGGCAGAGTTTATGATTGAGAAGGCAAAGGATTCTTTTGGATATGATATTCTGTATCACAGATTTAAAATGGCACCGGCTGAGGGTGAAACCACAGAGGATCTTAAGAGAGACATTGCTCTTCTTTCGGAGAAACTGGAGGCCTGCGGAATATACGTTCATTTTCTTGAAAGCAGTCTCGAAAAAAGGACAGGAAAGCATAAGGACAGCTTTATCAATGTTGAAGTGGGGATACATGAGCATCATAGGACCCGAGGGGCCGGATGGTTCAAAAAGAAGGAAACAAAGGTAACGGTCAGTGAGGTGTTTAAGTATTCTTCGGAACATAATACAAAGGAGACTGCCGAGTTCGCAGGCGTTTCGGTCAGAACCCTTTACAGCCGGAAGACAGCATTGAAAAAGGCGGGCAAGTGGAATGCCGACAATATGAAGATGTTTTAAGAGCTTAGATTTTAATTAACATTGACTTGACAGTGTTATGGATTTTATTCTTTTGACCGATGTAAAGTATAGAGAAGTTTGATTTAAGTTAGTTAGGAAAGGCTTATCATATATGTCGAATCAAAGGATAGAATCTGATGGATCATTAATAAAAAACGCATTCCTGCTTTTTGATAAGATGTCTGAACTGCAAAAGAGCCTTCCGGTTGCTTATGCGGTTTTCCAGACCATATTGAATGAGGACGGCACCGGAGCGGAGAACGCCAAGTATCTGTATGCCAATGAGCGTTTTTCAAGAGGACTTGGCCGTCCGAAGGATGAGATCGTTGGAAGACTGGTCACAGAGACATTTAAGGAAGATATCCCGGAGCTTCTGGGCTTCGGATACAGGGCGGCATTTTGCGGAGAGGAAAGTCACCATACAACCTACAGCAAATTCCTGGGGCACTGGATGGAGTTCACCATAGCTCCTACCAATATTGAGGGATGCTTTATCGTTGTGTGCACTTTCATCGATGACAGCCATCTGGAAAAGGAGCTGCTCAGACGAAATTCAACCACAGATGATGCCATAGTGCGTATAACCAGACTTCTCAGCAGTGAGGATGAGTATAAGAATATTATGAACAAGGTTCTTAAGGAGATCGGGCAGGTCATTCATCCCAGCAGTATGGATATTCTCATCACGGACAGGGTGACCTTCAGATCTTTATTTAGATGGTGTGCCGATGAAAAAAGTGACCGGCGTATGGATGTTCTGTCAGGGCTCAGCTATGAACAGTATCTTGCAAACTGGCAAAATTATCTTAATGAAGATGGTATCATCAGGATTGATGATGTCGGGATCCTGAAGGGGAGCGAGCCTGAATGGTACCGTCTTTTAACAGAACTGGGGGTTGAGAGATTTGTCTGGGCACCTTTTTATGACAACAGGCACAGACTTCTAGGCTTCCTCTGCGCTGATAACTATGAGGTCAGTGAAGAGATAGATACCCTGAGACTTATACAGAGCATTTCGCATTTCATCGGCTTCAGGATCAGGAACCAGACGCTGGTGGAGTTCCTGGATTACAGAGGCAATCACGATGAGCTTACGGGCCTTAAGAACCGTCGTGTGTTCGGAGAGAAGCTGAGGATACTTTCACATGTAAAGGATTATTACGGCCTGTTTTATGTGGATCTCAATCTGTTTAAGCATGCCAATGATAACTACGGCCATCATGTGGGTAATGAGGTGCTTCAGGAAACCGCAATAAGACTTGCATCAGTATCTGATTTTGAGGTCTACAGACTGGGCGGAGACGAGTTCGCCATTCTTGTGGATGAAGATATTCCGAAGTCTGAGTATGAAAGGATACTGGAAAGGATCGGCGAAGCCTTTGAAAAGCCTATTTTGGAAACTGATGAATACAGCATAAGTATAAGTGCCAGTGCAGGTTTTGCCATGGCACCATACGACAGTGACAATCCTAACGAGCTTAGAAATATAGCTGATCAGAGGATGTATGAGCATAAGAAGGCCATGCATGAAAAAATCGGGATAAAAGAGCGCTGACAGTATTTAAGAGAGGATCAATCCTCTCTTAAACGCACTTTATTTCTGGCACTTCTGCGGCGCTCATCCTCAAGAGCGGCATAGTGCTTCTTGGTTGTATTTACATCGTTGTGCCCCAGAACATCGGCCACAAGATAGATATCACCGGTCTCTTTGTAGAGATTGGTGCCATAGGTACTTCTGAGCTTATGTGGTGTGATGTGCTTAAGAGGTGTCACAGTCTTTGCATATTTTTTTACCATATATTCTACCGAGCGGACGGAGATGCGCTGGTTCCTGAGAGAAAGGAACAGTGCATCCTCAGAGCCCGGCTCCGCGATCTGGAGCTTTCTGTATTCCATATAGGCCATAAGGATGCTCTCTACCTCGTCTCCGAAGTAAATGGTCACTTCCTTTCCGCCCTTTCTGTGTATGTGTATTCCGTCATTGTTGAAATCGACGTCGCTTATGTTGAGCCCGACACATTCCGAAACTCGGATGCCTGTTCCGAGCATCAGTGTCATCATGGCGCTGTCTCTTAATTCTGTTTTATTATGGAAGATTTGCTGTCTTTCTGTGAGTCCTTCTCCGGTCTCTACTTCATCAAGAAAATCCGCCACTTCATTTGTATCCAGTCGGATGATTTCCTTATCCTTAAGCTTCGGCATCTGTATCATGGCTGCCGGGTTATTTTTTATGAGCTGATTTCTATAGAAGTAATTGTAAAAAGTGCGGAGAGAAGCTATCTTGCGCTTTATGGCAGTACGGCTGTTTACCACATCGGTGATAAGCTCGTTGCCCTTTGAGTCCTTAGTCGTGCGCTTACGGTACTTCAGATACTCCATATAGTCTTCAAGGTCAAGGACACTAAGCCTGTCTATATCATCGAGAGAGAAGTCTCTTGTGCTTCGTTCTCTGAAAAGAGGATTCTGATCTATAAGAAACTGGAAGAAAACCTTCAGATCATAGGCGTAGGCGATGCGGGTCCTGGAAGAGGTTCTGGGTTCAATGCCTCTGAAAAAAGTTGTGCAGCAGGTGGGAAGTTCAGAAAGCTGTTCTCTGAGCTTAAGCGTATTATCTCTGTCAACCTGTTCGTGATATTTTAAAGCCATGGATTCTCCTGAAAATTGTTAATTTTTAGACATTCTCACAACAGGGAAGGTCTAAATACGGTTTTAGAAGAGGGAGTTTTGGGATATTTGCCTCATGGACACTATTATAGCAGAAAGGTTTTGCGAAATAATGACAGATTTAACGCAAAAAAAGGCCGAATTATGGTCAAAATGTTATATGAAATGCCTGTTAAATTCATATATTCAGCCTATGATTCGGTTGCGACCAAGAAATTGCAGTGATATAATTGCACTTGGTCAAGTACAAAGAGAGACCAAGGAGATAGTGTCACTTTTCTATAAAAGAATGGCATGTAACGGCGGCCCTTCGCAAGGCGAAATTCAAACGGACCGGCGTTTCAAATGAAAGAGGTAAATGACATGAATGATTATCAGACAATTGTAAATGTTCACGCACGTGAAATCCTTGATTCAAGATCTAACCCGACAGTTGAGGCAGAGGTAACTCTTGCAGACGGTACTGTTGGAAGAGCAGCTGTACCAAGCGGTGCTTCTACAGGTCAGTTCGAGGCTCTTGAGCTTCGTGACGGTGACAAGGCTCGTTATTGTGGTAAGGGTGTTCTTAAGGCTGTTGAGAATGTTAATACTCTGATCAATGATGCATTACAGGGTGTTGATGCTACAGATGTTTATGCTGTAGATGAGGCTATGTTAAAGCTTGACGGCACAAAGGATAAGTCAAAGCTCGGTGCTAATGCAATCCTTGCTGTATCTCTTGCATCTGCTCATGCAGCTGCTGAATCTCTTGGTGTTTCTCTTCATCAGTTCCTTGGCGGAGCTGCAGGTGTAGAGCTTCCTGTTCCTATGATGAACATCGTTAACGGTGGTGCACATGCTGCAAACAACATCGATGCTCAGGAGTTCATGATCATGCCTGCTGGCGCTCCAAGCTTCAAGGAAGGTCTTCGCTGGTGTTCAGAAGTATTCCACGCACTTCAGGCAGAGCTCAAGGCTAACGGTCTTGCAACTGCTGTAGGTGATGAGGGTGGTTTCGCTCCTAACCTTGCATCTGATGAGGAAGCTCTTGATTACATCGTAGCTGCTATCAAGAAGGCTGGCTATGAGCCTGGTAAGGATTTCGTTCTTGCTATGGATGCTGCTTCATCTGAGTGGAAGAGCGATAAGCCGGGCGTATATCACCTTCCAAAGGCTGGTAAGGACTTCACAACAGACGAGCTCATCGAGCACTGGAAGAAGCTTACAGAGAAGTATCCTATCATCTCTATCGAGGATGGTCTTGATGAGGAAGATTGGGAAGGCTGGCAGAAGATGACCAAGGTTCTCGGTGACAAGGTTCAGCTTGTTGGTGATGATCTTTTCGTTACAAACGTAGAGAGACTTCAGAAGGGTATCGACCTTGGCGTTGCTAACTCTATCCTTATCAAGCTTAACCAGATTGGTTCTCTTTCAGAGACAATGAACGCTATCAAGCTTGCTCACAAGCATCACTATACAGCAATCGTTTCCCACAGATCAGGTGAGACAGAGGATACAACAATTGCTGATCTTGCTGTAGCTCTTAACACATGCCAGATCAAGACAGGTGCTCCTTCAAGATCAGAGCGTGTAGCTAAGTACAACCAGCTCCTTCGTATCGAGGAGGCTCTTGGTGATGGCGCTGACTACCCACAGTTCAACGCTTTCAATGTTGAGAGATAATAGATTCATGTAAATACAGAAATCCCGCACAGGCATAGCCTTTGCGGGATTTTTTTTTCAATTATATTAATTTGAAGTGTTACGCCTTGATTTGATAAACAGAAAGACGCCGGATGCAATGAGGGCAGCGAAAAGAAGCCATCCAAAGGGGATTTTCAGGAGTTCGTTCATGAACAGTACCGTAGTTATCATTATGAAAAGAGAGGCTATGCTCTGGAGGTTTCCCAGAAGCCGGATCTTCTTTTGAAACCAGGGGTATTCTGTTTCGTGAATGAGGATTCCGTCATGTATGCCTGATATGGTGTCCGACAGGGCAGTGCTTATGCTCCGGGGATAGAGACCGTATTCATGGTTTGAGAATCCGCCGGCCTCACAAAGGGGATGGATGCTCTTATAGATATGCTCTTCATCCCGTTCCTCAGTTAAGGGAAGGGCCAGCAGAATGTGGACTGAGACAGCGCCATCGGGCTCCTCGGTTTCTATAAAAAGAAGAGGATCGAAAGTGACATCGGCTATGTGAAATATGGAATAAAGCTGTTCCTTTAATTCCATGAAGCTCTCCGGAAGACTAAGGGTCTGATCCAGTATTCTGCCTTCTGACCTGTCCACGGTCCTGAACTCCGTTGTGAAAAATAAGGCTGTCCGGTTCTTTTCATGAAAGTCTTTGAGCTTTGCTATCCAGAGAGATTCTGTATTAAGAGAATCGGAGAGGGTTTTCAGTTCGATATATGAACCGTCATCGGCGAAATAACGTATCCTGTTTTTGGGCTCACGAAGTCCGGAAAGAGACATGAGACTGTGGACAGGCCGCGTATCAAGATCAAAATTCCAATTGTAATTTTTCATAACAGTGATTATTAATTATTAATTGACAAGGCTCATAAATAATTATATATTTGCCTTCAATAAGGAGCAAGGGCGCTTTGGTGTATCCAGAGCGCCCTTTTAGTATATATCCATGTTTTCTCGTGGAATGGGGATATTGTGGAAATAATTGTCTAAAACCACTATATAAAATATATTGCCGCACAAAAGGTATGTGCAAAATGTTGTGCAATAAATATGTTCGCGATATAATTTTATTAGTTTTAATAAGTTGGTGTCATGGACACATAAAGGAGGGGAATCCATGAAAAAGAAAGTATTAGCTATGTTCCTTGCAGCCGGAATGGCGGCAAGTCTTGTTGCCTGCGGTGGTTCGTCCACAACTGATGGGGGCGGGACTTCGGAGAAGACCGAGTCTCAGGCTTCCGGTAAATCAGGAGACAGCGGTGAGAAATCAAAGATCCGTGTATGTGTTGCATATTCGGGAAATCTGGGAGACAAGTCCTACAATGATTCCTGTAATGAGGGTTCACAGAAGGCAGTTGCTGATTTTGGTATAGAGCTTAAGAATCTTGAAGGAACCACACCTGATGAGTGGAAGGCAAATCTTCTTTCGGCATGTGAAGATGGCTATGATCTTGTTATCTGTTCTTCTTCGAACTTCCAGGAGTATCTTGTAGAGTATGCGCCGGAATATCCGGATGTAAAGTTCGCCATCATCGATACAACCGTTGATGCTCCGAATGTTCAGTCCATAAGCTTCGCCCAGAATCAGGGATCATTCCTTGCAGGAGCTGCTGCTGCGATGTTCACCGAGAAGACAGATATAGACGGAGTCAACGGTGACGCCATCATCGGATGGGTAGGCGGAATGGATATTCCTGTACTCCATGATTTCTATGTAGGATACGAGCAGGGTGCCAAGTATATCAACCCTGACATCCAGATCCTTCAGGCCTTTGCAGGAACATGGAACGATCCGTTAAAGGGTAAGGAGCTTACACTTGCTCAGTACGAGCAGGGCGCGGACATCGTTATGAACGTTGCATCAGGTACAGGTTCAGGTATTCTGGAAGCTGCTGCTGACGCAGGAAAATATGCCATCGGTGTTGACCTTAACCAGGATAATGATCAGCCGGGTCATGTTCTCACTTCCATGGTTAAGAGAGTTGATACAGCATGCTACCTTACAATCAAGTCTGTTGTAGAGGGTACATTCCAGGGCGGAAGCGTATCTTATCTTACAGTTGCCGATGGCGGTGTAAGCCTTACAGATTTTGCTGTTATCAAGGAAGCTCTTGGAGACAAGTTCCCACAGGATATAGTTGACAAGATTGCAGAACTTGAAAAGAAGATAGTTTCCGGTGAGATCGTAGTTGAGAACTATGAGGGATTCGGACCTTCTGCAAAATAAATACCTGGGATGAATTCCCTGGATATTCCGGTTGAATAAGAGCTCTTCGACCAGAGTGTTGTGCAGTTGCAAAACGCCGTGGAAAGAAGAGCTTTTTCTGTGATTTTGGCACCTGCCCCGGCCAGGTGAAAAGATGCTATGAAAAGCTGCATTTAAGGAGTCTTTGGGGATTACAGGAAAACAATTTAGAACACTAAAGAAAGCGGGTGAAAAATTGGACAGCGAATACATCGTAAGCATGGAAGGCATAAAAAAGACTTTTGGAAGCGTTCAGGCTGTCAAAAATGGTGAGTTCAATTTGAAAAAAGGAGAGATACATTCACTTATAGGAGAAAATGGTGCGGGAAAATCCACCATGATGAAGCTTTTGTACGGAATGTATCCCTTTGATGCGGGAACTGTGACCATCGGAGGAAAACAATACCAAAGCATTACGCCAAAAACAGCCATTGAGGCCGGTATCGGAATGGTCCATCAGGAATTCATGCTGGTAAAAGAGCTGACTGTTCTTGAGAATATCATTCTGGGATTTGAACCGAGGAAAGGTCTGACCATAGATTTTGCCACCGCAAGAAAAACCGTACAGAAGTACATAGATCAGTACAACATGGATATTCAGCTGGACAAGAAGATCGCCCAGATCTCTGTCGGTGAGGCCCAGAGGGTTGAGATCATTAAGATACTGACCAGAGGTGCCGGCATCATCATTCTGGATGAGCCTACTGCGGTACTGACCCCTCAAGAGGCAAAACGTCTCTTCGAAATCCTCAATAACCTGAGAGAAGACGGTAAATCCATCGTCTTTATTTCCCATAAGCTGAATGAAATCATGGAAATAAGTGACAGGGTATCGGTCATGAGACAGGGTACCTATATGGGAACAGTGCTTAAGTCTGAGACCAATGAAAACGAACTTGCACGCATGATGATAGGGCGTGACGTTTTCCTGAATATCGAAAAGAAAAAGTCTGAAATAGGAGAACCGGTCCTTCAGGTTGAGGATCTCTGGACTTCAGGAGAAAAGGAGATCAGTAAGATAAGAGGTCTTTCCTTTGATGTAAGAGTCGGAGAAATCGTCGGAGTTGCAGGTATCGACGGCAATGGGCAGAGTGAGCTGATAGAAGCCATCACCGGACTCCGGAAGGTTGAAAAGGGAAGGGTCATACTGGACGGGAAAGACATCACCAATCTGTCAGTTAAGAAGATAAGAGAAGCAGGCCTGACCCATGTTCCGGAGGACAGAAATACAAGAGGCCTGAACCGTCAGTTCTCCATAGGCGAGAATCTTATAGAGGTGACTCTGGACAAGGAGCCCTTCTCGAAGAACGGTTTCCTGAAAAAGGACGCGGTCAAAAAGTTCGCTGAAGAGCTTATAGAGAAGTTTGACATAAGACCTGCCAAGGCAGAGCTTCCCACTTCATTTCTGTCAGGCGGAAATGCCCAGAAGGTGGTAGTTGCCAGGGAAGTTACTCTCGGAGGAAAGCTTCTCGTGGCATCTCAGCCCACAAGAGGTGTGGATATCGGAGCCATAGAGTCCATCCGCAGCATTTTACAGGATGTTAAGGAAAAGGGACTGGGAGTTTTGCTCGTATCCGCTGAACTTGAAGAGATCATGTCACTTTCAGACAGAATTATAGTTATGCACAACGGAAAAATCACCGGACGCCTGAATGCAGAGGATGCTGATGAAGAACAGCTCGGTATGCTGATGATGAGCGGCAGGGAAGAAGGAGGAGAGGTATGAACGAGAAGCAAAAGGCTGCTTTAAATATCCTCTTATCGATGGTACTGGCGCTGGGAGCCGGTGCGATTGTGGTGGTACTGCAGGGAGAAAGTCCTGTGGAAGCTTATACCGCTCTTGTAAGGGGCGCATTTAACGGAAAACTGAAATTCGGTACAACTCTGGCAGGAGTCACACCGCTCTTGTTAACGTCACTTGCCTTTATCGTTGCTGCAAAGGCCGGGGCCTTTCACTGCGGAATTGAAGGCTGTGTTTTTCTGGGAGGCATCGTTGCCGCCTACATAGGAATCAACTGGACATTTCTTCCGGGACCGCTCCAGCTCATAGCCTGCTTTCTGGGGGCGATGCTGGTGGCATCCCTATGGTCCATGATTCCCGGAGTTCTGCGCATTTATTTCAATGTCTCTGAGGTGTGCTGTACCATCCTCATGAACTCTGTGGCTCTGTACATAACCAATTATCTTGTTTCCGGAGTCATGAGTGCCGGAACCTCCCTGCCTCAGTCTGCGGAGGTGGCTCCACAGGTGAAGCTCCCTCAGTTCATGAAGCCGAGTTCCGCCAATATGGGACTTTTCATAGCCATCATAGTGACTGTGGTTATCATGATCCTTGTCTACAGGACCTCCTTCGGATTTAAGCTGAGACAGATAGGAACCAATCCTTTAAATGCCGAGTTCGCAGGAACAGATCCGAAGAAAATGTTCATATCCGCAATGATGCTTGCGGGTTGTATCGGCGGAACCGCAGGAGCTATAGAGGTACTGGGAGTTCACGGCTTCTTCCTGAACAACTTTGCAAGCGGTCTCGGTACTAACGGCATGCTGGCAGCGCTTATCTGCAAGAACAACATGTTTGTTGCCCCTCTGATCTCATTCTTCATTGCGGTTCTTAAGTCCGGTGCCATGGGAATGCAGCAGGCCACCAGTGTTCCGAAATCACTGGTTGACACTATCACCGCGGTATTTATCATTTTCGCCTGCATGAATCTCATTGGTGATATCAAAAAGAGACGCGATATGAAAGAAGGGAGGACCTAAGTATGACATTTTCAAAGATTTTCAATGCATCGCTTATATATTCCACCTTTCGAACTGCGACACCCATCATCTATGCAGCCTTGTGTGCGGCTATCACGCAGCAGGCGGATATCCTTAACATAGGTACAGAGGGAATCATGCTTTTCGGCGCATTTATGGCCGTTGCGGTGAGCTATCTTACGGGAAGCTGGGCACTGGGTGTTCTTGTGGCTATGGTTGGCGGACTCTGCATCGCCATGGTCATGGCGGTAAGCCATCTCAAGTTCAGATCTGACATCTGTGCCATCGGAATGGGCGTTAATATGTTCGCTGTTGCCATAACCAAATTCCTGCTTAACGCATGGCTCAAGCAGAGCGGTACCTTTGCGGATCCGAAGATCATCGCCATTCCCAAGGTACATATAAAGGCAATTGAAAAGATCAGCTTCCTGAATGATACCTTCAATGACTGGACCATCACAGAATGGTTCGTCATCCTTCTCGTTATCATTCTCTGGTTCGTGTTCTATAAGACGGTCTGGGGACTTCGCATAAGAGCCGTGGGACGTATGGCTCAGGCTGCCCAGACTGCAGGTATCAATGTTAATTCCATGAAATATCAGGCCATAGCCATATCAGGGCTGGTAGGCGGACTTGCAGGAGCGCATCTGTCTCTCGGATATTCCGCAATGTTCGTTGAGAACATGACTAACGCACGAGGATTCATGGGTGTTGCAGCCATGTATTTCGGCGGAGCCCATCCTATATTTACAGCACTCGGATGCCTGTTCTTCGGGTTCACGGATTCTATAGGAGCCAGACTTCAGGCCTACGGTGTTCCCAGCCAGCTGGTTCTTCTGATGCCGTATGTTGCGACTATTGCCATCCTTGCGATCTCCATGGCTACAAAGAAGGCTATGGAAAACAAGAGGAAGAGCTCACTGATCACTGCGGCATGACCTATGGAGGTAAAGTTTTAAAGTGAACTTTCAAGCGTAAATGGTGGGTCATATACAAATTCGAGCAGGCTCGATTCGTACATGACCCATGGAGGTAAAGATGAAAAAGCAAAAAGTATTCCTGGATTGTGATCCGGGACATGATGATGCCATTAACATCATGCTGGCCCATGCCTATCCTGAGCTTGAGCTGGTTGGGATTTCCGTAGTGGCGGGAAATCAGACCATTGAGAAGACCACTGTCAATGCACTTAATGTATGCCAGTATCTGGGAATCATGGATGTGCCTGTGGCAGCAGGCTGCGGCAATGCCATGGTGAAGCCGAGAGAGATCTGCCCTGAGATTCACGGCACCACCGGTATTGACGGACCCACATTTGAACCCCTGGTTAAGAAGGCGGATCCAAGGCATGGAGTTCAGCTTATGATCGATACTCTCATGGCAGCGGAGGATCATGAGATCATGGTGGTTCCCACGGGTCCTCTTACCAATGTGGCCATGGCTCTCAGGATGGAGCCGCGTATCATTCCAAAGATCAAGCGTATCGTTCTTATGGGGGGCTCCTATCAGAACGGTAATGTCACTCCCGCGGCTGAATTCAACATCCACTGTGATCCCGAGGCCGCATACGTGGTATTTACCTCCGGTGTTCCCATCACCATGGTTGGACTGGATGTAACGAGAAAGGTTCTTTGTTATCCTGAGATCGTTGACAGGATGGCAAAGATAGACAATAAGGCATCACACCTCTTTGTGGATCTCATGAGGTTCTTCAATAAGACCCAGAAGGAGGTTTTCGGCTGGGAAGGCGGTCCCACCCATGATCCCGTTACCTGCGCATCCATCATAGATCCTGAGCTTCTGACCACCAGATTCTGTCACGTAAGTGTAGACATTAAATCTGAAGAGAGCTACGGCAGGACAAATGCGGATATTTTCGAGTTCTTCCGTAGAGGGGAGCCCAACTGTGATGTTGCGGTTGATATAAATGTCGAGCGTTTCTGGGATATCATCGAACAGGGGATCAGATACTATGGAGACAAGTGAAAAGCTGAGGAAGCTTCTTCAGGAGAACAGAGAGGAATATCTTAAGCCCCTTATGGAGCTTATAGCCATCGACACCCGGGACCTGGGTCACGGAATCGCCGGAGGGAGAGAAAAGGAGGGGCAGGAGTATTTTGCCCGGCTACTTCAGGATTTCGGTGCAGATGAGATAATCCGGGATCCCATGACGGAAGAGGCGATTCAAAAGTGCCTTAAGGAGTATCAGGAAGGAAATCCCGGTCACAATTATGAGGACAGGTACAATGTCTACGCCACCTTCAGGGGTGCAGACCCGGAAAAGACCCTTATGTTCAACGGACATATGGACACCATGCCCCCGGGGGAGCTTTCAAAATGGAACACTCCGCCCCATGAACCCACAATTATTGACGGCAGGCTCTACGGACTCGGCTCCACAGACATGAAGTCAGGGCTCCTTGGCGGAGCCATGGCGGTGAAGCTTCTTAAGCAGGCCGGAATCGGGCTTCCCTGCAATGTAAAGATCACTTCAGTATGTGATGAAGAGGGAGGCGGAAACGGCTCCATGCAGGCCATAATGAGCGGCCAGAGAGCGGACGCCGTTGTTGTATGCGAATGCTCAAACCGTGAGCTTATAGCGGCCCATATGGGCTTTGTGTTCTTCAAGGTGGAGGTGGAAGGAAAATCCAACCATTCCGGAGAAAAGTGGGCAGGAGTATCCGCCATAGAAAAAACACTGAAGATCATCAGGGCTCTGGAGGAGCTGGAGCATGAATGGCTCTTACGGTATAAGCATCCCCTGCTTCCGGCACCAAATCTTAACATTGGCACCATACACGGAGGAACAGCGGGGTCTACTGTAGCGGGAGAATGTTATTTTGAGACCTGCATACATTATCTTCCGGGCATCATGAGCTATCAGAAGATATATGATGCCTTTACGGAGACTGTGGAGGCAGTGGCGAAATCTGACCCATGGCTACGGGATCATATGCCGAAGATAACCATGTATCAGGCTGGCGGAGCATTTCTGCAGGAGACTTCGGATCCCTTCGTTTCGGCTTTTCAGGAGGCTTACTCACTTGTTGAAGGGCACGAGGCAAAGATCGTGGGCTCCCCGGGTGGCTGTGATTCCAGACTCTGGAAGAATATCGCAGGGGCAAAGGTCCTGCAATACGGTCCCGGAAAGCTTGCAGAGTGCCATGCTGTAAATGAATATGTGCCGGTGGAGGATTATTTCCAGGCGATACTGGTATATGCGAATCTGATACTGACCTATGGTAAAGGAGAATAAAATTATGGCGAAGAAAGTAATGCTGGCAGGTGAATCATGGATGAGTTTCACTACACATGTGAAGGGATTCGATACATTTCATACATCAGTATATGAGACCGGAAAGGAGTGGCTGGAAAAGGCCATAAAGGCCGCCGGATACGAGTTCGTGTTCATTCCGAACCACGAGGCCATGGACGGTTTTCCATTTACTCTTTCGGAGCTCAAGGAGTATTCCTGTATCATTTTATCGGATATCGGCGCCAATACACTGCTTTTGCCGACGGAGACCTTTAACAGGAGCGTGAAGAAACCTAACCGCTGTAATTTACTGCGGGATTATGTTCTGGATGGCGGAGCCCTTCTGATGGTGGGCGGCTACATGACCTTTTCGGGAATAGACGGAAAGGGAAAGTGGCATGATACCGCAGTTCAGGAGGTGCTTCCTGTAGAAGTAAGTACCCTGGATGACAGAATGGAGCATTGTGAAGGAGTGACCCCAGAGATACTTATAAAGGATCACCCTGTGTTTAAGGGAGTCTCCGATAAATGGCCGCAGGTTCTCGGTTACAATAAGACAGTGGCAAAGCCGGAAGCTGAAGTACTTGCCACAGTCTGCGGAGATCCCTTCATAGCCTTCGGAAAGTACGGAAAGGGAAAATCCGGTGTGTTCACCACAGACTGTGCGCCACACTGGGCACCTCCCGAGTTCTGCAACTGGGAGTCTTACAATCAGTTGTTTGCAAACATTATCGCTTATCTTGAAGAGTAATGGGTGAGGAATTTGAATAATCAATGGGATGAAGCTGATAAGCTTCTTACAGATCTTTTAAACATAAAAAGTGTAAATGGCAGAGATGATGAGGGGCAGGTGGCACTGTTCCTCAAATCTTATTTTGATAGCTTCGGTATTTCTTCGGAAATTCAGAGGATAGATGAAAAGCACAGTAATTTTGTGGCTCACATTTCCGGAAAGGACCATTCGAGACATATCCTTATGAACGGGCATATGGATACGGTGCCCTACGGAGACCTTGAAAAGTGGAATACGGATCCCGGAGTAGCAGTCGTGGACAGTGAGGGCCGGGTTTTTGCAAGAGGGGCCAGCGATATGAAGAGCGGTCTCGCTATGCTCAGCTACGCCATAACCCATGTTCAGGAAAAGGGAGCTCCTGCCTTTGACATCACCTTTGCAGCCACCTGTGATGAGGAAAAGGGGGGACTTGGTGCCAATGTCTTTTCCGGAAGTGAATTGCTTCCGAATGTAACCGAGATTCTTATAGGAGAGCCGACATATCTAAATCTGGGAATTGCCCAGAAGGGCTGTTTATGGCTTGAGTTATCCTTTGAAGGAATTACAGGACACGGAGCATATCCTGAAAAGGGATTAAATGCCATTGAGGAAGGCATGCGGGTGGCAAAGTTCCTGAAGGAGGCCGTTCAGAAGGAGTCTAACTCTGTGCTTGGCCACGCTACCGCACAGGTGACAAAAATAGAAGGGGGAGTAGCCCCGAATATGACACCTGACAGATGTGTGCTCCTCATGGATATAAGGATGGTTCCGGGGCAGACAAAGGAAATGGTTTTGAACTGTCTTGATGAAATCCTTAAAGATAAGGATAAAACAGATCCGAGGCTTATATGTCATGCTGAGGTGAAAAATGAGAGAGTTTCCGTGGAGATAGGAAGGGACGCGGAACTGACCGAAGACCTGAAACATATACTGGAAAGACATGGGGAAAAGCCTCGGTATACGGGAATCAGCTATTTCACGGATGGTTCTGCCATCTTGAAGGCTCTGCCGGATGCCGGAGTGCTGCTCTTTGGTCCCGGGGACCCTGAGCTTTGCCATAAGGCCAATGAATACGTGGAGCTTGAGAAGTATCATAAAGCCATCGAGGTGGTGATGGATTTTTTGAAATTTGAAGGATGATAGCGGGCCAAATGCAAATCCGAGAAAACTCGATTTGCACTTGACCCATGGAGATAATAATGGAAACTAAAGTATTGAATTTTGGGTCTCTTAATCTCGATTATGTATATTCTGTGGATCATTTCGTACAGGAGGGAGAGACTCTTTCTTCTCTTGAAAGAAATACCTTCTGCGGAGGCAAGGGACTGAATCAGTCGGTAGCTCTCAAGAAAGCCGGCTGCAGTGTATTTCATGCGGGAGCTGTGGGAAAGTCCGACAGCGGCATACTTCTCGATATGCTGGACAGTACAGGAGTGAACAGGGATTTTATCAGATTTAAAGACGGTCCCACAGGACACGCCATCATACAGAAGAATAAAGCGGGAAACAACTGCATACTTCTTTTCGGTGGTGCAAATCAGGAAATCCTTAGATCGGATATCGATGAGACATTTAAGGCTTTCGGAAAGGGAGATTATCTGGTTCTTCAGAATGAGATAAATGAGCTTTCCTATATCATTGAAAAAGGACGCGATGCAGGAATGGAGATCGTGTTGAATCCTTCTCCCATGAACGAAAAGATAGAGGCATTGCCCCTTGATATGGTGGATTACTTTATGCTGAATGAAGTGGAGGCAGCAGCCATTACCGGAGTGGATGCAAAGGATTCCGATGGGCTCATTTCGGGCTTGAGAGAGAAATTCCCGAAGGCGCATGTTGTGCTGACTCTGGGTGAAAGGGGCTCGGTATATGCATACAGGGATACAGTTATAAAGCAGGGTATATTCAGTGTACCGGTAGTTGATACAACCGCAGCAGGAGATACCTTTACAGGATTCTTCATAGGATCACTGATCCGGGGAGAAGCTCCCGAAAAGGCACTTGAAACAGCTGCCAAAGCATCGGCCATAGCGGTTTCAAGACCCGGAGCAGCACCGTCTATTCCGGAGCTTTCGGAAGTGACTGACACAGCCGGTTCATAAGCCGGGGTCTGATATTTTGCGCAACAAAGATAAGTGAAAATAATTTTCTGAATTATTCGTATAGAACCGCTTAAAAGCAGAGAAATAAAAATAATTTTCGCGTTGACACTTTGTATGAAAATACGTACAATAAAGACAAGTTAAAGAGATGTGGCGAGTGCTTCACAGATCTTAAGCTAGTCGTGATAGAAGAACGGTAGATGAAATGGCGAGTGCTTCATGGATTCGAGGTTCTTTTTTTGTGTTTTCAGTTTGGATTCTGCCTAGGCTGCTATTATAATAAAAAAGGGGTGTCGATTAGACACTACTACCTCTATACGAGGGGGGATATTATGAAAAAAAAGAACTATTACCGCGGCATTGCTGATCACAGCCTTATCAATAACACCAGTATTTAATTCATATTCAGACACTCCGGGGATTTCTGAATCCACTTCTGAAGCATTACCGACTGTTCCCGAAACGGGAAGCACTGGCTTATATACCCCCGGTGTGACACAGGCAGATAACACTCCGACAGGCTCAGTTGAAGAAACAACAGCGGGAACATTGACAGAGGAAGAAATTCTTCGGGAACAGCAGAACAGAGCATGGCTTGAAGAACAGAACCGGCTTCAGGAGGAGGCATTGCATTCACAAAAGATCAGCGAATTTTTCAGGGATTCTGTTGTTATAGGTGATTCGGTAGCTCAGGGCTTTGCAAATTATGCTGCAAATAATGGCACATTTCCTGTGTTTCAGAATCTCAAATTTTTAACCCGTGTCAGTTATTCGGTTCATAATGCTTTCATGAACATTTCCGGTAAATCCAAGCATCCCATATATCAGGGACAGCAGATGTATGCCTGGGATTCTCTGAAGCTTATGGGAGCAAAACACATTTATACTTTCTTTGGGCTTAATGACCTTTGGGCCGGTGCAGACAACACAGTTGGAAAGTATCTTCAGTATATTGCAAAGATACAGCAGGAGATACCCGGTATAAAGATCACTATTGTAAGTACAACACCTATATATAAAAGCGCTAAAGAGGAATTTAACAATGACACTATCCGTGCATTCAATGCACAGATGGCAGCATTGGCTGCAGAAAACGGTTGGGGCTATATAGATATAGCGTCAAGGCTCTATGACAGTGAGGGAAATCTTGCAAAACAATACTGCAGCGACAAGGGTATTCACCAGACAAACGCAGCTTACAAGATCTGGCAGGACGCCTTTTCAGAGTATGCTGAAGCACATCTTGATGATGAGCAAGCTCATAGTGACTCATGAAATGAACTTTGCAAAGGAAGTAGGGTCGCATGAGCAATGATGAAAGGTATAAGACAAGGTAACGAAGTATCGGCAACATTTAAACGTCACTTGAAAAGATAAATGCTTAATTTCGGGGTATTATCAGTTTTGCAAAGGTAACTGCATAATACCTCGATTTTTTATGCCTGAAAAATGGCGTAATTCCGTCGCAATCCCGAAAAATGGGTTGTGGGCAATAATGATATCCTTACCTCTTTAACATTTTAAGAGAGTTATCAAAACAAGGGTTTGTGTCGAAATAACAATGAATGAATATGAGCATCTTTGGATAAGGCGATCAGGTGATGAATTCATGGGAGTTGACTTTGCAATTAACATTGCAGCTCTGGAAGAATTAAGTAACTTAAAAATATTCATAAATAATGGAGGTCATGGATGAAAAAAGAACTCAATGGAATTCTGGCGTCAGTGATTACTGCGAGTATGGTACTGTCCGGATGTAATGCTACTACAGTACCTGAGGCTGGTTCAAACGAGATTGCCGAAACACCGGCGGTTGGAGACACATCTTATGAAGAATCAGTTAAAGCCGAAGAAACAACGACTGCAGAAACGGAAAAAGAAGAATCAAATGAAGATATAAAAAATGATTCTGATTCTGAAAAGACTGATTCCGAAAAGACTGATTCCGAAAAGGCTCAGACCGAAAAGACTGATTCAGGAGAAGTGAATGCAGCTGAAGTGGAAAAAATAAATGAATGGCTGGAAAATGAGCTGACCAGAATCAGAGAAGGCGGACCTTTGGAAAAGGCATTTGAACCGGGGGACCTGAAGACTAAGGATGTACCGATTTATTATAATTCTGCCGAATCCAAGGAAAATATCAATTTGGCATTCTTTGATCCTGATGAGGCAGTGCCATACATCTCCCTCGAGGATGTTCCTATGGTGCTTGAGAATGCTTACCTTATACAGGCAAAGGACAAGGATTATAAACTTACCTTCACCAGTGACGGCAGGACGGCAACATTGACAAGAGAAAGCGGAACCTGGATGAAGCTGGATTTCGATGAGAATACCATCACATTCCTGGATCATGACGATTTTCTGAAAGCATCCAATATGGATTCACTGATGGATGTTGTATCTGAACGTGCATTGGCAAGTGAATCATCAAGAGAGCTGTTTGAGCATACCGGTGATTCCTATGAACGTTACGGAGATGTTCTTATACTTAATCTTGATGATTATGGAATTGATCTTGTAAGAGACAAGGATAAATATTATATGCCACTTGCCATAATCAATGATTTTATCCTTACCAGATTCTATATTCCGCTTGTTTATAATGGTAAGAGTGTAATTCTTTTTACATATGGCGGACTTCAGAACAAGATTCTTTTCGAAAATGGCGGATCTCAGAACGAGGAAGGAAGTCTCACTGATATAGGTGAACTGTATTATGCAGGCGATACAGGAGAGATAAGTCCTTCCATGGCAGTGTTTAATTATAACGAACTGTGTATGATGCTGGATTATAATTATGGATTAAAAGAAACTCATGGAATCAGTTCTTTTGACCGTATATTCCTTCAGACAGGAACAAAACTGCAGTTGTTAAACCCTGATCCGAAGGTCATTGACAGTGCACTTGCTGAATTTATCAATAAGAATCTGGATGACGGACACAGCGGATTCATTCTGCCATCATATGAAAGCGGTGTAGATGCTGAAATCGAGAATAGTTACGGCAGCTCAATTGCGATAATGGTAGATGAAGTGCAACGCTTCGGTATTGCAAGGGCTGAAGCTTATCCTGATGGCTGTCCCGGATATGAGGAAGTTGGAAATACAGCCTATATCACTTTTGACGGATTCAAGCCTATTCCTGAAGATGCCGACTACTACAAGAATCCTCCTAAGGAAGCAGATCCCAATGATACAGTCGGTCTCATGCTGTATTCCTATGCGCAGATAACAAGAGACGGCAGTCCTGTAGAGAATGTTGTTCTTGATCTTTCAAACAACAGCGGCGGTGATTCCAATGCTGCAAGTTTTGTTCTGGGAACATTTTTAGGAACAGGAATGTATTCCATTCATAACACTATGACAGGCGCTATGATGACTGACTATGTTCATGTAGATCTGAATCTGGATCACAAGTTTGACGAGAAAGATTCTCTGCAGGGATATAAGCTTTACTGTCTTGAATCCTTCAATAGTTTTTCATGCGGAAATCTGGTTCCAAGTATTTTCAAAAATTCTCACAAGGTTACCCTTCTGGGACAGACTTCAGGTGGTGGTTCCTGTATGGTGCTGCCATGTACTTCAGCTACAGGAACTGTTTTCCAGGTTTCAGGTCCTCTTCGTATGGCGTTTACGAAGAACGGAAGCTTCTATGACATCGACCAGGGTGCCGAGCCTGATTTCTATATCGATGATGAAAAGAACTTCTATGACAGAAAGGCTCTTACAGAGTATATCAATGGTCTGTTCTGAGATGAATTACCTGATAAGCGAGCTTGGATTCAAAACAGACAGACCACAGTAGATTATTAAAATATAGTATCCTGTGAAAAGAGCATAATTGAATAACGAATCGTTATTGAGCCTGCAGGTGTCGGGAAAAATCCTGATACTTGCAGGCTTTTTTACTTTACAGTAAAGTACACAATCCTCTTGCGATGACTTATGACAAGCAAGGCGATTTATCCATTAGTCCCGGTATGAATTGTGAGATTACGGTTGCTGTTTCGTTGTTATTTTTGTTGAAAGATATTGAAAAACTTTGAAGGCATTGCCCGGCAATGCACCTCCGTTAAATATAGCTATATAATCTCTTTTAGATGTCTGAAGGTGCTCTTTCAGCATATTGATGGAAAGCTCATAATCATCATTTATCATAGCATTAACTATTTCCTGATGTTCATCGCTGGCTTTGTCCTGAAGCGAGTGGTTCAGGTATGTCAGGAAACGTAACCGCTGCAGCTGAAAAGAGAGGCAATCATATGCATTACATAAGCGTTTATTGCCGGAACTATTGATGATTTCCGAATGAAAATTCTGGTCAGCATCAAAGTGTGCCTCTGTTTCACCGTCATTCTTTTTTTCCACCATTATATTGACCAGCTTTTGCAGTTTATCGGTCAATGCTTTATTTATCTTATGCTTGTTCCACGAAAGGGTGAGAGCTGATAACTCCAAAGCCTCTCTATATTCAAAAATGTCTTCAATTTCTTCGACGGAAATGGCACTTACTTTATATGAACTGCTGGCTCCGGGAATTTCCTCGAGTAAGCCATCGTTTTTTAACATTTGGAGAGCCTGTCTGATGGGCGTCCGGCTCATGTTGAGTTGTTTGCTGAGAAGATAATCACTGACTGTCTGTTCGGGAAGAATGTCAAAGTTATAGATTTTCTCTTTTATATAGCTATAGGCTTCGTCTGCCAGATTGTTTTTATCATTCATGTTTATCACTCCAAAAATAATTATAGCCTTTTTGTATACTCTATAGTTGGTTGTTTCATTATATATCACATTGAATGTAAAAACAATAATACGCAATATTTGTATACACTAATGTCACTTATTACGTATACAAAATATGTTGACTGACGTATACAACGAATATATAATTTTAATAACATTTAGTGCGGTTGGGATGATGACAGTTGTTGAAAAAACTATGGAAGTCTTACATCCCGAGGGAAGGAGATCATAAAACATGAAAAGATTAATTGCAGCATTATTGACATCTGCCATTGCATTTAACGCTGTCGCATGCGGAAGCGGATCGACAGACACAGCGAAGGATGCGGGCACAACGGCTACAACTGAAGTATCCAAGGAGGCCAAGGGCGAAGAAACAACGGCTGCCGGTAAGGAAACATCTGGAGATGAACCTATTACACTCAGGCTTTCCTGGTGGGGCGGTGATTCAAGACATGAAAAGACGCTTCAGGTAGTAGACAAATTTATGGAGGTTTATCCGAACATTAAGGTAGAATGTGAATACGGAGCGTGGAACGGATGGACAGAGAAGATATCAACAAGCCTTGTTGCCGGCGCTTCTGCAGACGTTATGCAGACAAACTGGAACTGGCTGTATCAGTTCTCTGCTGATGGAAGTAAGTATGTTGATTTAAATGATTACAAGGATGTATTCAATGATTTCGCTGATTATGATCAGGCTACTCTTGAAACTTGTGTCGTAAATGGTGAACAGCAGGCGATACCTATATCAACGACAGGAAAGGTATTCTATTGGAATAAAACTACATTTGATAAGGCTGGTATAGGTCTTCCGACAACTTTTGATGAGCTTCTTGCGGCAGGTGAAACATTTAAGGAAAAACTTGGAGATGAGTATTATCCACTGGCATTGTTTGAGTATGAGAGATTTCTCCTCATGGTTTATTATCTTGAATCAAAGTATGAAAAGCAGTGGGCGGTTGATAATCACTGCAATTACACAGTTGATGAGATAAAAGAAGGACTGGAGTGGATCAATTTACTTGAGGATCATCATGTACTTCCTACTATCGAACATCTTAAAGGGCAGGGCGCCGATGCTATAGAGAAAAACGCTGATTGGATCTCAGGAAAATATGCCGGCTTCTTTGAATGGGATTCAGCTCAGCAGAAGTTTGCGGATGCTCTTGAAGAGGGACAGGAATTTGTTTTGGGAGATTACATCACAGGATTCGGAAAGAAAACCGCAGGTATGTTCAAGATTTCGCAGACATGGGCAATAGCAGAGTCATGTCAGCATAAAAAGGAAGCCGCTCTTTTGATTAACTTCCTCGTATCGGATCCTGAAGCAATAAAAATTCTTGGTGTTGAAAGAGGCGTTGTTGTAAATAAGACAGCTGCAAAGATTCTTGAAGAAGACGGTCAGTTAAAAGGTCTGACCTATGAAGGAAACAAGCTGGCTATGGAAAATGCCAACTATCCGCTTGATCCAAACTTTGAGAATTCATCTCTAAAGGACACAACCGGTTCATATTATACAGTACTTGAGGCACTTAGCTATGGTGACGACCCGGCTGAACTGGCACAGGAACTGCTTGATGACATAAACACTGTGTATTCTGAAAACAGCTTCTGATTATCGGTAAAGAATTTTTTGAGCTGTTAACCCGGCTGAAATAGACTGAAAAGCAAATGATTCAGGAATTGGAAACATAGGAAGGTGAGAAGATGAATCGTACAATATTTAAAGATCGGGATTTCACTATGAGGGAATTATGTGAAGAGATGCCGAAGATAGCGATATTTGAGACCACTGAAAATGCCAAAGAAGGATATCAGGATATACAGATAATCTTTGATCGTGCTTACGAAAGGGTATGTGCTTCCGGTACGGAATTGTCGCATGAAGAATTGTCTTTTTATCTTCTCGCTCTGGCCGGAACTGCTCCACAGATTGACGAAGAAGTATTTGACCATAAGATGAACCTGGTGACACAGTACAGGACGGTTTTGAAAAACAATCTTTCTGCTTTTGAAGGATGGGATAAGGATTCTGTAAGGCGCGTAAGAGAGAGCATAAAGATAGCGTGTGAAAGCGGGATGCTGCTTAAGGAAAAGTATGAAAAGTATATCGAGGAGCAATGATATGGAGTTTAACATTATTTGGAAATCTTCAAGAGGCTTATGTATCGAGCTTACAGGTGAAGGCAGTGTTTATACCGCGGAATATACCGTTATTTTAGACGGAAAAGAAATGTTTTCTTCAAATCGTGTAATACAGTCTCTTCATGGCTTAAAACCTGATACCGAATACAGCCTTAGGCTGTCAAGGAACGGGCAGTGTTCTCCCGAGAAGCATATCAGAACAGAACGTGAATTTGTAACTCTTGATGTACATGATTTTGGTGCTTTGGGAGATGGAGAAAACAACGATACACTTTCAATACAGGCAGCTATTCTTAGCTGCCCTGAAAATAGCAGAGTATATGTTCCTAAGGGAGTATATAAGGTAAGCAGTCTTTTTTTGAAGAGCGGAATAACCCTTGAGCTTGGCAAAGATGCGGTTCTTTCTGCTTATACAGAACGTAAGTATTTCCCGATTCTGCCGGGTCTGATTCAGAGCTATGACGAAGAGTCAGAATACAATCTGGCCAGCTGGGAAGGAAATCCCCTGGATTCATTTGCATCCATAATCACAGGCATAGGTGTTTCTGATGTGACTATTTGCGGAGAGGGCATTATAGAAGGAAATGCAAACTATAAAAACTGGTGGGAGGGCGAAGGCCGAAAAAAAACAGGAGGTGCCTTCAGACCGAGAACTATATTTCTGAACAGATGCAGTAATGTGGTGATACAGGGAATAAGTGTAAGGAACAGCCCTTCATGGACGATTCATCCGTATTTTTCGGAAAATATAAGAATTCTGGATGTAAAGCTTAAAAATCCAAAGATTTCTCCCAACACCGATGGTATAGATCCGGAATCCGTAAAGAATCTGGAAATTGCAGGAGTCGATTTTTCGCTTGGGGATGACTGCATAGCTGTTAAGTCCGGCAAAAGATATATGGGACACAAGTATGTAACACCTTCTGAAAACATCGAAATCAGGCATTGTCACATGAAGTATGGTCACGGTTCTGTCACGGTTGGAAGTGAGATCAGTGCCGGAGTAAATAATCTATACTGCCATGACTGCATTTTTGAAGATACCGACAGGGGGCTCCGGATAAAGACAAGACGCGGAAGGGGCAAAGAGAGCGTTATAGACAATATAAGATTTGAAAACATAAGCATGGATGGTGTTTTGACACCGTTTGTTCTGAATTCATATTACTGGTGCTGTGACCCTGATGGAAAAAGTGAGTATGTGAAATGCAAAGATCCTCTTCCTGTGGATGACAGAACCCCGGCTGTGGGTAAAGTTTCATTTAAAAACATAAAGGCAAGTAACTGTCATGTTGCAGCAGCTTTTATGTACGGTCTTCCTGAGTCTAAAATCGGAGAATTGTCCTTTGAAAATGTTAATATCGATTTCGCAAAAGAGCCTAAACCTGATTATCCGGCTATGATGGCAGATATTGAACCATGTACCAATAAAGGAATTTTCATTAGGAACTGTAAGAAGCTTGTGCTTAAAGATGTTTGTGTGAATGGAGCCGAAGGTGAAGCATTTGACCTGGATGGTATAGATTCAGACTCCGGAGGACAAAAATGATTCTATCTGCAACATATTCGGATTGTGACCTGAATCCTCGTGCTCCTATTCTTTATAGAGGCGAGATGGCCGAGTGTTTTAAGCATATATCGCAGGACGGATTCAGAGGTGTGGAAATTCATACAGAGAATATACTCAAATTTGATGTATCTGAGATCAAAAAGCTTCTAAAATTACATGGTTTAAAACTGACATCTGTCGGCACAGGACTTCTGAGACAGAGGTATGGACTTAGTCTGACTTCAGATGATGAAATGTGCAGAAAAGAAGCAGTTAAAAAGCTTAAGGAGTATATAGACTTTGCAGCGTGTTTTGATAATGCTGTAGTGATTATCGGACTTCTCAGAGGAAAAATGTCGGAAATTGCAGAAAAAGACTATTACTGGAAAAGACTGTCGGAAAATCTCATTGAAAGCGGTAAGTATTCCGAAGGGAAACACGTAAGACTGGGACTTGAGATGATAAACAGGTATGAAGCTGACACACTCAACAATGTTGAAGAAGGCATATCTTATCTTAAAGATCTTGGACTTACGAGCATAGGTATTCATTTGGATTCTTATCACATGAATATAGAGGAAACCGATATCAAAAAAGCGATTAAAACTTCTTCTGAAGCGCTTATACATTTTCATTTTGCCGACAATGACAGATATTACCCCGGACACGGACATCTTGATTTTGAAGGGATAATGAAGGTACTAAAGAAAATCTCATATTCCGGAGCGATAGCTGTGGAGGCTATGCCACAACCTGACTCAAGGATAGCAGGCAAAGGATGTGTTGATTTCCTGAAAAATTATTAAAGTTGCAGAGCAGGGAACCAAAGGTACTCCTTTTTGATGAGCCCACAAGTGCTCTTGACCCTCCGATGGTGGGAGAAGCGGTTAAAAGCATAGAAATAAAAATTATTTTCGCGTTGACAGTTTGTATGAAAATGCGTACAATAAAGACAAGTCAAAGAGATGTGGCGAGTGCTTCACAGATCTTGAGCTAGTCGTGATAGAAGAACGGTAGATGAAATGGCGGGTGCTTCATGGATTCGAGGTTCTTTTTTTTGTGTTTTCAGTTTGGATTCAGCCTAAGCTGGTATAGTGGCTGACAACAGAAAAGCGGCGGATGGTGGTTCGCCATAAAAAATACCCCATAGTTATATGATGCAGCAGCACCTTGCACACGAATGTGTGCGGTGGCGCTATCGGTGAGTGGCAAATACTTTTGACACTCACGTCATATGCATGAAATGTATGGCGAGGAGGAATCATGATTAAAAGAAAACAAATATTGGCACTTATAGCCGGAATGACTGTCTCACTTACAGCCTGCGGAGGTACATCAGTACCTGAAATCCTTGAGAGCGCCAAAGAGGTGGTCACAGTGGATGCGGCAGAGAATTCTGCTTCGACAGAAAACGAGGAATCATCAGGCGATCAGACATCATCAGGAAGTAAAACTACAGAGACAGCGGTCACAAAACTCTCAAAAATCGACAACACAAAGTGGCTGTATAATGAAGAGGACGATGTTTACTATCAGCTGGGAATACAGTACTGTGAGAATCCGGCAGATACAGCTTATGAGGAACTGGCTGTCATAGTACCTGCGGCATACATGGAGGCGATAGACAACGGTGACGGGACCTTTACCTGTTCTATCAGTAAAACCGCGGTTGTGAATGGTTATACTGCTGAAACAGCTCCTGTGGTGTTCCCTGTGGATACTCCGGGCTACGCAGCACAGTCCCCTATGACGGAATACAAGAGTGTTTCTGATTATACCGATGCCGGTTTCATATATGTTCATGCCGGATGCCGTGGACGAGACGCAGGTGCTCCTGCCGGAGTTACGGATCTTAAAGCAGCTATCCGGTATATAAGATACAATGCCGGCAATATCGCCGGAGATATGGACAGTATCTTTACCTTTGGTATGTCCGGCGGCGGAGCCCAGTCAGCACTTCTCGGTGTTACCGGAGATTCGGCTCTTTATGATGATTATCTTGAGGCCATCGGGGCTGTTATGGGAGTCAGCGATGCGGTGCTTGGATCTCAGGGATGGTGCCCTATAACTTCTCTTGATTCAGCCGACGAAGCCTACGAGTGGATGATGGGTACGACCAGATCAGGACTTACAGATGAGGAGCAGAGCATATCTCAGGGGCTTACAGAAGCATACGCTGCCTACATTAACGATCTTAAGCTTACGGATTCAGAGGGTAATGTCCTCACACTGGAAGCAGGTGAAGACGGAAGATACCAGTCAGGTTCCTACTATGACTACATGGTAAGTGTAATTGAAGAGTCTCTCAACAATTTCCTTGCAGATACAACATTTCCATATGATTCTGATGCGGGCAGCCAGGGCCATCAGGCAGGAATGGGTCCTGATGGCGGATTCGGAGGTCCCGGTGGCGGTAAAGGCGGTCCCGACGGTATGAATCCTCAGGGAAACGGCTCAGGTGCACCTTCCGGTAATGCTCAGAATGCAGGCGGAGAGGTTGACTACACAGCTATAGATGACATCTCAAGAACCGAGAGTAATTCAGGAGTTTCCATTTCGGGAACCTATGAAACAGTACAGGACTATATTGATGCCTTGAATAAAGATGTAACATGGGTTATTTATGACGAGTCTTCAAATACCGCAACTATAACAAGTATTTCTGATTTTTCGGAAGCGGTAAAAACAGCCTCCAAGGGCATTGCAGCCTTTGATCAGCTTGACGGTGGGCAGGGAGAAAATACTCTGTTCGGATACGGTGACGGAGAGGGAGCTCACTTTGACTCGGCATTGGCAGAAATCCTCAGTGAGATCGGATCATCCTATGCAGAAGATTTTAAAGAAGACCTTGAGAAGCTGGATTCTGAGGGACATGATGCGGCCTACAGATTAAATATGTACTCACCTTTGTATTATCTCGTTTCCGGATCCGAAGGCTACGGAACTTCAAATGTCGCGAAGTTCTTCCGTATCAATACAGGTCTCTGGCAGAGTGACACTGCAGTCAATACTGAGGCAAATCTTGTATTGGCACTTCAGAATTATGGTTCAGAGGTAGATTACAGCTTTGTCTGGGGGCAGGAACATACCAAGGCGGAGCGAAGCGGAGATTCAACGGCTAACTTCATCAGCTGGGTAAATGAATGTATGGCAAATAAGTGAGTTATAGTTGGAAAGATCCTGTAGACAATATCTAATTGCGAAAAGTCAATGCATTTAGATATATTTCGGTATTTGCTGTTTTTTTGATATTATTAATTTGAATATATTGACTAATAATCAACATACCTATAGACTATTGAACATATTAATAATGCACAAAAAGGAGGCAAATATTATGAGCGGATTATTCGATTTGACAGGAAAGGTGGCATTGGTGACCGGAGCATCATCCGGACTTGGAGTACAGTTTGCCAAGGCACTTGCAAGACAGGGAGCAGACATAGCAATTTGTGCCCGCAGAGTAGAAAAACTGGAAAATACAAAGAAGGAAATAGAGGCTTTGGGTGTAAAATGTTATGCTCATAAGTGTGACGTCACTAACAATGATGATGTACGTGAACTTGTTAAGGATGTAGTTGCAACTTATGGCAAGATAGATATTCTCATCAATAATGCAGGAGTTGGTGATACAGCACCGGCAGAGGATATGGATGATGCAACCTGGCACAAGGTTATCAATACTAACCTTAATTCAGTTTATTTCGTGGCTCGTGAAGTTGGTAAGGAGATGTTGAAGAATGGATACGGAAAGATTGTAAATGTAGGTTCCGTTCATTCAGAAGTGGTTATGCATCCATCAACATGGCCTGTTGCTGCATATGCCACAGCCAAAGGCGGTGTAAAGATGCTTACAAAGGCTCTTGCTGCAGAGTGGGCTTCAAAGGGTATCACAGTCAATGCTATCGGTCCTGCATATTTTGAGTCAGAGATGACAAGTTCAGTACTTAATGAGTCAGGTTCCTTTGATGCTATAGCCAAAGCATATTGCCCTATGGGACGTGCCGGAAGACAGGGTGAGCTTGATGGAGCCATCATATACTTCTCTTCAGATGCAAGCACATATACTACTGGCCAGCTTCTGTTAGTGGATGGCGGCTGGAGCACAATTTGATGCAGCTTTAGGAAACAAAATGCCATTTGAAACAGTTTTTTCATGCACACTTAAAGAGTTACAGAAAGCAAACAGGGCAAGAATGTTCGTCCTGTTTAAAAGTAACTGGCTCATTTTTCTCAGTGTATTCATAGGAATCCCAGCTATTACTTACGCTCAGGGAATCATGGAGGGAGATAAGGCGACGATCATATCGGGCCTTACTGTACCTTTCGTGCTAGTGCTGGTGTTTTATATTGCCATCATGATAAGTACAAAGATGGTGTTCGAAAAGAACAGGACGTCAGACAAACTGGATATCCATTACAGATTCTACGACGATGGATTTCAGATGGAAAGTCCTTTGATAAAGAATAGTGTAAGCTATGACGCACTTAACAGAATTTACGAAGACAAAGATTACTTTTTTTTAAAGCTTTCATCCTCAAAGATTCTGGTAGTTCAAAAAACTAACTGCTCACCGGAGCTTATCTCGTTCCTGAAGGAAAAAGCTGCGCTTATTAACTCCGGAGGAAAGAGAAAGTAGTGGACATATGAGCCCATAACGGGGGCATGGTCTATGGCCACTTTAAGAGGTAAATGTTTAATATCGGGGTATTATCAGTTTTGCAAAGGTAACTGCATAATACCCCGATTTTTTATGCCTGAAAAAGGCCAAATTCCGTCGCAAACCCGAAAATTGGGTATGGCAATGAGGTGACCCCAAAAAGTTAGACTTTTTAAGCGTAGCAGTTTTATGGCTGCTACGCTGTTTTTATGCAGCCAAG
>SVDD01000066.1:0-6162 GCA_015057945.1 Lachnospiraceae bacterium | reverse complement strand
AACCACGGAAGTACAATAACTTTTCAATAATCAGGTGGTTCTCACATTTTTAATTCCTACAGTAAACTTACGCCGTCATATTTTACTGATATGCTATCGTTTTAGTAAAAGTATAGTATACTATATATACAGGAATTCCGTTTCCGAGTCTGTGAAAGGAGAAAAACTGTATGTATCTTACTGTAAAACAACAGGTCAAACATCTGTCTAAAGAAGAATACCGCACCATCAGGGAACTATGCCATACTGCAAAGAGCCTTGCAAATGAAGCTATTTACAATGTACGCCAGTATTACTTTACAGAGGGCGAATATCTTAACTATGAAAAGAACTACGCGCTTCTGAAGAACAGCCCTAATTACAAGGCATTGAATTCAAATATGGCACAGCAGATACTTAAAGAAGTTGACGGTTCGTTCAAGTCATTCTTTGGGCTTTTGAAGCTTGCAAAGAAAGGCAAATACTCTTTCAGGGACTGCAAGATCCCGCATTATCTTCCTAAAGATGGATACACGACCCTTGTCATAGGTTTCGTCAGGCTCAGTGGCAATAAGCTGATACTCCCATTTTCCAACAGTTTCAAAAAGACACATAAATCTGTAGAGATAACGATACCGCCTGTACTGCTTGATAAAAAAGTAAAAGAGATACGTATAATCCCAAAAGCCAAGGCAAGGTTCTTTGAGATCCAGTACATATATGTAGCTGAATGTGCTCAGAGAAATCTAAACACCAACAATGCACTTGCTCTGGACCTTGGGGTGAACAATCTCGTCACTGCGGCATCAAGTGCCGGAAAGACATTCATCATCGACGGGAGAAGACTCAAATCCATTAATCAGTGGTTCAACAAAGAAAATGCAAGGTTACAGTCCATAAAGGACAAGCAGCATTTCGGGAAAGCACCTACTAACAGACAGAAAGCCATAGCTCGTGACCGCAACAATAAGGTCAACGACTATATGAACAAGGCTGCCCGCAGGGTCATAGATTACTGCATAAGTAATGATATAGGTACACTCATTGCCGGATATAACGAGACATTCCAGCGTAATAGTGGTCTGGGCAGAGAGAACAATCAGAATTTCGTGAACATCCCATTCGGCAGGTTCCGCGAGAAGCTTGAATATCTCTGTGAGCTGAACGGCATAGTATTTGTAAAACAGGAAGAATCCTATACATCGAGAGCATCTTTCTGGGAAAAGAACCCTATCCCCGTATACAATGCCGACAATCCAATGGAATATCAGTTCAGCGGTGAAAGGGTACATCGTGGTCTTTACAGGACAGCGAGCGGTAAGACATTCAATGCCGATGTAAACGGAGCATTGAATATCATGCGTAAAAGCAACGTTGTGGATCTTAGCATCCTATACGATAGGGGCGAAGTGGACACGCCCGTAAGAATAAGGATTGCCTAGTAATAGGTGGAAACTTAAATATCAAACTTCTTAAATAAGACGTTATAGGGTGTCGTTACTGACATCTTGTCTTTAGAAGCCCATTGCCTTTAGGCGATGGGTAGTTCACGATGAAATCCATAAGACAGAGGAAGAAGGGATAATATCTGTTGGATGGATCAGGGGAATATATCCTGTAAAAGAAACGGCGGAAGAGGCTTTGAAAAGAGAGGACCTTTTTATTATTGAAAAGGACGGTATTGTGCTTGGCTCAGGTATAATAAATAAAATCCAGGTGGACGTATATAAGAAAACTAAATGGGAGCATGAGGCGGAAGACGATAAAGTATGTGTACTCCACACGCTCACCATATCTCCCATGGCTGGAAAGCAAGGACTGGGGAAAGAGTTTATAAAGTTCTATGAAAACTATGACAGCCGAAAATCTTTGGAAGAGACTGTGAGCTATATTTAAAAAAGGCATTGTTTTCAGAATATGCGTATTGCAAGAATAAAGGTGGTATAAAACATGATTAAAAAAATAATTGGTGTAGTGTTGATACTCACAGGCGGATTCTTTACGTTTGCAGCCGCAAAAGCTGTTTTAACTAATCCTTCGACTATGAATCAGCTGGAAGAAGCTCCGTTCATAACGGACGGCAAGGTGGATCCGGCCAATGAGGGAAAAGATGTTATATTGCTGGTATCAACTGATTTAATAGAGAATGCGGAAGATTACGAACTTGGTCTGAGATTTGAATATCCGGTGATCCACCGTGAAGTTGAAGAACTGAAATATGACGGTGTAGATCAGATCAAATGGGAACGTTTATATAGTTTTAACGATGAAGAAGCATTAACTGATGAGGTTTTCTTCGGAAACATAAACGGTCTTGAGTACGAGGTTGACAGCAGTTTGTTGATCAGTCTTGGAGGAAATTCAAAACAACTTCAAAGAGCTGATTACAATAATGAGGATCTTCAGGCTCTTTTTGATGAAATTCAGGGCCTTGGTGCCGAAGAATATAATGATGTGCTCTATATAACAGACACTGATTCCAGGTATTTTAAAAACTGCGATGGGAAAAAGGCTTCTGATTCATTGTGGAATGATTATTCCGAACAGGTAGGTGCCATAAAGATAAGCTACCGTGGAACCGTAGTTGATAATATTGATTCAATTGCCCTTGTTGGCAAACAGGTAGGTAATCGACTTGAAAAATCCGATGATATCGATTCTATATCATGTTTTGAGAATATTCATAGTAAAGAGGAGCTTATGAAATCGTATAAGAAAACTTCTGCTTCTGGCATTGGATTTGGTTTAATTGTGAGTTTAGCTTTATTGTTGTCTGGGGTATTCCTTGTTGTTAAGAGTTAACCTGAAAAATCGGATGTCTTTTATGATCGGAGGAGGGCTTGCTATTATCACATTGATTACATGTCTTGCATTATAAGAGAATCATCCGGTGAAGTGTGGAATTGTGTCCATACATCACCGGATGATAATGTAATTTAATCATTATAAGCCTTAACGGCCAAGCTGTAGTATTTTTTCAGACGTTCCCTTAATGACTTTGGCTCAAGAACTATGGCATCGCGTCCGAAGCGTTTAAAGTATTCTTCAAGCTGTAATTCGGACCAGTCGAAGTAATACAGATTTCCTTCTTTCTTAAGCAGGTCCGGACGGTTTTTTGTAACGACCTTGAACTTTCGGATTCCAAATGAATTCATTTTCACTATGGCCTGTACGGTTTTGGATACAGACTGAGGACTCCTGAGGGCCCTGTCCTGTAATTCTTTGTACAGAGCATCATCAAAAATAAAATCAGCGGATGTGACAAAAATGCTGGTAAGCCTGGATATTCTGAAGGTTCTTGGGATGTGGGCTCTGACGTCGTTGCATATCAGATAATTACATTGTTCTTCCTTCGAAGGAGCAATAAAATATGGCTCAACCGTAAAAGTGGTATTCTTTTCGGATGTTGTGGTTGAAAAGGTAATGATCCTTTTTTCAGAAATAGCGGTTGTAATAGCCTTTTGTATATCTTTAAAAATGATAATCTCTCTATTGCTTCGAGGTATAGACAGATATGAAACAAACATGTCTTTTAAGTATCCGGAGAGGGAAGAGTCCTTTAGTAAATTATTCTCGATGATTCCTATAATATCATAGGATTCTCCGCTTACAGTCAATGTAATGGCTGTGCTCTTTTCTGCTTTTTCAAAATCCCCTTTTAGATAGGTATTAACTATTCTGTCAGCAAGTTTCTCAGAGTCTTTGTCAGATATAGATATTATGTTGGAAATATCCTGACGTATGCTGTTTAGGAGTTTTTCTTTTTCATTCCTGTATTGGTCAAAGTAATTTACTATCAGTATCTTCAGGAAGGCATTCAGATTAACAGAGCCATCTTTCTTATAGAATTCAAAAAGTTCTGCATCATTAGTGAGTCTGGTTTTTATATCCTCGGATAGATATATTTTATATTTTTCAGTCATGGTCCACCTCTTATATGGGGTCGTGATATACCACAATAATAATGTAAATAAGACGTAATAACAAGATTATCAGGGGTTGCAAATAAAGAAAAATCTGAAGGTATCAATCTCCAATATTATGCATTACTATATAAACATAAAGACACACACAGCAATTACAGAGCTTAATGGTCAGCACCGGATCACTTGGTCCGGACTGGGTTCAAATCCCGAATATCCGTAAAGGATAGGTGTCTTGATGTGGTGAACTGTAAAGGTGCATACAGCAACTATTTATTTAAAGATTATATTTAGAAAAATACAAACCATAAAACCGGAACGGTTTCAAAGCACCTTGTCTTTAAATCAGGAGGTAGAGGATATGTTGAACTTTTTGAAAAAAGAAAACAAGTCTTACACAGAGAATGGCGCAATAACATATAGAACAACAAAATCCGACTGCCTGGATCTTTTTGCGACTATAGGTGCGCTTAGAAATTCATCTGATGAAGCTATAATAGATAGCTTTATAAAGGCATATGCTGAAGATGCTGATCTTGCCATGAAGACCCTGTTCTTTGCAAGAGACATCAGGGGCGGACTTGGGGAGAGAAGAGTTTTCAAGGTAATACTTGCATATCTTGCATCTGCCGAGCCTGAATCTGTAAAAAAGAATATTGTAAATGTAGCAGAATATGGCCGCTATGATGATCTTCTTGCACTTATAGATACTCCGATAGAGAACGAAGTGATGTCATATATAGAAAAGACATTACATGAAGATATTGATGCTTTGTCTGAGCATGGATCAGATGCCAATGTTTCTCTTCTTGCAAAGTGGCTTCCATCAGTCAATACCAGCAATAAGGAGACAGTGAGAAAGGCTAAGAAGATAGCAAAATACCTGAGAATGTCTGAGACCGAGTACAGAAAGGTATTATCTTCGTTAAGAACTCAGATAAAGATCATTGAGAATAACCTGAGGGAAAAAGATTACACCTTTGACTACGAGAAGCAGCCGTCAAAAGCATTGTACAAATATAGAAGAGCATTTCTGAGAAATGATGGGGAAAGATATAAAGCATTTATAACAAAGGCTGAAACTGATCCGGAAGTGTTACATACATCAACGCTGGCACCGTATGATGTGATAGCTCCGGTTATTTCAAGAAAGACATTAACAGAGGATGAAAGAAGAGCTATGAATGTCACATGGAATGCTCTTGAGAACTATGCAGGAGCTGAAAATTCTCTTGTGGTGGTTGATGGTTCTGCATCGATGTACTGGGGATCTAATCCATTACCGGCAGCCGTAGCACAGTCCCTGGGTGTCTACTTTGCTGAGAAGAATACCGGGGCTTTCCATAATCATTTTATAACATTCTCCTGTAATCCAAGACTCATTGAGATCAAGGGCAGGGATATAGTGGAAAAGATCCGTTACTGCATGAGCTTTAATGAGTGCAGCAATACAGATCTTGAAAAAACATTTATGTTGATTCTGAGAACAGCTGTAAGCAATAAACTTACACAGGCTGACATACCGGAGAAACTGTACATCATATCTGATATGGAATTTGACTTCTGTGAGGGAAATACTCATAAAACGAACTTTGAGAATGCAAAGGCAGAATTCAAAAAATATGGGTACAGACTGCCCCAGGTGGTTTTCTGGAATGTAAACAGCCGTAACCGTCAGCAGCCGGTAACGATGAATGATCAGGGGGCAGCACTTGTATCAGGATGTAATCCACAGATTTTTTCAATGTTAAAAGACGGTAATCTGGAACCATATAAGTTTATGATGAGTGTCCTTTCATCAGCACGATACGAAAGGATCGTTGCGTAATGAGAACAGGTCCGGAGGGCGAAAAAATAGGAGATTATCTTTCAGCAAGGGAGGAACTGATCAGAACATACAAAGAGCAGGGAAGAAGATCAGAGATACAGACAGCGCTGAAGGAACTTTATGACAAAAAGTATACCGGATGAGATGATTCTAAGAAAAGGTTCTATCGCTGCACATAAGGGTGAGAAGGTACTTATTCCCATAAACATGCGTGATGGTTCGATACTTGCCGTTGGGAAAGGAAACCCGGAGTGGAACTTTTCTGCGCCCCACGGTGCGGGAAGAATAATGTCCAGGACAGTTGCAAAAAACAATCTTTCCATGGAGGAGTATAAAGAAGCCATGAAAGATGTCTATACGTAAGCGTCAAATAGAAGGTGCATGGTGTTTCAACCATCCATCCTTTATAATCAAATCCGGTTAATCCTTGAT
>SVDD01000021.1:0-67394 GCA_015057945.1 Lachnospiraceae bacterium | reverse complement strand
CCCTGAAGCGCTCACATTATTTAAAAAGAATAATAAATAAAAATTAATTGCCGAAAAATGAAATAAGACAATTTAAGTGAGGGTGGAATATGAAGATAAGCAGAAGACTTTTGTGCCTGATCATGACGGTGATCTTTTCTTTGGCGCAGATCCCTATGACGGCATTTGCATTGGACAAGTATGTCAACAAAGAATATAAGACAAATTCATCCGATTTCAAATTTGATGTCAGGGAATTGACATTGGAAAACAATAGCGGGGAGTACTCCCTGGACAGGTATCTCGTGAATGGCGTGGGCGCTGAATTTGTGGTCTATTCCTGCGAAGATGGAGCCGGAGTCATAGAAGTTGACGAAGGCGGTGCCATGAAGGTGGTCGGCGAAGGGAGTGCCACGGTAGTTGCCACGGCAGAGAACAGCACCAGCTATGAGGGGTATGTCAATGCTTCCACCAGCGAAATCTGTAAAGCCTCCGCCAGCAATGCCGTTCCCGCAACAATTTACGAAGAACAGCCCTATAAAGCAACAATGAAGGTAACTGTTAAGAGCGAACAGAAAAGCTCGGGCAGCTCCTCAGGTGGTTCCTCCGGCGGCGGAGGGGGCGGCGGTGGAGGAGGCTCCTCAAGCGGATTTGGAGCAGCTGCAGCTAATGGCGGAACCTTCCTTTCACCGAGCGGTGCAACAGTGACTACCAATACAGCTTATTTAGGAAACGGTGTAAGGATCATTACTGCAAGCATAACTCTTTCAGGAAAGACTCTGACGGCTGAAGATAAAATTACACCGCTTAAAAACGGCTCGCTGCAGCGTATGTATACAGTGGTGGGCGACATGTCCGGCCTTGCTTTTATGGGTGCGGGGATAGTATCGGAAGACGGCCGCACACTCACGGCCCCGGATGGTACTGTTTATCCGGTGACGAATGCTATTATGTGCATCATCACAGATGTTAATGGGGCAACCATAGGATGCTTCCTTGACCCCGAAACAGGTAATCCCCTGACATTTGACGGAGCCCCTGCGGTCATGCAGCTGGGAATAGACGGACAGATGCATGCACATTATATAAATCCACAGGGTTACTTTTATACAGGCACCGTAGAGATGAACGGAGGTACTTTCGCCTTCAATGAAGAGGGCGTCATGATTTCCTATATATAAGGAACAAATAATAAAAGTATTTAATCTCGTATTTTCGGGTTAAATAATGATAATCAATACATGGCTTAAGACAGGCTGCCCGAGATAACCTTTGGCAGCTTATTTTTGGTGTCATAAGAGCCCGTAGTATATGATTAATAATAAAATTTATGAAAAATTATGAAAATAGATTGAATTATGAAGAATTATGAAAGTATAATTCAATTATGAAGAATTATGAAAATATATTGGACTATTAAAGTCTGACTTAAATTTTGAAAATCAGGAAGGAGAGGTGCTGGGGATATGAAAAAAGATAATCCGTTTACTCTGACTTTTGGACGGCAGCCAAGTGAGTACATTTCCAGATACGAAAATATGGATATGATACTCAGCACATTTCAGGCTGACAATCCTATAAGTCAGGCGTATCTTATAGAGGGCATACGAGGAAGCGGCAAAACTGTTCTTATGACTGCAGCGGCCAACGAACTTAAGAAAAATAAGGAATGGGTGGTTGTGGATCTTAATTCCACTCAGAATCTTATAGAAGATATGGCCATGAGACTTATTGATTCCTGTAAAAAAATCCCCGATATTCTTAAACAGGGGTTCAATGTTACTGCGCTGGGGTTTGGAGTGGGAGTGAATGCTGCTCAATCGGCGCAGGATCACATTAGTGTCATTGAAGAGACATTGGCATCCCTCAGGAAAAAGGGAAAGAAAGTGCTGATCACCATAGATGAAGTTCAGCATGATGAAAACATGCGAAGATTAGCCAGTCAGTATCAGATTTTCATCAGAAAAGATTATCCTGTATATCTTTTGATGACAGGACTATATGAGCATATCTATGCTATACAAAATGATCCGGCTCTTACATTTCTCCTCAGAACTCCGAAGATCAGTCTGGAACCTTTGAGCCTGCATCAAATAGCAAAACAATATAAAAAGATATTTACAATCGGAGATGAGGAAGCGGGAAAGCTTGCAGGAATAACGAAAGGATATGCATTCGCGTTTCAAGCCCTGGGGATGCTTTACTACGAATACAGGGATGAAATGAATATGGATGATATTCTGTCAAAACTGGATGATATGCTGGATGATTTTGTGTATAAGAAGATTTGGGAGGCATTATCTCAGAAAGACAGGGAGATCGTTGCTGCTATCGATTCCGAGGGTACAAAGGTGCAGCAGATCTGTGAAAGAGTTTCAATGACATCACAGGTTTTCTCAAAATACAGAGAACGGCTTATGAAAAGGGGGATCATTTCGGCCCCGGCTCATGGGTATGTTGCGTTAACGCTGCCGAGGTTTGAGATTATAGCGAAGTCGTATGCTATGTTCTAGAAGGATATAATGATATGGAAAAGAAGTGTATCGCCTGCGGGCATGAATTAAAGAAACTGATGACTTTTTCTGATATGCCGGCATCGGCACAGAATATACCGGATGAGTCGGAATTGAAGGACGATCACCCTATAACGCTGGAACTATGCCAGTGCCCCGAGTGTGGACTTGTGCAGTTCGACTGTGAGCCGGTGGATTACTATAGAGATGTGATCAGGGCTGGTGGCGGAACTAAGACCATGACGGATCTTCGCCATGAGGAGTATGCAAGGCTTCTCTCTTTCATGCAGGAGTGTGGCATCAAAGGAAGAAATATAGTTGAAGTCGGCTGCGGAAGAGGAGAATTTCTCCACATGTGGCAGAATCTGGAAGAAGATGCCGCCGGAGCAGAGGCGCTAAAAAAGGACAGGGAAAAGGATCCTCTGTCCGGCCAGCCGAAGGCAGCAGCCATCAGACTCACCGGAATCGAGCATAAGAAGGAACTTGTGGAAGAGACAAAAAGAATTGAGGCTTCGGCGGAGCAAGGTGCATCTACAGAAAACGGAGCTAAGGCTTCGATGAAAGCCGGTATAATAACCGGTGCATTTAATGCTGACAACAATTCTGATGAGATAAGCTATCAGGTGGTTGAGGGCTTTGCCGAAGGCGATTACATTTATCCAAACGGTCCATTCGATGCCTTTGTACAGTTCAACTTCCTTGAACACCAGCCATACCCTAAAGATATGCTGCAAAACATCTGGCACAATTTAAAACCAAAGGCATTGGGGCTCGTTACTGTGCCAAGTTTTGAGTATATTCTGAAGTATAATGGCTATTACGAACTCCTTCATGATCATATAGCGAACTATACAGAGTTTACTTTACAGAAACTCTTCCAGGACAACGGGTTTGAGGTTCTTGAAATGAGGACGGTTAACAGAGACACTATAGAGATAATAGTGAAAAAAGCCGAGCCTGATGAACTTACAAGCCTGAGATATAATGGTACACTTTTAGATGTGTCAGCCCTGAAAGATAGTTATCAGAGACTTACGGAAGAGGTCAATGCTCATCTCGAAAAACTCTCGGAATCAGGGAAAACCCTTGCCATCTGGGGCGCGAGCCATCAGGGATTTACATTGGCAGCCACCACAGGTCTCGGAGGAAAGGTGAAATATATCATTGACTCTGCGAAGTTTAAGCAGGGGAGATATGCACCGGCATCACATATTCCCATTGTAGCACCGGATCATTTCACAGAAGAACCGGTAGACGAGATTTTGATAGTAGCGCCGGGATATACCGATGAGATCGCCTCTATCATTCGGGAAAAATTCGGAAAAGAAGTAAAGGTACTTGTTCTAAAAACGGACAGGATGGAAGAATATACGTTTGATGCTTCCGAATAAGACTGAAAAGCCTGGCATTCGGCAGGGACATAATATAACGGCATGTTATTCCGAAGAGATCTTTTTTATGGAGACGAAATGAAAGCGCTGGTTTTAAAAGGAAAAGGAAAAATAGAATATATTGAAAAGGTGACACCGGTTCTTTTGGATGAACATGGGGTTCTTCTCGAACCTGTGCTGGTCTCCCCCTGTACTTCCGACGTCCATACCATCTGGCAGGGAAGCCCGAAAAGGGCAGATCTTACACTTGGTCATGAGGTCATAGCAAGGGTGAAAGAAGCAGGAAACGAGGTAAAAGATTTCCTGCCGGGCGAGATAGTGGCGGTTTCTGCCATAACCCCGGACTGGAGTCAGCCCGATGTGGAAGTGAATTATGCCCACGCAGGACACAATTTCAGCGCCCACATGATAGGGAAATCCATAGACGGAGCTTTCCAGAATCTTTTTTATCTCCCCTATGCGGATAAGAATCTTGCCCATATACCTGAAGGCATGAGTCTTGAGGATGCACTTATGTGTGTTGACGTGGTACAGACCGGATTCACCGCAGTTGAGGAAGCAGGTGTTAAAGCAGGAGATACAGTGGTTGTCATGGGTATCGGCGCCATAGGGCTTGCGGCCATTATGGGAAGTAAACTTGCAGGAGCTTCAAGGATTTTTGCAGTCGGTTCAAGAAGGGATAATGTAAAACTTGCGGAGGATATGAGCGATGAGAACTGCCGGGTAGAAGTGCTGAACTACAAAACTCTATGCTGCACTCTTCCTGAAGGCATGTATCCGCTTGCAAACTCTACAGGTTCATCTGTTGTGAACTATGTTCTTTCCGAAACAGGAACCAAGGGTGCAGATAAAGTCCTTATATGCGGCGGCAATGACTACACCCTCCCTCAGGCCATCGACATGGTGAAATACGGTACGGGAGTTGTTTCCAATGTTATGTACTTCGGCGCAGACACTGAAGTTCAGGATGAGGAATACAGAAATCTGACGGATAGCATGAGTGCAGAAGACGGTGCGTCAGGAGGCCCGAATAGCGCAAAAACTGAAAGAAAGATGAATACAGTAATTGACTCTATCCTGATCCCCAAATTCTCCATGGGACGCGGAATGGCGGGAAAAACGCTGAAATTCTCCCTCAGCAAAGGTGGCCGCGAGAATCTTGAACATGTTATGAAGCTGATTCGGGAAAACGATTTGCATCCGTCAGAATTCATCACCGGAAGATACAGTGGGATCGATAAGATCGAACAGGCCATATATGACATGAAGGACAGAAAAGCCATAAAGATAGCAGTGGAGATGAAAAGTGATTGAAAACACCTGATATAGGTGATAAATTATTAATAGAAGAGCCCACTCCAAAGTGGATGCTCCCGTTTAAGGATTATTTAGCTCTCAGTGAGAGCCGCCTCTCTCGTTTGCAGACGAGAGAGGCATTATTTTTTTCGCTTGTCATTTCTTTTGTCAAGAAAGATGGTATGAACCACAAAAATATGATAGCACGTATGTTCTTCTGGTGCAATTGCGATATTTTCTGAATTGTTGTAAAATTCAGAGGAAAATTCTGAAGGATAGGCAACGAGTATGGACGTGCTATTGCCTGAGAACCTTTATGGAAAGAGGAAAACATTTTGAAAACAATCAGCATAGTAGTACCATGCTACAACGAGGAAGAGAACGTGGTGCCTCTTTACAGGGCCATCAGAGCCATGTTCGAGGAAAAACTGCCTCAGTACAAATATGAAATCATATATATAGACAATGATTCAAAGGACAGGACCAGAGAACTGGTGAGAGGGCTCTGCACCGAAGACAAAGACGTAAAGGCTATCTTCAATGCAAAAAACTTCGGACAGTTCAACAGCCCTTACTACGGCATGCTCCAGTCAACAGGAGACGCCACCATGCTTATGGCGGCAGACTTCCAGGACCCGGTGGAGATGATCCCCGAGTTTGTGAAGGCCTGGGAGGAAGGCTATAAAATAGCCATCGGCGTAAAGACACGCTCACAGGAAAACCCGCTCATGTACTGGGTGAGAGGCATCTACTACAAAGTCATAAAGAAGATGTCATCCGTTGATCAGATAGCCCAGTTCACGGGCTTCGGCCTCTATGACAAGGCATTTATCAATGTCATGCGAAATCTCAACGACCCTACTCCCTTCCTCCGCGGAATCGTGGCAGAGCTTGGTTTCCGCCGGAAGGAAATACCATACACCCAGCCGCGGCGCCGGGCAGGCATAACCCACAACAACTGGTACTCCCTTTATGATGCAGCCATGCTGAGCTTCACCAGCTACACCAAGGTGGGCCTCAGAGTGGCAGTATTCTTCGGAGGAATCTGCAGCGCCATCAGTATGGCTATAGCGGTTATCTATCTCATCATGAAGCTCATCTGGTGGGACAGATTCCCGGCAGGTATGGCGCCCATGCTTATCGGCATGCTGTTCCTGGGCTCCATTCAGATCTTCTTCATCGGACTTTTGGGAGAGTACATCCTTTCCATCAACCAGAGAGTCATGAAGAGACCGCTGGTGGTTGAAGAAGAAAGGCTCAACTTTGGAGATGAACCGAAATACCGTGGTGTAAAGGACATGGAGAAAGTCGGAAGGAAAGAATGATGCGTTATAAAGTAGATGTTGCAGTACATAGAGAAGGAAAGATAACCTTCCTTGGCTGGGCATTCGGTAAAGATCCGGAAACACCGGTGAAGTACAGTGTTTTAGACGGGAACGGAAAAATAGTGGAAGGAACCGTGGTTGAGTCCGTGAGACGGGACGAGGTTGTGGAAGCCTTTTTCAAGGACTATGAAAAGGAGCACGGACCCATAAACAGGGAACTGGGCTTTGACATTAACACCCCCTATCAGAAGGGAGAGACCAGATATCTCGTTATCGAGGTGGACGGAAAGACCAAAAAAGTAAAGTTTGACGACGGTATACTTGAGGCCTTCAATTCCGTTGCCCACAAAAAAAGAGAGAAGCTCATGGCTTTGTTCCACTGGGAGACGGTGGAAGTGGCGTGGGACTATTTTAAGGACCACGGCTTCAGGGCTCTCTGGAAGAAGAGTCTCCACCGTCTGAAGGGCATACAGGAAGATTACGATTATAATGAGTGGTATAAAAAGGTAAAGGTAACGGAGGAAGAGCTGGAGAAGCAGCGTAACACCATTCTCCCGGTTCAGCCGAAGTTCTCCATAGTTATCCCTGTATACGCAACTCCCGAAAAGTTCCTGAGGAAGATGCTCTTATCCATCGCGGATCAGACCTACAGGAATTTTGAAGTCTGCGTGGCGGATGCCACACCCTACGAAAAGTACACAAAGGCTGAGGCTGCGGGAAAGCTCCCTAAGGAGGTTCTTCAGGAATTCAAGGATAAGGATCCCAGATTCAGATTCAAGGTACTGGAGCAGAATCTCGGTATTTCTGACAATACCAATGCCGCCATCAATATGGCAGAGGGCGACTTCATCGTATTCGCAGACCATGATGATGAGCTGGAGCCTGATGCACTCTTCGAATGTGCAAGGACTGTAAATGAGCATCCCGACGCCGAGATGATCTATTCCGATGAGGATAAGATAGATTTTGAGGACACCTACTACTTTGAACCTCACTTCAAGAGTGATTTCAATCCGGACCTCCTTCGCTCGGTTAACTATGTGTGTCACCTTCTGGTGCTGAAAAGAGATCTTCTCGATGCCATAGCCGAGACAGACGAGGACGGAAACAAAATCTACGAGAGAAAGGCCTATGACGGAGCTCAGGACCACGACCTCATTCTGAGAGCAGTGGAAAAAGCTCAGGAGATGGAAAAGGTGAAGACCGGGGGAGACCCCGAAAAGCTTTCGGAAGAAGACAGAAAGCTTCTCAGAGAGGGCCGATTCACAAGCTCCAACATCTGTCATATTCAGAAGTCACTCTATCATTGGAGATCACATCAGGCCTCCACTGCACAGCATCCGGAGGCAAAGCTTTATGCCTTCGATGCGGGAGCAAGAGCGGTCTACGATCACTGTAAGAGACTGGGGCTTCCGGTAAAGAAGGTGGAGAAGGGCATTACCTACGGCTTCTATCATACGGTTTATGAAAACACTCAGCCTCTCATATCCGTCATCATCCCGAATAAGGATCATACGGCGGACCTTGATAAGGCAATCCAGTCTCTTGCGGGATCCGGCTATAAAAACCTCGAGTTCATAGTGGTGGAGAACAATTCTGATCAGGAAGAGACCTGGAAGTACTATGCTGATATACAGAAACAGTATCCGGCTGACGGTTACATCGGGGAAACCGCAGAAGAGATAAAGAAGGCGGGACAGACAGAGCTGCCTGAATCTGCTGCGACTGCTGCCTCTGACATCCACCTTGACAAACCTACAGTCCGGGTTGTGAAGTGGCAGGGTCCATTCAACTATTCAGCCATCAACAACTTCGGCGTGAAGTTCTCAAGAGGAGAGTATATCCTCTTCCTGAATAACGACATCGAGCTTATAGAGCCGGATTCCATAGACGAGATGATAGGCTATGTGCAGAGGGAGGATGTGGGTATCTGCGGAGCCAGACTCCTCTACCCGGATGAAGACATACAGCACGCCGGAATCATCATGGGAATGGGCGGCATCGCCGGTGCGGCATTTGTACGCACCCATGATGCGGAACTATCCTATATGCACAGAGCCAAGTGCGTTCAGGACTATTCATGTGTGACCGCAGCCTGCCTTCTCACAAAGAGAAAGCTCTTTGATGAGGTGGGAGGCTATACGGAAGAGCTTGCTGTTGCTTTCAATGACGTTGATTTCTGCATGAAGATAAGAGCTCTCGGAAAGCTGGTGGTCTATAACCCCTACGCAAAGTTCTATCACTACGAATCAAAGTCCAGAGGCCTGGAGGATACACCGGAAAAGGTGGCCAGATTCAACAGCGAAATAGTGAAATTCGCAAAGCGCTGGCCTGAATGCCTGAGGTACGGAGACCCTTATTACAATCCGGCCCTTACCTTCATGAAGTCAAACTTCACACTGAAGAATCTGGACAAGGAAAAGGTAGGAGAACCCTTCAGGATGGATATTCTGAAGGATATAGTCTGAATTATCAAAGGACTGAATAATCAAAAGAGGATGTTGAATAAGCACCCTCTTTTTTTATTCCTGAAAAAGCCGTCACGCGGGCTCGTGCGCACACAAACGGCACCGATGTTCTTGCATGGGCTATGGGGACGGGGTTGGTGGGTCATGGGCCATGAACCCCGTCCCCATAGCCCGGAAACGACACTCTATTTGGTTCAATTAAGAAAATTCTAATATCATTTTTGTGGAAATTTCTGAAAACGGGAGTATACTTCCATTATGATTAAAGATAACCAACAATTTTTAAACCACTTTCATGTGGTTCTTGATGCGGTGGTCATCGCCGCAGCTTATGCTTTGGCATGGTACCTGCTCATAGCATCGCCCATTTTCCCGGAGGGACACGGTGTACTCCCGCCGGATGTATATTTCAGGGCTCTCATTCCGGTGGTTCCGGGATATATGATCCTGTATTGGGTGTTTCATCTGTACGAACCCAAACGGACCAGGACAAAAAGAAAAGAGTTCATAAATATAGTTGAGGCTAATGTTGTTGGCCTCATGATTTTTGCGTCCGTACTTTTCGCTTTCAGACGTTCGGGCTACTTTGCAAACTTCTCCACCAGGATGATCACAGCTTTCTGTGTATTCAATATCATTGCCACCACAGTAGAGAGATTCGGTATCAGATTTATCCTTACAAGGATGAGAAGAAAGGGCTTTAACCAGAAGCACATCATGCTCGTGGGCTTTTCGGATGTTTCCGACCTGTTCATAGACGCCTGCCGCAGAAATCCCGACTGGGGTTATAAAATCTACGGAATAGTTGATGACATTGCAGAGACCGGCGCTTCCTGCAAAGGCGTAAAGGTGGTGGGAAAGATCAGGGATCTGGAAGAGATACTGGCAGGCAACACCATAGATGAGATAGCCATCACACTTCCCCTTGCGGCCTACGAAAAGCTGGGAGGCATAGTGGCGGTCTGCGAGAAATCCGGAGTACATACCAAGTTCATTCCGGATTACAACAACATCATCCCTTCACGTCCGGTGACGGAAGATATGGACGGACTGCCGGTCATAAATATAAGAAACGTTCCCCTCACGGATCCTGTGAAGGGAGCAGCCAAGAGAGTGATAGACATCATAGGCTCACTCTTCGGCATCATCATCTTCAGCCCCATCATGCTTACGGTGGCGGTACTCATCAAGCTTTCATCCCCGGGACCCATCATATTCAAACAGGAAAGAGTGGGACTTCACAACAAGCCCTTTATGATGTATAAATTCCGCTCCATGGTAGAGCAGAAGCCTGAGGACGAGAAGAAGGGCTGGACCACACCGGGAGACCCGAGAGTCACCAAGATAGGTAAATTCATAAGAAAAACATCCATAGATGAATTTCCCCAGTTCTTCAATGTATTTATGGGAAGCATGTCTCTGGTAGGACCGAGACCGGAGCGCACCCAGTTCGTGGAGATGTTCAGGGAAGAGATACCCCGCTACATGATAAAGCACCAGGTAAGACCCGGCATGACAGGCTGGGCTCAGATAAACGGTCTGAGAGGCGACACCTCCATCCATGAGCGTGTCAGATACGACATCTGGTATATAGAGAACTGGAGTATGGAGCTGGACATAAAAATCATGTTTTTGACCATATTCAAAGGATTTGTTAATAAAAATGCTTACTGATTACGTGCCTCGGCAGATATTGTTTGCCGAATCGGTATATATGTGGTAAAATGCCGATGTTTTGTAAGCTAAAGACATTTTTCTGTACAAGAAAATATGGAATTACCAGAACCCCGGAGTTCCTGCCGGAACCCCACAGATAATGAGGATTGATAGATGGCATTAGATAATGGCAAGGAGACCAGACGTCCCCACTCTCAGGAGGATACGGATACAAGACGTCAAAGGGAACTTGAAGACAGGATAGTTAATGATAAGGACATGGGGGATAAGCTCATGGCAAACGCCGTGAGACCTCAGAGGATGATAAATGACCCGGAGCTTGGTGCTGAACCGGTCAGAGGGCATAATCCCGAAAGACCGTCCTCCGATAGAATATCTTCCGATAGAGCAACTTCAAAACCGGCTTCGTCTGAAAGGCTCTCTTCCGAAAGGGCGCCCGGCAGAAGAGCTGCTTCTGAAGCTTCCTCCGGAAAAGGAAACGTAAACAGAGAACCTGTTCGTAAGGCGAAACCTTCGGTGATAACACTCAATGACACATCGGAAGTTGAACATGACATCGAATTCGCCAAAAAGATGCGTGACAAGAAAAAGAAAGCTGTCCGCACCAAGTACCTGCTCATGGCGGTTGTGGAAATACTGACACTTATCTGTATCTTCGGCTTCGGCTCAGTATACAGATACATGAACATGACCCAGGCTGTTGAATTCGACGTATCAAAGGTACAGAACAACAACATTGACATAACCCAGAAGCAGAAGATGTCAGGCTACTGGACAGTTGCGGTATTCGGTGTAGACTCCCGTGACGGAGGAGTCGGAAGAGGTGCCAATGCTGACGTTCAGATCATCTGCAACGTGGATATGGCCACAGGCGACATAAAGCTGGTATCAGTTTACAGAGACACTTACCTTAAGACCGGATCCAGCAACAGATATGCGAAGATCAACGAAGCCTATGCTATAGGCGGACCCGAGCAGGCTGTTGCTGCCCTTAACAGCAACCTGGATCTTAACATCGAAAACTATGTGACCTTCAACTGGAAGGCAGTGGCGGATACCATCGACATGCTGGGAGGAGTTGATATCGATATCACGGATAAGGAATTCTACTATATGAATGCCTACATCCATGAGACTTCTGTGAAGGCCGGTATCAACGAGAAGAACCCGGCTGCCAACTATATAAAGAAAGCCGGCCCTCAGCATCTTACGGGTGTACAGGCCGTTGCTTATGCAAGACTCAGATACATGGACAGTGACTTCGAAAGAACCAAACGTCAGAGAGAAGTCATTTCCCAGTGTCTCGACAATGCAAAGAAGGCTGACCTTGCAACACTTACATCCATCATAGATACAGTGCTTCCTCAGGTGGCATTCAACATCGACGCGGGAGATATCGTAGAGCTTGCGAAGGGTATCTCGAGATACAACATCAAGGAGTCCGCAGGCTTCCCGAAGGATGTCAAGGATCAGATGATGGGCAAGAAGGGAGACTGTGTAATCCCTGTAACCCTTGTTTCCAATGTAAAGTGGCTTCACAGCGTGCTCTTCGATGACGAGGACTATAAGGTGTCAAATGCAGTAGAAACCTACTCCCAGAAGATTTCTGATGATTCAGGTTACTATGCGAGCCATAAGGATGAGACCTCAAGCTCAAAGAAGGAAAAGTATACAGAAGAGGAAACAGAAGAGTCTGATGATTCCGAGTCATCCGGAAACAAGAAGACTGTAAAGGAAACTGATAAGGATGGTTATGTAATTACCGGAACCGATGAGGACGGAAATAACATCTATCAGACCGATGCAGACGGAAACAAGGTGAAGTCTTCCGAAAAGAATAAGACAAAATCCGAAAAGTCCGAAACCGAGGAAGGTGATGAGACTGACGAGGATGAGGATACAGAGGAAACCGAGGCAGAGACCGATGAGGACGGCAATGTCATAGAGACATCCAAATCCACAAAGGAATCAACAACAGAGCATGGTCCTGCCGCTGAGGAAACAATCGCGGATAAAGATAAGAAGGAAACGAAGTCCTCCGATAAGGAGACAAAGTCTTCTGATAAGGAAACTGCAGCTTCAACAGATGAGACTAAAAATTCCTCTGCAGAAGAAACTTCAGGAGCTGTGATTGAACCGGGACTTATAGATGACGATGATGATGCGGGAGCCGGCCCAAGCGGAGGCAATACAGCATCTCCTGATTCAGCGGGACCCGGATCTGTAACAACAGATACGACTGAAATTGAAGTCGGACCTGTTGTGGGGCCCAGCTGATGACAGATAGCTTATGGGTTGTTTAGGAGTATCTTCATATATTTTGGGAAGACATCAATTTTAAGCCGGAGATGAGACGGATAAAATATGATTATCAAAAGGCATGGATCGTTTGATCCATGTCTTTTTGTTATTTAGCCGGAGGTGAACGCGCTTGATCAAAGAGGCATGGATCCATAGGTACGTGCCTTTTCTCTACCTGCAGGGTATTCAAATGTGCTTGGTATGGAGAAGCAAAGCATGGTAAGATATACGGGATAAAAAAATAATTGGAGACAATAATATGGGTGGTTTTAAGACTGCAGCCTCAGGCGTTCAAAAACATGGAAATTCAAAAAAGGAGGCACAGATCAACAGTCTGTTCTCAAAGATAACCGGAGGACTTACAACGATATATGTCCTGTTTTATTTATGCATATTTCCCTTATGTATGAATGATAAGTATTTTGACATATTGTCATTTAGGTTTGAACTGTTTTGGAAGCCCACGCTTGCGTATGGAATCATATTTCTTGTGATCGGTTTATTTTATCTTTTGTGTGACGGACTGTACAACGAAGGAATGCTCTGCAGAAACTACTTTCAGGGGTTTAAGAAAGAAAAAACCGGGCAGGATAAAGCCGGTAAGAGCTTTTGGAAACGTATCAGCTTCGGTTCAACGGATACAGCTATAACCTTGCTTATAGTGTGCATCACTTTGTCCACAGTGCTTGCTGAGTATCCCTATGAAGCTTTCTGGGGAGACAGAGGTAGATATCAGGGACTCCTTTTGTGGCTTATGTTCTATGTTGCCTATTGGCTTGTGACGAGATTTTACAGCTTTAAGAAGTGGCATCTGTATGCTTTTATGAGTTTTGCAAGCGTAGTCTGTGTCTGGGGCATATGTAATTTCTTTCTCATAACTTTTGGGATGTTTAAAGATGCAAACAGCATATACCAATATACCTTTGTGTCTTCTATAGGAAATATCAATACTTATAGCTGCTTCACAGGAATGCTGTTCGGATTTTCGGCAGCAGCGTTTATAAAGGCTGAAAGCATAGCAGAGACGATTTTTTCATACATTGTACTTTGCATAGCCGGTTTTGCTCAGATAATGGGGATAAGCGACTGCGCGCTGCTTTCAACTGCAATCGTTATAGTAGTTGCTCCGTTTGCGTTATGCGATAATTGGAAACAGATATCAAGGCTTTTTATTACTGCATCTACCTATATTTGTTCCATGAAGCTGGTATCGTTTATAACACAAAAAGGTATTCCGACCATGAATGATCAGGATCCGGGATTGCAGATAATACTTGCGGGAAAGCAAGGATTTACTGTATTTATAACCGCAGTACTGGTGCTGACTGTGCTTGTTTTGGCTTACACCTTGAAACATAAAGGACAGGGGGCTGTGATAGGTGTAGGTGTATTCAAGAAAACTGCTTTAGGGCTTCTCATGATAGCTCTGGCTGTGGTTATAACTGTGCTTGTACTTGCTAATACGGGCGTCAACAGTGAGATGTGGGAGCCATACCGCAATATACTCATATTTAATGATTCCTGGGGAACGGACAGAGGACTGATCTGGAGACTTGCTTTGGAGTACTGGACAAAGGATGCGACCATTCTTGCAAGAATATTTGGCTACGGGCCTGATACTTTTTATATCATAACCATGGACAGATTTATGGGTATAATGCAGGATGCGGGAAGAGGAATGTTTGACAGTGCCCATAACGAATACCTTGAGTACTTTGTGACCATAGGAATAGCGGGACTTGCTGCCTACTTATATCTTATATTTACATCAATAAAGAATATGCTGAAGGGTAATTACTCGAAGTATTACATGATGGCTGTTATTGCATACGCATTCCAGGCTGTGGTAAATATAGCGATACCTATCGTGACACCGGTGTATATGCTTCTTATGTTCGCGGGAATAAGAATAAGTGAAAAAGAACGGAAATAATGTTAAATCATTAAAATGGTTAAGATATTTAGAATTTTTGTAGTTTCTTAATTTATTCTTAGTTTATTGCTTAATAATTTAGTAAGAAATGGAAATCTTTTAGTTATGTACTTCATGAAAGAAGTAGGATAATATGGGTAATGTAAATCGTAGAGATTATATTTATTTGTTTCAGACCCAATATGAAATTTGAGAAAAGACTTGAATTGTATTACGCAGAGGGTTATAATCTCGACGAAACTGAACTTTAATAGTTCGTATAGCAAAAAGGAGAGTGCATTTATTATGAAGAAGCAGACAAAGTTATTCACAACTCTTTCAGCTGCAGCACTTCTTACAATCGGCGTTTCTGCTGTATCTATGGCAGCAGGTTGGGACAACTCTACAGGTGAGTGGAGATATCTCAACAACGACGGTACAGAAGTAACTGATGCTTGGAAGTCAGCAAACGGAAATTGGTTCTACCTCAACAGCGATGGTGTTATGGCAACAAACATGCTCATCGAGGACAACAACAACTCAAAGACACGTTACTACTATGTTGACCAGTACGGCGCTATGGTTAAGAACACATGGAAGGCTGTAGCTAAGGAAGACAGTGATGATAACGAGGCTGAGTACTACTGGTACTATTTCGGATCAGACGGAAAGGCTTACACATCTGAGGATGATCTTACAACTGGTGAGATCAAGACTATCAATGGTCAGAAGTACGCTTTCGATTCAGAAGGTAAGATGCTCTATGGCTGGATCAACAAGGACAGCGTTGAGCAGCAGGACAACGATGATGAGGCTTGGAAGACATCTCAGTATTTCTTCAACGGCTGGAATGATGGTCACATGCAGACAGGCTGGTTACAGCTTACTGTAACTGACGATGATGACACTAAGGAGTACTGGTTCAACTTCAAGAACGATGGTAAGAAGAGAGAGAACACACGTAAGAAGATCAACGGTGTTTACTACCACTTCGATGAGGATGGACACATGCTCACAGATTGGAGCGTAAAGACACAGTCTGTTGAGGATGCAGGCGGAGCTTCAGCTTCTGAGCTCTACTACGTAAACGGCGACGGTGGTGAGCGTAAGAACAAGTGGGTATGGGCTGTTCCTGATGAGCACTACATCAAGTCAGACTACGATGATGACGAGTACTCATGGTGGTACTTCGGAAAGAACGGCAGCCTTACACACAACCAGATCAAGAAGGTTAACGGCAAGAAGTATGCATTCGACAAGTATGGCCGTATGCTTAAGGATTTCGTAGCTGTTGACAACGGTGATGTTGTTAAGCTTAAGGGCGCTAGCGATCACACAAGAGATGCTATCATCGCAGGTAACTTCATCGTTGATGATGATTTCACATCTTCACTTTCAGCTAATGCTGACATCTACTACTTCTCAAATGATGAGGAGAAGGACGGCTCAATGAAGAAGGGCTACCAGACAATTGAGCTTGAGGATGGAACATATCAGTTCTACTTCAACACATCAAATGGTAAGGCTTACAACGAGTACGTATCTAAGATCAAGAAGTATGTTGTGAACGGTCTTGTTCTTGCTCCTTCAACTGATGACGATTCTAACTACGCTGCTGTTGTTCTTTCAGGCAGTCAGCCTACAGATCTCGTATTCGGATCATCTACAGTTGGCAATATCCTTGTAAACAAGGCTGGTACAGTTGTTAAGAAGAAGGTTAAGCTTAAGGATAACAACGATGCTTACTATGTAGTAAATAAGGATGGTAAGGTTCTTGCTTACTTCGCATCTGAGGATGAATACAACTCTGCAATCGAGTATGAGGATAAGAAGGGCAACACAAAGAAGATCTCTATCAAGACTTCATGGCTCAATGAGACAGATCCTGCTACATATGCATCAATAGTAGAGAATGCTCGTCAGGCTGCTGAGACAGCTGCAAATAAGTAATAATCATTATTTCGTTCTAAACGTATAATGTTTATAAAGGATGGCTCGAGGGAAACCTCGAGTCATTTTTTGTATCTTTAAAGAGTGATTTTAAATGAACATATTACTAAAAATATTGTAAAGTTTGAATAATGGATTATGAAGACTAATGATGTTAGGATTTACAGATGAATAAACTGCTCTGTAAATGGGTAAACTAGATGACCCGGATTGGAGAAGGTTACACAAAGGAGATTGGAAGCTAACATGAGAAAGATAAAGAAGTTTTTTGTATTAGGATTGATATGTACTATGACTGTTTCTTTTTCCGGATGTAAAAAGAGATATGTTTCTCCCATGGAGGAACCAAATATGACTCGGGCTCCTGAGGACAAGGAATATGAATTCGATTTTGTTCAAATAAATAATGATGTGATTGAAAGTTTACAGGACCAGGAAATATATAGTTTCGTTAAGTCTGTAGATGTTACAGGTGATAATGACAACAAAGAAATAAATCTTAATATAGATATCGAAGAAAATGTGTCGGATGATGCCATAGAGCTGCTTCTTACTGATGCTACTAAGGCTATCATTGATGCTGCAAATACTCAGGATCTTCGTATAGACAGATATACAGAAGATGAATTCGGTAATCTTTTTAATCTCTACTCGTATAATGTAAAGGTCACTAGCGGTGAAGAGGTTGTAAGAGAAGAAAATCTTAATAAGGGAGACAGTGTTCCCTTTGACCCTAGCATGACAATCGAAAATGTAATTGGCTAAAGGTAATATTTGATAAGATGGAAAAAAAAGCAGCTGAAACAGTCTCGATCATCATGCCGGCATACAATGCCGGCAAAACTATAAAATCTTCGATAGAGAGTGTAATTGCACAAAGCTACGTGGAATGGGAGCTTTTGATCGTTGATGACAGTTCTTCGGATGACACGGTTAAAGTGGTAGAAGCCATCATTAAAGAACATAAAGAGCGGGATATCAAATTGTTAAAGAATATAAGGAATATGGGGGTTGCCTATAGCCGGAATTATGGAGTGAAAGAATCTCATGGCGAGTGGATAGCCTTTCTTGACAGTGATGATCTGTGGAGTTCCGATAAGCTGGAAAAGCAGGTAAAGTATGTGAAGGATCATGAGATGATGGAGGGACTTGTTTTTACAGGTTCTTCCTTTATAACAGTGCAGGATAAATCGCTGGATTATGTTCTCCATGTACCGGAGAAGATCGAAAGAAATGAGCTTTTAAAACAGAATGTCATTTCGTGCTCCTCTGTGCTTGTCAGCAGAAATCTGATTCTTAAGTACAGTTTCCCGGAAAACGTTAAAACCATACACGAGGACTTTGCAGTGTGGCTGGGGATACTTTCATCGGTGAAATATGCCTGCGGCATTGACGAACCCCTTCTTAAGTATAGGATCAGTGAAGGTTCAAAATCCGGAAAAAAGACAAAGGCAGCCCTGATGAACTGGAATACTTACAGATACGTGGGATTAGGGTTTGTGCAGTGCTTGTACTATATGATACACTATGCCTTTAGGGGAGCTCTGAAATGGGCCAGAATCAGGAAATAATTCAGCTATAAATCTTTATGGATGCGTCAAGATCATATAATTTGTGGAGACGTTAAGAAGCTGGAATGAGAAAGCGAAAGATGAAAGTATTTTTTATTAATCCTCCATTTAAATGGGAATATGGAAAGTTTTCGAGAGAATCGAGAAGTCCGGCGGTTGCGAAGAGCGGGGTGCTTTATTACCCTTTGTGGCTCATATATGCGGCGGCCTACGCTGAAAAGAAGGGTCACCAGGTTGAGTTTCTGGATGCTCCTGCAAAACGGATGGATTTTGAACAAAGCCTTGAGATGATCAGTGAGAGGCTCAGGAAGGGCACATCCGAAGAAAAGACGGGATGCCTTTTTGTAATCAATACAAGTACACCATCCATCGAAAGTGACGGGGACTTTGCCAGGAAACTGAAGGACAGCTATCCTGATTCTTTCATATATATGGTTGGAACACATCCATCGGCTACGGCAGAGGAAACTCTGTCCGTGTATAAGGCGGTAGATGGTATCGCAAGAAGAGAGTATGACTTTACCATAACAAAACTCGCTTCCTTACTTGATAGATTTGATGGCAGAGAAGGAGAGTCCGGTGAAGAAGTGAGGGCAGAGCTTGATAAAGAGCTTTCTTTGCTTAAGGGGATCAGCTACAGAAGTCCTGTCACAGGGGCGATAAAGCATAACCCGGATGCGGAGTACATAACAGACCTTGATGAAATCCCCATGGCTTCTGAGTTTATAAAGAAGCATCTTGATTATAAGGATTATTTTTTTGCTGCGGCGGAGTATCCGGAGATACAGATATTCACGGGAAGAGGATGTCCGTGCCGCTGCAATTTCTGCGTTTATCCGCAGGTCATGCATGGACATGGATACCGTCTGAGAAGTCCTGAAAATGTGGCAGCTGAATTCAAGTTTATCGCGGAGAATTTCCCTGATGTGAAGGAAATAGTAATTGAGGATGACACCTTCACCATAAACAAGAAGAGAGTGGAGGATATCTGCAGGCTCCTTATCGAATCCGGGATGAATAAACGCTTTAAGTGGCTCTGCAACGCGAGAGTCAACACTCTCGACCTTGAGACCATGCGTCTCATGAAGAAGGCAGGCTGCAGACTGGTTATTCCGGGGATAGAAAGCGGAACTCAGGAGATTCTTGATAACATCAAAAAGGGAACTACCATAGAGCAGGTGAAATCCTACATCAGAAATGCAAAAAAGGCAGGACTGCTCGTTCATGCCTGCTACATGGTGGGTAACCGCGGAGAGACGAAGGAGACCATGGAAAAGACTCTGGAGCTGGCTCTTCTGCTCAATACGGATACAGCCCAGTTCTTTCCGCTGATACCTTATCCGGGTACAGAAGCCTACGAATGGGCAAAAGCTCATGGGTATATAAAGAAGAATTATACTGAGTACTGTCGTGAAGACGGAACCCATAACAGTGTTCTGGACCTTCCGGAGCTTAGTGGTGAGGAAATGGTAAGCTTCTGTAATTACGCAAGAAAGAAATATTATCTGAGACCGGGCTATATCCTGCATCGCCTGTGGACGGGTCTTAAGGACCCCAACGATCTCAAGAGATCCTTCAAGGCTTTTTTGAATTTCAGAAAATATCTGTTTAAGAAATAGTGATAGGGACCATAAACAATATTGATTATGACTAAAAATGATAGTGTAAAAGCAAAGATTAAATGGATATATACATGGATAAGTCTGGCCATCGCCTTTTTCACGGCGGCAGCCATCTGGTACTGGAATGTGGCACCGGGCTGGAGCGAGGGATTCTTTGGATTAAGAACTCTTGTACTGGTCGGAATCATGTTCTGCATAGTGTATTTCTTTTTTGCGAAGATGTACGATGCTCACAAGATAGGACTGTACAGGCTGCAGGAGCTGTCCTTTTCCCAGATGCTTGCATACAGTATCGGAGATTTCTGCCTCTTTGTGGCAACCTTCTTTTGGTTCCATAACTTCAGCCGTATAAGTCTCAGATTCTTTCTGTTGGGATTTGGTCTTCAGCTTGGAAGCATACTGGTGATTACCTTCATATTTAACAGGCTCTATGCAAGATTCGATGAGCCGAGAAGAGTGATGGTGGTCTATGGAACAGAGGACTACAGGCGGCTTATAGAAAAGATGAAGGAAAAGCACAGACGCTACGATATAGTGGAGGTGTTTCATGAATCAGCGGAGCTTCACAGGATATATGAATGCTTAAGGTTCTGCAAGGATATCTATCTTTGCGATGTTTCCGCTGAAATAAAGGAAAAGATACTGCTTTACTGTGATTCCCATGGAAAGGATGTTCATATATCTGTGGATATCACGGATCTCCTCACCTACGGAAGCGAGGTGTCTCACACCTTTGATACGCCCTTTTTCCGGAATAAAAAGATGCCGGAGGCCTGGTACTATGGCGGGGTGAAGAGAACAGCGGATATTGTAATCGCTCTTTTTGCATTGATAATCCTGTCACCGGTGCTGGTGATCACAAGTGCACTGATAAAGCTCTATGACGGAGGTCCGGTTCTTTACAGTCAGAAGAGACTGACAAAGGATGGAAAGGCTTTCGACATCTACAAGTTCAGAAGCATGAAGGTGGATTCCGAAAAGAACGGAGCGAGACTTGCTTCTGTGAATGATGACAGAATCACACCGGTTGGAAGGTTTATCAGAAAACTGAGGATAGATGAGCTTCCACAGCTTTTCAACATACTGAAGAATGATATGTCTGTTGTAGGGCCAAGGCCGGAGCGTCCTGAGATCGCCGAGCAGTATGAGAAGGAGATACCGGAGTTCAGTCTGAGACTTAAGGTCAAGGCGGGACTCACAGGCTATGCTCAGGTATACGGAAAGTATAACACCACACCACTTGATAAGCTGAAACTGGACCTGATCTATATAGCACAACGCTCGGTTCTCTTTGATCTTCGTATTTTGTTCTATACAGTGAAAATCATATTTATTCCGGAAAGCACTGAGGGGGTTAAGGAGAATCAGGTGACAGCGCTGAGAGAAGTAGAGACGGAAAATTGTTAATGAATTTCAGAAAATGTACAACGTGCCCTACAGATGGGAATGAATGGGCTGTAACCCATATACACGGATAAAGGATTTTTTGGTATAATGAGCAGATTGAGTGAATTCTCGGTCTGCTTTTTTAGAGTATATATAAGCCTAAGGAATTGCTCTGATAAAATATAAGGTGATAGTACAGATTTATGGAGAAAGTTGTAGTCCTCATGTCCACCTACAATGGTGAGAGATATCTGGAAAATCAAATAGAGAGCCTGTTGAATCAAGAGGGCGTGGAAGTCATGATCCTGGCGAGAGATGACGGGTCAAAGGATAGGACGCTGGAAATACTGGAAAAATATAAGAGAGAGAATCGGGCAGATACAGCAGAAGCAAGCTTTGATTATTATGTAGGGCAGAACCTTGGCCCTGCCGGAAGCTTTCTCGATCTCATGAAACATGCTCCGGAGGCGGACTTCTATGCGCTTTGTGATCAGGATGACACCTGGCTTCCGGATAAGCTGAAGATAGCGGTGGATGCCATAAAGCAGCATATAAGTGAAAAGAAGATTCCTGTTTTGTATTACGGCATGCCACGATTTTCGGACAACGATGGGAACCTGCTGAAGGGACCGAAGGGAATCTATGAAAAATCACTGGATTTTCCATCATGCCTAATCAAAAGCAACTCGACAGGCTGCACCATGGTTTTTAACCGGGCGCTGCTTGAACTAATAAACAGAAAAACTCCGGGACCTATGACCATGCACGACGAGTGGCTTCACAAGGTGTGTCTCGCGGTGGGAGGTCAGCTCATATATGATGAAGATGTGCATATACTGTACAGGCAGCATGGCGGGAACACCATCGGGGGACAGCTGTCTGTTTCAAAGGTGATGAAAAGGTACTGGAAGACACTTACAGAACCGGACTGCATACGCAGCAAGTGCATCAAGTCAGTTGTGGATTGCTACGGAGATGAAATGAGTCCGAAAAACCTCGAAATAGCCGGGGAAGTGGCGTTCTATAAAGATAGTTTCAGAAACAGAGTGAGGTTGCTGCTGGATAAGGACATTAAAACAGAGTATCCAAAGAGAAATATCCTGTTTAAACTTGCGGTACTTTTGGGGATATTCTGAGTGGACCAAAAACAAAAAGGGGGAAAAGTGAAGCCTTTAGCATTATATTTGCCACAGTATCATAGGATTCCGGAGAATGATGAATGGTGGGAAGAGGGGTATACCGAATGGACTGCCGTACGAAGAGCGAAAAGCATGTATAAGGGACACATGCAGCCAAAGGTTCCTATGAATGGAAGATATTATGATCTCGTGAAAGATGGAGTTGAAACCTGGACCTGGCAGGCCGAGCTTGCAAAAAATAGCGGTATATATGGATTCTGTATATATCACTACTGGTTTAACGGGAAGCTGCTTCTCGAAAAACCCATGGAGATCCTTCGGGATAATCCTGAGATAGATACACGTTACTGCATTTGCTGGGCAAACGAGCCCTGGGCCAGAACCTGGGATGGACAGGCAACTTCTGTTCTTATGAATCAGGTTTATGGTGGTGAAAAGGATATAACGGATCACTTCGACTATCTGCTGGATTTCTTCAAGGATCCAAGATATATAAAGATCAACAACAAACCGGTGGTTAATCTCTACAGAAGCTGTAACATCACTTATCTTAAAGAAATGATGGAAATCTGGAATGAAAGAGCCAAAGCCAGTGGTTTTGACGGAGTGTACTGGGTGTCGGCACTGACCTCCGAAAAAAATGACCATAGAAGAGAGCTGTTCGACCACTACTACTATTTTGAACCGGGATATACATTAAAAAATGACATGGATTTCTTTGGGAGAATGCAGTACCTTTTCTGGGCAGAAATCCGGCATCTGGCAAATCTTTTCAGAAAAGAAAAAACTGTTGAGCGAAGAATAGACATTAACATACTTTGGAACAGAATGGTGAATAGGACTACCGATTCTGTGATTAGTCCCGGAATAGTGGTGAGCTGGGACAATACCCCGAGAAAAAAGGACAGGGGAACTGTAATCTACAATTCCACACCTGAAGGATTACTGAAGGTTCTGGAGAAAATGGAAGGAAAATATCCGGAAAACGAGTTTCTGTACATAAACGCGTGGAACGAGTGGGGAGAGGGCGCGTACCTTGAACCTGACGAACAGTTTGGACATGGGTATTTGAACGCGCTGAGTGGACTATGGGGACGGGGTTAGTGTCCCATTTCAGATATACTAATGGGGTGGTGACACCGGCCTGCCGCAGATTCGTTTAACTGTTGTCACTGAAATATCCATTACTCGCGCTATCTGCTTTACTGTCAGCCCTTTTTCTCTTAATAATCGAACATATTCATTTCTTTTTGTTTTTTCAAGTGTGGATGAATCAGAAGCGGATGAGAGGTGGGTTACAGACTTAAAAATCATAAGAGCTTTTTCGTCTGTTAGGAAGTGCTTTGTCTCACGGTGATCATTTTGAAAAAGAGTTTCATCATGGGAATCAGCCTTTTTTGAAAAATAATAAAGTAAGGAGTCCTTTGAGCCGGCGATTTTATACGCAAATGATACGCTGACCAAAGGATTTTTTGCACCATAAAATGCATTAAAGCTGCTCCAGCGATATTCTGATGCATAACGACACATATTTGCTTTGACCGGATTGTTATGAATATAGGAAAGTGTAGACAAAAAAGCGTGATTACTTTCGACAGTTGTACTATAGAAACGTTCTTGGAAAAGGTGACCACTGCGAAGATATTTATTGTTATACCAACGGACAAATATCGTTCCGAGGCTTTGGAAGAAACTAGATAGTTTGTCATCCGGAAGACGAATCAGTAAATGGACATGGTTGTCCATGAGACAATATGAATATATATCAATATCATATTTCTTTTTACAATCGGAAAGGATAAAAAGGAATTTCCGGTAATCAGAATCTTCTTCAAATATGATGTGCTGATTGACAGAACGAAGTATGATATGATAAATGCCGGTTGAGCTCAAGACTCTGGCTTTTCTTGGCATAAATCAACTCCTAGAAGATGTAAGAATATAGATTGTCAAGACATTGACTTGGTAGATTATAACTTTAAAGGGAGACGAGTGCAACATGAATTGAAAAATGGGCCATGAACCCCGTCCCCTAGGCCCAACTTGACTAAAGAAATGGTGGTGAAAATATGTATGCTGATATGAGAATTGAAAAATGGACCACGAACCCCGTCCCCAAAGCCCATAGCGAAAACAAAATACTCACCGTATCGGTGGCAGCATACAATGTTGAAAGCACGATTGAGAGAACGCTGGATTCTTTGGTGAAGAGTGTGCCGGAGGAGGTTCTCGATGCTCTTGAAGTCATCGTTGTGAATGATGGCTCAAAAGACGGAACTCTCAACATAGTTAAAAAGTACGAAGAAAGCTATCCCGGGACCATTCGAGTCATCGATAAGGAAAACGGAGGATGGGGCTCCACTGTCAATGCTTCCCTCAAAACGGCCAAGGGCAGGTTCTTCAGGCTTCTGGACGGGGATGACGCATTTGCTACAGAGAACCTCAGGGATTATCTTTCTTTTCTGAAGGATTCCGAGGCGGATCTGGTTTTGACTCCTTTTATCAAACGGTATCCCGATAAGGATGAGATCGTGAGCCATCACCCTGAAGTCGGGCGAGAAGTCTGTACATTCACAGATCTTGATGACAAGGCTGACATCTACATGCATGGGATATCTGTGAGGACGGAAAGAATGCGGAATAGCAGCTTCGAGATAACAGAAAAGTGCTATTATACAGACAATGAATATGTATTTAAGGCTATCGTGGCAGCTGATTCTATACAGAGATATGATAAATACATATACATATATCATCTTGGAGTCACAGGACAAAGTGTAGGTGCGGAAGGACTTAAAAAGCATCATTCAGATACCGTAAAGGTACTGTCAAAGATGTACCGGATATATAAAGAATTCCTGGATACTTCTGGCGCGGATAGTGATTATGGCTCCGTAAGCGGAAAAGCTGACACCGAATATACTAACTCTGGAAAATTCAGCTCAAAAAATGACGACAGTGATAATATCGGCGCCGGGAAAGTCGACACTGACTATGCCGGCATCGGTAATGCCAACATCATCAGCTCCCGTAATGCAAAACTAAAATTGCTTCAAAAGGGGCTTGTCTTCATTGCAGATCTCGTATTTGTAGCTTATCTCGTGACCGGCACCCCGGAAGCAAAGGCGGAGCTAAAGGCATTTGACGGGGAACTCAGAGATAAGTACACAGAGATCGACAGGCTTATAGGCTCGAATAAAAAGATAAGAATTATAAGAGCTTCAGGGTTTTTGCTGTATAACGTTATGTCAAATCTGATTAGAAGACGTTATGAATAAGGTATAGATGAAAAATCTGTACGAGGAGGGAAAATAGGAAGTGGGTATCAAAGCTTTACTCGATTCAAACAGATTTACAAGAAGGATGTATCGGGCATTTAAAAAGAATTACTATAAGCATAAATATCTGACAGGAAAGCACAGGTTCATCGATCGTTCAAAGGGTTGTGATAAACTGTGTATGGTTCTCGCGGGATATAAGGATTTTCTAATTCCGGCAGTGATGGGAAGGCTGAAAAAATATGCCTCAAAGGATCTGGATGTGTGTATCATCACATCCGGAAAGTGGTCCGATGAGATAAACAGCTTATGTGAACAAAATGGTTGGTCGTATCTCAGCACTCAGAGAAATAACGTAGCCCTTGCGCAGAATATGGCTATAGATCTTCACAAAGCTGCAAACTACATTTTCAAACTTGATGAAGATATCTTTATCACAGAGAATTATTTTGAAAGAATGTTCGAGGCTTATAAGTCCTGTGAGAAATCTACGGACTATAATGTGGGGGTTCTGGCCCCGCTGATTCCTGTAAACGGGTACGGTCATGTTAAGATAATACGAAAATTAGGACTGGAAGATGTATTCAGATCCCTGTTTGGAGATATCAAAATAGCAGCAGGGCCTGATAGAAATATAGAATCAAGTCCTGAACTTGCCAGATTCATGTGGGGCGAGGAAGTGGTATTGGACGGAAAGAAATATAAAATTCCCGGAATCGATGAAATGAACAGGACATTAGCCAAAGAGCAGATGGAGACAGAGCCATGCCCGATAAGATTCAGTATAGGAGCCATCCTTTTTGAAAGGAAGCTATGGAAGGATATGAATTCCTTTCATGTCGGTAAAGGTTCCGATATGGGAAAAGACGAGGAGCAGATCTGCACATACTGTCTTTTGAATTCCAGACCGGTTATGGTGTCACATAACATCGTTGTTGGACATCTGTCCTTCGGAGGACAGAATAAAGCCATGAGAGAGTATTATGAAGAACATAAAGCTCTGTTTCTGCCGCCTGAAGATTGATACTGTTATAAAGGGGAAAGATAAATGCCCAAGAAAAGCATTAATAAAAAGAGCATAAAAAAGAATTATATCTACAATATGATATATCAGGTGCTTTTACTGCTGACACCCTTGATCACGACTCCTTATCTGTCACGTATCCTTGGACCCGATGGAATTGGAACAGTAAGCTTTGCAGAGTCTATAGTTGCATACTTTACTTTATTTGCTGCATTGGGGACAGCTACATTTGGACAAAGAGAGATCTCCTATGTTCAGGATGACAGGGAGAAGCTGACAGCAGTCTTTTGGGAAACGAAGATCCTACAGATCATCATAAGCAGCATAGTTTTGGCTGTATACCTTATATTTGCGCTGATTCAGAAAAACAGCAGTCTTTATCTGATACTTTCCTTCAACATACTTGCCATAACAGTGGATGTAGTGTGGCTTATTCAGGGAATGGAAGAGTTTGAAAAGATTGCATTAAAGAACATATTTTTTAAGGGTATAAGTATCGCCTATATTTTTGCGGTGGTAAAAACTAAGGATGATATCCTGAAATATGTTTTCGGCAGTGCCTTTTTTCTGTTGATAAGCAATATCTCCATGTGGATACATGTGCCGCAATATGTGGACAGACCAAACCTAAAATTGATAAAGCCCTTTCGAAATATCAAAGGCGCCATATCCCTATTTATTCCCACTGCTGCTGTATACATTTATACCGTTTTGGACAAAACCATGATCGGTGTCATTACAGAGAGCGGATTTGAAAATGGATACTACGAACAGGCGGTCAAGATCTCCAAGATGGTTATGACTGTAGTGACATCACTGGGAACTGTTATGATCCCCCGTATAGGTTATCATTTCGGAAGAGGAGAAACAGAAAAAGTACAGTTCTATCTGTACCGAAGTTACCGGTTTGTATGGTTTTTGGGAGTCCCTCTTTGCTTTGGACTGATAGGAACTGCATCCAATTTTGTGCCCTGGTTCTTTGGAGAGGGATACGAAAAGGTGATTCCGCTCTTAGGAATCCTGAGTTTTCTGATAATTGATATAGGGATCAATAATGTTACGGGCCTTCAGTTTTTTGTTCCTACAAAAAGGCAAAATCTTTTGACGGTCACTGTGATGACAGGTGCGGCAGTGAATTTTTTATCCAATATATTTCTTATCAGGATGCTGCAATCTACGGGTGCTGCCATTGCATCTGTTATGGCAGAAACAGTCGTAACAGTTCTTCAGATATACCTTGTGCGAAAAGAACTTTCCTTCCGAAGGATAATTGCATCAGGCAGAAACTATCTGATCGCAGGAGGAGCGATGCTTCTCTCCCTTGTATTCGTTGGAAACAGATTGATTCCGTCGATAGTTCATACCTTTATGCTGGTAATAATGGGGGCTGTTGTTTATTTTGCGATGCTTTTTATGCTAAGGGATGATTTTTTTCTTGAAAACATGCATGGAATCCTTATAAAGATGAAAGAGAGAATACAGATGATAAAGTTAGGGAAGTCGGGTGAAGGGCTGATCAGCCTCAGGGAGCCGTACAAAAATAAAATAGAGAAACTGACAGAGTATATGTATTATCTTGCTGCAGCTATGTACTTTTCTTTCATGATCATATACTCATCTATGTTCATGATTTTCCTGACACCAAAAGTAAACGTGCTTATTCTGGCAGGGATACTGGGGATCCTGATGCTTAGAGAGGGTATCAGGTTTCTGTGCCTGAAAAAATATGATTTAAGAGAATATATAGGTTTTTCGATATGTCTTTTATTCTGGTATATAGCAGAGAAAAATGATTCATCCATACAGATGTGCATGTTTATGCTTATATTTGCAGGCAGAAGTATTGATCTCCATAGGACCTTCAAGCTTGTCGCTGCCATCACCACAGTACTTATCATCGCTGCATTCTGGGCGTCGGGAGAAGGTTATATACTGAACTACAATTACCCTGAAGATGGAATATGGAGACATAGTTTTGGGTTCTGCTATCCTCTTATCATTCCTTGCTATATCTTGAACATCGCTATGATGCTTGCTGTAATGAGAAATGAAAAGGTTTCTTTTACAGAGATAGCATTGGTTTTTTTATTCGGTGTCACCTTTTACAGGTGGTGTAAGGCTGAACTGTCAGGAGCTGTGACGATAGTGGTTGCTTTGGTGATGCTTCTGATAAAAATCTGTCCGAAGATTTTGACCACTGATTTTATCCTCTGGAAAGTGATCGACAGAATTGCAGTAGTTATATATCCGATATGCCTGTTTATAAGTTTGTGGTTCACTTTTAATTATGATAATTCGGTAAAGTGGATGCAGGAACTGGATTTTAAGACCGGCGGAAGACTGGGATTTCAGTATGATGGATTTTTGAAATACGGATTCAAAGTTTGGGGACAAAGGATGTATTTTGTCGGAGCGGGAGTGAACGCTTTTGGCGAAAAGTCAGAGGGGGCTTACGACTATGTGGATAATATATACATTCAGCTTCTCATACGGTATGGGATAGTTTTTTCTGTCATATCAATAGTATTGATCACCTTGGCTATGATTTATTGCTATCAGAAAAAAATGAGGTTATGGTTATGGATGCTTTCTTTGTGGGCATTGCATGGGCTTTTCGAAGATAAAATGCATCTTGCATACTTTAATTCACTTTTACTTATCATAGGACCGGCATTTCAGAACGTGAATTTAACAGTCTTTAATCATCGGAAGGCATTTCAAAAAGCAGGGAGAAAGACGTCGGATAGTAAATGACAAAATATGAAAGGGAAGGTTGATCAGGTATGAGTTCATCAAGAAATATATCCGTTGATATCGCGAGAGGGATAGCCATTATAGCTGTTGTGTGTGGACATGTGGGAATCTGGACGATCAACAGAGTGGTTTTTACATTTCATCTGCCGATTTTCTGGCTCATCACAGGTTATTTTACGAAGGAAGGTGAGACACTTACTCTGGTAATTAAAAAAAGATTCCGCACATTATTGGTTCCCTACTATACTTCATGTTTGATTATTATAATAACATCCTGCGTATTACAGATTTTAAAAGGGCATCCTGAACTTATATTTGATAGACTGAAGTTTTGGGGCTTTGCAACTCTATATGGTGCAGGAGACCAGTATTCGGAACCATTCGTTATAATCGGTATCGGTGCCATATGGTTTTTATTGGCCAGCTTTTGGGGGAATATCTTTTTGAATCTGGTCTTAAAAATGAAGCCCGTGCACCGTATCTTTGCGGTAGGAATACTTTTTGCGCTTGGATACTACACAAGGGTCATCTGTTGGTTTCCGCTTAGCATACAGGCCGGATGCTGCTCTGTGTTTTTTATGTATGTGGGTTACCTCGTTAAAGAAATACAACCTGTTTATGAGAGGGCTTCGGATGAACTGAAGATTTCTCTCTTCATGATTTCTCTGGGGGCCTGGATCAATTTCATGATGCAGTTTCAGTCCTTCTGGCTGGTTCACAGTGATATCGGACGCGGAATCCTTGATGTAATCGGTAGCTTGTGCGCTTGCTATGTTCTCATAGTGATATGTAAGGAAATAGAGAAGAGATTTTGGATTTTGGGAAGAGGTCTCGCCTATTTGGGAAGGAACAGCATTATCATGCTTCTTGCGCACTGGATGGAACTATCTTTCTTCCCATGGAATATCTTAAATGATTTAATGAATGATCAGGGGTACGGAAGAGTACCAAGATTTATCGTACGAATGAGCTTAAAGTTCCTATGGATCATAGGAACAACGGTGATTCTGTCAAGGATTAACCCGGTTAGAGATCTTTTTGGAATGAAAACAAGAAAGTAGAGCATCAAAAAATATACAATTCCGGACTTTTGTGCCATAAATAAGCTGAGTAAGTCAAAACTGTTAGGGAAGTGAAAAGGGAGAGTCATGAGAAGAGATACGAAATTAAAGGTTATAGATATAATTGTTTTTGCTCTGATTATTTTAGGCTCAATTACATTATTTTTTAATAATAAGTTTTCAGGTAGAATAGATGATTTCTTTTTACCGGAGAGAAGAAATAAAGGTTACTATGATATTTTAAATAACCCATCAAAACTGTATGAAAGTAAAGAGATATCTGAAAACGGGACAAAAAACCTTTTGACAAATTATCTTAAATCGGGAAATAGAGGTCCGGGTTATTCTGTTATAGTGAATGCAGATGGTACGTTCTTGTTTTCAAGCAACTATACATGGGAATCTAACTCTTATGAAGCTATAACACCCAGAGGTGTGGGGTTTGATTTGCCTTCCGGTGATTATGTTCTTTCGGATGGAGGAGCTTCTTCAGTAAATAGTGTATATATAAAAATGACAGGTGTGAAACAAACGTCCGATGGCGATGCCGAATATATCACACTTGCGTCCCTTCCTGACAATGCTTCATTTCATTGGGACAGAGACTCTGGTATGGAACTATATTGTGAGATGGTCATTTGCCCTGGTTCTTCTGTGGATAATCTGAAATTCAGCCCGATGTTGCTTAATGCAGAGGATACTGTAAACGAAGAGTATATGAACTGCATGACTGCAGATTATTATTCGGCAGAGAATGAAACAGGAAAAGGTTTTAAGCTATATAAATATAGTATTGATAAAGCTGATTTAGATGGGAAGGAAGTAACTAGGGATGATTGGAAAATATTCTTAAATAGTTTAAAGCACCAGATGCAGGCAGACAGAGCATTGATTGATCTCAAGGATGGCTATGGAATAACAATTCTGAAAAAAAACTACCCCACTGCAACATATGGAAAGTTTAATGGAGCTTCATCAGTGGTGGATGGGCAGGAGATAAATATTACGGATTTTGAAGAGGTTATAAGATTGATCAATACCAACTCTTAACAAAATGGCTTCCAAAGGCCTAAAAGTTAAAAAAACTGACACGTATTTTTTTATTAAATCATGTTAGAATGAATCTAACATTGAGGGGAGAATAAAAGCAGGAAGCTTAGGCTCTCTGCTTTTTAGTATTATGAAAAGAAAGAAACTTGAATTAGCTATAACCATCGTTATCTATATCCTTACCGCCTTTCTGGCAAGTGCAGGATCTCTATATGTTTTGAGAATGTACTCGAAGCTTACGCCCGCAGTTCTGGAAATGAATCTTTGGACTGATGCAGTTATGCCGGCAGTAATTGCGGAATGTATCGCCATGTCATTGTCGCTTTTGAACGGAAAATATTCTTTTGAACGGAAACATTTCTTAAACTATGTAAGCTCGGGACTTAAAAGCACAGTTTATTTCGTTGGCATCTGGGCAACAACTCTTCTTATTCAGAAGAACGATATAACCAGATCCAGATACTTCTTTGTGGCAACAGTAGCACTTCATTTTGTGATCCTGACGATTTTCTTATATGTTGTACAAAGAATAGTAATTAGCAGGTTCTATAAATCGGATTCTGCTACATTGGTTGCTATTATTACAGAAAGAAAAAATGCCCATAGAGCATCAGAACTTTTGAAAAACGATTGGTCCAGACGCATAGTCGGTATTATGCTTACAGATGACGAGGGAAGCTCCGGTACTGTGGGAATAGCAGCGGATACCAAAATCATAAGTGGTAAGACTGCTGCCGATGCCGGAAAAAGAATGTGGTCCGAGACTACAAGAGAGGAAATCGACCATATACCGGTAGTTGCTTATAGGGATGAGATAGTCAATGTAGTAAGAGTCGGAGCCATAGATGAATTGTTTATCCTGGAAGATGAGAACTCTGAGAAGATAACATCTATGGTGGAAGAATTTGCTCAGATGGGAATCTCCGTACACCTGGGTCTCACCTCACTTCGGAATCTTGAGTCAAAGCTTAAGAGTGAAGATCAGAAATACATCCCGAAGATTGAGTCGGGTCTCGGATACTTTGGCACATACCCTATGGCAATTCTTGAGCCACCGGTTATTAAGCTTAGATATGAATACGCTAAAAGACTCATCGATATACTGGGAGGTCTCGTAGGAACCTGTATCGCAGCGATACTTTTCGTTTTCGTAGGCATCGCTATCAAGATGGACTCACCCGGCCCCATAATCTTTGCTCAGGAACGTATAGGAAAGAATGGCCGCCGTTTCAAGATGTTCAAATTCCGCTCCATGTACATAGATGCGGAGGAGCGTAAGGCTGAACTTATGAAGAATAATGAGATGAATGGTCTCATGTTCAAGATGAAGGACGACCCCCGTATCACAAAGGTGGGTAAGTTCATCCGAAAGACAAGCTTGGATGAATTTCCTCAGTTTATAAACGTTCTCCTCGGTGACATGTCACTGGTTGGAACCAGACCGCCAACCGTAAACGAATTTAAGGAATACTCTAACTATCATAAGAGACGACTTAGCATGAAGCCGGGTATCACCGGTATGTGGCAGGTCAGCGGAAGATCTGACATCACAGATTTTGAGGAAGTAGTAAGGCTTGATTGTAAGTACATAGACAACTGGAGCCTATGGCTGGATTTTCAGATACTTGTGAAAACTGTGTTGGCAGTGGTCATGAGGAAAGGATCAGAGTGAACACTATCCAGACAACATAATAATTCACATAATTAACCCCGGAGAATGACAAAGTGGTATTCTCCGGGGTTTTGTGGTAGATGCTAGGGAGCCTAGGAAAAATAAGCTTCTAGCGTTATAATCATACCAACTATGAAAGTGTATATGATAAGAAGAGGCAAAAATGTCGCATATACTTTTGAAATTCACGGATTATGTTGAGGATTTCCTAAGAGGATCTCTCTACATGAATACTCTTCATTATTTTTGGTATGAATATAGAAATCAAAAAATCAATGATTACCTGTTATCTCATCCTGGAGAAGACAGAGTTCCAATAACCGCTCTCCAAAGCCATGTTCCGCAGGAAGACATGTTTGAAGGCTCTATCGGAATAGGAAACACAGTTGATAATGAGTTGGATAAATATGCTCTTACAGACACTGCTTATAGAGCGGTTGGCTATAAGTACTGTAATGTAATGTGTATGTACAGATTAGAATACCAGTTTGAAGCGTTTTCGGATGTTGGTCAGATGGTTCATTATGATGTGCCTCAGATGGATGATTTTGGCGACTCTGTTATTATCATCACTGATGAGAATGAATTTCTCAGGAGGATTATGAGAGCGGCGGAAAAGGAACGATATTTATTTCTGTGCGGAAATGTTAAATATTGGACACCGAAAAACGCTGACATTATGAGTAAAAAGCATCATTTGCTGTTTGAATCTGAACCGGTAGATATGAATTCAGAACCTTTTGTGTCATCAATCAAGATTCATAGGGACTGTTTTCAAAAGATGGACAATCACAAGAATGAAAAAGAATGGCGGATTGCGTTATATAGGGGAGTCAAGGAGACAAAGGCATATAGACTTGAAATCGGTAGTATTCGAGATATAGCCATTTGTGTCAGTAAAGAAGATCTGATAAAAGAAATTGATAGGTTATTCCGGAATGGGAAGATCAAACAATGTGGCGAAGAGTATTACGGTAATGTGAGCCGCAGGGAGTTAAGACAGAAGTTTTACGAACTTGGGGATAATAAGGCACAGATGTTGGTGACTGTAGGATAGAACGATGTTTTAGTATATATGGTATGTATAATAGAGCAGGTCAATAGGAATAGGTGATTACGATTACGCAAAAGAGACTGAAAGGGTGTCCAAAGAACAAAAAGGATGAAAGTGTTTATTCTTTGAGGAATAATAATGTCTAATTCATTTGATGGAGATGAAATCATGATTACAGATGATGATATCAACAAATTGGTATATAGTGGAATAGAGATGTCAAAGAATTTCAGAGAAGATTTTAATGAAGAAACAATACTTAATAGGTTCCTTGATATTCTTGATGAATTCTTAAATGATATAGGAGATCCAAATGCGAATTTTTCTAATTCAAATTTGCGGAAATTCCAGAAAGGATATATAAAGAAAAGGAGTGGGAATGGTCTCGACAATGATTTTAAATATACGGATATCTTGGAAGAAAGAGATTTAGCGTGGGAAAGGAAGAGACCGGCGCGTATAATTCTTGATAATTCACCATACTGGAGTGAAGAGTTAAAGAAGGAAATGAATGACAGTTCTGAACAACAAAGCAATACAGGCTATGACCCTCCGCTTGATGGAATTTGGCCGGATATGGATAGGTTTATAACGTTAGGAACTAAGAATCAGTTTGATAAAGGCATTCCGGATTATTATAAGAACTTTATGCCGGAAAAAGATTGGAAAACATATGAAGATATGTTGGAGTTTATTAAAAATGAACTTATATTATTTAGCAAAAACTTGGCGTATTTGACGAAGATTGTTCCTGCACTTGATGAATATTCCAAAAGGGGTATGTTTCCAACACAAACTATCTTTTTAAATCATTATACAACCATGGCGGTTTTAGATATGGTTTCAGTAACTGCAAAAATGTTTACAGTAACGAATGGTAAAAAAAACTTTGGATTCACATATCTCGAAAATTGGATAAGAAAGAATTATCATCAGGTTGACGAAGTAAAAAACATATTAACAAGTAAAAAGCATAAGGATCTTATGAATGAGGGGAAGTCTTACAGGGATAAATTTGAAAACATAAGGAATCACTATATTGCCCATTATGACCCAGACGAATTGGATGTACTGAAGAAGTTCAGCATTAAATTGGAAGATCTGGAAAGAATGTACGATATTTGTGTAAATACGCTTGAGATGCTTTCATTTAAATATTTCCATAGACATGAGCAGTACGGAATGTTTATAAAGGAGCAAGGATTTAAGTTTATTTGCCATAACCCATATGTGTCCTCAGTACAGAAGTGCGATTTAGACTACTTTTTAGAAGAACTAAAAAAATATGAGGTGAAAGGGTAGTGACGGAAATGTGTGATACACGGGGGGATGGGTGTAGTATGCCCCGGGGGTTGAGTGTTGTATGATTGATTGACAAGAGAAGAGAAGGGTATTAGTATTTATAAGTTAAGCATAATAATATGAAGTACAAGTATAAATAAAAATGTAGCGACAAAGAAAAGTATAATAATAGAAACGAAATGTCTGACTTGTGTAGCGGCTATAGTTACATAAATGATATAAATTTTTCTAGGCAAGAATCGCATTTTTGTAAAATATGTAAGGATTTATCGTGGAGATTATATTATGAAAATTTGTTTTGTGGGTTCGTCAGGTGGCCATCTTACTCATTTATATATGTTAAAGCCATTTTGGCAAGATAAAGAACGATTCTGGTGTACTTTTGATAAGGAAGATGCACGAAGCCTTCTGAAAGGGGAAAAGTTTTATCCTGTATACTATCCTTCTAACCGCAGTTTTAAGGCTTTTGTTATAAATGCCTACAGAGCCGTTAAGATTCTTAGTAAAGAACGTCCGGACATAATAATAACATCAGGGGCGGCTCCAGCAATTCCGTTTTTTTGGATTGGGAAACTTATGGGTGCCAAAACTGTATATATAGAAGTTTTTGATAGAATCGATAAGTCTACTGTTTCCGGAAAACTCTGCTATCCAGTCACTGACAGATTTATTGTTCAATGGGATGAAATGAAAACAGTATATCCTAAAGCAGTTAACTTGGGATCTATCTTTTAATGTTCATTTGATTGCATTGAGGAAACAAAAGACTTTAGCAAATGTAAACTCAAGATGTTCGGTGACTGCTGTATAGATTGATATATACATTTGACGTAAATAAAGAAAGATAGGGATAAAATAATGGTTTTTGTAACCGTGGGAACACATGAGCAACAATTTAACAGGCTTGTTGAGTACATGGATAAATGGGCGGAAGATCATGATGAAGATGTTGTGATTCAAACGGGATTTAGTACATATGAGCCGAAAAAGGCATTATGGAGCAAGTTATATCCGTATGAAAAAATGCTTGAACTGGTCAATGATGCAAGAATAGTAATAACACATGGAGGTCCAAGCTCTTTTATCATGCCATTACAGATAGGAAAGATTCCTATAGTGGTACCAAGGAATCATGGGTTTGGGGAACATGTTAATAACCATCAGATTACCTTTGTTCGTGCTGTTGCTGATAGGCAGAAGAATATCATTGTTGTTGAAAATGTTGATATGCTTGGAGAGACACTTAATAACTATGAAGAGATAGTTAAAAAGATGCATAATAGTATCGAGAGCAATAACGAGAGGTTTTGCAACGAATTTGAAAAAATTGTCGGTGAGATGATGAATCGAAAGGATTAATACATATGCCGGTTGGATTGAGATTTCATCGGAAACATAGATTTTTAGGATATAAACTGAAATACTTTTATTATTTTTTTGCGCGAAGAGATATTATTCAAAAAAAGAAAAGTTACGGAAATGATAATTCAGATAAAGTGATTTATATTATAAAACCAGATTATCAAGATGGAGTGGAAGGACTACTTTCTCTGATATACAGGCAGGTTATGTATGTGGATTACGCTAAAGGTAAAGGGTATGTCCCATTTGTGGATTGGAAAAACTATAAAACGCAATATTATGATGGTAAAAATAATGTATGGAATTGGTTTTTTAAACAGCCATCAAATATTGATGAAGTAGAGGTATATAGTAGTAAAAATGTATACTTGTCCGGATGGACGTTCAAAGATTTGAATTCTTTGGGGCTTTTTAGTGCAGAAATATTTCACAAAAAGGAGCTACTGAAAGCTAGTCATGAACTTCTGATAAACAATTTGACTTTTTGTGATGAAGTAAATGAAATTGTGAAAAAGGAAGCTCAATTACTTGATATAGATAATTGTATAGGGGTTTATATTCGGGGGACAGATTATGTGAAGTTACGCCCATCCGGAGAGTATATTCAGCCTGATGTCAAGATGATAAAGCAACAAATTTCGTCATTTTTAAATAATTATCATTCGCCCGTTTTTTTGGTTACGGAGGATGGAGATATTTATGATGAACTAGTCGAACAGTATGGTAAAACTATAAAGATTGTTTCATATGATACTTTTATACGTAATTACAATGGGAAGGACGTGCTTAGCAGATCAAACGTACTTGAAAAAGATAAAAAAATGCGTGGTCAAAAGTATTTAGCTAAAATGATTTTATTGTCGAAATGTAAATATTTTATAAGCTCGATCACACAAGGCTCTAAATTTAGTTATTCACTGAATGGTGGAAAATATACGGCAGAATATGTTTTTGATCTGGGCTTATATCCTTGAAATAATTGATAAATGAACGTGCCTGTGAAAAAGTAATACATAATAAAGGATGAACATAGATGGAAAAGGTAGTCATTTTAATGTCTACATACAATGGGGAGACATTTCTGGCAGAGCAGATAGATTCAATAATGAAGCAAGACTATGAAGGGGTAATTGTTTTACTGATCAGAGATGATGGTTCAAAGGATGGAACTATAGATGTTGCACGTAATTATCCACAGAATGAGAAAAGAATCATAAAAATCATTGAGGGGAAAAATATAGGACCTCAAAAGAGTTTTTTGTCACTTATCAGAGAAGCCGAAAAAGCTGATTACTATTTTTTTTCAGATCAGGACGATATCTGGTATGACAATAAAATAAAACGTGCTGTATCAGAATTAAGTAAAATGCCGGAACCAGCCTGCTATTGTACAAATTATGATATCTGTAATGACGACCCAAGGCAGAAAAGAACAAAAATTATTAAAGAGACACCGTCCTTTAGTCCGCTTAAAGTGATCTTTTATAACCAAATACCTGGATGTACAATGGGATTTAATAATGCGCTGATGGAGGAGTTGAAAAATCTGGATCTGGATAATGTTATGATGCATGACAGTATGGTTCTTTCGTATTGCTCTTCAATTGGAAAGATATGTTACGATGAAGAATCCGGAATTATTCACAGGATACATGGGAATAATGTTGTAGGAGAGGGCCATAAAAAGATAATTCCGCATCGGTGGATTATGGAGAAAATTAAACTTGTTATAAATAAGGACGATTATGATTTGAGCGAAATGGCACGGCAGTTTATCCGAAATGGAAAAATAAAGGATTGCTATCTGTCGGATTTAATTCTTTTGAAGGATTATAAAAAGAGTTGGAGAAATACAATTAAGCTTCTTAGACATAAAGACTCACATGACAAATTTATGGATAGGACGACGTTATCAATACGATTTAAAATATTACTTCATGTATTTTGAGAGAAGATTAGAAGGAGACTTGACATGCGGATCATCACGCTGAATTCCATTTTTAAAACCATTTTAAGGAAGAAAAAAGAATTGATACTATTTATGGTTGCTTTTGTTATTTTGTTTTCTATTTTGGCTGTATTCAGCATTAGGAGCATGAAAAGTCAACTGGCAGAAGCAACAGATCAGTATGAATTGGATATGGCGGAGTACGACAGCAAGATTGCAGAGTTTGATGAAAATGAAGAAACGTTAAAAGCAAATCTGACTACGATTCAAAAACAGTATGATGACCAAAATAAGTACTGCAATGAATCTGTTTACATGAAACTGGATGGAAATAAGGTTCAATTTGGTGAGCTGCAGATACAGTTTTTTGATGGAAACCATGTAGCGCCTGCGCTTAATTACCTAAATAGTAGTGCTTTTCGTTCTCGGTTATCTTCGAAACTGGATAGCGTCGACGAAGAGTATCTAAAAGAGATTGTTTCTGCCACAAATAATGGAACTGTCATTACGGTTACTGCTCTTCACTATGACAGGAAAATTGTAGAACAGATGAAGGATTCTATAAAAGAAATATTTATTGATTGGGCAGAGGATATACGACGTGAAAAAGAAAATTTTGAATATCGGATTCTGTCGGAGACTGTCTCTGTAAAAACAGATGTTTCAATTATTAATGCGCAGAACTCTGCTCTTAACAATCTGACATCCTATAACTCAAAATTAGCGGATACAAAGAAGCAGATAGCAACAAACGAGAGAAACAAAGAGAGATATATTAAAGAGACAACCATCGAATCTGTAGGGGGGATTTCATTCTCTGACAAGGTTAAGGCGTTTATCAAGTATTTCATTCTGGCAATGATTGTGGCAATAATCGCTGATGCAGGATGGATAGTTTTGCGTGCTTCTTTCGGTAAAAAGATATTATCTACAGACTGTTTTATTATCAAGCAAATCCCTGTTTCGAATCAGGTGCTTCGGGCAGACTGTGATAAAACATTGTTTGAAAAGGCAGCCACTGATCTCCAACTTGCCATGAAATGTAGAGACTATAAGAGTCTTTATGTAGATTTAGCAGGCTTGGAGATAAACGATGAGCGGCAGACAGTTGCAAAAAATCTCATAGGTGCACTGAAAAACAGAGGTCTTGAGCAGGTTCACATAGGGAGTGTATGCAATTCGGATATTGAAGCGCTAGAAAAAATGTCGGGTGCAGATATGATTGCGTTGCTGGTTGCAATTGAAGGAACCACTTATCAGGATTTGGAAAAAACCATGGAATATATTACTAAATATCAAAAGACTGTTTCTCAGGTTATATTGTGGAGATGACCGTTATGTATGAGAAGCTTAGGGAAGCTTGGTTTCCACAAAAAAAGGATATTCAGGATTTTACAGTAGACGAACTTATGATGCTTCTTTTTGGCATTTTGTCACCGATGTCGATCCTTATGTTTGCCGGTAATACGGTATTTACCTATCTGATATTACTGGTGGAAATGCTTGCATTTTTTCGGATACTGCAGGATCGAGGGAAGGACTTAGTCTGTAATCAGCAGATAATATATCCTGTTCTTATCTTTCTTGCGTCCATTCTTAGCGTGGCTATCTGTATTTCCGGTAATCTGCCTGCAGTATTTCGTAACGGTGAGGAAGTTCGCATCATATGGGAGGTGTTATTTCTTTTTTTCTTTATAGGTAACTGCAGTTTTTTCGGGAGATATCTGGTCAAGTATTATGTGCAGGGAGTGTACTATTCCGCCATTGTTCAATTGGTATGGTGTTACCTTCAGTTTATCTATAACAGTACTACCGGACTCAATCTGAATAGGTTTATTTTTGATGAAATACTGCATTTGGAAGTGGAGTATGGTTATGGAGAAAACGCGATAGTCGGTACGGGCTCGGGGGCACTGTTTACTGGAATGTGCTGGCACCCATCGAACCTGGCTCCACTGCTTTGCATAGGTTATATGCTTTCCTCAAAATGGTCGGTGAAACTCCTGATCTTATTTATGAGTGCAATGTGTGGAAGCAGAACCGCATTTCTTGGCGTGATGATTTGTGCCGCTTCGGAACTATTTTTAAAGGTTAGAGATAAGGGGATTGTAATAAGGATTCGTCCTATGGTGGTCACTATCGGATTTGTTGCTATTGTACTCTTCTCAGCTTATGCGTTCCTGAATGGCAGTTCTATCTTTTCGGAATTGACTGAAAAGCTTATTTTGTATGTGGAAAAAACCAGTTACAAAAATAATGGTTCAACGCAGGCGCATTTTAATTACTGGCTCTGTTTTCCGGAAGCGATCCGTTTTTCGGAACTAAAACACATATTATTTGGTTATGGGCCGGAATGCTCAGGATATATAGGGACTGAAATCCTGGGAATGTATGAAGGGTTAAAATGGGTTCTGGAATGCGACTATATGAATATATTCTGGAATTATGGATTGGTAGGATTTTTACTGCGGTATGTCTGGTATATTAGTGAGGTATTAAGTGCCGGAAAGAGGGCAAGAATAGCCTGGCCGCTGTGGTGCGCTTTTGCTGTAATGGGGATTTTTTACAATGTCCTGTTAAACTGGGTAGTAATATTCATATACAGCATTTTTTTGATAAATGGGAGATTTGATCATGAATAAAGATATAAAAGTTATTGCTTTTTATTTGCCGCAGTTCCATACGATTCCTGAAAATGACGAAGCTTATGGAAAGGGATTTACAGAATGGACGAATGTAAAAAAGGCTGAACCTTTATTTACAGGTCATAATCAACCCAGAATACCGTTGAATGATAACTATTATTGTCTGTTGGATGATGGCGTAATGAAGGAACAGGCTAAGCTGGCAAAAGAAAATGGTGTATATGGATTCTGCTATTATCATTATTGGTTTAAAGGTGGAAAGTTATTACTCGAAAAACCTCTTGAAAAGATGCTGGGTGATAAAGAGGTGGATATTCCGTTTTGCATTTGCTGGGCCAATGAGAACTGGAGTAAACGTTGGGACGGTGGAAACAATGAACTTATCGTAGAGCAGGATTATGATGATTTAGGTGATGTTGAAAAGCATATAAATTATCTGAAGGATTATTTTCAAGATGATCGATATATAAGGGTTGATGGCAAACCGTTATTTATAGTTTACAAACCTGAGTTAATTCCTAATCTTAGAAAATACATATGTAAAATAAGAGATGCTGCAAGAATGAATGGCATCGGTGAATTGTGTATTTCTTGCCAATATCCTAAGTACTATATGGAAGGTGTTGGACTAGATATTTTTGATTACTATATACAGTTTCAGCCGAGATTTTTAAAAGAAAATGCCATGAATGAAAGGCGTGGCAATCTGGCTAAAACCATAAAAAGAATAATGATTTCATTGAGACTCCGCGAGTTTGGGAAAAGTGTTCGTTCGATTTTTATAAAAGAAAACACTGAGGGTAAAATACTTGAAAAACGAAATTATGATGAGGATTGGGCAGAGATTCTTAACTATAAAGTGAAAGATGAGAAGTTAATCGCCGGAGCTTTTGTTGATTGGGATAATACACCCCGAAATAAGAATGGTTTGACATATTTAGGTGCTGAACCACAAAAATTTAAGGTCTATATGAGAAAGCTATTCTTCAAGGTGCGAAATGAATATAATCAGAAATATATTTTCATAAACGCATGGAATGAATGGGCTGAAGGGGCTTATCTGGAACCGGATGAAAAGTACAAATATGGATATCTTGAAGCTTTAAAAGAGACTCTCGGGGAATAAAAGATGTTTTTTGATGTTGTAAAAAGTAAATGGGCTAAAAATCGTTTCAACAAAAAATGGAGATCTAAGAATGGACATAATGAGACCTATGCAGGAGATTTGTTTAATGATAGCCTTGTAGAAATAGGGAATTATACGTATGGCTTACTTAATGTACTTACTTTTGATGATAAGTCGAAATTAAAAATCGGTAATTACTGTTCCATAGCTCCTCAGGTTTGTTTTATCGTATCTGCAGATCACAGTACGAACAAGATAAGTACATTTCCGTTTAGAGTTAAGGTATTACATGAGTCATTTGAGGGGATTTCTAAAGGCGACATTATAGTCGACGATGATGTTTGGATTGGATATGGTGCAACAATCCTTTCCGGGGTACATATTGGACAGGGTGCTGTGATAGGGGCCGGAGCTGTTGTATCATCAGATGTACCGCCATACGCAATAGTTGGTGGTGTTCCGGCCCGCATTATACGATATAGGTTTTCAAGAGCTGTGATAGAAAAACTGGTTTCTGTAGATTTTAGCAATATATCTAAAGATATGATTGTAGATCATATAAACGATATGTATGTAACTGTAACTAAAGATACAGATTTGTCATGGTTGCCTCAAAAAGATAAATTTGATTCAAATGAGTACTTGGGACATTTTATATATAATGAAGATGACAAGGAAGGTATAGCAATTGGCGGGGACTAGCATTAAGAAAAACACGGTTTATAATGCGATTAAAACAATATCATCGATTATTTTCCCCGTAATAACGTTTCCATATATTAGTAGAGTTCTTCTTCCGGATTATTTAGGAAAGATCAACTTTGGACTATCCATTGTGTCGTATTTTACGTTGTTAGCAACATTGGGCATCACAACTTATGCTATAAGGGAATGTTCAGCTGCCCGGGATAATAAGGAGAAGTTAAGCGATACTGCAAGTCAGATTTATAGTATTAATATTGTTACTACTATAATTGCTTATTTGTTCTTGGCGGTAACACTTATTTTTTGTGGAAAGCTCAGGAACTACCGTTTATTAATCGTGATTCAAAGTTTGTCTATCGTGGCCTCTACTTTAGGAGCAGATTGGATTAACTCTGCAATGGAGGATTTCAAGTTTATAACATTGAGAACGATATCCTTCCAATTCATAAGTTTAATACTTATGTTCATGTTTGTTCATAAACCGGAAGACTACATAAAATATACGGTGATAAGTCTTGTTTCTTCTGCTGGAGCGAATATAGTAAACATTTGGTACCGAAGGCGATATTGTAATATTCGAATGATATGGGATTTGAATAATGGTATAGAATGGAAAAGGCATATGACACCAATTCTTTATCTCTTTGTGATGCTTTTGGCACATACTATTTTTAATTCGGTTGATAGTACTATGCTAGGACTTATGCACGGGGATTATGAAGTTGGAATATACTCTACAGCGAACAAAATGTTCAATTTAGTATCACAGTTGATATCATCGCTTTTATGGGTAATCCTGCCGAGAATGTCTTATTATTTTTCAGAAGGTAATTATGACAAGATTAATAAATTACTAAGAAAAATTCTTGCTTTTAATGCCTTATTAGGACTTCCCCTTGCGGTAGGAACATACATGTTGTCAAAGGATATTATTCTTATTATTTCGGGCGATAAATATATTGATTCGGCTGAAGTGTTACAAATATTGATGGTTAGTTTGATTTTTACATTATTTGGCGGTGATTTTCTTGGGAATTCCATTCTTCTTCCTGCAAAAAAGGAAAAATCATTTATGATGATTTGCTGTATTACTGCTATTGTTAATGTCATAATGAATTATGTCTTTATCCCGTTATATGGTGCAAAAGCTGCAGCAGGTACAACTACATTTTGTGCCTTTTTAATGATGATAATGCTTTATCTTATTGTTGATAAAAGGATTAAAATAGTAAGGCTCTCTTACGTGATGATTACACCGCTTATTGGGTGTCTGGGCATTATATTAATATGTTTGGGATGCACAATAATTGACAATCTTTGGCTGAGAGCGAGCACAAGCATTATTTTAAGCGTGATAACATATGGAATAATTGTTATTTTGGGAAGAAATGAGCTGGTGTTGGAATTGATATTAAGCTTCAAACAAAAGATAGCTGGTATTAAAGGTGCCAAAATGAGTTGACTATATTGATGAAAATGGATTGAAGGAGAATAAGGGACATGTCTGAACCGTTATTGAGTATTTGCATACCTACATTTAAAAGAGAAAAAATTGTGAAGCAACTGCTTGAAAGTATAATAATACAGGATGCGGATAAAGAAATGTACGAGGTTTGTATAACAGACAATTCAGAGACGGATGAAACAAAAGATTTAGTTGAAAAATATTTTTCGCATGTTCCTAATCTTCGATATAAAAAAGTTTTTTGCAAAGGTTTTTTGAATTCTGTTGAAGCATTACATTTTGGCAAAGGAAAGTATCTGAAGCTGCACAATGATTACAGTATTTTTGAAGAGGGCGCGATTAGCAAAATGATTGCGCAGATTCAAGATGCTATAAGATCAAACTCGTATATATTTTTTTCCTTTGGTGCAGTGAAAGATGTTCAAGGCATGGATACTTTTAGCAGTTATGATGATTTTATGAGATCTATAAGCTACCAGGCAACATGGAGCTCGGCGTTTGGTATCTGGAAATCTGATTTAGAGAGAATTGATCTTGAAGGTATCAAACCGAATTATATGTATCCGCATACTTCGTATCTTCACAGGATAATGAATTATGAAAATTACATTGTTGACAACAATTATTATGCGAAAAATGCAGAATTGAAAAAAAAAGGTGGCTACAACCTTGTTGACAATTTTGTTCGCATATATTTGGGCATGGTAAAAGACGATCTTTTGGATAAGAAATATATATCAGAAAAAACTTATGAAGTGATTGAAGACGGAATCCTTGAATTCTGCGCGGGGTGGTTTTACGTAGTTAGGGATCAAAGTGAAAGATATACATTTACATTTGAGAACGATGATAAAATAGTAGAAACCGTATGTGGATTGAAAGGATTGGGAAGATACAAAAAATATAAAATAATTATAGGGTTTAAGAATCTATTGATTAAATTTTTGAAACCTATATGGGCGATATTTCGACGATACGGGAAATAATATTTGAACTGCAAAAATATTTTTGTAATCAACGTCAGGTTGTTCACAGCCTGACGCTAATTGCACGAATATTTTGGTAGTTTGCAATTTAAGTGTAAATCAATAATTTGCATGGAAATCCGGGAGATTGAAGTATTATGATAATAGTGTGAAGAGGATGCCATGATCTGATGAACAATTCTGTTGGGACGGATATGATATAAGGGGACACTCTATTGATCGAAATGCGTTAGATAACTTCAATAAAAGAATAAATTTTGAGTCAAAGCGATTACGAAACAGAAATGTCTAGGAGATGTATCAAAGAGTCATCGAATTACAATATACTGATTTGTCTGAGCGAAGACTTGATAAAGACGAGATTGTAGAACACATAGGGACAGTATCTGGATTGATGATAGTTTTTTTATAACAAAAGGAACATTCCCGATTTATGATAAATAGTGTATGCTCAAGAACTAAAATACCTTGAAATTGCTGACTTTTTTGCCTATACGTGAGATAATTGATGCAGGGAATTACATCATAATTTCTCAAAAACCTTGCACTTTTCGCGGAGAATCCCATGTATAAGAAAAATCAAAATCATCAGTTTAGTCTCGGAGATTTCAATCAGCCAATGGGGCTAAAACTTGATCCAGAGAATAAATGGATAAAAAAAGCTGCTATGATTCCCTGGGATGAAATAGAAGCTGTGTATGCAGATCTGTTTCCTTCTGATTGTGGAATGCCAGCAAAGCCACTACGTATGGCACTGGGGGCTCTCCTGATTCAAAAAAAGTTTGGCTTTTCTGACAGAGAACTCGTCGAGCAGATCCAAGAGAATCCGTATTACCAGTATTTTAATGGATTGCCTAGATTTCAATTGGACAAACCATTTGCACCATCTTTGATGGTGGAATTTCGCAAAAGGATCACTGATAAAAAGCTCGCAGAGATCAATGAATTAATCATCGATTACAACAAAGATGATGAAGGCGAAAATGATCATAGCGATGATTCATCAAGTGGTGATTCTGAAAATAAAGGCACGCTGGTAATTGATGCAACATGTGCTCCGCAGAACATTGCATTTCCTCAGGACATAAACTTGTTAAATGAAGCAAGAGAAAACCTTGAAGCAATTATTTCATCTGTCTGTTACGAGTAAAACCATTTAAAACCTCGCATGTACAAAAATAATGCGAGAAAAGATTACCTAGCCCTGGCTAAATGTAAAAAACGATCTTCCAAGAAAATACGTAAGGCAATCAAGAAACAACTCCAATACATCAGGCGTGACAGGAATTACATTGACTGGTTCATGAGTTATGGCTACTATCCTGACAAGCACCAGATGGAAAGAATAGCGGTCATTGATAAAGTGTATGAACAGCAGGAATACATGTATAAAAACAATGTTCACACTGTTCAGGACCGGATTGTAAGCATATCCCAGCCTTATGTGAGACCTATAGTCAGGGGCAAGAGCAAAGCTCCTGTAGAATTCGGTGCCAAGATTGATCTTAGTATCGAAAATGGTCTCGGCAGGTTAGAAAAAATATCATTCGACGCATACAATGAGTGTGAGGTTTTGATATCCGCCATTGAAAAATTCTTCAAGCACAATGGTCATTATCCCAAGCGTGTACTTGCGGAAAAGATTTACAGAAATAGAGAAAACCTTTCGTATTGTAAATCTCGAGGGATAAGACTTGCAGGCTCGGCTTTAGGAAGACCAGGGAAGAATGTTTCAAGCGATAAACGTACAGAGTACGTGGATAGCGTTGACAGAATTGAGGTAGAGCGAAAATTTGCATTATCAAAACATAGTCATGGTCTTGGATTTATCATGACCAAGCTTGAAGAAACAAGTCGAAGCTCTATAGCCCTGTCGATCATATCCATGAACTTAGATTGCCTCTTGAGGCTTTCTTTGTTCCAAAAATTGATTTTGATATTTTCAAGGTTCAAGTATTTTTATGAGGTAGTCGTTTGAAAAAATCAGGCGGTTACTGAGCATACACTAAATATTTGAAGGCTAATAATGAGAATGTTATGGGTGTGCCATATAACTTTAGTGTTTGGGAAACTCTCAGTCATGATCGCGATGAAACTTTAGAATACTTGGATCACTATTTGAGTCCCAAGTTGGATTTGGTTACTGTTCAATTGGCTGAAAATGTAAGTGATTTAAGTACATATGAGGAAGACTATGAATCACTGTTGAAATATGTTAAAGAAAAAGCACCAAATGCCAGAATCCTTGTGGTTGATGATTTTTGGAGTATAGACAATAGGGCAGAGCTGAAGAAAATTGCAGTAGATAAAACATGTACTGAATTTGTTTCACTGGAAGGAATCACTGATAACAAAGAATATTATTATGGACTTGGAACAATTGTTTATGACGCTGAAGGAAATGAGCATGTAGTAGAGCATTCCGGTGTAGCTAATCATCCTGGTGATAAAGGAATGAAGGCAATAGCAGAAAGAATAATAGAAGAGTTGAGTCGTTGAGTCTTAATGTCTATTAGGGGCACAAATTTATATAATGTGTGTTCTGAAAGGTGTATCACTAGACTTTTGAAGGTTCCGATGATATGAAGATTCAGTAAATGAAATATTCTCTAAAATGACATGTGGATTGACAAGTAGGGTTTGAAGTATTAACATCAAACGGTTAGATACATACGAAAAAACCATATGATAGTTAGAAATGGTAATATAAGTGATTCGTGTAAGGAATACATAGCAAAACCACGTATTCATAAAGGATAGAATATCAGTTCTGGTTGTCGGATAGTAAATTAATATTTGTTGAGGAATTATAAAATGAAGATATTGTTCTTTTCACAGTTTTATACCCCGGAGTCAATAGCTCCATCTTTCAGAGCTACAGAGAATTCTAGGCTGTGGAAAGAAATGGGACACGATGTGACAGTGTTTACAGGATATCCCAATTATCCGAAAGGAAAGATTTTTGATGGCTATGATGCTAAACTTTTGAGTGAAGAAATAATAGATGGTGTAAGGGTTATACGTAGTAAGTTGGTTGCTGTTCCAAATACTTCAACGATTAATAGGTTAGAAAATGCATTAAGCTACTATTTCTTTGGCAGAATAAATGAAGTATTTCAAAGTGAAAAGATTGGAAAGAAATACGATGTGGTGCTAGGAACTTCAGGTATAATATTCAACGCCTTATTAGCTCAGAAATATGCAGCTAAACACAAGATTCCTTTTGTGTTTGAAATACGTGATATAACATATGTTCAGATGCAGGCAACCGGAAAAAGATACCAAAGTATGTCTGTAATATTGATGAAAAAGCTGGAGTTATGGCTATGTAAAAAAGCATCAAAAATTGTAGTTGTCACTAATGGATTTAAGAAAACCCTTATAGAAAATGGTGTTCCAGCAGATAAAATCGAAGTAATTACAAATGGCGTGGATGTTGAAAAATCAAAGGGTGTATATGATGAAGGAAAGAAATTTACATTATCATATTTTGGAACCCTTGGACTTTCACAGAATATAAAAGATACTTTTGATTACGCTAAGGCTATTAATGAAAAAGTTGTAGATTCAGAGTATTTGATTATTGGTGATGGAGCTCAAAAAGAAGAGGTTGAATATGCTGCTCAAAAAGTATCATATGTTAGGATGCTTCCAGGTATGTCGGCAGCAGATCTTGAACCATTCTATAATGATACTCAGTTATCAGTAATAACTCTTCGCAAAACGGAGAGTTTTAAGTACACAATTCCATCAAAACTTTTTCAGGTTATGGGAAGGGGTATTGCTATTCTTTTTATTGGCCCGGATGGTGAGAGCGCCGATATTATCAGAAAGTTTAATGCTGGTATAGCTCTTGTCGGCGATAAAGAAGATGATCTGAAAATATTAAATGAATTCTTTTCTAAAGAAAACTGGCGTGAACAGCTCAAAGTTATGGGAAACAATGGACGAAAGGCTGTAGAAGAGCACTACTCGAGAACTAAGCTTGCTAAAAAATATATAAGGATTCTAGACGCGGCAAGGAAATAAAAGATGAACGTATTAAATGTATTTAATACTGTGCGGTATATGACGTTTCGTCAGTGGAAATATCGCTTGTATTATACAGTTAGAAATAAGATAAAGAAGAGAAAAGCCATATTGCCAAAAGAAATGATTATGCCTAATTCTCTTTCCACATATTATTCTGTTGATGTAGAAAACGAGCAAGCGGTTTTGACAGCAGAAAAGATATGTGACGGATTGATACCAATAGTATCTGATAGGATGGTCGAGTTCTCTGGAGATTGGGATCTAAAAGGTGAAGAATATAGATTAGTTTCATTTAAGCTAAATTCATTCCGATGGTTACTTTTCCTCTCGGATGCTTATAAATCAACTGGAAATGAGAAATATATAGAAAAGGGCTTTGAGTTTATAAAAGATTGGCATAAGCAATGTGGAGCCTTAATTATTGGTGATAAATGGAATGCATATGTTATCGCTGAAAGAATAACAAACTGGATAGGTTTTGTTTCTGAATATGGTAATGACAGTCGAAAACAAGAGATTGCAAGCTGGATATATCCTCAGGCTAAAGAATTGAAGGACTCAATGGAATACCAGTTGGGAGCAAATCATTTGTTAAGCGAAGCAAAAGCACTTGTCTATGCTGGGTTTTTTTTGAAAGACGAGAGCCTTTATAGACTAGGAAAGAGTATTCTCTTTGATGAGTGCCATGAGCAGTTTCTTCAGGATGGAGGCCATTATGAGCAGAGTATTTCGTATCATGTTGAATCGCTTCAACAGTATTTTGAATGTTATGCCGTATTAAAGATTCAAGATGATGAGGATGCAGAAAAACTTGCTTTGTGCATGGAAGCACCATATCGGTTTTTAAATGGGATGATAGGAGTTAATGGAAAGATTCCGCTTTTTAATGATTCGGCATATGACTATCCCTTTTATGATGCTTCTGATTTTCTTTCTACAGCTGAGTATATATATGAAACAACTCCTCCTAACGGAAAAAAAGGAGATTATTCACGTAGATGGAGTTGGCTTAAAAATAGAAAGTTAAAGATCGAATGGGACTCGAGCATAAGGTATGAAAATACTGGTTTTATTAATTACCCATTTATGGTGAGAGGAAAGAGCTATTCTTTCTTTATGGATTGTGGCAATAATGGTCCGGATTACAATCTTGGTCACGCTCATGCAGATGCTCTGAGTATTCTGCTTTACTCCGAAGATAAGGAAATACTTGTTGATAGTGGCGTATTTACATATATGCCCAGTGAAGATCGCAATTCATGCAGATCGACAAAAGCTCACAATACAGTAGAAGTCGATGGAAAAAACAGCGCAGAGGTATGGGCTGCATTTCGTGTAGCAAAGAGAGGGCATACAAAGCTTATTGAGTATAGTTGTAATGATGGTTTGAGGATAAAAGCTTCTCATGACGGTTATGCAAAATGCCTGGCAGACCCTGTTGTTCATATAAGAGAAGTCAAAATAAAAGATAAGCAGATTGTTGTGAATGATAATCTTGAGTATAAAGATAATCATACTGCTATTTCTAGATTTCATATTTCATCACAATGTACTGTCGTTCAAAATGATTCAAAGACTTGCATAATAGATGGAAATATAAAAGTAGAATCAGATGGTGACATAAGAATTACTAATTGTAAAATTGCTAGGATGTTTGGAATAACTGAAATTGCAAAGTGTATAGAAATCAACTTTTCAGGAGCAAACAGCTTAAAGACAGTATTTACAATAGGTTGATATAGAAGGAGGAATAAAAATGATAAACGTTATTGGCTTAGGTTACATTGGACTTCCAACAGCATTGATGATGGCATCACATGGTGTTGAAGTTATTGGAACAGATTACAACAAAGAGTTGGTTGCAACATTAAATGCTGGAAAAACCACTTTTAAGGAAGATGGTCTTGATGAATTGTTTGACGATGCAGTAAAGGCGGGTATTAGATTTACAACGGAATATCAGGTTACGGATACATATATCGTTTCTGTTCCGACTCCTTATGACAAGTTTAGCAAGAAGGTTGATGCGGTTTACGTGATTGCTGCAGTTAAAGAAGTTATGAAAGTAGCGCCACATGGATCAACTGTGGTTATCGAATCTACAATCAGCCCTGGAACAATTGATAAGTATGTCAGACCGGTAATTGCTGATGAAAGACGTGGAGATTTAAATCTTGTTCATGCTCCTGAGCGTATCATCCCAGGTAACATGGTTTATGAGTTACTGCATAATAATCGTACAATTGGTGCCGACGATAAAGAGATTGGTGAGAAGGTTAAAGCGCTGTATTCATCTTTCTGCCAAGGAGAAATTGTTGTTACGGATATAAGAACTGCTGAAATGACAAAAGTTGTGGAAAATACATTCAGAGCTGTAAACATTGCATTTGCAAACGAGCTTGCAAAGATATGTCGCCATGACAATATGGATGTATATGAGATTATTAAAATCTGTAATATGCATCCTCGTGTTAATATTCTTCAGCCCGGTCCTGGCGTTGGTGGTCACTGTATCTCTGTGGATCCTTGGTTCTTAGTTGGTGATTATCCTAGCCTTGCAAAGGTTATCGATGAATCTATGAAAACAAATGATGGTATGCCTGATTTTGTTTTGAACCGTATTTATCAGATTATGAAGGAAAAAGGTCTGACAGATACAAGTAGGGTTGGATTGTATGGCCTAACATATAAAGAGAATGTTGATGATATGAGAGAGTCGCCTACGCTTCAGTTGCTGGCTAGTCAGAGACATCATCTCGCCGCACCATTAAAGAGTTATGATCCGTTTATCACAAAAGATGTTGTTCCGAATCAGATGCATGATTTAGATGAATTTCTTGACAGTGTTGATATGGTTATAATTATGGTTAAGCATAATGAGATTAAGGAGAATGTTGAGAAACTAAAGGGAAAAGTTGTGCTTGATTGCCATAATATTATTGACCTTCCTGGAGTTTATCATATCTGACAGGTGCTGAACTCTTCGTAGAGAAAAGACGTTAAATAACAAGGAACCAAGATGAATTATAAAAGAATAAATGCGATTGATTATAGTCGTGGAATAGCGGCTGTTTTAATGATATTGGGACACTCTTTTATTACTTATCCAGTAGACATATCCGAAGTTTGGTGGTGCAGGAGTTTGGAACACTTCATATATACATTTCATATGGAATTGTTCTTTTTTTTAGCTGGAATGGTATATAAATGCGGTGATTATAGAACATTTATAAAAAATAAAACAATTAGAATAGCGATTCCATATTTATTCTTTGGTTTCATCACTTTATTATTAAAGGCTTTTGGAGGAGAGTCCATAAATGGAGTAGAACCGATAGATTATGGAATAAAAAAGATGGTACTTTATGGTGGCAACTATTGGTTTCTATACGTGCTTTTTATTATTTTCTTACTGTTTCCGCTGATAGAGACGGTAGCAACGAATAATATAATTAGAACTGTTATTATAGCATTCTGTGTACTTGTAAGATTTATTATTCCTCAAACGATTCCATTGCGCTTGGATTTAGTTGTTCAATATATGCCTTATTTTTTCGTGGGTGTATTGTGGATTAAAATAATTAAGTGGGGGTGGAAATTACGCCACAGAGCCCTATGGTTTTCAGGCTGTATGCTTATATATATTGCTACGGATTTTGTTATTCGGAAAACGGGGTTATTAAACCCTGTAGATTACATAAGAGCTTTGTCTATGATAGCAGTTGTGTGGCTGTTATGTGAATATATCGATGCTTACAGTTATAATTTCTTGGGCCTAAAGCAATTTTTAATAGATTGTAGCTACTATTCGTTACAATTGTATCTGTTTAACGGTTTTTTGCTCACGTTTATAAGAATAGTTGTTTGTAAGTTGATGAACATTAATAGTCCGATTATTATCGTTGGTGTAATTTGGATTGGTAATATATTATTTACATTAGTGTCTTGTAAATGGATAATTCCAAGAATTCCGATAGTAAGAACACTCTGTGGGTTAAAGGCTCCTAATAGGAATTGAAATGAAAAAAATAGTATTTGTTATTTCACATAGACCAGATAATCGATATCAAAAAAGAATACAAGTTTTAAAGCAAAAATATGACATTGAACTCATATTCTGGAATAAAGGGGAAGACCTGTTAAAACCAATAATTAATGGCGCTCATGTTAATGAGATTCATATACCAGCGAACCAAATAAATCCCCTTAAAAGATTACCACAGACACAGAGATTTATAAGTAGGGCATTTCATAGATTATGCAATGCAAAACCAGACATTGTTTATGTGGGAAATCTGGATATGCTCTATATTGCAGGAAAATATAAACATAGAATTAATTCAAAAGCTAGGATAATCTACGAAATCGCTGACTTACACAGATTGATAATTGATAAACAGAAGGGAATAAAAAAAGTTTTAAGTTACGGATTAAAGTGGTTAGAAAAGAAGTATATCAAGGATGTTGATTTACTTGTGCTCACATCCATGAAATTCTTTGATGTTTATTATATGAATCTGATTGAAAAATCAAAAGTTGTGTTTCTGCCAAATATGCCAGAAGAATCGACTTTTGATGGTTATGTACCACAAGACAGAACAGGAGAACCGTTCACAGTAGGATTTATAGGGTGGATAAGATATAAGGATCAGTTGAGAATGCTTATCGAAGCTGCCGAAAAAACTTGCTGCAATGTACTTTTTGCAGGAGCTGACAGAGAAGGAACAGAATTTGAGGAATATTGTAAACAGTTTTCTTACGTGGATTATCTAGGTTCATTTAACTACGATAAAAAAATAAAAAATCTATACGACATGGTGGACTGTATTTATGCAGTATATGATGCGGATTGGACAAATGTAAGAATTGCATTGCCTAATAAGTTATATGAATCGATATTATGTGAAAAACCAATTATTGTTGCAAAGAATACATATTTAAGTGAGTTAGTTAAAGACTATGGGGTTGGTATTGAAACAAGTCATAAGTCAGTTGCTGATTTAATAGAAGTGTTGGATCATTTAAAGAATGATAAAGAGTATTATACATCGTTGGTAAATAACTGTCGTAGAGTCAAAAAGGAGGTTTCATTGAGTAAATACAATGAGAATCTTATTTGCGCAATATCGAAGCTATGAGGATTAGAAAATGAAACAGGCAATAATAACAGTAGATACGGAAGCTCCGACTGGAAACTATCCCGTGGAGAAATTGATATACGGTCGGACTGAAAATGGGAAAGAATATGGTATTCGAGCTTTAATGGAAATGTTTGAAAAACACGGATATACAGGATTATTTTTTGTGGATATTGCAGAGGCTTGGGATAATGGCGAAAAGGAAATTGCTGGAGTGATTGATTGTATTAAATCAAGAGGCCATGATGTTGGAGTACATATTCATCCAGATCATATTTCTGATCCTAATAGAAGATTTTTATGGGAATACACATTTAATGAGCAATATGAAATTATTCATAAATGCACAGAGCTATATATGAAGATAGTTGGAGAAATGCCTAAGTCCTTTAGAGCTGGGCGATATGGCGCAGATAAAAACACATTGAGTATTATATCAGAACTTGGATACAAATATGATTTTAGTGAATTCCCACATAATAGGAGATGCAGGTTACCTTTTAATGGGATTTATAATAGGACAAAAAGAATAGAGAATATAATTGAAGTTCCTGTAACTGTATTTAGAAGTTTTTCATCTCCTATATACGGAAGGCTTGACAAAATAGATGTCACGCAAACTGTAGAAGAATATAAAAAGGTAATTGAACAATTTAAAGATGGTCAGACACTGGTGTTTTTTGCTCATAGTTTTTCTTTGCTAAATTGGAGAAAGAATCCGGATAATCCTATTTTTATACCGGGATTTCGGAAAAAAATAGATGTAATGCTAAGTCTTTTAAAAGATAATGATTTTAATGTGGTAAGTGAAAATAATATTGATTTTAATTATAAACAAGACGAAGATGGTTTGATATCAACTGCATATGGAATATCTCAATATTATTATTTTTTAAAAAGAGGGATTACTACCATAAGCGATAGAATAGTGAGAAATGTATAATTGTAAGAATGCTTATATACAGTTGCTTTTTTATCTATAACAATGTAGTATAGGATGTTTGCAATGCAAAATAAAATATCAAAGATATACTCAGTTTTAATAATAATCCTACCTGTTCTCTGGGCAATCAAATCGCCGATAAAAGTGCTTTCAATGGGGGAGTTTTTATTGTTACCAGTGATGCTGATAGAATTTGGTAATATTTTTTTTAAGCAAAAAAAAATCAGAATACCAAGGGGATTGCTATGTTTCTACTTTATACCAATTTTATGTACGGTTGTTGCATCGATTACTAGTAATTGGTTTTCATTTGCAGAAAGTCTGACGGTTGTCTCAAGGATAATGTACTATTTTCTCTTAATATTAATAGCACAAAAACATTTTGATTTAGATTTTGCTGTTAAGTTTTATATGTGTTTAAGTATACTTTTATCATCATATTTAATGGCACAAGTAATAACTCATTTTTTGTTTAGGGTTGATTTGCCGATTCTAGCTAATTATCCAAATATTCTATTTGGTAATGCGGAATATATGAGTACACAGCAATATTATAAATTGTTTTCGTTTAGACCAGCTTCATTGTTTCGTGAACCGAGTTGGTTTGCGGATTATATATGTCCTATTATTGCAATAATTTTATTTGGTGGTGAATTAACAAAATCAATTCATAATATTAGCTGGGGAAGAAGACTCATATATGCCTTCTATTTGACAACGTGTGTTATTTTATCAACATCAAGTCTTGGGATTTTATACTGTAGTGTCATTTGGAGTTGTTTTGTGTTTCTAAGTAATAATGAATTAGAATTCAAATCATTTATCAAGATTGAAGTGACTATTACGATGATAGCACTTGTCATATTTGCATTAGGTTCTGAAGTCTTTTCTAATTCTCTGAATCGTCTAAGGAGTGGTAGTTCAATAGGACCTAGATTGTTTAGGGGATTAATTATATTTTCGAATGTTGATTTGTTTCATCAATTTTTTGGTGTAGGAATAAATAATATTGGAAATTTCGTGTTATATAGGAATATACAGACTGTGTTTGATGAAACTGATCTAAATTATACTGTAACGTCAACAAATAGATTAATTGCAACAGGAATCATTGGCTTGAGTGCTTTAATTTATTTTTGGATTATACAATTTAATAAACAAAAGCGTAGCATTGGTAAAGTGCTTATGCTAATGATGGGTATTAGCTTTATATTTGCAAATGGTGAATATTTATACGGCTTTGCATTTCTATTTATAATTATTGAAGGATTTTACAGGAAAAGCGTCTTTGATGGAATTTCCCACTTCGTTGCTTAGTATATTACGTTTATTATGTAGAAGCGTGTTGAGGATTAATCCAAGATAAAAATATATATTCGCTAAACTATGCTTTGTATTCATAGTGTACTATATGTTAATCTAATTAGTGTGTGCTCAACAATCAAAAAGCCTTGATTTTACTGACTTTTTTGCCTGTACATGAGATAATTAATGCAAGGAATTACATTAAATTGTCTCAAAAACCTTGCACTTTTCGCGGAGAATCCCATGTATAAGAAAAATCAAAATCATCAGTTTAGTCTCGGAGATTTCAATCAGCCAATGGGGCTAAAACTTGATCCAGAGAATAAATGGATAAAAAAAGCTGCTATGATTCCCTGGGATGAAATAGAAGCTGTGTATGCAGATCTGTTTCCTTCTGATTGTGGAATGCCAGCAAAGCCACTACGTATGGCACTGGGGGCTCTCCTGATTCAAAAAAAGTTTGGCTTTTCTGACAGAGAACTCGTCGAGCAGATCCAAGAGAATCCGTATTACCAGTATTTTAATGGATTGCCTAGATTTCAATTGGACAAACCATTTGCACCATCTTTGATGGTGGAATTTCGCAAAAGGATCACTGATAAAAAGCTCGCAGAGATCAATGAATTAATCATCGATTACAACAAAGATGATGAAGGCGAAAATGATCATAGCGATGATTCATCAAGTGGTGATTCTGAAAATAAAGGCACGCTGGTAATTGATGCAACATGTGCTCCGCAGAACATTGCATTTCCTCAGGACATAAACTTGTTAAATGAAGCAAGAGAAAACCTTGAAGCAATTATTTCATCTGTCTGTTACGAGTAAAACCATTTAAAACCTCGCATGTACAAAAATAATGCGAGAAAAGATTACCTAGCCCTGGCTAAATGTAAAAAACGATCTTCCAAGAAAATACGTAAGGCAATCAAGAAACAACTCCAATACATCAGGCGTGACAGGAATTACATTGACTGGTTCATGAGTTATGGCTACTATCCTGACAAGCACCAGATGGAAAGAATAGCGGTCATTGATAAAGTGTATGAACAGCAGGAATACATGTATAAAAACAATGTTCACACTGTTCAGGACCGGATTGTAAGCATATCCCAGCCTTATGTGAGACCTATAGTCAGGGGCAAGAGCAAAGCTCCTGTAGAATTCGGTGCCAAGATTGATCTTAGTATCGAAAATGGTCTCGGCAGGTTAGAAAAAATATCATTCGACGCATACAATGAGTGTGAGGTTTTGATATCCGCCATTGAAAAATTCTTCAAGCACAATGGTCATTATCCCAAGCGTGTACTTGCGGAAAAGATTTACAGAAATAGAGAAAACCTTTCGTATTGTAAATCTCGAGGGATAAGACTTGCAGGCTCGGCTTTAGGAAGACCAGGGAAGAATGTTTCAAGCGATAAACGTACAGAGTACGTGGATAGCGTTGACAGAATTGAGGTAGAGCGAAAATTTGCATTATCAAAACATAGTCATGGTCTTGGATTTATCATGACCAAGCTTGAAGAAACAAGTCGAAGCTCTATAGCCCTGTCGATCATATCCATGAACTTAGATTGCCTCTTGAGGCTTTCTTTGTTCCAAAATTTGATTTTGATATTTTCAAGGGTCAAGTATTTTTATGAGGTAGCTGTTTGAAAAAATCGGGCGGTTACTGAGCATACACTAAATAATAATCAAATTGAATATTAGGTAGTAATTCTGAAATAATAAATATTTCAGAAACAATGCTGAAAAGGATTTTTTATGACTCGATATAAGAATGGAATGAAATTATCTGTGATGATAGTTTTGCTCATTACTATTTTAACTAAGTTAGTTGCCTTTATTAAGCAAATACTAATTGCAAGTGTATTTGGAGCTAATACAGAAACGGATTCGTTTTATCTTGCTTATGGGTTTTTGACAAGTTTGACTTATGCTTTTTTTTCAGCTCTTTCGGTGACATTAGTTCCTATTTATCAAGGTATTAATAAAAAGAGTAAAGAAGATGCAAATGTTTTGATTGGTCGAGTCATGGTTTGCTTTGTCAGCATTTCTGTTTTCATTAACATCATATTGTTGTTAAATTCCAGAAATATTTCAAAAATCTTATTAATTAAGAGCAATATGGATTATACAAGAGTGGCAATCTATATTAGCATTTTATCTCCTATGGTGATTTTTGGGTGTGTTAATTCTATATTAGGGGCGGTAATCGAAGGCAATAAAGTGTTTATATATAGTAAAAGCTCTGGTTTAGTGACAAGTATATGGATTATATTATTAACACTATTATTTAAAGATCAGGGTGTTATTTGTCTGGCTTATGGGATATTGCTTAGTTCTATTACACAATTTATAATTCTTATTTATGGTTATAGGAAATATAATATTGCAAAAATTAAAAAGCCATTTTGGGACAAAAATGTTAAGTCATTATGTATGCTAATATGTCCGTTATTATTGGGGAATGGTATATATGAAATTAACAAGATGATTGATAAAATTATTTCATCTAGTTTTGAAGCTGGTAGTACTTCTTCGTTATCGTATGGACAATCATTATTTGATAGTTTTTGTGCACTTACTATAACAAGTACCATTGCTGTTTTTTTTACATATATATCAGATTATGCTAGTTCCAATAAAGATGACAGTGTTCTAAATAGTATCGATAATTGTGTAGCGTTTTTATTACTGTTGGTAATTCCTATAGAAATAATAGTGCTTGCAAACGGTGAATCAATCGTTTCTATTGTATATGGTCATGGAGCATTTGATGAGGCAAGTGTGTTAAGAACTGCACAAATTATAAAGGGATATGCAATTGGGTTTCCTTTTTTGATATTTAGGGAGATAATGGCGAAGACACATTATGCTTATAAGGACTCAAAAAAACCTATGCAAAATAGTATTTTGGCAGTTTTTGTCAATGTGATTTTTAGCATTATTCTTTCAAAAGTCATTGGAATACAAGGGATATCAATTGCAACATCTATATCATATTTTGTTTGTGCCATTTTGATGATAATATCGGTTAAAAAGCACATATCTTATTCAATACTGAAAAGGACTCAGTTCTATTTAAAAATCATTATTAGTGCTTTGCTAACATCATTTATTAATTTGTTACTTTTCAAGCAAAGCTCAGCTAACATAGGTCATTTGATTATTCTATGTGTAGTTACATATGTCGACTTCTATGGAATGCTACTATTACTTAGATGTAAAGAAATAGTTGATATACTTCCTGTGATTAAAAACAAATTCTTTGTAAATAAAAGGGGTAACAAAAATGAAACTAAATAAAGAAGAAGAAAAGAAATATAGAGTTGATATTTTAAAAGATATAGCTGTTTTTTGTGAAGAGAATAATATATCGTATTATCTAGCGTTCGGTACACTTCTTGGGGCCGCAAGGGAAAAAGGCATGATTAAATGGGATTATGACATAGATATTATGATGCCAAGACCAGATTATGCTAGATTTCTGTCTTTATATCCGCTTTATGGTAATAGTAGGTATAGAGTAAGGGATAACTCTATTGATAAAAAATTTCTTAATAGAATTGCAATTGTTGAAGATTTACAAACAATAAACTGTACAGATAGAAATATGGATGTAGATAATCCGCTGAAGAGAATAAATATTGAAGTATATCCTATTGATGGTGCCAGCAATATTTTTTTAAGATATAAGGTAGATATAACAAAAACCAAAATATATGAAATCATACTAAAATGTAAAAATGCAAGGTTTGATAATGAAAGGTCAATCTATAAAAACATCGCAATATATTCAATTAAAAGCATATTTCATTTTTTAGGTGAACAGAGCATTCTTGATAAGATATCAAATATTAGTTTGCAGCACAAATTTGAAAGTAGTGAGTACTGTGCAATAGTATGTGTTGGAAAAGTTGGGGACAAAACCTATAATAATACAAGTATATTTAAGGAATATTCATATCTAGAATATGAAGGTGAAAAATATCGAGTGCCTAAAGATTATGATATTTGGTTAAAAAGGAAGTACGGTAACTATATGTTTCCGCCACAAGAACATGAAATAGAAAAAGCAAAAAAGTTAAAATATTTTTACGACTATGAAACACTTTAATAGTTGCAAAAAGATATTAATTATAAACAATAATTCTGCCTAAAGAATTATCACTTAATCAAATACAATTATTGCTAATAGGTATTCTGCCATCTGTGGAGATGTTTGAAATTGACCAAATACCCAACCATGTGGTTTGAAAGGGAGGATAATTGAATGTAGCATGAAATGACATTGAACAGATATGATTATAATAATCGAGTCAATTTAATCTGCATATGTTTGTCGGATATAAACAACGGAAAAATATTCGTTTATAGAGCCTATTAGAAGTGCATCTATGTGTCTGATATTAAGGCTCAAAAAACAGCATTAATAGATGAGGAGGTTAAAAGTAATATGAATAAAAAAGTATATACGTGTTTCTGTACGGATAATATTCATGAGGGGCACATGAAAATTATTGAAGAGGCAAGAAAGCTTGGAGATGTTACAGTTGGTGTTCTTTGTGATTCAGAGATGATACGTTATAACAGGTTTCCAATCATTACCACGGAGGAAAGAGTTGAAATGGTAAAGGCAATCCCTGGAGTAAGTAATGTTATAGTCCAGAATAGTATGCTTTATGATGAAGTAATTACAAGTCTTCATCCTGATTATATTGTTCACGGCGACAACTGGAATTCAGGACCACTTCAGGTTATCCGTAATAACATCGTCAGCTTACTTAAACAGTTTGGTGGAGAACTTGTTGAGATTCCATATACCAGAAATGAGAATGTTCAGAAGATTGATCGACAGATGAGGGAGAAGTTGGCGATGCCGGAGCTCCGTCGTGCAAGACTTCGTAAATTGCTTAGTCTGACTCCTATAGTGAAAGCTATAGAAGTTCATAGTGGATTGACAGGTTTGATTGCGGAAAAGACCATTGTTTCTGAAGGGGAGGCAATTGATCAGTTTGATGCGATGTGGATCAGTTCCCTCTGTGATAGTACAGAAAAAGGAAAACCGGATATTGAGTTGGTAGACATGACGAGTCGATTCCGTACAATTGATGATGTGATGGAAGTTACAACTAAACCGATTATTTTTGATGGTGATACAGGTGGACTTACTGAGCATTTTGTTTATACAGTACGATCACTTGAACGTATGGGAGTTAGTGCAGTCATTATCGAAGATAAGACAGGATTAAAGAAGAATTCACTTTTTGGAACTGAAGTAGAACAGACACAAGATAGTATAGAGAACTTCTGCCATAAGATAAGTGAAGGAAAGCGAGCACAGCTTTCTGATGATTTTATGATCATTGCCAGAATTGAGAGTCTGATTCTTGATCGGGGCGAAGAAGATGCATTAAAGCGTGCATTTGCTTATATTAATGCCGGTGCAGACGGAATTATGATCCATAGTAGATCCAAGAGCCCGGATGAGGTCATATATTTTTGCGATGAGTTTAGGAAGAAAGATAAAAAGACTCCGATTATAGCGGTTCCAACCAGTTATAATACAATCACAGAAGCAGAGCTAGCTGAACATGGTGTAAATGTTGTTATTTATGCTAACCAACTTTTAAGAGCTGCTTACCCGGCTATGGAGAATGTAGCCAAGACTATACTGACTCATCATAGAGCAAAAGAGGCTGATGATAACCTCATGTCGATAAAACAAATTCTTACATTGATAGATGAAATTTAAGGAGGAAAAAACAATGGGATGCAATGATAACATGACATGCGACATGAACATGGATTGTATGCACTGTGATAAGGCAGGTTGTACACTCCGTAAGTATGACTACGACAAGATGGGTAAAGATGTCGATCTCATGGAGAGAGTACGACTTAAAAAGGCTAATCGTGATAATCTATATAGCCTTGAGCCACCGTTCCCTAAGTCTAATTTCCTTATGGAGTTATCAAATGCTTGTAATCATGCATGTATTTTTTGCGCACATCAGAAGCTGCAGAGAAAAGCCGGAAAGATGAACAAAGAGCTTGCTTTTGATATTCTTCAGCAGGCTTATGATTTAGGAACTCGTGAAGTAGGATTCTATGCGACGGGTGAGCCGTTCCTTATCCCAGATCTTTCTGATTATATTGCAAAGGCAAAGGAAATTGGATATACATACGTTTATCTTACCTCTAACGGATCCTTGGCTACGCCAGAAAAAATTCGTGCCGTTATTGATGCAGGTCTCGACAGTATAAAGTTTTCAATTAATGCTCCTCAACGTAAGCTTTATGAATTTATTCATGGTCGTGATGATTTCGATAAGGTAGTTGATCATCTTAAGTATTTACATCAATACAGAGAAGAATCCGGCAAGAATTATAAGATATATGTGACAGGTATTTTGACTCGATTCACAGAAAATCTTCAGGATAAATATCATGAGCTTTTTGATGATCTTTGTGATCAGGTAGTATTTAAGTATGTATATAATCAAGGTGGATATATGCCTGAAATTCAGGAATATCTCCGCTGTTTCTGTGACAATGAGGCACGTAGAAAGTGTAATCTGCCATTTGATGCGATTTCTGTTACACAGGAAGGGTATCTGTCTATAGAAAATGCTGATTATGAGAATATGTTGATCGTTGCAGATCTTAACAAGGTTTCGCTTAAGGATGGTTGGTACGGAGAAACCATGAAGGATATGCGTCGTCGATTTATGGAGGACGACTTGTGCGGTACACTTTGTGACGGATGCGTTCATCATACTCATGCTCCAGCTAAACCGATTACACCTGAATGCTCAAGTGTTGAAGGTGAATATAATTTCGATGATACTTTGGTGAGAGAACGTGTACAGAATAGCAATCTCGTAGTATATGTTCCAATGGCTTGCGACATTGTTCATCCGGGTCACATCAATATAATAAAGAGAGCTGCTCTTTATGGAAAGGTAGTTGTTGGTCTTTTTACCGATGAGGCAATTGCTTCATACAAGCGTGTTCCATATATGCCATATGAACAGAGAAAGGCAGTGGTAGAGAATATAAAAGGCGTTGCAGAAGTTATTCCGCAGGAGACACGTGACTATATTCCGAATCTCCGAAAACTTAAGGCTGACTTTATGGTACACGGTAAAGATTGGAGAGAAGGTCCTTTGGCTGCTGTTCGTCAGCAGGCAATTGATGCCATGAAAGAATGGGGTGGACAGGTTATTGAGCCTGATTACACACAGGGCGTTTCTTCTACAATGATTCAGAAGAAGATCGCAGAAAGAGCTACGGCTGAAACTAATAAGTAAAAGTAAATATTAACATAATCGAGGCATCTCAATATTAATTTATTATTGTTGAGGGATGCCTCGTATTTATAGGAGTAAATATTGTGTCAAAAATAACGTTCTTGGCGAAAAGGATAATAAGAAGTCTAAGACGCAAGGAGCTTATTGAAGTTCCTAAATCAATTAATGCGAAGCATATTCTTGAGGGTAAGATTGCTTTAATAACAGGCGGTAATAGTGGTATCGGGTTTGCGATGGCTCAAAAATTCTTGGACGAAGGTGCGAGAGTTATTATTGCAGGAACAAATGAAAAGAAATTGAAATCAAGTTATGAACAATTAGGTGATTCTGATAAAGTTCGGACTATTGTAATTGATGTTTCGGATGTGACTCATATTTCTGAAAAAGTAGAATCTGCGTTGAATATGTTTCCTGAGAGAAGAATCGATATACTGGTTAATTCTGCAGGAGTACCAGATGAGAAAGATTTTTTTCATACAACAGAAAAAGACTATGATCGTGTTATGGATATCAATATGAAGGGCACATTTTTTATGAGTCAGGCTGTTGCTGCCCAAATGATTGAAAAGAAGATAAAAGGACATATTCTTAATTTGGCTTCAGCTTCATCGAAAAGACCTGCCTGGACACCCTATCAAATCTCTAAATGGGGAGTAAGAGGATTCACTCTCGGTCTTGCTGATACTCTGATACCATATGGCATTGTGGTAAATGCGATAGCACCAGGACCTACTGGAACACCGTTCTTTGGGATGAAAAATGGTGAAAACAACTATATGGAAAATCAACCTTCTCATCGATATGCATATCCAAGTGAGATTGCAGAATTAGCTGCTTTTATGGTAAGTGATCATGGGAATCTTATTGTAGGAGATACGTATTTTATTTCCGGAGGTAGTGGTATAACAACGTTACATAATTGATTTTTCGGGAATTTCGTCCAATTATAGGAGTGAAGCTCTAATATGTGTTATTCTTATGTTATTTTAATTTGTTAGTAATAAGTAAATAATTATTGATTTGTAATAAAAACATTAGGAGGGACATTAATTGAAAGTACAGAAACTTGTTGAGGTTATAGGGTCTGATTTCTACACAGGAGTTCCGGACAGTCAACTGAAAGCTCTATGTAACTATCTGATGGATACTTATGGCATCGATCAGAAACACCATATCATTGCTGCGAATGAAGGAAACTGTACGGCTATTGCCGCTGGCTATCATCTTGCAACCGGAAAAGTACCGGTGGTTTATATGCAAAACAGTGGAGAAGGCAACATAATCAATCCTGTAGCTTCTCTTCTTAACGATAAAGTCTATGCGATTCCGGTTGTGTTTATCATCGGTTGGCGTGGTGAACCCGGTATCCATGATGAGCCACAGCATATCTATCAGGGTGAGGTTACAACGAAACTTCTTGACGATATGGGAATAGCGAACTTTGCTATAGGTAAGGATACGACCGATGATGAAGTCCAGAAAGTAATGGACGGATTCCGGGAAAAATTGAATCAAGGTCTTGATGTAGCATTCGTGATCCGGAAGGGAGCTTTGACAGATGCTCCGAAGGTGGAGTATAAGAACGAGAATCATATGATTCGTGAGGAGATAATCCAGCATATTGTTAAGGCTTCAGGAGAAGATCCGATCATTAGCACGACAGGTAAGGCTTCGAGAGAACTATTTGAAACACGTGTAGCAAATGGACAAAGCCATAAGTATGATTTTCTGACTGTTGGATCGATGGGGCATAGTTCTTCCATAGCTCTTGGTGTTGCACTGAATAAGCCAGAGCAACGTATCTGGTGCATTGACGGTGATGGAGCAGTATTAATGCACATGGGATCGATGGCTGTAATGGGAGCTAATAAGCCGAAGAATCTCATTCATGTTGTGATAAATAATTGTGCGCATGAAACGGTTGGGGGGATGCCTACAGTCGCTGGAGGCATTGATCTGGTAGCGATTGCTAAGGCTTGCGGTTATCCGAATGCCGTGTGTGTTAATAGTTTTGAGGATTTGGATAGAGAACTGCAAATCGCAAAAAATCGAAAGGAACTGAGCTTGATAGAAGTAAAGTGTTCTATTGGTGCAAGAGATAATCTTGGAAGACCAACTACTACAGCTCTTGAGAATAAACAAAACTTTATGAAATACTTGGAATCCTTATAAAGTATATAGTTTGCAACTAACACATAGAGAATTCAAAAGACATTTCGAACAAGTGATTATTTGGAGTGCAACAGTAAAATATGCCGTAAGACTTTTAAAGATATATGCTTATTAAAGAAACGATGATTCTATTTGAACATGATATTTCTACACTTGAGATATTTAAGGTGCGAATAAAAAATACATTTAGAAAACACCCATATTTTGTTAAAAAAGAGATAGATGAGCTTAAAAGTTGAATATGCAGGTGCTTTTAGAGGCAGACCTGCTTATGATCATTGCTTTGAAGTGACAGTATTTTATATAAAACCTAAACTTTACCAAAATTATACTCGGAAATATTTGAAAGTATAAAAAGTATTGAAAAATCGCCATATATCAGCATGCTTTCTTTGAAAAGTCACTCCAAAACGAGTACAATTATACTCGGAGGTGATGAATATGTATGCAGGTAAAGGTGAGTCAGTAGCGTTACCAACAACAGGACATCTTCACATACTGAAGACAGGATATGTCTATTGGGAAA
>SVDD01000065.1:0-6530 GCA_015057945.1 Lachnospiraceae bacterium | reverse complement strand
ATTGATTATCCCACATTACCCCTTCCGGAATATCATTACTATGGCACGGAAGACTGGGCTGAGTATGCAGACAGTGTTTGTCATTTCCTTGTAGAAAACAGTTTTGGAGATGAGGCAGCAGATCTTAATATATGCGTGCCAGTCGTTCTTAAGATGGATGACAGTGATCCAAAGGATGTGAAGCTGTGGGGCGAATACATGATTTATAAGTATCAGCTGATGAAGACTTCTCTTATCGAGGAAGCCGGAGGCTCATTCGGAGGTGTGGCTCATCTTGATACAACAGGCGGAAGTCCTTTGGTAAAGGATTTTGATTTCCTTGAGGATGGTTCGGGATTTGATGAATCTCTTGATAAGCTTTTCGGCAAAGAAGGGCTGAAGGATGCGTATCTGGAAGCATGTGATAATCGTGATCAGTATCTGGCAGAGGCATTGGCAAACTACATCAACAAAAACGGATTGTATATCACTCAGTATCAGTCCAATGGCTGGGCTCCGGTACCGGTTCTTAATGCACCGCCTACAAGAGATGAGGATCAGATCGTTGATCATGTAAGTAATCTTTCCTATACCGCTCAGTATGATATGAGGCAGATGTGCTTTTTTGAGATTGATGATTCAGATACCTTCTGCAGCGTGGACAGTGAAGACTGGAATAATTTCATGATCGAAATATCTAAGAAAGATGGCTCAGATATGGACAGTGTCATCAAGGAGGTCCGTTCAGGGTCAGATGAAAATGAAGAGCTTGAAAGAACAGAAGATGTGACTTTTAAGGATATCGAAGGTTGCACAGTGCTCATGACCAAGGGGCCCTATGATGACGGAGACAAGGTTTACGTGAGCTATTTTGTTCCGGGAAAGGACAGCATCTTAGTTATAGATATCACATCGGACTACAGTTCCGATGAGAAGAAGCAGATGGCTACCGATTCCATCATAGAGAATTTCCTTGGAAATATGGAATTGAAGTAAAATAACTTTTTAAACTCATGATTCAAGCATGATGTTCCGAATTTAGAAAACAAGATATAATAGTGATAATGAAAAGCACGATTTTCCAAACGGGGAATCGTGCTTCTTTAGTTTGGCAGGCTGCTACATTTATCCTCTTATTAGGAATAGTTTTTTCGCCGAAGTAAAGATTAGGATTATTTTATGCACGTTACAGAAAGGCTTTATTCCAGGGAAAGGAGATATTAAGATGCTTAAAAGAAGTGTGAAGAGCGAAGATTTTAACCGGATTACACGACGTTTCAAAGCCATGCTTTTTGCTGTAATTATCGCAAGTGTAAGCATTATCGGCAGCAGTATGGCCTTTGCAGCAGGAACCTACAGCAACCTCTCATATACCGAAAGACCAACAAAGAGCGAGTTCAGCTGGTGGTATAACGGGGTTTTGCAAAATGGGGCTCCTTCAGGAGTCCGTTGGCTTGATTCTTCGGAATATCAGGGAAGCTGGAAGGGATATGTGTTATTCCCGCCTCAGTTTGGAGATACTACAACTGTTGAGGAGCTGGTAAATATTAATATCGCTTTCACATCGCAGCAGGTAGTTTTAACATGGGATCCGTATTATTCACGGATCGGCGGGCAGGACTATGATGATCAGTACATGGATGACAGCTTTTTCACTGGTTATGAATGGGGAGCAGGAATCTATGTAACAGGCGGCGGTAATATAACTATTGATGAGTTTTATGAGCTCAATGATGTTCAGTATGCAACAGGTACCATGGTTGTCCCGTCTGGTGAAACAGGGTATGTTGCTCTTATGAGGCCTTAAAGATATGTTCTGTACAAATTGCGGTAGTAAAATATCTGAAAATGTAAGTTTTTGTCCTAACTGCGGCGCCCGGGTAAAGATGCAGCCGGGTGCACCGGAAGCTTCGTCAAACGCAAATTTTCAAAATGTCGGAAACAACTTTGGGGCAGCCCAAGGTTCGTACAATGCCGGTCAGCAATCATCCGGAAGTGGAGGCGTTTATAGCGGCACATCAGGAGGTCCTCAGGAGCAGTACACTGCCAACCAGCAGCCAATCGGAAATATAGGGGCATTTGGTGCGGCTCAAGTGAAGTACACAGGCGTGCCTTCCGGAAGTCCATCAATGAGAAACCAGTACTCGGGTAGTTTTGCCGCATCAGCCGATGAGCCTATGCTGGTCCAGGATCCTTCACTTCCCGAAGGTATATTCCGTGACAGTAAAGGTGCTTTTCACTGGCAGTATGAACTTAACATGATAAAGAATCCTGTGGTACTGTTTCTTATCATCAAAATCTTTTTTGGAGTTTGTTTCGGTGTAGGACTTATGCTGGCTCTTATGGTGCTCATAGAGGATGGTGATTTTGAGGATGCTATAAGGTTTTTACTGATAGTAACATTCGGGATAGGTGGGCTCATGATCGTAATGGGGGTCATAGCTTATTACATACTTGTTGCAATAAAAGGAGGACGTTATACAGTTGTCCATTCCATGGATGAAAACTCAGTGCAGCATCTTCAGACTCCAGCTGAAAAGGATCAAAGCAGGAAAATGAGATCCCTGCTTTTTGTAATGGGACTACTGACGGACAACCCATCATCAGTTGGTCTTTCCATGGGGGCGAGAGATGAGATGGAATCGGCATATAAAGACGTGAGAAAAGTCATCGCCTCAAGGAGACACGATCTCATAAAGGTAAATAATCTTTTGCAGCATAACCAGATTTATGCCTATCCTCATCAGTACGAATTTGTTTTTAACTATATTGCTTCCCATTGTCCGAATGCGAAGATAAAAAGGTGACTTTGTGACTACACCGCATATCATCGAATGCCGTAATGATTCTTCCTATTCCGAAACAAATACAAAAGCTAAATCCAAGAAATAATTCAATTTGGTTGATAGAGATTGGAAATGTATAACACTAAAGGTGAATGCGAATTGCTGAGGCAGTTCAAATTCACTTTTTTTTATTCGCGATAAGGTCGTCACGCGGGCGTTGTGCTTGTATGAAAGCACATGTGACGGTCAATGTGAAATCGATTAGGTCGTATTTGCATACTCGATTTAGTTTAGAAGATTTTATCTGGCTGCCAAAGATGAATCAGCTATTAAAATCCTGAAAGTTATCTATAACATGATGAAAAACAGGTTCTAATGAATGATTGGATATTGAAAAAAAGCCATCATAATGATAATGTAGTGATAGGAATAATCAAAAAACACATCATAGTCTTTGCTGAGGATAAAGTATTGAACATAGATAAGAAAGACATAGAGCAGTACCTTTTTGATGTAAAGAAAGCTGTTGAAAAGGATAATTATCGAATTGACCGGAATACCAGGCGGCAGGATAATCTCAATTTGTTTTGGGATTATGTTATCGACGAAGCAAAAGCAAAGGAAATCATATTGAGCCTTACAGTAATGGATTTTTCGGATATTCTGAAGAATGAACATAAGGGATATGAATATGAGAATCTTTATGTATTTGGCAAGGATGTGACCCTTTTAGAGAGGAATGGAACAAAAGCTAAGACAGTATCGTTGTATATCAAATTTAACAAGCTGGAGAATTGTTTCGTGATTGTTATTTCATTTCATGAACAAAAATATCCGCTTACATACTATTTTAGATAATCAGTAGGAAAATCGGAGGTGAATATCATGACGGATAAGGGAAGAAGGGATTTCTGCATAGAGTGCAGGAAAGAAACTGGATACCTTTTACAGAAAAAGGACATGGTAAAGAACATAAGGGATAAGGAATATACTTTTGCAATCACTGTGGCTGTATGTGAAGAATGCGGAGAGGAAATGAACATTCCGGGTCTTATTGATAAGAATATTCAGGAAATTGATGAGCAGTATAGGGCTGCCGAAGGGCTTGTATCGATTGATGACATCGAAAAGCTTATGAAGATTTATAAGATAGGTAAGGCTCCTCTGTCTCTGGCACTTGGCTTCGGAGAGATAACCATTCCGCGATACCTGGAAGGACAGATTCCTTCCAAAGAGTATTCAGATATCATTAAAGCAGCACTTTCATCACCGGGATATATGAAGCTGAAGCTCCTGGAGAATCGTGAAAAGTTAACTGATGCAGCTTACAGGAAAGCTTTTACCGCAGCGGAAAGTATTGAGAGTCTGTTCTCTGTTTCGGATAAGATGCTCAGAGTAATTGCGTATATCTTTGAAAAGCTTGAAGAGGTAACTCCGCTTATGCTGCAGAAATTGCTTTATTTTATTTTGGGAGTATATTCCGCATTGTATGGAAAACCGATTTTCAAAGAGGATTGCAGGGCTTGGGAACATGGCCCTGTCTATCCCGAGGTATATGAGTTGTTCAGGGATTTCAAATATAATCCCATAGAAGATGCACGTTTTGCTATCCTTAATGGAACGGAGGATGCCTTGACGGATGATGAGAAGCGTGTGATAGACCTTGTTGTGAACACATTCGGAATGTATGGTGGAAAGGTATTGGAGAGGATTACCCATAATGAGGATCCATGGATGGAAGCGAGGAAAGGATATGGCGACAGCATACCATCCAGTGAGCTTCTGTCGAAAGATAGAATTATGAAGTATTATGTCATGATAAACCGGAAATATGGCATAGATACAGAGGATGGACTTAGTACATATATTCATGACATGCTTGATAAAGCCTCTTGATTCATAACAGTTGAATCCGGAAGTCAAGATTCTCGATAAGTATGCAGCAGGTACATTTATATTTTGAACAGCAGAGGATGATCCATTTTAGATCATAGGACTGCAAATCATCATAGGGTGGTTTACAGTCCTTTTCTTTATAAGCTAAAATTAAAGGATAAAATAATCTGATACGGAGGAGGAAATGGGAACGGTTTATGCTGTTGGCTTCGGGCCGGGAGATGTGAAGTATGAGACAGTGGAAGCAAGAGAAGTGCTGTCCGGTGCCGATGTTATAGTCGGATATAAAACATACGTTGATATAATCAGAAAGCAGTATCCCGAAAAGGAGTTTGTGGTTTCCGGGATGCGTGAGGAAGAGGAGCGCTGCAAAAAGGCTATGGAGCTTGCGGTGGCAGGGAAAAATGTTGCCGTTATCTCATCCGGGGATGCGGCGGTCTACGGTATGGCCGGGCTTCTGTATGAACTTTCGGAGAAAGATGCTTACTTCGGAGTACAGGTAAAAACGGTTCCGGGCCTGTCTGCAGTTTTAAGTGGAGGTGCAGTGCTTGGAGCACCTGCAGGTCATGATTTCTGTGTTATCAGTCTGTCTGATCTGCTGACGCCCTGGGATACCATCGAGAAAAGACTTCGTGCTGCAGCTTCGGGAGATTTTGTGATAGTGCTTTACAATCCTGTGAGTCATAAAAGGCTTGATAAGTTTAAAAGAGCCTGCGAAATACTGGGGGAAATACTTCCCGATGACAGGGTATGCGGTTATGTGAGGAACATCGGAAGAGACGGATGCAGCAGCCGGATTTTCCTGCTTCATCAGTTGGAAGGAATGGGGAGCGAAGAGGATCCGGAAATAGATATGCTCACCACCGTTTTCATAGGTAATTCAAACACAAAGGTTATCGAGACACCTGACGGTCCGAGGATGGTAACACCGAGGGGGTACAGGCTCTGATGCATATATTTTTGTTTGGAGGCACAACAGAAGGAAGGCGTATTGCGGATCATATCGCGGAAATAAATGAAGAAAAGAATATAGCAGGGCTGTATGATTTTCTGGAAACCGATGTATTTGTGGCTACCGATTACGGCGCAAGTCTTCTGAAAAAAGAGAAGCATGTCCGGGTCCACATCGGAAGGCTGGACGGAGAAGAGATGACGGAGCTCTTCGGAAGGGCGGTTCTTGATGCGGAGGCACAGGGAGAAGGAGCAGGAGATATACTGGTCATAGATTCTACACATCCTTATGCTAATGTTGTCACCGAGAATATCGCCAGGGCCTGTGAAGCTGCCGGTGTCGGCTGCATAAGGGTTCACAGGCCCTACGGAAGGCTTTCCGGCAGAGAGATGCTGGAGAGAGGCAGCAGCGAGTTTGCATATTTCGATTCCGTAAAGGAAGCGGCGGAGTGGCTGAAAACCGTATACAGCAGCGATGTATATCTTAACAGCGGAAATAGAGGAACAACTGATAACGGCAGGAAAGAAAGTCCTATCGGCAGCAGTTACCGTAAACCTGCAGGGAACAGTGATGATGCCCACTGTGAAAGGACAAAAAAGAATATCCTGATCACTACCGGTTCCAAGGAAATTCAGGAGTACACCGTGATTCCGGATTTTTCCGAGTACTGCTATGTAAGAGCCCTGCCTACAGTTGAAGTGCTTGAAAAATGCTCTAAGCTTGGTTTCAGAAAAGACAGACTGATACTTATGCAGGGACCCTTCGGAGTGGATATGAATCTTGCCCAGTTACGATATGCTGATGCAGGTTTTCTGGTGACGAAGGACTCCGGTGAGATCGGAGGATTTCCCGAAAAATGCGATGCAGCCATAGAGCTGGGAGTTAGGGTTCTGGTCATAGGGCGCCCGGCTCAGGCT
>SVDD01000020.1:0-70964 GCA_015057945.1 Lachnospiraceae bacterium | reverse complement strand
TCCTCCTTACTATGACTTGAATTAATCATAGTAAAAAGAAGCAATTTTTGATATGCACCACCTATTTGACGCTTACTATTTATCCGACACCAGCGCGATTTTTGATAATGCTTCTTCATCTTTTTCGCTTATGCTGCGTCCCTTCAGTATCGTAAGATTTTCCGACCTGAGAGCTGTGGGATTCAGACCTTTAAGCTGGATGTTTGCATAGTTTTTGCCCTTTTCCACACGGGAAGAGCCTATATCCTTTGAAAGAGCTATGCCTGCGATCCTGTTTCCGAATTTCTCTTTCAGATCCTCAAGCATTTCGTCATTGAAGTAATCTTTGGTTTTCATGTCTCTGCTCGTGGATTCATCGTAGCCTTTCTGAGTGATAAAAACCTCGATTTTATCAGCTCCCATGCTTCCCATGGAACTCATGACAGAACTGTTCATGGCATCGCTCACGGTCATTATGGCTATCATCGCTGCTATACCTATGATGATTCCAAGCATGGTGAGAAATGTCCTTATCTTGTTAGCCATGAGTCCTGTGATGCAGAGTTTAATGTTTTCAACCAGCATATCTCTGTCCGGCCCTTTCTGCTGTGATTCGTCCGTCTTTCAATGTCACTACCCGTTCTGCTTCCTCAGCAAGCTCGTTGGAGTGAGTAATGAGGACTATAGTTATCCCGTTTTCTTCATGAAGCTTATGGAATAGATCCATGACTATGCGGCCGGTGGCGGAATCAAGTGCACCGGTAGGCTCATCCGCAAGTATCATTGAGGGGTGATTCACCAGGGATCTGGCGATGGCTACACGCTGCTTCTGTCCTCCGGAAAGTTCGTCCGGTGTATGGTTCATTCTTTCCTTCATACCCACCAGTTCCAGAAGCATTTCCGCACGCTCTCTTCTTTCTCTTTCAGGCACTCTTCTATAAAGCATGGGGAGCTCGACATTTTTTATGGCACTTGTTCTCGGAATAAGATTATAGGTTTGAAATACAAATCCTATCTCACGGTTTCTGATGTGGCTTAATTCATCGTCTGAAGACCTGCTCACATCCAGGTTGTTAAGTGTATAGTCACCGGAAGTCGGCCTGTCTAAAAGCCCCAGAATGTTCATAAATGTCGATTTTCCGGAACCACTGGAGCCTACGATGGATACGAATTCACCCTTGTGAACATCCAGATCTATTCCATGCAGTATTTCCAGTTCATTATCGGTTCCGATATTATAGCTTTTTCTGATATTTCTGGCACTCATTATGATATCATCCAAGGTAAGCACCTCCGTCTGCTACATTATCTCCCCCGAAATCAAATAAAGAGGTTCCGATAATGGTATCACCCTCCTTTAGTTCATCGGATTTCACCTCGACATAGTAATCTGTTTTCAATCCTGTCACTACCCTGACATCACGTTTAGAGCCGTCAGCGTTCTTTACATATACCACATTTTCTCCTGACTCATCAGTCATGATATATGAGGAAGGAACTGCCAGAACATCCTTTGCTTCATTCTCTATGATTTTTATCTTTGCTGTCATTCCTATGCGAAGCCGGCTGCTTGGATCCTTTATAGTCACCTCTATCGGATAGTTACCGGAGGATGATTTGGAGGTTGAAGCAGAATCCTTGGATGTATTGGTGATTCCCGGTATCGGTGAAACAAATGTAACTTCCCCTGTCATTTCCGTATCTCCGGTTGTTTTCGTGCTGATGGAGGCTTTCATATTTTTAGCGATATCGCTTATATCTATCTGATCCGCCTCGGCACTTGCCTTAAAGCCTTTATTATTCTGGACTACAGCTATCACATCACCCTTGTATATCTCACCGGCAGAGACATTGAGATTGGTTACGATTCCGTCTATAGGTGAGATGATCACAGCCTCGTTTATCTGATCTTTTATCTTTTCCACATCATTCTGCGCGTTCTTCTCATTGTACTCGGCATTTCGCTTAGCCATTTCTATATTGGATTGTCCGTCCTGAATGGTTTTCTGATTATTTAAATTGGTTTCACTGAGTGTGAGCTGTGATTTCTGAAGGCTCTGTTTGCAGCTTTCAATGCTTTCTTTCGCAGTTTCAAGCTTACTCTCAGCTTCTTTTCTTTTGGACTGTACCTCTGAAAGACTGGTCTTCAGTTCACTTATGTGGGTCTGTCTGTCACTTTGAGAATTGGTGATCTGATCGATATCCAGCTGGAGCTTTGTGGTACTGCTGTCTCCGGACTCATCCCCATCATCCTCCCCATTCTGCATTCTGGTGAGCTTTCTCTGTTTGTTTCTGAGTACAGCCTGTTCTGAATCGTATATATCCTGACAGCTGTCTATCTCCGTCTGAAGACCTGACTCTTCAAGTATGTACTTCTGAATATCCTGCTGGGCATTCAGGAGATCCGTTTCACTTTTATGAAGCTTTTCTGTTGTTGTGTTAATGTCTGCAGCAGCCTGAGCATTCTGGTTGTTCATGGAATTCTCTGCATTAACAAGAGAACGTCCCGCCTCATCGATATCCAGTTTGTTTTTCCGTACAGTATTATCTAATTGAGCATTTGCCAGTTCCAGCTGTTTTTCAAGCTTATCTGTACTTAGGACAGCGATTATGTCCCCTTTTTTGACAGTATCTCCGACATTGACATTGACAGACTTTACTTCTGCATCGCTGATGGTGGAACTTAAGCTCTTGCTTTCCGCACTGATTATGGTTCCGTTAAGAGTGATGCTCTTCTGGAGGTCCATTTTCTCAACAACAGCTGTATCCTCCACAGGTTCCGTTATGGCAGCAGCTGCACTTATCTTATTATGGACCAGTACTCCCGCTATAGTCACAACAAGAGCTGCGGCAGCTATGATTTTGAATTTGGCCTTACGACCTGATTTTTTATATGAATCTGCTCGCTTTATAAACATTAAAAGCCTCCATGACTGAACATTTTCGATGTTCACATCATAGAGGCCTAACCTTTATTGTCTGATAAAGTATTCTAAAGATTTCTTTAGATAAATAATTATCAGGTTATCGGCAACATTTAAATGCTGCATTTCAGGTTTCATATCATCGCTGATTTGCAAGTACTTTAGACACTAACGTCATCATAATTTAAAAACAACAGACTGTCACTCTGCCTTTTCAAATTCTGCCGCAACATCCTTAAGAAGCTTTCTTATGGAAAGATGCTGAGGACATACCCTTTCACAGCCGCCGCAGGATATACAGTCGCTCGCCTTACCGTGATTGGCAGTTAGTACATCCTCGTAATAGTAATCTTCGTTCCAGCTGTGGAATATCTGTTTCTTATTCATACAGGAGAACATGTCCGGAATAAGTATGTCCTTAGGGCAATGATTCTCCTCGACACAGTACCTGCATCCTGTGCATGGAATGGAATGGAGCTTTCTATAGATTTCCTTGACCTTTCTCACTGCATCGAACTCGGACTCTGTAAGAGGCTTGAAATCCTTCATGGTACTGATGTTGTCCTCAATCTGCTCCATGTTGCTCATGCCTGAAAGGACCATCTCCATACCATCAAAGCTTGCGGCAAATCTAAGGGCGAAGCTCGCATTGGAGCCGTTTTTCATGGCTTTCAAAAGCTCCGATGCTTCATCAGGAAGGTTCACAAGATGTCCGCCCTTCACAGGTTCCATGACAAGAAGGGGCTTGCCGTGCTTTCTGGCAACATCATATACCTTCTTTGACTGTACTGAGTCATCATCATAGTCGATATAGTTGAACTGTATCTGAACTATCTCTATTTTCGGATACTCCGTGAGTATCTGATCAAGGACTGCAGCCTTATCATGGAAGGAAAGTCCTACATGGCGTATCTTTCCCTCCTTCTTTAATTCAAATGCTGTTTCATAGGCACGGCAGGCCTTGAAATGTTTGAAATTGCTTGCATTCTGGGAATGCATGAGGTAGAAATCGAAATAGTCCACTCCGCAGGCTTCAAGCTGACTTGCAAAGAATGGCCTGATATCCGCTTCTGTTTTGAAATACTGCCCCGTCAGCTTATTTGTAAGAAGATACTCCTCTCTTTTATGTCTCCTGGTGAGACATTCTTTGACCGCCAGCTCAGACAGTCCGTTTATGTATCCGTGTGCGGTATCAAAATAATTAAAGCCGTTTTCAAGGAACAGATCCACCATCCTGTTTACCTGTTCTGTGTCAACTGCAGCGCCATTCATAGGAAGACGCATCATGCCGAATCCAAGATGCTTTTTCATCTCAGGAAATATACGATTCTCCATTTTCGCCTGACCCTTAAATATAAGAGTTTAATTAATTAGTTTTTAGATGCAATAAAACATAAAATTTAAATTAATTTGTTTAGATGTGATCAGCCTTCGAAATTCATCTGATTGTCTGTATCGTCAGTGATGACCTCTTCATCCTTCATTTCTTCCTCTGTAGGAACATAAACGAACTCTGAGAGATAAGCACTTTCATCAAGACCGCTGAGAAGAGCAGGAAGATTGATGATGATTCCGTCCATACTGTAAGGAAGTGTCAGACCTACCTGAAGTCTGGACGGCTCCTGGCCCTTTTCCTTTGTGACAAGAAGCTGCATCTTGAAACTCTGTCCCATGGTATCAGCCATGCCACGTTCGCCGGATTTAAGTTTGGCAACAGTTTTGTCCTGAACGATGACATCTATCTTATAAGGAACACTGACCTCTGTTCCCACATTTTCAGGCATCTTATTATCAAAATATACTGTATGACCACGTCCGATAACGAACATGGCTGCGGCTATCAGAAGAACGACAACTAAAGCTGCAATACGATATATAAATCTTCGCTTCTTTGATTTATCCATTTGCTTCCTCCTGATCCTGCTCAAGTGCAAGCTGTGCTCCGAACTTGCTCTTGTTCTTTCTCTTATTGGTCTCATACATGATGAGTGCAACTGTGATTACGGCATAGGAAACAAATACTCTGAAGTATTCACCTATCATGGAATCACCTGTGATCACTGTTCCGGCCTTAGGAGCAACGATGAACATGGTATGGAAAAGGACGATTCCGAGGAATACATTTCCGATGGATGCCTTGTCAACCGAAGCACCTCCAACAAGAAGTGCGGCTATACAGAACATACCGATCTGTGAATGTGAACTGTAGGTGGCGATATTACCCATGTTCTGAAGGTAAATGATCATTCCGATTCCGGCAAAGACTGTGGACAGAATCATTGAAATGATTCTGGTACGTTCAACATCGATACCCGCATCCTTTGATACTTCCATGTCCTGACCTACCGCTCTCATATCCTGACCGAGCTTGGTCTTTCTGAACCAGATGATAACGAGACAGAGTAAAAAGATAACGATAAAGGTAGCGACCGGAATCTTTACTCCCATGACATTGAGAGGGATCAGATTATCAAGGTGCTGACGCATGTTTAAAAGAGAAACAGTGTTTCTGATACCGTAGCCTCTAGGAAGCTTGATGGTGCTGTGGGCGATAGGGATAACAGGTCCCATAAGGTAAAGCACTACCAGCTGATAGATACCGTTGATAAAGAAACTGATGATATAGCTGGTTATCATTTCTCTTCCCTTTGCCATATTAAGCACTTTTCCGCAGAAAAGTCCGAGAAGAGTGGAAATAGGTATGGAAACGATCATTGCAAGCACCATTCCCGGAATACCTACTATCTGCCAGTCACTGACAAGAATGAGACCTATCTCTCCTGCCATGGCTCCCAGTGTCATACTGAAATTAAGACCCATACCTGCCATGATAGGGATAAGGAGACTTAAAATAAGAAATGCGTTTCTGCCGATTCTGGTTACGATCTCGTTGATAAGGTAATTCGGTGAAAGACCTGAGATCGGTGCACAGATAAGGCAAATGATCACAAACATGATGGGAACGGAAAACCTTCTCAGGTAATCACCTATAGATTTATTTTTCATCTTGTTCCCTCCGTTTTTCTTGTAAGTGCATAAAGGATCATTCCGTTAGAAACAATGATTCTTATAACCTCACTCATATCGAGATGTATAAGGTTGTTCATAACTGTCGGGGTCATGGTAACGATTCCCTGGAAAAGAATAGTTCCTATAACTACATTCATGATTGTGGCTTTGTTTACAGTTGCGCCTCCGATAAGGATAGCTGAAACTGCAGGAAGAGCCATATAAAAAGGTGCCATGTAGAGCTGTACAAAGCCGAATCCCTGCTCGTAAACAAGAATTCCGATAGCTGCAAGCCATGTAGACATTACAACTGAGGTAAGACGTATCTTGTCAACGTTGATTCCCGCTGATCTTGCGAAATCAGGGTTTGAACCTACTGCTGTCATGGCTGTTCCTGTTTTGGTGTGAAGGAATGCCCACATACCGAAAGAAAGCAGGGCAAAAAACAGGAGTGCTCCTGTAGGGATAGTCAGGTTACCGATGTTTATCTGCATAAAGTTTGCAAGAGCCTGAGTGTAGTAGCCTTCAAGAGAAATGGTTGTTCTGAGACCCTTTCCTGCCATACCCCATACCATGTTCGGGCTGTGGTAAGGAAGAAGAAGCCACATCATACACATCATGGATACAGATGAGAAACCTACGTAAGTAGCGATCATCATCTCACCACCCTTGATCTTGTTCAGAAGCCATCCGTATACTGAACCGAATACAAGGGCAAAAGGTGTAGCAAGGAGTGCTGCCATAATGAAGGATACAGGACCCTGAAAGCCGAGCTCTATGGATAAAGTAGCTCCCAGAAGACCTGAAATGATACCTAAGGGAAGACCGAAATTAAGTCCGCATCCGGAATGGATCATAGGCACCATTGCAAGTACCAGGATTCCGTTCCAGCTGAATCGATTAATAATGTTTGAAATCTGTGTAGGAAGGTCGGCTCCTACGAAAGGTGAAAGCACCAGAAGCAACACAAGAAATCCTGTGATGATAAGTCTGGGCAGTCCAAAGCTTTCGACTATGCCTTTGATTTTATCTTTTAATGTTAATGTTTGTTCGTTCATTTCTAATGCTCCTTTTGAACGGATATCAGCAATTCATAAGCATAAGCTCACCGAATTTCTCAAGCTGCTCACCTGCAGGTAAGATACCTGAAACTTTTCCGCCGGAAATAATCGCTATACGATCACATGTCTGTCTGAGTTCTTCGAGCTCGGATGAAATCATGACGATGGTGACGCCCTGTTCTTTGTTTAACTTCTTAAGTGCATCAAGCACCAGTGCCTTTGCACCTACGTCAATTCCACGTGTAGGTTCACTTACAAAAAGAAGCTTTGGCTCAAGTGCAAATGCCTTGGCAAGACAGATTTTCTGCTGATTTCCACCTGAGAGCTCTCTTGCTTTCTGAGTTGTGCTTGTACATTTAACCTGAAGTTCATCGATGTATTTTTCAGTCACTTCCTTGATGGCCGCATCATCTCTCCACTTGATAAGTCCGCCGAAAAGCTTTTTCAGGTACTTATCCTGAACCTGCATTGCAGGGAAAGAAACATTCCATTCAAGAGATTCATCCAGAAGAAGACCTACATTGCGTCTGTCCTCGGCAACAAATGCGAATGATGCATCAAGACATTTTCTCGGATTGTTGAGAGGGATGTTCTTACCGTCAAAGGTTATCTCTCCGCCTGCATTGCAAAGCCCCATGATACCCTTTGGGATACCCAGTTTTCCCTGTCCTGCAAGACCGCCTATTCCTATGATCTCGCCTTCTCTTACGTCAAGATTTACATTTCTGACCGTTTCTCCGGGCATATCTACCCAAAGCTTCTTTATGGACAGAATGGTTCTCTTGTCTTTTCCGATATCTTCTGTCACATAGCTTGTGCCTGTATTGGCTACATCTCTTCCCACCATCCAGCTTGTGATTTCGGGAATGGATGTTTCAGAAGCCGGTGTCTCATTAACTACATAGCCGTCTCTCATGGTTACTACTCTGTCACATACTGAAAGGATCTCCCCCAGTCTGTGTGTAATGAAGATAACGGCGATGCCTCTTCTGGACATACCTCTTATGGCCTCAAGAAGTGCTTCTGCCTCTTTTTCCGTAAGTACCGCTGTGGGCTCGTCAAGAATCAGTATCTTTAGCTGCTTCTTGGAAAGCTCTCTTGCGATCTCTGTAAACTGCTTATGACCTACAGGCATGTCGCTGATGACCATGTCTTTATCTATGTTCACGCCCATCTGCTGTATAGCATCCTGAGCGATTCTATTCATTTCATTACGGTCAAGTGTGTCAAGTCTGTCTGAGAACAGATCTGAAAGCACACTTTTCTTCTTTGATTCTCTGTTAAGCAGGATGTTCTCTGTTGCCTTGAAACCCGGTATCAGTGAGAACTCCTGATGTACCATACCTATTCCTGCAGCTATGGCATCAAAAGGGGATTGAAAAGAAACTTTTTCGTTATTGATGAGGATATCTCCGCCGTATCCTCCTGTTTCCCTGATGACATCCGCGCCAAACAGGATCTTCATCAAGGTCGATTTACCGGCACCGTTTTCTCCGCAAAGTCCGATGACTTCACCTTCTCTTAAAGTGATATTGATATCTGTGAGAACCTGATTACCATTGAAATCTTTTTTAATATTACGCATTTCAAGCAGTGGCGCTTTTTCCATTGTAAAACCTTTCTCCCATGTTGGAACATCAGCCTGTTCAAGAACTGACGTTACAAGATAAACGTGGGGAGATCCGTTCTCCCCACGATGGTAAATCAATTATTTTGTTGTGAAATACTTCTCAGGAACCTCAACCTCTGTTGAACCCATGTACTTTCCGGGATCGCCCATGATATATGTATCCTGATATACAAGGAATGTATTGTCAGACTTTACACCTGTATCAACATTTGTGTACTGTGAACCATTCCATGAAGCCTTTGGTGAGAACTCTTCATAAGCCTTTGAAATATCATCGATATCTGTGAGCTCGCTCTTTCCATCGATAACATTCATAGCATGCTGTGCAAGACCGGCTGAAACAGTGTAGCCATATGAATATGCCCATGTTCCGAATCTTCCTGCACCGCCCTTTTCTACTATAGCGCTCTCAACCTTTGTAAGGATTTTCTCGAAGTCACCGGCCTCTTCTGTAAGGTCGATACCAAGTGCTCCCGGATAACCCATAAGAGGTGATGGAAGATCTGCCTCGATGAAGTAACCGCCGTTCTCAAGGAGTCCTCTTAAAAGAGGCTCTGTGTGAGCATCATTTGTACAGAAATAAGCTGAATCCTGTCCGTACTTCTCAACCCACTCAGGAACATGCTCAGCGATGTATGCCTGTGCACCGGGAACACCAACGTCTGTTGTAGGATCCGGAGCAGACTCCATAACGAAATTCATTCCGAACTCCTCACAAGCTGCTTTCATGATAGCAACACGACGGCTCATGGTCTCATATGAGAGGTGACGAGGGAATGAGATGTGTACAAATGTCTTACATCCAAGCTCATGAGCTGTACGAATGATAAGGTAACCGCGGGCTACGAAATCGTTGTTACAAACAAGATCAGCTGCGCTTCCGATCTCAGGAAGGTCCTCATGAGACTCACCTGCGATACAGAGAATGTCAGGTCTTCTCTCCTTGATCTGACGGAACGCCTCGGTTGTTCCCGGAATAGCCTGATTTACGATGATAGCCTTCATCTCAGGGTCATCTGAAAGGTTAACAATGGTCTGAACTGTAGTCTCAAGCTCTTCAGTGAAGTTGTCAGGGTATGTAGCAAGGATAACTCTGTCCTCACCTACCTTTGCCTGAAATGCCTCAGCTCCACGTCTGTCATCCTCTGACTGTGAAACTGAACCGGTAACGATACCGATGTGATAATCACCGGCAGATTCATTTTCTGCAGCAGCTGTTGTTTCATCTTTCTGCTCTGCAGCTGCAACAGTTGTAGCCTTCTCTTCAACAGTCTGGATGGTTGCTCCACCTGAGCTTCCGCAGCCTGCAAGAACACTTGAAAGCACCACTGCCGCTGTCATAAAGCCAATAAACTTTCTCATACACTTTCCTCCTTTAATGCTTTAAAGTTATGACACTGTTGAATAATATAGCATAATATTAGCCATAAACAAATATAATATTTAAAATAAACATAAAAATTTTTTATCCCATTTCGTTTTTAATAAAATTATGAAATCGACATTTTACCCGAGTTTACACATAGGATTATCACAATCTGTATGCTATTATCTTTAGATATACTAATTAGTGAGTGTCAGAAGTATTTGCAACCCACTAATTAGCGCCTACGCACACATTCGTGTGAATGTGCTGCATATATATAAGTTAGTTCATAAAACCGAAAGTGAGTAGAATATGACCTTAAAGGATATAAATATCGGGGAAAGCTGCGTTGTAACGAGGGTTGGCGGTGAAGGTGCCCTTCGTCAGCATTTCCTGGATATGGGGATAATACCGGGAGCTGAAGTATCGGTTGTAAAGTATGCGCCTCTCGGGGATCCGGTGGAACTTATGATACATGGGTATCAGCTTACACTGAGACTGGACGATGCCGGCCAAATTGAAGTATCAAAGAAGGAAACAGGTTCTGAGTCCGGTATTGAACATACCAGTAGCCATAATTCCGTACATCCCGGACTCGGTGAGGGTGGAAAATTTCATCCGAAGGGAAGCGGTAATCTTCTTCCTGAGGGCACTACTCTCACATTTGCACTTGTTGGCAACCAAAACTGCGGGAAAACCACTCTTTTCAATCAGCTTACAGGTGCCAATCAGCATGTGGGTAATTTCCCGGGAGTAACGGTTGACCGGAAGGACGGTGTGATAAAAGGTCATCCTGATACATTAGTAACGGATCTGCCCGGAATCTATTCCATGTCACCATACAGCAGTGAAGAAATCGTATCCCGTAATTTCGTCATGAACGAAAAGCCGAAAGCAATCATTAACATTGTGGATGCAACAAATATCCAGCGTAATCTTTATCTCACCATGCAGCTTCTCGAGATGAATATTCCCATGGTGGTTGCCCTCAATATGATGGATGAGATAATGCAGAACGGCGGAACCATTGATGTAAATGAAATGGAAGCTGCTCTCGGTGTTCCGGTAGTTCCCATCTCGGCAGCAAAGAATCAAGGCATAAACGAGCTGATCGAACATGCTATCCACATAGCACGCTATCAGGAAAGACCTTTAAGACAGGACTTTTGTGATCAGAACACTCATAACGGAGCTGTTCACAGATGTATCCATGCGGTTATCCATCTTATCGAGGATCATGCATTAAATGCCGATATTCCGGTACGATTTGCAGCAAGTAAGGTGATCGAGGGTGACATGCTGGTACTCGATAAGCTTAAGCTTGATGAAAATGAAATAGAGACCATTGAGCATATTGTTCTGCAGATGGAAAAGGAACGTGAGCTTGACAGAGGTGCAGCCATTGCTGATATGCGTTACTCTTTTATAGAAAAAATCTGCTCGGCCTTTGTAAGTAAGCCCAAAAAAAGCAAGGAAAGCATCAGAAGTGAAAGAATTGACCGGATTCTTACGGGAAGATGGACAGCTATTCCGCTGTTCATTCTGATAATGTTTATCGTATCCTGGCTTACATTCAATACAATAGGAGGAACTCTTCAGGGATGGCTTGAAGAACTGATAGGTGCATTAACTGAAATGACCGATACCGGCCTTGCCGCACTCGGCGTTAATCCGGTTCTTCACGGACTTATCATAGACGGAATCTTTGCAGGTGTGGGAAGCGTGCTCAGCTTTCTTCCTATCATAGTGACTCTGTTCTTCTTCCTGTCCCTGTTAGAGGATTCAGGTTATATCGCAAGAGTTGCCTTCTTTATGGATAAGCTGCTCAGAAAAATAGGCCTTTCCGGAAGAAGCATCGTGCCCATGCTTATCGGTTTCGGCTGTACAGTCCCTGCAGTCATGTCAACCAGAACTCTTCCCAGTGAACGTGACCGTAAGATGACTATACTTCTTACACCCTTTATGAGCTGTACTGCAAAGATGCCTATTTACGCTTTTTTTGTGGATGCCTTTTTCCCGAGATATAAAGCACTGATTCTCATAGGTCTTTATCTTCTCGGTATAATTATTTCCATACTTGTGGCACTGCTTTTCAAGGGTACACTTTTCAAAGGAGAAGCTGTTCCCTTTGTTATGGAGCTTCCGAATTATCGTCTTCCCAGTCCGAAGAATGTATTCCGGCTCTTATGGGAAAAAGCAAAGGATTTCCTTCAGAGAGCATTTACAGTCATATTTATCGCTACTATCATCATATGGCTGCTTCAAAGCTTTGATATTCACTTTAATCTGGTAGACGACCAGAAAGACAGTATCCTTGCCATGGCTGCGGGAATACTTGCTCCTGTCATGGCACCTGTAGGACTCGGAGACTGGCGTATCTGTACAGCTCTTATCAGTGGCTTCATGGCAAAGGAAAGTGTTGTTTCAACGCTGGAGATTCTTTACGGACAGGATGTTCATGCATTTTTGACTGAAGCTGCCGCTGCTTCACTTCTGGTTTTCTCACTTCTTTATACACCCTGTGTTGCGGCCATAGCTTCTATTCAGAGAGAACTTGGAAAAAAATGGGCATTGGGCGTGGTATTCTGGCAATGCTTCCTTGCCTGGCTCGCGGCTTTTGTAATCCATTTTTTAATCTGATATAAGTGTCATAAGTATCTTTCCCACTTGTGCTCGCACAAAAGTGGGAAAGATACTTCATGACACGTCCCAGATGGAGCACGTAAGGACGCTTTTTGCGGCCTGAGAGTGCGGAATGTGGGAGGATCGTGAGAGCGCAAAGCGCGAAACGATTCTATATCGACTTTTGACACTCACGTCATAAAATAAATAAAAGTCTCAAATCATATATAAACACGATGATTTGAGACTTTTTGGCAAATATATATCACTTAATCCGGAGGAAAAATCATGGAACAGGAATTTACGATCAGAAAGGCTTCTGTTATTGACGCAGCGGCAATTCTTGCTATATATGCACCTTACGTAGAGGAAACTGCCATTACCTTTGAATATACAGTTCCCACTCTTTCCGAATTCAAAGAACGTATACGAAATGTTCTGAAAAAGTATCCCTATATCGTTGCGGAAAAAGGCGGAACCATCGCAGGTTACGCCTATGTAAGTCCCTTCCATGAAAGGGCTGCCTACAGCTGGGCTGTTGAAACCTCCATATATATAGATAAGAATCTCCGAAAGACGGGTCTCGGAAAACGTCTTTACAACGCACTTGAAGATATTCTTAAAAAGCAGGGGATACTGAATCTCAATGCCTGCATAGCATATCCTGAAAAAGAGGATCGTTATCTAACCAAAAACAGCGTTGAGTTCCATGAGCATCTCGGATACAGTATGGTCGGTGAGTTCCATAAGTGTGGTTACAAGTTCAACCGCTGGTACAACATGGTGTGGATGGAAAAAAACATCGGAGATCACCTTTCAGAGCAGCCTCCGGTAAAAAGCTTTGATGAAGTTCTGGGTGAAATTGATTTCAGTAAGTACTGATTAGAGTATAAGGTGCTTTTAACCCCAATGTGTATGTTGGGACTTCTGCAGTAAACGTCAGTTAGTTTTCACACCGCCTCATAACGGTATACTCCAATCTGTGATTTTATACAGAAAAGGTGGACAATCCTTAGGATTTCCACCTTTTACTGTCTTTGCAAAAGTATCTAAACTATTAAAATTCACGTCTTATCATCTGGAACTTAATTCTCTCACCTTATCGATGTAAAACTCAAGTACCTTATATCCATCCACCACATCAGGATGCATTTTTGAAGCCCTGCATCTTTCAGGGTGCCACTGTGTTGTCCAGATAGGAAGTGTACGATGATGGGTACCTTCGATAACTCTGTCTCCTGTTGCACTGTAGAGATCTACTATCAGATCTTCTCCCAGAACTTCCGATGCCTGATGATGAGAACTGTTGATTTCGAATTTGTCTCCGTAAATCGGTTTGAACCAGGAATCCTCTCCACTTATCTCTGCGATATGGAACTTGTCCGGACCTGAAAGGATATCTCTTGCATGATACTTTTTGGTTGAAATATCCTGATTGAGCTTTCCACCGAAAAAGACATTAACAAGCTGGTGACCCCGACAGATACCGAGCACAGGCTTCTTTGCTTCAACAAAAGCCTTAAGGTATCTTTCCTGAAGCTTATCAAGTTCATCATTTATTTCGCCGCAGGATTTATTGATACATCCATACCATATCGGGTCAATGTCTATCCCTCCAGGCAAAAGAAGGCCGTCAAAATCATTTATATCAAAATCCTGGCAGCAATGTTTAACTGCCGTCTCTGCTCCCTGAGCTTCGATAGCATTGACATAATTTGTAAGGTCGCATGGAAGCGCAGGAATAACTATTTTTACTGTATCCATTATACTTGCTGCAAAAAGCAGCATCCTCCTGATAATATGATGTGAATGTCAAAAGTATTTGCCACTCGCTTATGAAGCTCCACCGCATAGATTCGTGTGCAGTGGAGCATCATAATATAATCGGTACTCACGTCCTGATTCTAATTTTGGAATTATAAGCCTTTACACTAAACAGTCAATATGCAACAGCACCATGAAAACTGTCATATTTCCTGTCTGATGCATAAGAAATAAACAGAACATATCAGTGCCTGTTTATAGACTCCAGAAATTCCCTGGCTCTTTCTGACTTAGGTGATGTAAAGAACTTCTCCGGTGTGTTCTCTTCCACGATAGCTCCGTCCGCCATGAACACAACTCTGTCGGCAACACGGCGGGCGAAGTTCATCTCATGGGTAACCACGATCATGGTCATGCCTTCATTGGCAAGCTCGATCATGACATCCAGAACCTCCTGAATCATTTCAGGATCCAGCGCACTTGTAGGCTCGTCAAAAAGCATAACCTTGGGATGCATGGCGAGAGAACGTGCGATGGCAGCTCTTTGCTGCTGTCCTCCCGAAAGCTGCGCTGGCATTTTCTGAGCCTGTGAGTCAACACCTACTCTCTTAAGAAGTTCCATGGCCTCCTTCTTTACTTCCTCCTTCGGGCGATGAAGAACATCCACCGGTCCCATACAGACATTGTCGAGGATAGATTTGTGGGCAAAAAGATTGAAAGACTGGAATACCATTCCTATTTCAGCCCTGAGTCCTGCAAGCTCGGCACCGCCCTCAGGAAGCTTCCTGCCTTCTATCAGTATTTCTCCCGAATTAATGCCTTCCAGGCGGTTGATGGTACGGCACAATGTCGATTTGCCGGAACCGGAAGGCCCGATAAGCACAACTACCTCTCCCTTTTTGACCTGAAGATTTATATCCTTAAGAGCATGGAGCTCTCCGTAATATTTTTCAACATGCTTTAATTCAACTATAGTTTTATCTGAGTCCTTCTCAGTTACATTCACTTCACTGTTCATCATTATTTCCTTTATATACTGTTCCAGATTATCTAAGGAAACGCTGATTAATGCGTTTCCCTGGCCGGATTTTCGCTGCGAAGCAGCAATTTCCTTTAAAAAATCCGTGCCCCTACGCCGGAGGCTCCCTAAGTATTTATATTGATATCACTGCCATATCTATTCATCTCCCCACTACAGGTGCCATGCCGCCTCGTTTCGCAAGTGTGACAGAAGCTTTATTCAAAAGATAATTTATAAGTACATAGATCACCGCTGCCATGAGATATACAGAAAGCAGGGCATCATAGTTTGAAATCAGAACCTTTGCGTTCTGCATAAGGTCCGGGAAGTTCACTATATATGAAAAGGTCGTATCCTTCACAACGATTACCAGATCTGAGACCAGTGCCGGAATCACATATCTTATAGCCTGAGGGAAAATGATTTTCGTAAATACCATGGTTTCCCGCATTCCTATGGATAAAGCTGCCTCTCTCTGACCTTTGGGAACAGCATGAACACCTGATCTCAGAACCTCTGCAACCATGCCTGAGGCTGAAATCGCCACAGGCAGTGAAACGCGCCATATAGACGGAAGGTTGATGCCCATCTTCGGCACATAAAGGAAAAAGAAGTAAATAAACAAAAGAGTCGGTACCCCTCTTGTGAATTCGGTGAGGGCTGTTCCGGCAAGGTTCAAGGGCCTGTAAAAGCAGATTCTCATTATCATGAAAACAAATCCGATGAAAAGAGCCAGAATTCCTGCAAGAAGTGAAGCTTCAATGGTTCCCAGAAGACCTTCCCCGATGAATTTCCATGTGGTGAATCTCATGAAAAAGCTCCAGTACTTTCCATCAAACTGACCATTGTCCTTAAACAGCTTCAAAATGTAAAGTGCGAAGACAGCTATGGCTAAGAGTGAAACCACTGTCACCACCGTTATTTTCTTTCTGGTTTTTTCATCCGGCTGCTCATACAGCGCTTCTCTGACAGTTCTCTGTTCGCTCATCTTATGATCCTCACTTTCTTATCTATAAAGCTTCCGATCTGTCCGATGATGACAGCAGTTCCGCAATACATAATTGATGAAATCAGAAAGGAAGTTACCCCGCCAACATCTCTTGTATTTATATAGGAGACAAGACCCGTCAGATCCTTCGGATTCAATGGAACCTGAGATGCCAGAGATGTTGTCAGCATGGTTGCGATCAGGAGATTAGTCATCGGCAGTACTGAAAATCTGACCGCCTGCGGGATGACCACTTTACGCATCATAGTTCCGAAGGTCATCCCCAGTGATCTCGCTGCCTCAATCTGACCAATGCCTATTGAGTCAATTCCGCTCATGAGATATTCTGAGCAGAAAGCAGCAGGTATCATGGTGGTTGCAGTCAGAACGCACCGGTAATAAGAAAGAATGATATTAAGATTCGGTAATGCATATACCAGAACTATCAGGAGGGATGCACCCGGAATATTTCTGAATATCTGCACATACAGATCGCCAAAGATACGTAAAGGTTTTATGGGGCACACCCTCATTACAGTGATGATGATGCCTATCACCAGAGCGCCTGTAAATGATAATGCCGTCAGCTGCCAGGTGGTAAATAAAGCCTGTATGTATTTTTCGCCATATTGAGATAGTAATTCACTAATAGTCATAACAATTCCTTAAAAATATCTGATAACGTAAGTATCTTTCCGAACTGTCTGGTACATCAGCCTGTTTATTCGCTGTGAGAGGCTGTTGCTATATGCCGGATTCCTTCGGAAACTGCCACAAGTCATGTGGGATGTCTCGTATTAATACAACACGACATGACAGAACAGGAACACTGATCTGCCATGCCGTAATCTTCATTGCTCACTAATTATCATTACATATAGCTTATGTGGAGTATTTTAAAGAAAATCAATCCACTGTTATAAAGAAGATCTTTATATTTTGAAATCTAAATCAAATGACGTGAGTGTCAAAAGAATTTGCAACTCACGCATGATGCAGCACACATTCGTGTGCAATGTGCTGCATCATCAAATACCTTTCATCAGCCTACAGCCGGTGCCTCAGGTGCTTCGCTGATTCCTGTTCTGTCTCCGAGGCTTATCTTCCAAAGATCCTTCCAGAGACCTTCCTCCTCGATCTTCTTTAAGAAGTTGTTCACGAACAGAACTCCGTCAGAATCCTTAGGAAGTCCGATACCGTAATTATCTTCAGGTCCGAAAACATCGCCTGCGATCTGGTACTTGCCGGGTTCCTTTACGAGGGCATTGAGCATAAGAGTATAGTCTGTTACATAGGCATCTACTCTTCCCTGCTCCAGTGCTGTACGAGCTTCGATATCGGAAGAGAACTCCTCAACTGTAGCCTCAGGTGCGTACTCCTCAAGAATTGAAGGACCTGTTGAACCTGCCTGGGTTGCGACTACCTTTCCGGCAAGGCTGTCAACACCTGTAATATCAGCATTACCGGCCTTTACAAGTACAGCCTGTCTTGAAGTGTAGTAAGGTCCTGCAAATGAGATAAGCTCTTTACGCTTGTCTGTGATCGAATATGTTGCAAATACAGCATTTACCTGACCTGTTGTAAGAACTGATTCACGTGTGCTTGAGTCAACCTGAACGACTTCGAACTTTGACTCATCCCCAAGGATATATCTGGTAAGAAGCTGATAGAGACCTGCATCGAATCCACGGATTCCGTTGTCTGTCTCATCAAGCTGGCTGAAAAGCTGGGATGTACGTGTTCCGCCGACCTTGAGAACACCGGCTGCCTTTACCGCCGAAGCCCACTCCGAAGCGGCGATGTCTGCATCATCAGCTACAGGTCCCTTCTTGAGGAGTTCATCAAAAGCTGCCTTGTCGATAGGTGCTGCCTGAGGCTCTGTCACTTCCTGAGCTTTAGATTCCTGTGCCTGAGCTGTTTCCTTTGCAGCATCTGTTACAGCATCTGTTACAGCTTCTGTTGCTGCCTCGGTTGCAGCTTTAGCTGCAGTTTCTGTAGCAGCTGTTGTACCTGAACTTCCGCACGCTGTTGAAACCGCCATAGATGCTGATACCAGAAGGCATGCTGTCAATCTCTTGAAATTCTTCTTCATAATCGTCTCCTCCATTTATTCATCCAGTGAGGATGTGTCATTCGATTTACACATTTTACCAGCTGCTTCAGAATCCCGGGTAATACATATTTTTAATCTTTAGATATAACTTAAATTTATTGCAAAGCAAACAAACCCTTGTCAGAAATCATAACACGTTATTCAGGATTCTTCTGATTTAGTGATGAGCTTTCATCAGCACCTATGGTAAAATCTTTTTTTTACCTGTATAATAAACGGACTTGAATGACAGAACGGAGTTTATTATGGAAATAAGACAGCTTATCACATTCCAAAAGGTAGCTGAGCTTGAGAGCTTTTCCAGGGCAGGTCATGAGCTTGGGTATTCTCAGTCTACAGTGACTGTACAGATAAAAGCCCTGGAAAATGAGCTCGGAACTTTGCTGTTTGACAGATTCGGAAAAAATGTAAAGATCACAGCGGACGGGAAGCTTCTTTTAAAATATGTAGAAAACATAATGAATCAGATAAATTCCCTGAAGGGTACTCTCGGCAATGAATCTGCCAGAACTCATACACTTCATATCGGGACGCTGGATTCACTATGTATGTTCACACTTACAGAAATTCTGAAGCTTTTAAGAGAGCATCACCCGGAATACCATATCAAGATAACCAGAGGTTCACCTTCTGAGCTCACAGAAATGATGGAAAAGAACGAGGTTGACATCATATATATTCTGGATGCTCTGTATTACAATGTTCACTGGAAAAGAGTCATCGAGAAAAAGGAACCCTGCATCTTTGTCTGCGGACCTCAGAATCCAATATTAAAAAAGGATGATATCAGGCTTAGTGAACTTGTGAAGGAACCTTTTTACCTTACTGAGGCTGATGATAACTATCAGTTTGCCCTGGCACAGTATCTGGCTTTTCAAAATCTTTCCATTGACCCTGTCCTTGAAGTAGGAAGTACAGAGGTCATATCAAAGATGATACATGAGACCGGCGGCTGTTCATTTTTGCCATACTTCGCCATAAAAGAACATCTGGAGAGCAATTATCTTTCCCGGATTCCCGTGAAAAATTTTCATATAGACATGTTTCATCAGGTCATATATATGGAAAACAAGTGGGTGACCGGAGAAATGCTTGAATTCATACGAATCGCAAAAGCGACTTTGCTGTAAAAAAAGGTCCCCCAACCGAAGGTACGTACATATACCCAGGTGGGGGACCGTTCATTTTTATCGATTAATATTTATACTTAATTCTTTATATGCTGTACCAGGTTAACGGCAATTCCTGATGGAGATATCATTATCGCCGACTTTGAGCTCTTCATATCCACAGTCTTATCTCCGTAGAAATTTTTGAATCCATGGTCTGTAAGCAGTTTGTAAGCCTCATCAAAATCATCAACATTCATGCGGATGGCAGTGACGTCCTGAGGGAGCTTCATGTCCGGAACAGAAATGTCAAGATAAAATCCGTTTGCATCCTTCATCCTGATACCTTCAACATTCAGATCACCTATTCCCTGCGGATTGTGATGCTTCTCAAATCCCAAAGCCTCAAATACTTTTACTATGGATTCTCCGTCGTTGGTAATGATCTGTGGATTAAAAGTTGTTATTTTCATATACATACCCCTTTCAAGGTTCAGTAGAACTTATTTTCGGGCTTTATTTATAATGCAATTAACACTATAAAAATCAGTCCTTTTAAGGATATCGACAGGTTTAAATATGATATAACACGTTATTCCATCAGATTACTTTCAAATTGACTTTTTTTCTCTTCTCCGTAGTCCTCATAAGAAAGCTTCAGGAACTTATCAAGAGCTGTTGTACGGAATTCTGCCCAGCTCTCGACCTCATGCTTTACAAGTATGGGGTAGAACAGAACTTCATTTTCTTCTGCGGCCTTTCTGTCTCCCGGAGCGTCTCCCACCATCAGTATATGATCCTTTTCATATCCCTTTTCAGAGATCATCTTAATGCAGGCGCTTTTACTGCCCACCTCCTGAGTACATATCACATCCACCATTTCAAGAAGTCCGAATCTTTCCCATTCCTTCCTTACGGCTTCAGGATTGGCACTGGAAACTACAGCGATGTCAGCTGATTCATGGATAAGTAAAAATGCTTCCTTCACTCCTTCAAAAGGCTTTATCTCCTCCTGAGGAAGCTTTTCTATTTCTTCATTGACACTCCGGCTCCAGTTGAGAGCCTTTTCGAAAACAGGTGAAGTGCCGATCATTGACTCTAAAGCTGAATTACTTAATTCAGGTGCTGTTTCACTCCATACACGCAATTCCTCTACACCATCGATCTTCCTGTATTTCTCGTTAATCTCTGAAAGAGCCATGCTGAGCCCCTTGAATCTGTTGATTCCGCGGGTGAGGGAATAGAGATTTATCTCATTCCATCTTTCAAGTATTTCCTGCTCCCACTCTGAAAGCTCCCATTCCTTCACCATGCAGGGTCCAAAGCATCTTATATGCTTTATATTCATGGTGTCCATGGCACAGCCATCTGAATCTATACATATGATATGATCGTGTTTTTTCTCGAAATCCAAAACAGACATTAAAACTCCTTTTACATCACATTTTCTGTAAACAATGTCACTCTATGATAATCAGGACCCGTACATTTTCACGTAACGGGCCCGGTATCATACTAAAATCTCTTTTTCAAAGTCTTGTATCCCATCTGTCACACCATACAAGGTCATTGTACATGCCCTTGAACTCTGATTTACCTGTAAGCTTCTCGACCAGCTTACGGATGTACTCAGGACTTGAGCCGTAAGCATTGACAAAGGTCTTCATCATTGGAACGTCATAGAGGTGATTGGTGTAGTTAAGTGAAACAGCCACTGTCGGCACTTCCTTTACGAACCATGGAATCTCATGTGAATGGGAAACGGAATAGGTGAGCCTTGTGTTATTTTCCTTCGCATAGCCCTTCATGTCGATGACAAAAAGTACCAGATCCGTGTTTTTCTTGAACTCTTCCCTGCTTTCATGCTCCATCATCCTGAATTTGTTGAACTTAGAGGGAGATTCCATCTCATACTCGTAGTAGTCCTTAGGAGCATTGACCTCGAAGCCAGCCTTTTCCAGTTCCTCAACAAGAAGTTTTTTAGCCGGATCAGCCCCGTCAACTGATGAAACAGGTGCGCTTTCGATAAAATAAAGGAGAACCCGCTTCTTCTTTTCAGGGTCCACAGGCAGTATCTTCTGGGTGTCCTTTACAAGGGTAATGCTTTCGTCCGCAGCCTGTTCAGCAAGTATATGGTGCTCCTCACAGCCTACTATCTTAAGATCTTCCTTCTTCGGAAACACAAGCTCATCAAGACCGAGATGTGCTTTGAGACCGAGTATCCTGTGAATTGCATCTTCAAGTCTTTCCTCAGTGATGGTACCGTCTTCTATACCCTCTCTTAGGTATGCTATATCCTCTTCATGATCGTTGAAGAAAAGTATCATGTCACAGCCAGCCGCCACAACTCCCTGCACCGCATGCTTTCTGTCCGCTGCAGCTGTAAGACCTGCCATATGAGTAGCATCGGTAACGATCAGTCCGTTAAATCCAAGCTGTCCTCTGAGAAGTCCCTGTAATAGTTCGGGTGAAAGTGTTGCGGGAAGGATATCTTCATCCTTTATCTCCGGATTAAACTTCTTCGTATAAGCTCTTTGACAGATGTGACCGACCATGACACTTTGAAGTCCTGCATCGATGAGCTTCTTATATACTTTGCCGAAACTCCGGTCCCACTCTTCTGTAGACAAGTCATTGCAGCCCATGACAAGATGCTGGTCTCTTTCCTCACTTCCGTCTCCCGGGAAATGCTTAGCTGCACAGGCCAGACCTGCCCTGTTCATCTCTTCCATATATGCAAGGGATCTTTCTGCAACAAGCTCAGGGTCATTTCCGAAAGCTCTTGTATTTACGATGGTGTTTCTCCAGTTGGACACCACATCGCATACAGGTGCAAATGTCCAGTTGCAGCCCACACTTTTAGCCTCTGTGGCACCGACTCTCGCCATTGCTCTTACAGTATCGGAAGTTTTGCTTGCACCGCAGGCAGCACCTGTAGCTATAAATGTTCCTTCGGATACTGCTCCGTTTCCTCCTGCTTCACAGTTTGCCGCAATAAGAACCGGAACCTTGCTGTGCTCCTGAAAATACTTGTTCTGCTCGTAGATTTCCTCAAGTGTCCCGCCTTGCCAGCGTACTCCGCCGATATGATATTTATTAACCAGCTTATCGAGGGTCTCAGGGTCTCTCTGAAGTGTAAGATTGATGAAAAGCTGTCCTATCTTTTCATCAAGGGACATGTTCTTTATTGTATCCTCCACCCACTGGATCTTTTTTTCACTGAGGTAAAAGGGCTTTGCTTTAAGATCTACCATTTTTTTTCATCACACTCCGGTCTTATAACACAGAACGGAGGCTCCTTTCCTTTTTTATATTTTAAAGTCAACTATCTATATTCTTGATTTTCGAAAGCTATAAAGGAAATAACCTTTGAAAATCCATACATCCGCAGGGACCCTTATAGAAAACTGTCTTTATCAGTATTTCCTCAGGGTCCCAAAATGGATATACATTTATTTTGTCTTGTAATCGAAATCCGGAATCTTTGTCCATCTTTCTTTGAAGTAATGGGCTGCAAGCTTTGGCTTTCTGTCTCTTGTGAAAAGTCCCTTCTTGTTGCCCTGCACTCTCATGATGCTCTGACTTGTGGCAAAATCAGCAAAGTTCCATACCTGCTCTCCCACAACAAAGTCGAATTCATCAAACACAGCGTTGTTCATCTTGTAATACTCAAGCTGATACTCCTCTGTAAACATTACCGGAGTCGTATCATGGAATCCCATGACCGTATCCGCTCCATATTCTGTGAACATCAGTGGCTTTCCGGTCTTCGCCCACTCTGAAAGCTCAGTTCTCAATGCTTTTTCCGAGCCTTCGAGATCGGGACCGCCGAAGTACCATCCGTAATATCTGTTCAGGCAGATAACGTCTGAGAGTTTTCCGGATATGTCTTTATCAGGGCCTCCCGCAAACTGTACACTTGTGAGTGTACATGGACGCTTCTCCGGATCCAGTTCCTTTGCAAGCTTAAACAGTGGCTCAAAGTATTCATATGCCCCTTCGGAATATGAATCCGGCTCATTTGCGATATTCCACATGACAACTGAGCAGTAGTTTTTGTCTCTTTCTATGAGATCACGGATCACATCCTTGTGGTGTTCAAAGGTCTTAACCCCATGCTCTTTGTCAAAGGTTCCGACCTTCTTTCCATGAAAGTTCGCGCCGCCTCCGAAATCAAAGTTAATGCCTACCGCCGTTGTCTCATCGATGACCACGAGACCTTCCCTGTCTGCAAGTCTCATCATTTCCTCACTGTAAGGATAATGACTGCAGCGGAAACTGTTGGCCCCCTGCCACTTCATAAGGGAAACATCCTTTACATACATGGGAATATTTATTCCTCTTCCTGCAGGGAAGGTGTCCTCATGCTTTCCATAGCCCTTGAAGTAGAAGGGCCTTCCGTTAATGAGGAATTTATCGCCCTTTACCTCAACACTTCTGAAACCGTAAGGAAGAGTGTAAACATCTTCTTTAAAGGTGACTTCTATATCATAGAGATAAGCATTAAGAGGCTGCCAGAGGTGCACGTCTTTTATATCTATATGTCCCTTTGTGCCGGAGCTTTCAGCTACGAGCTTTCTTTTTTCGTCATAGATTCTTACTGTACAGTTCTCTTTGCTTGAAGATGTTTCACATTCAGACTTTTTTGTTTCTTCAGAATCTGAGTCCGGCATGGGTGATGTTACCGGGGCTTTATCATTTCCTTCTTTAGTCTCTGTACATCTTAAAGTTATCTCATATTGAAGACAGGCATCCTTTCCATTTATCAGAGGCTTCAGAGTGATGTCATCGATGTAAGCCTTTGGGGTTGTATATATACGGACAGGTCTTGTGAGTCCACAGTAATTGAAGAAATCAAAGTTCGGATTATTTATCTTCCGCTCACTCTTAAATGCATTTCCGACAGGTGAACCACCGCCCATCATACTGCTTTCCCCGCCTACAGGAAGAGTCGTATAGTCTATGATATTTGAAACAGCTATCGTTAAGAGATTGTCGCCGTCATGAAGCTCCTGACCGATCTCGACTTCAAAGGGGAGGAAACCGCCTTCATGTCTGCAAAGCTCTTTACCGTTCAGATAAACTATCCCGTGGTGTGTGACGGCATCACATCTCAGCATTATCCTCTGGGTATCCCTGATGAGCTTCGGGACAGAGATGTTTCTCTGGTAAAATACCCATCCGTAATGATCTCTGAATGAAACGCCTTCCTTTAAATCATTGTAGGATGAAGGTACGGGCATGGTCATGGGATTTTCGAGAGGCCTTTCATACCACTTTTCAGTGAAGCCGTTTCCGTTATCCAAAGCAAAATTCCATATACCCGAAAGGTCAACCACCATTCTTGATGATGTATTCACAGGATAAAGCATCTGTTTTCCTCCTTTTTATTCTTAGTTAGGATCTATATAGCTGTTTCTCACTCCTGATGCCGGAAACTGTCCGGTATCATCCTTTGAAACTCAAGTATTTTTCTTTAGCCTTAGCTCACTATCTCAGGCTACATCCTTTTTTTCGGCAATGGTCTTTCTTATCTCAGCCATCTTTTCAGCAGAAAGAGGATAATATTTCATTGCAACGATGTTGGCGATAAGTCCCAGTGAAACGAGGCCGTACATCAGGAAGATGCCTACTCCCTTAAGAGCCGGAGTATATGGAGTATCCACATCGGGCATCTGGGTCGTAAATCCTATAGCAGCAAGGCAGAGGCTTGCGATAAACGGAGCCAGTGAAGAAACCATCTTGTCTATGAAACTGAAAAGTGTTCCCATAAGTCCCGGAACATAGCGGCCTGAACGATAGGTCTCATAATCTGTGCAGTCCGCTATCATAGGAATGACGATGTTGGAGCTTACCTGCTGGAATCCTCCTGTGATGACAGTAAGTGTAAAAAGTGAAACCGTAAAGAAATTGAAGCCATTGAAGCCCTCGTATCCCGGAAGATTAAGGCTTGCAGGATCACCAAATCCCCAAAGCAGCATCATTAGCACATTTCCTATAAGTGCGATCCAGCTGCTGAGTACCATGGCTTTCTTCTGTCCGAATCTTGTGGCGATGACACCGACACCCAGGATAACGAAGATAACATTACCGATTGTAGTGTAAATCTGGAAACCACCGGAAAGGGCAAAATTTCCTGCGACTATGGCATACATGATGAGAGTTACTGTTGAAGTTTTTGCAGCTGTACCAAGCTTATCCGTTGATGCAGCGATAATAAGCATCTGTATGGCTTTATTGTTTTTTATAACTTCAACATAATCCCTGAAGGTGATCTTCTGAACCTCTCCTGTACCGAAATATTCTCTTCTGTCCTTAGGCCAGATGGAAATGACCGCAATTGCTGTGAAGATGGCTGAGGTCAGCGCAACTATAAGCCAGAACTCGTGGAACATGGCAATGTCTTTGCCGAGACCATGGTACTTCGCCGCAAGATAGGATGAAACGAAGACCTGTCCTCCTGTGAAAAGGATCATGTTGTAAATTGCATCGAACACTGTGAAAAGTGGACGCTGTTTAGGATCATTGGTAACACATGACTGTGCCGCTTTTGTGGTCACACACTGGAATGTGTAACCTATGTAGTAAACTGCATTTATAAGTATGAAGAAAAGAATTTTCGGTGCACCCTCAGGAAGTGAAGGTGTCACAAAGAACATAAGGAAACTTGAAAGAGCAAGAATCAGATTTCCGAGAATCATAAAAGGTCTGTTCTTTCCGAATTTCCCATCTGTTTTGTCAATGATATAGCCTATGATAGGATCTGTAACACCGTCCCAGACACGCATGATCATGGAAAAGCTTCCTGCAAGAACAACTCCGAGACCTACCCATCCTGTGATGTAATAGGCTATAAAGCTCATAAGGAAAAGATAAAGATTCGTTGCTGTATTGTTAAGGGCGTACCCTGCAATTCTCCATATAGGAACTCTGTGAATTCCATTTCCGACATCATATTTACTGCTTACCATTTCAAGTCCTCCAGATTGAAATACATTGTTTTTTGATTCACTGTTCGGAAAATCATAAACATAAGCTGCCATTCTTTTATCTCTGTTCATGATCTTCCGAAAAGATTAAATCTTCCGATAATTTCTGATTTAACCCATGGTCATTTTCTGAATTGTATGCCGGCACGATATTCAGATCTTTTTCCATGGCTTATATCTTTTTTAATTTAAGTGTTTGAATTTCAAGTGTCTTCATGATAATCTGTTGTCAGGATTCGGACAATGACTATGTTTTGATAATATAGTATGATATTTAGCTTTGGTGGCATAAAACAAATATAATACTATATTATGTAAATATTAGTCGCATGTGCTTGAGCCGAATATGAGCTTTTGCTCATCTGATATGAGTGCAGAAAAGCCGGTTCAAAACCTCTTCGCACCATAGACTACAGAATTTTTCAGGGGAAACTTATGCTGAACGCATTTCTTGAATTTACAAAAAGCTATTTTGACAAAATCGGTATACCTTCTCATATAGTTGATATACGGGAGCCCCTTCCACAGGATCTGGACCGTGGTCTCAGAAAGACCATTCTTCATCAGGAATCCTCTGAAGGAATATATTTTGAGGAGATAAGTGAGGATTTTATACAGAGTCATACAATCTGTTATTATGAAGATAATTTTAATCTGAGATATATTCTTCTGCCGCTTCCCGACCAGGCTAACCCTCTTTGGATGATACTTGGCCCATATATCATAGAATCCCCCGGAATACAAAGAACACAGGAAATCTGTAAAAAGCACAATATACCTCAGGGACTCTGGCAGTTCATAAATCAGTATTTCTCCGCAATCACCTATATCGACAACATTGCCATGCTTGAAGATTATATAGAGACACTTGCAGAGACCCTGTATGGAACAGGTGATTTCAGGATGGAAACTATAAGGCAGAGGAATGATGAAAAGGATTCGTTCCTTGATTCTGCCGCAAGCACCTCCAATGAAGATACCATGCAGCAGCTGGAATACCGTTACGACCTGGAAGAAAAAATAATGGATGCCATTGCCAGCGGAGATTTCGATAAAGCCATGCATTACAGCGCAGACAATGCATTTAATAGTATTGATAACAGATCTTCAAATACCCTGAGAAGCAGGAAGAACAACCTTTTTGCATTTAACACTGTTTGCAGAAAAGCTGCAGAGAGAGGAAAAGTGCATCCCATTCATCTTGATGAAATGTCACGAAGGATGGCTGTGAAGATAGAAAATATGAAATCCCCTGCAGAAAGCAAGGATGTACACAGGGATATTCTGAAAAAATACTGTCTTTTGGTGCAGCAGCAGTCTACAGCAGGTTACTCTCCTGTCATGCAGAAGATCCTTAATCATATATCCCAGAAGCTCTCAGATCCGGAACTCACACTGCAGGAAACCGCAGAAGATCTGGGACTTAACAAGAGTTATCTTGCTTCACTCTTCAAGAAAGAAACAGGCAGTACCTTTACCGGATTTGTGAACAAAAAGAGAGTGGAACGTGCGATATTCCTTCTGAATACATCTGATTATTCGGTTCACACCATCGCATCCCTGTCCGGTATGAATGATATGACCTATTTTAACCGTATCTTCAAAAAGGAAAAAGGGATGACACCTACACAGTATAGGAAGATAGTCAGGGAGGAATGACTGTCTAAATAAAAATCGGGGCTCCAAATTCCCTTAAGAGAGAAATCCGGAGTCCCGAAGCTTATTAATCCTAAGGAAAAAATCCTGCAGGATTTATACATTTAAAAGCACATACTAAATATATTATATTTGTATGTTGCTAACCTTGCACACATTCGTGTGCGTATTACATCATGTCATATCATTCACTGAATTACCGGAATTAAATGAAACCGGAAATTGATAAGAATAATTGTGATGAGTCCATTCAGGATCATTCATCATTCGGAGCAGATTTCGTGCGGTCAGTCTCCCAAGCTCAAATTTCGGGTGCACCACCGATAAAATCTTCACAGCTCCGGTTTCCTGCATTTTGGCGTCATCGAAGGATACAACGGAAACCTCTTCCGGAACCTTTATGCCACGTTCTGTAAGAAAGTTCATATACCTGTAGGCGATCTCATCGTTATAAAAAACAAATGCGGTACATTCCCTGGTCCTTCGATAGAATTCCATCAGGCTTTTCCTGCTGAATTTATCCTCCATATCCTTTGTGGAGTACCATCGTACCCAGGTATCATCATAGTGGAGTCCGAAATCCGACAGACACTCTGTAAATCCACGGTACCGCTCCATCCCCTGCATATCATCATACTTGAATATAGCGCCGATCTTTTTGTGTCCGCTGTCGATAAGCTGTCTGGTCAGCTCATAACTTCCTTTTGCATCAGACATTTCAACACTGTCGAAGTGAATGTTTGCATAATGATTATGAATAAAGATCGTAGGGATATTCCTGCGTTTAATTTCCTTATACAAACGCAGATTCGGATTTGGAAAGCTGGTGCGTGTACCTTCTATAATGAGGCCTGATACACCTGCCTTAAGGAAATTTTCCAGATACATGGTTTCTTCGTTCAGGTGATTCCTTGTAATGGCCACATCTATGTGAAACCCCTTTTCCTTCATGACAGATTCTATTCCTGCATATACCTCAGGAAACAGATAATCGGCAAAATAGCTTAAGATCAAACCGATATGCGGCTTATCATCTCCGTCCGTTCCTGTGTCTGTACTGTAAGAAACATAGGTGCCGCTGCCCCTGACTCTTTGAATCAGGCCTTCCTTCTCCAGCTTTTCAAGGGCTGCGCGCACAGTCTGCCTTGAGTATCCGAACTTCTTTTCCAGTACATGCTCGGACATGAATTTGTCACCTGTCTTAAGCACACCGCTCAGGATCAGTGTCCGTCCCCACTTATACAGTTTATGATATTTCAAACTTTCGTTGATATGTTTATCTGTGTCCCTAGTCATGTCATTTGATAACCTGTAATGACTTTCGATCGGCAAATATGGCAACAAATACCAGAAATACTATTCCCTGTATGAGCTGCATCATCTGTGTGGAAAATCCCATCATAGTAAGACCACTGTTCAGAACTATATAAAGAAGTGAACCTACGATGATATTTTCAAATCGTACCTTCGCACCACCGGAAATAGGCATACCGCCAAGTACCAGGGCGATAAGAATCTGTGTCTCCAGCTGGTTCCCGCCTGAGGCTGTGACAGATCCTACCTTGATAACATTGATAAATGCAGCAAACCCTGTGATGGCTCCCGATAATACATATACCCAGAACTTCATTTTGTCAGTACGGATACCGGAAAACATAGCTGCCTTTTCTCCGGCACCTATAGCCTTCAGGTATGTTCCGAATTTGGTATATCTGAAAAGTACAAAACCTGTTACCAGCACCACTAAAGTCAAAACCACTTTTAATACTGTACTGTCATAATTAATCAGTTCGGCAGATCCGGCAACCGGAGCATTGGTTGTCATATATTTTATAAATCCGCGGAACAGAAACATAGTACAGATAGTTACGATGAAAGATTTTATCTTACGGTATACATAAAAGTATCCGTTAAATGCACCGATCAGTGCTCCTGCTATAATACCACTTACTATGCTTAAAGGAATACTCATTTTTGATACAGTACACACCACTATAGATGCAATTCCCAGTATGGAGCCCTGTGAAAAATCAAGACCTCCCATAGTCATGATGAAAAACACGCCGGTGGTTGCGATCATGGTGACATAGATCTGCGAAAGAACAAGAGGCATATTTTTAATCATTCTGAAATTTGTCAGTACATTAAATATCAAAAACACGATAATCAGACCGACTATAGGAAGAAACGTCCTGACCATGGACATCTCTGAAACTTTCTTTACCTGCCCCTCTTTATTAACCGCCGTCTCAGCTTTGCCTGCTTGAACCATAATTCCTCCTTATACCATCATGGTGATCAGATTGTTCTCATCCAGAGTTTCATTTCTCTCGATCTGACCACTGATCATTCCGTCTTTCATGATGATGATTCGATCACACATTCCGATAAGTTCCATCAGCTCTTCAGAAATCATAATGATGGATTTTCCGCTTTTTCTCATCCTGTCCATCAGCTGATAGATATCCTGTTTTACTTTGATGTCTATACCTCTTGTCGGACTATCCAGAACAACGATATCCGAATCCTTTCCTATCCATCTTGCAAGAACTACCTTTTGCTTGTTTCCTCCTGAAAGATCCGATACGAACTGATCCACATCTACCATTTTGACAGACATCTCTTTTGCAAATTTGTCTGCAAATGCTCTTAACTTTTTATCACTGAGCATATGTCTCTTATCTGAAAGCTCATCAAGAGAAGGAAGGCAGATGTTATCCATGATGCTCTGATTAAGAACAACGGATTCATTGTCTCTGTCCTTAGATGTGTATGCTATGCTGTGCCGGATTGCCGTCGGGATATCATTGATCTCCGTTCCATCGGAAAGCTTTACAGAACCCTGTCTGTCATAAGAAGCCCCGAAAATCGCCTTTCCTACCTCATGCATACCTGATTCCGATAAGCCTCCGAAGCCCAGGATTTCTCCTTTATGCAGATCAAAGTGAAGATCACTGAGAAGACCCGGAACAGAAACATTGTTAACAGAAAGTACAACTTCATCTGAAACTACACTGCCGTAATCGGAACGATAGTAGTCTCCGGTCACTTCACGTCCGACCATGAGACGCTTTAAATCTTCTTCTGTAACATCCTTGCTTTTTACAGTGTCAATGTAAACACCGTCACGCAGTATAGTAATGGTATCCGACATTTCCAGAACCTCCTGAAGGTCATGGGAAATGAAAATAACGGTATTTCCGCTGTCACGGATCTTATTCATCACTTTGTACAGCTCATTACGTCCTTCCTGGGAAAGAGCTGTGGTGGTCTCGTCAATGACAACTATCTTAGGATCGAAATATGTAGCCTTTACGATCTCTACAAGCTTTCTGTCTTCAAAATTGTAATCATCGATCATACGATGGGCTTTGATCCTGTCGAATCCGTAACGATGCAGAAGCTCATTGGCCTCTTTGATCATCTGCTTTGTATTTTTGATCCCGAACTTCACAAATCGGTCTTCATGTCCAAGGAAAATATTCTCAGCAACTGTAAGTCCTGACAGGGTTCCCAGTTCCTGTACGATTATGGATACACCGTGATTGTTGGCATCGACCTGATTTTTAGGATGAATCTCCTCTCCGTCCAGTACAAAGGTACCGCTTTCTATGCTGTAAATTCCTGTCAGCATATTGGTCAGAGTGGATTTTCCGGATCCGTTTTCTCCAATCAGGGCATGAACCTCTCCTTTGTTAATGGAAAATGAAACGTTCTGAACTGCCTTCGTAATACCGAAGGACTTGCAAAGATTCTTTACCTCTAAACGAATTTCACTCATTGCTCCCTCCTGTATCACTTGACGATTTCGCCCTTTTTGATCTTTGATGTAACGGTAATGATGATAAGAAGAGCAAAACCTGTAATTACATCCTGAATTGCCGTGGGTGCTCCCAATGCAATAAAGCCGAAAAAGATAATGTTGATGATGAACTCTCCGATTATGATCGCCTGTAAAGGAATTCCGTATTTTTTGAAGGCAACACCAAAGAAGCAGCCCATGGTAGGAACAAAGTTACGGCTCATGGATGCCATACCTGTAACTGCCACCATGGAGGAACCGTAGCTTATGGTAAGAACTGCCATGATTCCCAAAAATCCGCCGCTCAGAATAAAGGCCAGCACTTTATATTTATTTACGTTGATACCCATGTTCTTTGCAACAAATTCGTTGCTTCCGATAGCATAGGTATAAGTACCGATTTTCGTATAATTAAGAAAAACATAGGCAACTAAAAAAGCTGCAATAGCAAGAATGATATCTCCCGGCATCTGTCCGAACATTCTGAGATCTGCCGGTAATGTCTGCTCAACACCGCCTGCGATGTAGTTGGCAGTAGCTTCATAGATAAGTGCAAGACCTGTGGTTACTATCATAGACGGAATTCTGAGCTTTACATAAAAGCTGCCGTTAAACAATCCAACAAGACAGCCGCAGATTAAAGCGCCAATTACAAGACCTATATAACCAAGACCAAGTTTCGTTGCGAAAACACAGCCAACAATAGCTGAAAGCATGATATTCGCACCGATAGAAAAGTCAAACATGCCCATGACCATAACAAAATAAAATCCTACAGCGCCTACACTGGCGATCAGGCTGGCCTGAAAATAACTGAGCATATTGTTGAATGAACCGAAATTATGCGGTGTCAGTATTTTGAAGATACTCCAGGAAAGAACGACCAGAAAAACTAAAATCAAATAACCACGGAGGCTTCCTGTAATCTTTTTTTGTCCCATTGTCACAGTGGAAGAACTCATCTCATTACCTCATCAAACTTTTTAAAAACCGAGCCGGTATCAGTGCCTACGCTCGATACCGGCTCTTATTCTGTCTCATAACAGATTAATCATTTATTTTCCTGCACGAGATGCTGCATCCTCAATAGAGATCTTTGCAGCAGCCTCCTTCAGTCCATCAAAATCGAGCTTTGACATCTCAACAAGCTCTTCATCAGTATATGGAAGCTGATCTACGAAATACTTTTCATAAGCCTTGTAATCGTCTGCGGATGAAACGAAAAGATATGGGAACGGAACATCATTGAACTTTCCTTCAAATCCTGTGTAGTTACCCTTGATCGCATTATAGACCATCATGAATGCGATAAGCGGATCACAGTAATGTCCACCGGACTCACCTGCCATGGAGCCGTTTGCAAGTCTCTCTCCAAGGTCAGGAAGGAAGTCTGTAGAAACGATATCGATATCCTGTGTCTTTCCGGCACGCTCTACTGCTGCGATTGCGCCCTGAAGAGGATCTCCGCCACCGCCGGCAGGAATAAGTGCGTCGAGTGAAGGATCTGCAGACATCAGAGCTTCAGCAGCCTTTGAACCGCCTTCGGATGTTGTACCTGCGTACTGTGGCTCGGAAAGCTTTGCCTGATCATCCGGATGTTCCTTATTCCACTTTTCAACACCTGCCTTATAGCCTTCCCATCTTCCAAGCCAGGTTGCATCACCCTGCTCCCATCCGATAAGACCTATATTACGATCACCCTTCTCAAGAAGGATATTGACAAGCTTCTCACCGTTTTCAGGCTCATTCTCATGAACCGCACCTACGAAATAAGGAGAATCTGTAGCTGCCTTATAAATATCTGCGCTGTTGTCCTTTGAAATTACACGGAAGAACTGTGCAAGATAAACCTTGTTGTCATTACATGTCTTAATTGCAGAAGTCATCTCTGTATCGGAAGAGTTACAGATAACGATTCCCTGACAGCCTGCTGCAGCAAGCTGTTCAACAGATGCTGTAACCTTCTCGGAAACATGTCCCTGGTCAACATACTGAACCTGAACACCCAGAGACTTTGCAGCCTCGTCCAGAATCTGCTTACACTGTGATCCAAGAACATCTGTGGAAGACCAGATAGATACACCTATCTTGATGTCCTTGTTATCGATTGCCTGTCCTCCACCTGCTGAAGAAGATGAAGAAGCACCACCACAAGCTGCCAGTCCGGTTACCATAGCTACGGATGCTGCAACAGCCGCAACTTTTTTGAGAATTTTTCTCATCACACAACCTCCATTATTAAATTAATCACGAACTTTGTTGTTTTTTAACAACTTATATCAGTAGTTTAACAGCGCCCTTGTATATATGCAATAAAATACAAGAATTTTGGTTATATAAGTTGTATTGGATTTCTACTCATTTTGTTCCTGATTGGGGAATTTGCTGAAAATTACGGACATTCAGGTGGCTTATGTGTGACGCTTTATGTATATATTTCAATACATAGGGGGATAAATTACCATATTCTCTCAGGCTTACGGATTTTACAATACAACTTTGCATTTGTATTGTTATAGACAACTTGGCTATGCTGATATAAAGCGGGCAGGCATACTCCTGCCCGCTCTTCTGCCACAAAAAAACAACGGTGAATCCATAATAAATTCACCGTTGCTTACTATACTTTTTTTAATTTAAATACGATAGGCTTTCGCCGGACACTTATAAATCATGCAGCAGTTTTCTTTGTTTCCTGAACAGCTGTTTCGGCGTTTGTTTCAGGTTCTGTATACTGCTTATCTGCCTTTGTGATAGTCTCAGGATAGATTTCGGCAAAATCAGTCTTCATTGAAACAGGAACATAGCCCTGCTCCTTGTACTGTGCGGATTTCTCTTCCCAGTTCTGAGTTCCCCATTCACGTACATCATCATCGGCAACTATCATGAAAGCCATTGAAGGATAAGGATTTCTCTTGTCGATAGTATAATTCATCATGCTGGTATCGCTTCCGCTGTTACCGAAGGCAAGTACAGGTCGCTGACCTATTTCCCTTTCGATCCAGATTGTTTTGTTGGCATTCAGGTTCTTCTGGATAAAACCGCCTGTAAATACAAGCTCATCTCCATCCTTATACTTGAAGTCCATGTTGGATGAAACATTCTCATTACCCTTTACCTTGACTTCAAACTCTGTTCCGATAACATGATTTGGAGAAACATATTCACTGATAGGTGACTTGTCAACTATAGCTCTTGTGGTTGTACGCTCTGTTCCGCTCACAACATAGATTGTGTAGTCATTGTCATAAAGATACTTTACAACCTCCACCATAGGAAGGTAAAAACCGTCTATGTAGCGCATGTTGTTGAAGCTTTCAGTCTTTTTCTGTCCGAACTCCACTGCGTAATCATAGAGCTCCTCAACAGTCATACCTTCATAGGCTTTTGCAAAGTTCCTTGCAAGCTCTTCACCCGCTGTATATCCCGGCTTTATCTCACGGGCCGCATCCTTAAGCTCATCGGATACTTTTTCCGGGTGATCCTCCAGGCAGTAGCTTATAAACATGCATGTATCATAATATGTGAAAAATGTTTCACAGGTTAATGTTCCGTCCATATCAAAAACCGCGATTCTATCCTTAACTGGAATGAATCTGTCGGAATTCTCATCAACAGAAGCACTGACGAACTCTACGAGAGACTCCATGGCAGGAGAAGACGGATCCCATTTTGGAAGAGTTTCCTTCTTTTCGTTTTTCTTTTCTTCAATGGAAATGATCTTACCATCATCATGAGAGGTAGTTTCTTCTGTTTCTTTTGCGGCTTCAGTCTCTTTTTCAGCTTCTGTTTCTTTCACCGCTTCAGTCTCTGTGGCTTTTTCTGTTTCTTCAGCTTTTTCCGTTTCTTTCGCTGCTTCAGTCGCATCGCCTTCCGTGCTTTCGGCCTGAGCTTCGGTAACTGCTACAGGAACAGATGTACTTTCACATGCTGTGAGACCGAGTGGCAGAGCCAGTGCCAATAACAGTGAAATAAATTTTTTCATATTATTTCTTCCTCCGTACTAATAGACACAAACTGTAAGGTAAGTGTTAAACTCGATACAGGAGCCCTTCGCGCTCACTTATATCACATTATGGGCTACCAAAAAAATTTCGACACCCAACATGATATGTATAAGCCACTTTTCTCTTTTTTTATATTTTTTCAAAAAATCTTTTTTTATCAGTTCCAAAGCTCCTCTGCTCTGTTGTAGTACTCCATAAGAACAGGCTTCGTGAGATGGTTCACCTCAACGTCTGTATCAATTTCGTCCTTGCCGAATTTGAAAAGGGCGATGACATTGTCATCCGAAATATATTTTGTCTCAACATCAAAAGAAATATCTTCGGAAAGCTCTCCTCTGCTGGCCATATTGAAGCCCCAGTCTCCGAAGGCAGGAACCTCCATATGATAAGGCTTTACGTTAAAGCCTTCACTTTCTATAGTCTTGTTTATGCACCAGAATGCCTTGGTGGCATAATAAGGGCTGGTGGACTGAACCACCAAAACGCCTGAATCCGTAAGACATCCTGAACACATTCTGTAAAAAATATTGGAATAAAGCTTGTTCAGCACCTCTGTATTTGGATCCGGCAGGTCCACAATTATCACATCATACTGGTCTTTACAGTCCTCAAGATACTCATATGCGTCCATGTTGTAGATATTGAGCTTGTCCGAAAGAAGACTGTTTCCGTTAATTTCCGTAACATTTTTGTTGGTGCTGCATATCCTTATCATCTCGGAGTCAAGGTCCACGAGATCTATTTTCCTGACTTCCGGATATTTAAGTACCTCACGGACTGCAAGCCCGTCTCCGCCACCCAGGATAAGGATATTCTCTCTTTTTTTTACCTCGTTCATGGGAACATGTACCAATGCTTCGTGATAGCGATATTCGTCAGAGGTTGAGAACTGACAGTTACCGTCGATATAGAGCCTTACGTCATCCCTGTGCTTTGTCATGACGATCTTCTGGTACTGGGTCTGCTCAATGAGCACTACTTTATCCCTGTAAAGACCGCTTTCTATGGATTCCGAAATATTGTCCGCCATGACCATGCCTGCCAGCATCAGGAAGCCGAGAGCCACTGCAAGTGTACGGAATACCCTGATATTATCGACTCTTTTTCCGAATCTCCACATGATGAGCAGTGCTGCAGCTATATTCAGGAATCCGCACAAAAATGAAGTGGCGAAGTATCCGAGCTTCGGGAGAAGTATGAGTGGAAATGCTATGGAGCCTATAAGTCCGCCAATATAGTCAAAACTGAAGATAGATGAGAGGGTCACCTTCAGATTGTTCTCATCCTGCTCTATGATTCTGGTCATGACAGGAATCTCGGCTCCTGCAAAGGCTCCGATGATTATTATTTCAAGGTACATGACCATTGCATAATTGGATATATAGATATTGGCAAGGAAAAGTACCAGGGAACTGATACCTCCGATGACTCCTATTCCGAGCTCTATGGTCACAAAGATGTTGAAAAGATTATTTGAAAAATATTTGGAAACATAGGATCCGAGTCCCAGTGAAGCCATGTAAAGACCTATGGTCACCGAGTACTGGAGTGTACTGTTTCCTAAAAGATAAGAACTTACTGCGCTGATGATAAGCTCATAACACATGGAACACCCTGAGATTATCAGGGTGGTCAGCATCAGAAGTCTGTACTTTTTACTCATTAAAAAACGCCTTCCTAAAGGGCTGTAACGCCCAAGAATAAAAATTAATATCCGGTCATCCTGAAACGGAATTTTCATTAATGAATCCATTTCTTATCAGGCCTGTTCATCTCAGGATGTACCGGCTCACTGAATCACACCGCTTACGATGAAAGCCACTCCCATAAAGATTCCGAAGATCATGATTCCTGCAGCCTCATTCTTCTTGCTGAGCTCAACTCCGAAATTGAACTTTGTGTTCACGAGATCTACGATGAAATAGCCTAACATAAGTGCGATTACTCCGATTCCGGCAAATTCAGCCGTACTGATAACGCCCTGCAGAAGTTCATGAGCTTCTGACACTTCAATAGAGATTATAGCTGAACGGATGATAAATCCGAGAGCCATGTATATTCCTGCCGATACCCAGCCTACAGATTTGTTTCCTTCCTGAATTTCCTTTGGAAAATCAACCGGAATCAAAAGATCGATGATGAAATAAGCTGCCATCATTACTGCAAGTCCAACTGCAAGATAAACCAATGTTTCAAGTGCTACCATGATAAATTCCTCCGTTTTTGAATCCTCTGTTTTGGGATTATGATTTAAAATATGCTGATGTGTAATTAAAAATTCATTCGCCGGACATACTCCGAAGATCCGGACGAAATAATTCAGGTTTCTGCGAAAACTATCAAAGCTCACATATCATGAACCGGATATAAATAGCATTAAAGATTTTATGATGTGAGTGTCAAAAGTATTTGCCACTCACTTATTAGCGCTAACGCACACATTCGTGTGCAATGTGCTTGCATCATTTTATTTTCCTCCGCTGAGTCCTCCGCCTGAGGAATTTCTGGCATTTATGCTGCTCTGCTTGACAGAAGACGAATAACTGTCGAAGTATCCGTTTCCTATGTTATGAATTGTATCTCCGCTATAGTTTGTGTAAGCGGAAGGCGTGTGGCTAAAGGTACTTGAATCTTTAGAAAAACCGGAACTGTAATAATGGCTCCTGTACCAGTGACTTGTGGATTCCGAACTCTTATACGGCGTATTTCCCGATGAATAATTGTATTTTCTGTCAGAGACCTGAATAAGTACTTTATCGGGATCGTCTTCGGCATGATAAATAAGACAGTATTCTTTCTTCGTCAATATAGCTATATCCCCGTCTTCCTGTTCATCCTTCTGTGTGACTGATTCGGTATAGCCTTCTATGCCGTTTATTATGTCTTTTGCGACATTATCCGTGGTGACTATGACATCCAGGTACTTGTATACGTCAGCCTTTTGTTTTTCGTTACCTGTTATTGATGTCACATATTCGTACTTCGCATCCGATTTAACATACTGACTTATGGATTTCGGACGGTTCATTAAAGCACCGATCAAATCACCGAGCCCGTATAATGCCAAAAATGCTATTGTGATGATAACACTGAAACCCATATTGCTTGCAGGCTTTTTATATCCCACAACCTTGATCTCATTCAAATCAAGATACTCACCCTGGGAATATTCGGTACCGTCGCTCCACATCTCTACCGATAGGGTCTTTTCTTCCGTCTGATCCTCAAATTCAACGAAGTCTGCAGCCTCTCCCGTATCTACATCCACATCTCCCAGGTGAGCCACTACCACCTGATGTCCCTTATCCACCTCATGCCACTCAGGTCCTACATTGCCGCGAATGTGATTTGCCGCCCAGGAAATAGAGTATTCTTTGTAAACTTCATCTATAGAGAGCCACCGCTCTCCTTTGTTGGTTTTCAATCTGTATTCTGTCCAGGTCTTGTTGCCATCCAAGGTGTTTTTATACCTTATCCACCCTATGACATGAGCTTCAAGACCGTCTATATTCAAAATCGATCCTATTTTTATATCCATACTACTCTCCAACACGGTTATTCACCGCTTCTTATGTCCCTTTCTATGACTTTTATCTTCACTTCCTTTGCCTGAAACAGCTCCCTTAATTTTTCGGAAATTCCGTCCACCACAGCATCGGTACATGAAAAAATATCTATGGCGGCATAACCGTATTCCGGCCATGTGTGAACTGAAAAATGGGAAGTTGTTATCACGGCAAAATAAGTAACTCCTATAGGTTCGAACTCATGGATACATTCCTCCACTATCTCCGCCCCCACATACTTTATTGCCGTATGTGCAGCCTCTTTTATCCTTTCGGGATCATCTATGATCTCCCCACAGCCGTAAAGATCTGCCACAAGCTGTTTTGCCATCTGCTGCTCCTTCCATATCCATAATTTTAAAAATCCATCTGCTCCCTGATGATTCAGTGCATCCACTTTTAGGTATAATCCCATGAAGTGTTTGATCAGTCACTTTGACTGTGAAGGGTTCCATAGTCATTTTCTGACCTTAATCTTGGTGCTCCGCATTTTTTGCAGAAAGCGGAGTCTGAACGATTATAGGAATCACAGAATTCACAGAGCCAGTCTGGTCTGTCCGTCGTCTTCGCTGCCTGTTCTTCTGTCAATGCTGCCGACTCCGGGTCTTTCGGCAGATAAAATACTGTGTCTATCCCTCTGGATTTACCGCAATTTGGGCATGTGGCAAACCGGGCTTTTACTCCTTTTGAGCCGCAGAATACACAATCCCATAGTCCTTCAATTCTTTTTTCTTCCATACTCTCTAAATCCGACATTGTATCGTTTAGCATATACAAGCTGACGATACTTTATGTCATACTACTTTCACTAAATTATTAAAAATTACAATTATTGATATGTTACTTAATAATATGACATATGTAAAGTTTCTTGTTTGTAAGCCCTCCGACATAGCATTAAAAAGCTAAACGGCTGATGATAAATAATCCTGATATTTAAGTAGCAAAGGAATCCTGCTGACTGTTCCTGTGTGCTATAATAGACTGCAAATGATACCTATTGACATTACAATTGACATTGCGTTTGAAAGGAGATCATCATGTGGGACAGAGCGTATGTAAAAGCACAGGGCAAAGCAAGCTTTAAGAGAAACTACCTTAATTCTGTTCTTGTTGCCCTCATCTATTCATTGTTTTTCATTGCATCAGGTTCATCGGTAAGAGGAAAAAAGATAGACAGGGAAACTTTAAACAATCCTGATTTCATTAAGATATTAATGATCATTTTGGCTGTAGTTGGTGTTCTTATCATAATCGGTACTATAATCAAGATTTTTGTGTTCAATCCCCTTGAGGTTGGATGTAACAGGTTTTTCCTTGTGAACCAGTATGATAATGCCACAATCGGTGAAGTAGGATACAGCTATAAAAACAACTATATGAATGCTGTTTCCGGTATCTTTCTCCGTGATCTGTTCACATTTCTTGGCTTCATACTGTTTATCATTCCGGGTCTCATACTGGGATACTCCTACAGACTGGTACCCTATATCCTGGCTGATGATCCACAGATCAAAGGCTCCGATGCCCTGAGGATGTCAAGATCCATGATGCAGGGTCATAAGCTTTCCACATTTATCTATGACCTTTCATTTATAGGCTGGTATCTTTTGGGAATCATCACCTGCGGAATAGCCATTGCATTTTATGTACGTCCCTATAAGCTGAATGCCGACGCAGCCCTTTATCTTGCCATAAAGTCACAGAATGGTTATGAACAGAAACAGCCGGAACAGTTTGGTATCTAATCGAAAACATTGAATCTTTAATCCCGGTTTAAGGCATATTAACAAAGGACCTCTGTCCATGACAGAGGTCCTTTGTTGTTCGTATATTCTTTAATTGATTTTATCTCTATGACTTACTGATAAAAATGTGAATGATGTCAGTCTTTAAATACCTTTATCTATTTCAATCTGACTTCCGTTTTTGGTTTTCCTTACACGTATCTGCTGAGGTATATTCTCGATCAGTTCTTCTCTGTGACTGATAACACCTACCAGCTTATTGCTTCCTGAAAGATTGATAAGGATATCCATGGCGCTGTCAATTGACTTCCGATCCAGAGTACCAAAGCCCTCATCTATGAACAGTGCATCCATCTGTACGCCTCCCAGATTTGATGACACTGTATCGGACAGTCCCAGTGCCAGGCTAAGGGATGCCTTAAAGCTCTCACCGCCGGAAAGGTTTCCCACCGGTCTTCTGTGCCCTGTATAATTATCAAGTACTTCAAGATCCAGGAAGTTATTGCTCTTTTTGCCCAGAGAATCTTCCTTTCGGTGAAGCTCATACTGGTTGTCACTCATAGGCTGCAAGCGTCTGTTGGCCGCTGCTATGATGCCATCAAATCCTGCTGCCTGAATATACTGCTCCAGGGTGATCTTTCCGTTTCCGCTGGTTCCTCTTACAAGCTCATAAAGCTTCCTTGAGATATTATAGTCTCTGGATGCCTTTTCGTAATCAGGACGCAGTGTAAGGATGTTTGTCTGTTTCTCCTCATTGTTCTTGATCCTGTTTGATATGTCATTTTCAAGCTTGCGAATAGATAAGACAATTCCCTCCTGTTTCATGCAGTCACTGTTCAATGCTTCTATATCGACCTTCGTTTTACCATTTGCATCTTCCTTTGCCTGCTCAAGCTGTCTGCTGTTTGCTGCTGCGTCCTGCCTGTACCTTGTTATGGTGTTTTCGCTGCCGGCAATTACATCTTCGGATACAACAAGACCAAGCATTTCATCAAGTGATTTAAAGCCCTGAGATAACAGCTTCCCGTCCAGAACCTCCTTTAAGTCCTTTTCCTTTTCACTGTTTTCAATAAGAGATGTCTCCAGGGTTTTTATTTCAGAAGTTACCGCTGTGAGCTCATTTTCAGCTTTTCTCTTTGCTTCAGAAGCTCCGCTTATCTCAGTGTTGATCTCATTCAGTTTATCTTCTGCTTTCTTTTTTTCCGATGCTGCTGCAGCTCCATCCGGATAGCTCAGATCCTTAAGGGTTTCCAGTTCTGTATTGTATCTGGTAATGTCGGTGCCGGTTTCATGGATTTTTGTTTCCAGTTCACGCCTTTCTTTTTCCAGATTTTCAGTTTCTTCACCTTCGGCCTTTTTGAGTTCTTCTCCGGCCTCCGTCAGATCATTACACTCCTTTTCCAGTTCAATTATTTTTGAAGTATTTTCAGATGTTTTTTCCTGAAGAACTTTAAATGATTTCTTCAGTTCATCCAATAACACATCTGTTTCTTTACTTTCAATCCGAATATCGAGAATGCTGTCCCTGAGACACCCGAGTATATCCGTCACCATCTGACCTTCAAATACTTCAAGAGCTTTCTTCGCAACCTCTGCAGCAGTATTTGCATCTGACTTCTTTGACTGAAGCTCTGTTTCTCTAGCCTTTATGGATTCAAGCTCATCCTCAGAAATGAATATTTCGGGAAGCTTTGCCGGTTCAGGATGATGAACCGATCCGCATACCGGACATTTTTCTCCCTCTTTTAATCCTTCTGCAAGAATACCTGCCCTCGAGCTTTCCAGAATCTTTTCAGCCTTAAGTCTGTCTTTTACGGCTTCTTCATATTCCGAAAATGCCGAACTGTATTTTTTCTGCTTTGTATCAAGATCTTCTCTCTTTTTATTAAGCTCATCGTTTTTTTTATCCAGAATATTCTTTACAGTATCTGACAACCGTTGCAGGTTCTCACCCTCAGTCCGGACCTTCAAAAGCTCATTTGGTTTAGATCCTGATTTTTCCAGGATATCCTTAAGTGAATTGATCCTGGCTTTCAGTTCTGTATCTGCCTGCTCTAAATCCGTTTGTTTTTCCTGATACCGCTTCTGTAAGTCCTGAAGTTTTGATAATTCAGCTTTTAGCACATCTCTCCTGAGATATTTAGGTTCCTCCTCTTTGATCCTGTTAATGTGTATAAGGAGCTCCGATGCTTCATCCTGGTGTTTTTCAGCCTTCTCCAGTCGCTCAGCTGCCTTCCCGGCTTTGTCTGTCTCAGTGTTCCTTTTCAGTTCATATTCTTTTATCTTTTCTTCAGTGTTTTTAATCTCCTTCTTTTTGGATTCCCATAAATCATAAGCAGGTTTAACTTCATGTGAAGCAGCTTTCTGTCTCTTTAAAACCTCTTCAAGATCATCGATTTCCTGCTTACGATCGCTTAATTCACTGTTTTCCTTTTCAAGCTCTTCCAGTCTTTCGATAAATTTATTATTGGTCTTTGCATTAGCGAGAACTGTACTTAGCCTTTTAAGCTCATTCTCTTCGGACAAAAGTCTGTCTCCCACCGTTTTCAGTTTTTCCTTGTCGTTAGTTATCAAAGCCCCGGTGATCCTTAGGAACTCATCAAGATTCCATGCACTTTTTGAACTTCCTGCCTTTTCCTGAAGTTCGGATAATTCTTTAAAATACATATCATCTTCATCAGCTTTAACATCACGGAAATATTGGATTATACTCTGTTCCGAATAGAGACGCCTGCTGTTTCCTGCATCCATTCTATCTTTCAGCTTATATTCGATGGCTTTGTAACCGTTTGTCATAAAAATGGTCCTGAGGATCTCTGTTCTCTGGTCGGTCTTAGCATTTAACAGATTCCAGAATTCACCCTGAGCTATCATCGCTATCTGTTTAAACTGCTTTTCGTCTATATGAAGAAGCTCTTTTACCTGAGCATTGACCTGAGTCACTCCCTCAGTCGGAACTTCTCCTTCCGAATAAAAGACCGCCTTCTCCTTCTCTGTTATCACGCCTTCTCCGCGCTGCTTTTTACGCTCATAAGCCGGTTGTCTCCATACATGATACTTATGCCCCTGATGGGTGAAATAAAAATCAACGAAACTGTCCACATCAGGTTTTGCGTATTCACTTCTGAGATTTTTAGTATCTCTGTATGAACCGCTTGTTGTGCCGTATAAGGCAAAGCATATAGCATCAAAAATCGTAGTCTTGCCGGCTCCTGTGTCTCCGGAAATCAGAAACAGTCCCTTATCCTCAAATTGTTCAAAGTCTATCTCCGGCGTCAGGCCGGCATAGGGTCCAAACGCACTTATAATTAGTTTAACCGGCTTCATTAATCACACCTGCCTCTCGTGCAACAGTTCTCATCACATCCATCTCTTCATCACTTATTTCACATCCATAGATAAGACTGTAGAAATCGTTTATAAGTTCTGTAAAAGATCTGTTCTGTGCTATTTTTGAAATATCCACCTGCTCTATTTCTCTGGTGTGGGAATTATCGTAATCTATCTTTACAGTGTTTGGATATGTCTGCTGAAATATGCCCATGGCATCATTGATAATGTCTTCATCCGTCAATGTGGCATAAATAAAATCCTCAGTTGAATGAACATTGGCAGTATTAAGAAGATCTGAGATTTTTCCTTTGATATGCCTCATATCACGCATTGGTTTCAGCGGAAACAGCTCTATTCCCACACTACCCTTCTCGTCAATAGTAATGACAGGAACGGACTTTTCATTATTCACTTCACTTAATGAATACTTAAGAGGAGACCCTGAGTATCTTACCTCATTACGTCCGATGCGCTGAGGTGAATGTATATGACCCAAAGCCACATAATCAAATTTATCGAAAATGTCATAACCTATCTTCTCAACCAGTCCCACGCTTTGAGTTCCTGCACTTTCCGAACCACCCAGTGCCGGATCCTCTCCTTTACCAGCCACAAACTGATGAGCAACCAGAACATTGCATTTCTCTTTATCGATATCGGCATCATCAAGGATCACCCTTACAGCATCTTCATAGCTTTCAATTTTTTCATCAGGGAAAAAGTGTCTGACCTGAGATGCCTTTACAAAGGGCAAAAGATAAATATTGACCTCATTCTCACCGTCACTGATGACATGCTTATCCAGATGTCCGTTAAAGATCGCAGAAATATAAATACTGTTACTTTCGAAAAGCATACTGCCGAAATTCAGTCTGTCATCAGAATCATGATTTCCGCTTATCAGAAAAGTACTGACTTTCCTTTTTGCGAGCTGATTCAGAAAGCTGTCCAAAAGACGTGTTGCTGCTTCACTTGGTATCGCTTTATCATAAACATCACCCGCAATAAGTACAGCATCGATCTTATCATCATCAACAAGCTTCAGAACCTGACCAAGTATATATTCCTGATCTTTTATCAGATCAAAATCACCAAGGGATTTACCAAGATGTAAATCGCCTAAATGTATTAACTTCATTTACAAACCTCCGTTAGAATGTAACTGATTGTCTGTTGAAGTAGATATCGGACCGCTTCGCGGGAAGCGGTTCAATATCTACTTCTGACACTCACATCATTATTATAGTATCATATAAAAATATAACTCGTTACATAATCCATATAGTAGTCCATGGTAGACAAATCATTAATTTTCATACGTTGTCACGCAAAACATTTTCTGATATTAATTAAAATCCTGCTTATTTTCCACTATTTTATGTCGATATATAAACTGATAAGGTTATTTCAATCCATATATTTATGAAAAGGAGGTAAATGGTGATGAAAAAAAGACTGGCACTTTTACTTGCTGTGGTAATGGCGATTTTTTCACTTGGAATGGTTTCTTTTGCAAAAGGAAACAGTGTTACCGAAATGAGTTGGAGCGATGGTGAACAAGCTGTCAAGGAGAGTGGAATCAAGGGCAGTTTTGTTACTCTGGATGAGATCGATATCAAGTTCTGGGTACCAAATGACTATAAACCGGTAAAGATTACCGCTGAGGAAAAAGAAGAGGGATACATCGCCTATTATGAGAATTCAAAGACCAAGGGCGTTGTCTCTGTGATGTATGTGGATCTTAACGGAATGTCCCTTGAGGAATATAAGAAAGAGCTTAAAGGAATGTCCGATGTTACCGAAGTCGAGGATTGTATAATTAATGATATTAAGTGCGTTGGCTATCGTATGCCGGAGCAGGATAGCCTGTGTTTATTCTATACTACTCAAAAAGGCTATGGACTTGAATTCACTTTCGCTCCTGTAACAGATGATGACGATGACTCCATTCAGATTCCTGCATATATCATGAGTTCTATTATGGAAGCTGAATAAATTTTCAGATATAATCAAAAAAATCAACATTAACAGAGCGGCATCCCATATCAGGAAGCCGCTCTGTTTCATTAATTAAATTCAACCATAGTCAGTAAATATTCCCTGACCTTCTCAAGCTTACTTCTCTTCCATGCTCCTTCCTCAGCAGTACGTGAATAAGGTACCACAACCGAAAGATCCATATGGGCTTTCTCGAAGTAACCGTCAGGCTCCGTACTGAAGAAGTAAGCATTCCATACATCCTCTCCCGCATTCATAAAACGATCCTTCTCAAGATAGATCATTTTTTTACGCTCTTCCTGAATGAAGGCGGATGCAGCAAGCGGGGATAATAATTCAAATTCCTCTGCCCGGATATCTGTGAAAATCACCGGCAGCTCTGCTTCTTCTATAATTTCCGGTCCTCTCAGAATTTTCGTACCAACCGCCTCAAAGGTCATTTCTGTTTCCGTAAAGTTAAGTTTCAGAAGAACTCCCTCATCGGTATAGGGATGAGCCCTCTGATAGTCGGTATCAAATATGAAATTACCGAGAGAATAAAAGATCATTTTACCGTCATCAAATGTCTCATAGTTCTCTGCAACATGGGGATGATGGGCCACCACTGCATCAGCACCCATTTCAAGATACCTGATGTACCTGTCTCTCGTGTAGGGATTCGGCATGGCAGCGAACTCCTCTCCACCGTGAGCCACAACTATGCACCATCTGCAGTGTTCCTTTATCTCTTTTATCCTTGATTCTATACGCTCCATGTCATCCCAGCGGAAGACCCCGGGATCTGTGGCTGTTGCGGGAATACATTCTGCCATATAGGCAACCCCGAACATACCTATACCACCGGCTTCATCAAGGATCACCGGCCTGGAAGCCTCTTCTTCATTTATATCAGCACCTATAGTACATGCTCCCGATTCCACCGCAAGACGCTTTGTATTGAGGAGTCCATCCGCTCCCGCATCCATGATATGGTTGTTTGAAATATTCCATATATCCGCATGGATGTTTTTTAGCACTGATACCGCAGCCGGATTCATGCTGTGGAAGAAAACGCCGTGACTTCCGTTGTCCTCTGCATCAGTCAAAGCACCTTCCACATTGGCGACCACATGATCAGCGCTATGAAAAAAATCCAGAAGTGACGGAGATACAAGTTCAGGATCCTCCCAACGTTTAAACATATATTTATCAAAGCCTATATCCCCGGTAAAAACGATGGATGTTTTTTCATTTTTCATATTTTCCTCCATAAGTCATAGAAAATCGTATTTACCCGAATTCGTATATGACCCGCCAAATAAGTTTGAAAGTACACTTAAACTTTAGTCTTATGCAACACTGACCAATTTTCAAAAACCATATATAAACAGCACTTAAGACGGATCATCAAACATCACAGATCAAACTATTTCAGTCTCTTGAGAGTCTCCAGCGTCAGCTTATATATCCGTCCTGTACTTTCGATATGAAGTCGTTCTCCCGGCGTATGGATATCTGTCAGATCAGGCCCGATAGAAACCGCATCAAGTCCCGGCATCTTTCCTGAAAGGATACCGCACTCAAGTCCCGCATGAAGAGCCTCGACCTTAGGCTCGGTACCGTTAAGCGCCTTGTATGCCTCTATCATGGTATCACGAAGTCTGGAATCAGCCTTATACTCCCACGCTGAATAGGCTGCTCCCAATTCAACTTCTGCGTCAAGTGCTCGTGCCAATGCCTCAATACGTTCAGCAGTCTCATCTCTTTGAGAGTTGATACTTGATCTGGTCAGAATACTGAAGTAAACCGCATCCCCATCTGTATATACCTGACCGAGATTCGTGGAGGTCTGAACGAGTCCTTCTACCTCGGCACTCATCACCTGTACTCCGTTTGGCACGGTGAACATAAAACATACTATATTCTCACTTACTTTCCTGCTGAATACCGAAGCGGCTTCAGCAGATTCAAGCTTCACCCATACCCCGGGATCTGAGGCTCTGTACTCATTCCTGAGATTATGATCAAGCTCTGCCACTGCCTCTTCAGCAGCCTTCATATCCGACACCATTATCGTTGCCGAAGCCTCTCTCGGAATCGCATTGTCCTTTGTTCCGCCGAAAACCTCAGCGATCCGCATCTCTGTCTTCCGGGATATCTCAAACAGCGCACGTCCCAGCAGAATGTCAGCATTGGCACGTCCCTTGTGGATCTCTTCTCCTGAATGTCCGCCCTTAAGTCCGCCTACTTTAACCTTCAATGCCCTTCCTGCCAATGTTTCTCTCCCACCGAAGAATCTGGTCTGAACTCTTACCGCTCCGGCACAGCTTACCGTGAAGATACCATCAGCCTCGGAATCAATATTCAGAAGATACTTTGCCTTGAGATCAGAGGTATCCAGCGCTCTCGCTCCAACCATACCGATCTCTTCACCGACAGTGAATACGCACTCAAGTTCCGGATGCTCTATATCGTGAGATGCCAGAATGGCCAGCTCCATGGCTACAGCTATACCATCATCTCCTCCCAGGGTGGTTCCCTTTGCTCCGATCACATCTCCATCCACAAAAAGATCCAGCCCTTCTTTCATCATGTCCTTCATGCAGTCAGGTTCCTGCTCAGCGACCATGTCCATATGACCCTGAAGCATGACGGTCCCGGCATTTTCATAACCTTTTGTCGCAGGCTTGAAGATCACTACATTACCGGCTTCATCCTGACGATATCTGAGTTCGTGTTCGATGGCGAATTTCACAAGATGATCGCTTATAGCCTGAGTGTTTCCTGAACCATGCGGTATACCGCATATTTCCTCAAAATAATTAAATACTTCCTTTGGTTCCAGATTTGTTAATACGCCCATATTTTTTCCTTATATCAAAAAGACTGTCATACCTTATGAGTCATGATAAACATCTATACGAAATTTTCACTTTCTGAACATCATCATTCGTAACGATATCTGAACTCATATATAGTATAACAGCCCATTATTTCAATTTAAGCTAATGCATGCATGATATTTGCACAGAGTACCGCAAGAGGTGTTCCTACAACATAACCCATGAGAGCCATGAGGATACCTACCGGAACAAGTGATCCTGAGTAAGAACCCGCAAGTACAGGTGCGGATGCCGTACCGCCGATGTTGGCAAGTGATGCAACTCCGGCAGTGAACAGGTCAAGCTTGAGTACTCTGCAGATAACAAGCATGAGAACCGCATGAATGGCAAGAATGATAAATCCTGTCAGTATCCATGCAGGTGCATCTCCGAGCTCCAGAAGACTTGCGCGGCTTGCCAGAAGTCCGATTACCGAATAAAGGAGCAGGTTGGAAACTTCAGCAGATCCCGGAACCTTTCCAAGAGGCGTAACTGCGGCAATAAGTGAAACTGCTGTAATAAAAAGAACTGTCCATGTTGCCTTATCGGAGAAACCGGTCGCATCATAAAGTACAGTACCTACATTTGATGCGATGGCACTTGCAAGAAAAGCTGAACCTATAAGAAGTATGAGGCTCTGGAATGTGATCTTGTTCGTATTTGACTTTGCATCTTCTTCAAGCTTTGATGAAACCTCATCAAGTTTTGAAGTGTCTGCCTTTGTCCACTTGTTAAACTTAGGTGCCAGCTGGATAGCCCACAAGAGGAACATTACCCAAAGGGAATAGTCGATGGAATCGATGACAAGTGCATAGCCCATATCCGCTTCACTGATATTGAGGGCTGCCTGAACCGCTACCATGTTTCCTGAACCGCCGATCCATGATCCGCACAGTGCGCCGAGACCCATCCAGGCATCACTTCCTATGGCGCCTTTCATGATAAGGAATGCAGCTATAAATCCGATGATGATGGTTACTGTTGCAGAAAAGAATCCTATAAGCATCTTTGGGCCAAGCTTCAGAACCTTTCTGATATCGCATCTCAGAAGCATGGCAAAGATCATGGCATAGGTCAGATTGTTCTTCAGCGCGCTGTAGGCCGGTTTCGTTTCTGCCATATCCCATACCTTCAAGGTACAGAGAAGCATGGCAATCAGATAGCAGAGAACAACGGCAGGCACGTACTTGAAGAATTTTTGAAGACCGCCTGTGGCATGTGTTGACAGCGTGACCAGAACGGCAGCCATAAACAACAGAACCGCAACATAAGTGAACCCATTAGTAATCATAAACAACCCCCTTTGAAACATTATTTTTAATAATTATAACACCTAAAATTAAGTTTTGTCTCTAGCTTAAAGATATATTAAGTAGAACAGATACGATATAATTTAAAGGAATGGCCCCGGAGCTGTTACTCAAAATTTCATACAATCTCCCATCAGAGATGGTCGATTTCGCGTTGTCGGTCTAGTGCAAAAAAGGAGACTGTCCACTTCAATAGTGAAACAGCCCCCTCATTGAGCTATACCCATTTAATGACGTGAGTGTCAAAAGTATTTGCCACTCACTGATGATGCGCAGCACGCAGCTTTGAGTGCTTCAATGGAATCTGTAAAGATTCCTGCTCTATGCTCACGATTATGTGCATACTGCTTTTAATTCGTAAGAAGCTTCAAAAGTTCATTTCTTATTCCGGCATAATGCTCCTGATTGATTCCGAAATCCATATTTTTATATGTCCAGACGGCACATCCTATATTCTCTTCGGAAAAGATGGTCATAACGTCCTTAAACCATCTGAGAGTATCCTCTTCGGGTGCCTGATCTATAACTCCGAACTCCCCGACATAAAGAGGCGCACCCTTTTCTTTGGCGGCATCCACCGCCACCTTCACCATTTCTCTCAGGAAGGAGATATCCATCTCATCGTATTGACGATTCACAACTGTCTGTCCCTGAGTTCCTAAGATACGGGATTTTTCCCTATATTTCTCATAGCTGTCAGGATAATGTACAGTCTCTATCTCCTTCATCACGGGCATCCAATGTGCCCATTGGTGTGTGAATACCAGAGGCTCGTAGAAATGGAAGGTGAAAAGAATTCTGTCATCTGCCGGTTTATCGAGATACTTTATGGTATCGGCACTGTTCCACCTTATACCGCCGTAAATTATCCAGGCGTCCTTTGAGTGATTTCTGATAACGGAAACGGCCTTCTTTATGAGAGCGTTCCATGCATCGGCATTCTCATCCTCCACAACTTCATTAAGAAGTTCAAAGGCCACACTTTCATAAACCGAATATTCCTTTGCTATCGCATCCCAGAGATTCAAAAATCTTCCCTGAACCTTCTCATCGGTAAAAAGACGATTCTTTTCCGTATCACCTGCATCGTTGAAATCATAACCGTAAGCCTTGTGAAGGTCGAGGATGACAGACAGGCCCTGTCCCTCGCACCAGGAGATCACATCATGTACTCTCACGAATCCTTCATCCTTACGCACACCATCTTCGGTTTCGAACACCTCATAATCTATGGGAAGACGTATATGATCGAAGCCCATTTCCCTGATCTTTCGTATATCTTCTTCCACTATGAAGCTGTCGTAATGCTTTTCCTCATGAGTGCATTGGGATAAAAATCCACCTAAATTTATACCTCTTTCAAGTGATATCATTCCTTTACACCTCCCAATGTAACACCTTCTACTATGAACTTCGACAGCAGGATGTATACGAAGATAATAGGTACTATGGCGATGGTGATGAGCATATAAACCTTACCCATATCAAACTTCAGGAAGTCGGCACTTCTCAGTGAAGCGATAAGTATGGGCAATGTCTTTTTCTTCTGTGTGCTGAGCACCAGTGCAGGAATAAAGTAGTTATTCCATGAAGATACAAAGGCAAATATAGCCTGAACTGCCATAGCCGGCTTCATGATGGGAAGTACAATGCTGTTAAAGGTTCTGAACTCACTTGCTCCGTCAATTCTTGAAGCCTCAACAAGAGACATGGGAAGTGATGACTGCATATAGCTGTACATGAAGTAGAAAACCGAGGGTGCAGCTACTGAGGGCAGTATCAAAGGGAAAAATGTATCTGCCATGTTCATCTTTGTGATCAGTCGTAAGAATCCGAGAGCTGACACCTGTGTAGGCATTACCAGAATAAGCATGATAAATACAAATGCAGCTTTTTTGAGTTTGAAATCGTACGCGTAAAGACCGTAAGCTGTCAGTGCTGAGAAATAGCATGAAAGCACAGCCGAGAAAGACGATACTATGAGTGAGTTGGTGATACCGTTGAAGATAGGAACGTTGGCATCATTCGCCACATTTGTGAGATTCTTGATGAATACCGCACCAGGCAGAGCGGAGAAACCCTTTTGTATATCAACATGCTCTCTTGTTGAATTTATAAGAAGTATATAGAAGAAGAAAAGACACAGAAATGTCAGTATCGAGAGCAGAATATATGCCATGACTTTTCTTATATTGGTCTCTGTGATTTCTTTTTGCTTTCTTGCATTCATATCTCTTCCTCCTTACATAACAGCATCTCTGTGCCTCTTCTTAGGCTTTTCGTTTTCAGCACTGTTCATCGAAAAGTAAACGCAGAGGCAAAGAACAGCGCATACTATGAACAGTACTACTGAAAGTGCACCGGCCATTCCGTAGTTTCTGCTGAACAGATGCTTGTTCAGGTACATGATTATGGTCATGGAGGTTCTGTCGGGTCCTCCTGTTCCGTCTGTCAGAATCTGCGGAACATCGAACATTTGAAGACCACCGATCATGGAAGTGATGAACACATATACTAAAATAGGTCTGATATTTGGTAATGTAATATAGAAGAAGGTCTGTCCATGATTACATCCGTCAAGCTCCGCAGCCTCAAAGAGTGAAGGATTGATACCCATTACAGCTGCCATAAGAATGATAGTGGTATTTCCGAACCACATAAGAAAGTTCATGGATGCGATAAGACCTCTGGTTCCCCATACCTCAGAAAGAAAACGGTATGGTTTTGCAAGAATTCCGGAATCTACAAGGAATGAATTGACAGGTCCTATATCGGAGAACAATGCGAAGAATAACATTGAGAATGCGCTTGCCATGATCAGATTTGGCATATAGATAACCACCTTGAAGAACTGCTTGCCTTTGATCATGAGCCTTGCGTCAGTGAACCAGGCCGCAAGAATAAGAGAAACTGTTATCTGAGGAAGGAATCCAAGTATCCAGAGAATAAAAGTGTTTCCCATATACTTCGGTAGATCGGTTTCAAACAGAGTTTTGTAATTCTCAAGCCCCACAAATACAGGTCCTATTTCCTTGAGACCACTTCTGTAATACTCAAAAAAACTGTAATAAATTGTTGAACCGAGTGGAATCAACTGAAATATTGCGAATGTGATAAAGAACGGAAGGATAAATATATATCCCCATTTCGAATAGCTGACTTTTTTATTTTTAACTTTTTCTGATGATGTCATTATATCCCTCCAGATTTCTTTTTTTCAGGGTAGAGATCATTCTCTACCCTGAATTACAATTCACTATTCACTTTATGATGTGAGTGTCAAAAGTCGATATCGGACCGCTTCGCGCTATGCGCTCCCGCGTTCCTCCCACATTCCGCACTCTCAGGCCGATAAATCGTCCTTTCGTGCTCTCTGGGAACACCAGCCCATTTAGTTCGCTTCGCGAAGGGCTGGTGCTATATGCCAGATTCCTACGGAATCTGCCACCAGTCATGTGGGGCGTGTCATGAAGTCTATCCTCCACTTTTGTGCAAGCACAAGTGGTGGAAGACTTATGACACTTATATCAATTCATGACACGCCTGACTCTTGGCAGATTCGGTTTATTCCGGCCATACAACCTCTGTGATTTCAGGATAGGACTCCTTGATGGAAGTCTCGAAGTTCTGCTTTGCTGTATCGAGATCAACATTACCGTTAAAGTAATCCTTCATTGCTCTCTGGATAAGTTCATTACAGCCCTGATCATATGGAGAGATATTGCTCATATCGATCTCCTTTGCTGTATTTGAGAACAGTGCGACATGGTTCTGACCACCGAGGAACTCTGAACCAAAGCTTGAATCGGCAGCTATTGCCTCCATACCTGAAATGGTATTTGTGTAGTCCTGGATATCCTGATTTCTTGTCATGGATTCCATGATCTCGTGATTACATGTGAGCTGCTTCATGATGTCTTTAATGTCATCGGCATTGTCAGTTCCTGCTGCTGCGCAAAGCCATGTTCCGCCCCAGTAATATGGTGCAGGTCCGTAGCATACTGCCCAGTCGCCGAAGCCCTTCTCTCCTGCATTTCCGAGAAGAGTGAAGTTGATTCCCCATGTTGAATAGAAGAAACCGAATACCTTACCGTCAGCACCCTGATCTGAAGCCCAGCCGTCATCCCAGAGAGATGTCTTGTTGTTGTATCCCTTATCTGTATAGTTCTTGGTCTGCTCGATCCAGCGCATTATATTCTTATCAACATTTACTGTTGTTCCTGTTACCCACGGAGCGGAAACATTGTTTGAGAATGTACGGTAAGAATCATCAAAACCTGAAAGCATCTTGTAGCCCTTCTCATGAGCCTTCTCTGCTACCTCGTCAAATTTATCCCAGCTTGAAAGAGCCTCCTGAACCTTATCGGGGTCATCTGTGCCGAGTACATCTTTGGCGATAGATCTTCTGTATGCGAAAAGTCCCGGTGTTGCCTGCCATGTGGTTCCCTTCTGAACTCCATCTATGGAAACTATATCCTTTGTGTACTGATACTGATCCGCAAGATCATCTGAGGTAAGTCCTATATCGTTCTTGACATCCAGAGTGTAATCGGAATCTACATATTTCAATGCATAATCGGCCTCGATCAGGAACATATCGATCTTGTCATCGGCAGCTGCATTATCCTGGGCCATCAGAGCCTCATCCAGCTTGTTCTGATAGTTGTTGTTGACATTTTCATTGATGGTCCACTTAACAACTGTTCCGTTCTTAAGTGTAGTGGTAGCCTTATCGCTTGCCACAGACTCTACCTCCGGATAGAAATCATTGAAACGGGAACGGAATTCCTCGTTCCAGCACCAGATGTTAAGTACCTTGCCATCTGATGAGACATTTGCAGCCGGAGCCTTGGACTCACCTGAAGGAACATGGCTTCCACCTCCGCAGCCTGTCAGTCCCACCATTGTTGCTCCAAGAAAAAGAGCTGAACCAATCATCATTAATTTCTTCATAACAACCTCCTATTTTTATATGTTGTACATATTTATTTCCCACTTACATCTTCTGCCGGGCCTGAAGTGAATCTTCGGGTTTCAAGTCAGCAGGAGTTGTTTATTTTATCATGCAGCACATACACACAAAGTTGTGCGATGGCGCTGTCGGTGAGCGGCAAATACTTTTGACACTCACCTCATTTCATCACAGATAGTATATTCAGATGCTCTTTACGGTTTTGCCTTCCTGTATCCTGCCCTGCACCTTTATCTGCTCTGCAATACTGGTTCTTGGGTTCTCTATGATATCTATAAGCTTCTGCACAGATCTGATACCGATTTCAACTGTATCCTGATAGTAGGTGGTGAGCTGCGGGCTCAGAGCTCTCGACAGTCTGATTCCATCATAACCGACCACACTTACATCTTCAGGAATCCTGAGTCCAAGCTCGTCCAGTCCCTGACGACCTCCTATATAGGAATAATCATCCGGGAAAATAATAGCCGTAGGACGATCCTTCTGATCCATCAGTTCCTTGACAGTATCCCTGCAGCTTTCTATATCATGGTAGCGGGATTCAAGAACGTAGCTGTCCGGAATATCTATGCCGTTTTCCTCACAGGCTCTGTAAAATCCTGCCATTCTTTTATCTGTTACCGAAGTACTCTCGCCGTGTATGAAAGCAATTTTCCTGTGGCCATGATCGATAAGGTACTTTGTCAGCTCATACTCCCCTTCAACATTGTCCGAAAGTACGCTGCTTCTGTCGTTGTACACATAATCAATGGAAACCGTCGGTATATCGCTGTACACAAGCTCCTGAACAGCCTGACTTTTGAAATCAACACTTGCTATCAGTACACCGTCACATTTACGGTATCTGGCATGTTCAAGAAATGAAGCTTCTCTTCCCGCGATGTTCTTGCATATAAATGTAATGTCATATCCCAGTCTTTCCGCTTCGCTCTTTGCACTGTTAAGAATCTCAGAAAAGAATTCATGTGTAAGACCGCAGCAGGTCTCATCTATAAAAAGAACTCCGATATTATGAGAAACACTTGTCTTTAGCTGTTTTGCGGCAGCATTCGGATAATAATTCATCTTTTTTGCTGTCTCTCTGATCATCTGGGCAGTAGCTTTTCCCACATCTCCGTACCCGTTCAGAGCTTTACTTACTGTGGCCGGAGACACTCCGCAGGCCTCTGAAATATCTTTTATCGTCACCATGAAACGAACTCCTTATATCGTTCGAAATCGTTTTCGTACCTCAATCATAATTCACTTAATAATCTTAGTCAATTATCCACATTTAATATTAAACCAATGTTTAATTTGGTGAATATGCACAGTTTTATTTTTGTTTCAAAGATTTCGTTTGCAATTATTTAAAAGCAATCTATAATGGAGGCACGAATTAACGAAAACGATTTTGGATAAGGAGGAGCAAATGAAATACGGTTATTTTGATGACAGTGCCCGTGAATATGTTATTACTACTCCCGAGACACCTTTGCCATGGATCAACTATCTGGGAAGTAAGGATTTCTTCGGTCTTATCTCAAACACTGCCGGAGGCTACGATTTCTATAAAGATGCAAAACTTCTGAGAATTACACGTTACCGCTATAACAATGTACCTTACGATACAGGCGGACGTTACTATTATGTTAAAGACGGTGACTGTATATGGAATCCGGGCTGGCAGCCTGTCCAGACCGATCTTGACAGCTATAGCTGTCGTCACGGCATGGGCTACACTGTTATAGAAGGAACAAAAAACTCCTTAAAAGCAACGCTTACTGCCTTTGTTCCTATTTCAGACTCCTGTGAGATAAATCATCTTACACTTAAGAATGAATCGGATGATGTTAAAGAAATAGACCTTTTCAGCTTCGTTGAATTCTGTCTCTGGAACGCAGAGGATGATGCCACCAATTTCCAGAGAAACTATTCAACCGGTGAGGTTGAAGTTGAAGGAAGCACCATCTATCACAAGACTGAGTACAGAGAACGCCGTAATCACTTTTCCTTCTATTCCGTTAACAGAGAAATCGCAGGTTTTGATACAGATCGTGCAGCTTTTACAGGCTTCTACCACGGACTTCATAATCCTGATGCAGTGCAAAGCGGTAAAAGCAAAAACTCAGTAGCTCACGGCTGGTCTCCTGTAGGAAGCCATCACCTGAAAGTAACATTGGCACCAGGAGAAAGCTACACTGCCATTTTCGTTCTGGGCTACTGCGAGAATCCTGTGGAAGAAAAATTCATCGCTCCTAATGTGATCAATAAAAAGCCCGCAAAAGAACTTCTTGCAAAATATCAGACAGATGAACAGGTGGATAAAGCCTTTAATGAATTAAAGGCATACTGGGACAAGCTTCTCTCGGTTTATTCTGTAAAGACCGAAAACGATATGCTGAACCGCTCTGTTAATATCTGGAACCAGTACCAGTGTATGGTGACCTTCAACATGAGCCGTTCCGCAAGCTATTTTGAAAGTGGTATGGGACGCGGCATGGGATTCAGAGACTCTTCCCAGGACCTTCTCGGCTTTGTTCACTTGATCCCGGAGCGTGCAAGAGAACGTATCTTAGACATTGCAAGCACACAGTTCGAGGATGGTTCTGCATATCACCAGTACCAGCCGCTTACAAAGACCGGAAATCTCAATGTGGGCTCCGGCTTCAACGATGATCCTATGTGGCTTATAGCAGGTACCGGTGCATATATCAGGGAGACAGGGGATTTTTCAATCCTTGACGAAATCTGTGATTTTGATAATGACCATACAAAGGCTGCTCCTCTTCTTGAGCATCTTAGACGAAGCTTTAACTACATTGTCAACCATAAGGGACCTCATGCTCTTCCACTCATCGGACGTGCAGACTGGAATGACTGTCTGAATCTCAACTGTTTTTCAGAGACACCGGGTGAAAGCTTCCAGACCACAGGACCTTCTGAGGGACCTGTTGCAGAAAGTGTGTTTATCGCCGGCCTTTTCGTAAAATACGGAAAGGAATATATCAGTATCCTGAGACACCTTAACCTAAATGAGGAGGCTGATAAGTGCCGGGTAGAAATTGAGATTATGACAAAGGCCATCGAGACCGCCGGCTGGGACGGAGAATGGTTCGTCCGTGCATACGATGCCTATTCAAATCCTGTAGGAAGCCATGTATGTGAAGAGGGTCAGATCTTCATTGAACCACAGGGCATGTGTATCATAGCAGGTGTCGGTGTGGAGAACGGAATGGCCGAGAAGGCACTGAAGAGCGTTGAAGAACGTCTCGATACAAAATACGGTATCATGCTGAACCAGCCGGCATACACAAGATATCATGTTGAGCTTGGAGAGATTTCTTCTTATCCGCCCGGATACAAGGAGAATGCAGGTATCTTCTGCCACAATAATCCATGGATCGCATGTGCTGAAACCATGGTAGGTCACGGAAGCAGGGCTTTTGAGGTCTATAAGAAGACAAATCCTGTTTTCCTTGAGGACATAGGTGAGATCCATCGTACAGAGCCTTATGCATATTGCCAGATGGTGGCAGGCAAGGATGCTCCAAGTCACGGGGAAGGAAAGAACAGCTGGCTTACAGGTACTGCAGCATGGACCTTTACCACCATCAGCCAGTTCATACTCGGTATAACACCGGACTTTGACGGTTTACGCATTGACCCGTGCATTCCTAAGGATGTTGAAGGCTATGATGTTGTCCGCAAGTTCCGTGGCAAGACATATAAGATTCACGTTGAAAATCCTGCCCATGTAGAAAAGGGTGTAAAGAAATTCTATGTGGACGGGGAGCTCCATTCAGGAAATCTCATAACACCTGATATGGGCGGTAAGGAAGTTGATATAAGAGTCATTTTAGGATAAAGATATACTCTCTACCCCCAAGAACATATCCTTAAATTACTTCTATATATAGAGAAAGTCCCTTAGGCGTTTTAAATGCCCAAGGGACTTTCTTTTAGTGTGGTTTCAAGTGTCCGGAATTTCTGTCCTGGATTTCTGTCCACGATCTCTTTTATATCAGCTTCATGCAGATATGTTTTTATCTTTTAATTCTTCAGCCTTTTCATCCCAGACCGGAACCTCTGTTCCTATCACCTCTGAAGTAAAAGGAGTTCCATCATTCTTTTCAAAGTGTTCTGTAGCCTTCTTAACATATCTGAAGCCGACATACAGTAGCGGGATGTTACAGTAAGCGATCAGGATATTGGCAAAATCAGAAAGATCCCAGAGTGCACCGAGATCAAGACCTACTATGGATGTAAGCATTCCGAAGCAGATAACAGCAATATCTATAAGTCTTATGGTGTTGATAAAAACCTTGCTGCGGCTGATTCTGTTTGCACATATCTCTGAGAAGGACATGAAGCCAAGAAGACATGTGAATGCGAAAAGTCCGAAACAAAGTGATACCAGCAGTGTAACAACACTGTTAAATCCGGTTCCCGGAGTAAGCTCTTCTACAGATGCAAGATACTTTGGAAGCTTTCCGAGGTCCATCCATGCAGCACCATTCTCTGTGAGCCATGCACGGCCCATAATCACTACGAATCCGGTAAGAGTACAGATAACTATGGTATCAAGAAAAACACCAATTGCCTGAACGCAGCCCTGATCGCATGGATGTGCGGCATCAGATGCTGCTGCCGGCATAGTGATGGTACCCTGACCGGCTTCATTGGACATAAGTCCTCTCTTTACGCCCTGCATAAGAGCTGTTCCGAAGGCACCGCCGAATACAGCTTCCGGCTTGAAAGCCTCAGTGAAGATGGCGTAGAAGAACCAAGGAATCCTTGTGAAATTAATGATAACGAGAAGAACTACCGTGATGACGTAAACTATGGCCATTACAGGAACAAGCACGTCTGTTACCTTTGCAATCTTCTTTGTACCGCCGAAGGAAACCGCACATGTGGCCAGAATAACTGCCAGAAAGCCAACCCAGTATACTGCATGAGTGGTCGGCAGGTCTTTTCCGCTGATGATGCTTGCGATCTGTCCCATGGCTGAAACCGTATTGAAGCCCTGAGCCGGGAAGCAGAGTATCGCATATATGATGTACATCATAGAAAGTACAACACCTACGACAGCTGAGTTCCTGAGAAGTCTCCTTCCGTAGAAGGACATGCCGCCCAGATATTCATCATTCTTTTTCTCCTTGAAGATCTGGGACAATGTTGACTCAACAAATGCAGTGGCCATTCCGAAAAATGCCGAGATCCACATCCAGAGAAGTGCACCCGGACCTCCCACTGATACCGCACCTGTTACACCCAGGATATTTCCGGGACCAACACGCATCGCTGTTGAAAGGAAAAATGAAGCAAGAGGTGTGATACCTGTTTTAGCCTTGCTGTTTTTCAGTACCTGTAAACCGTACTTAAACTTTCGTAACTGAATAAATCTGAGATTAGCTGAAAAATAGATTCCCGAACCTATGAGCAGAATGATAGCCAGGGAAAAATTTCCCAAGACCGGAATTCCGGAATACCATTCAAAGTTTGTCGGGAAGTCCCAGAACAAATCGGATACCGTTTGGATCCTGCTGCAGACCGCAGTAATAAAAGCCAATAATCCTTCCATACATAATCCCCCATGTAATCGTATAGTATGATGTAAAAATCAAAAGTCCATATCGGACCACAACGCATTATGATTATGATCATAATCATTAAATTAAAGCAGTTTGGCTATGTTTATAATTATAATCCTGTATTTATTTCAGAACAATCATTATAATTCCATAATCAAATGGGATTTATCTTCCATTATGTACTGTTTATACAAAAATATTTGCATATCGCACCTAAAAAAGATATTTCTTTTTTATTTTAACTATAGTTCTCGGTTATGTTTCCGTCGGAATCGAACAAAAGCGGCAGATTACCTGTATCTATGGCATTTTTCGAAGCTTTCACATGGGCTCCTTTTCCGATCAGTCCGTTTACCATATCCGCAGCTTCAATATAAAAGGTGTGTCCGTTATATACAAAGATAATGTCATAATCAGAAGCTGATGAATCATGGTAAAACTGAACTCCCAGTGTATCCTGCAGCTCCTTGAAGGTGATTGTATCCTGCCTCACATCAAAAAAGGTTTCCAGGGTCCCCATTACAATATTGTCTTCGGAGACGAAGCAGCCGATTCCATCACTGCACCAAAGAAAGCTTTCATGGTATTCAAGATACTTATTACCGGTATCCTTATCTTTTTCCAAACTGACGCTCAGCATTCTGGCGGAAGGCTCCCCGAAGCTTCCCTCTATCCCGGTAAAATCCTTTGAGAAAGCATCTTCTATATTGTTTTTGTAAATACCGTACAGCTTACCCTTAGGCTGTTCACTTAAGTAAATATCTATGGCATCAAAGAACCCTGGTGTGGCAGATACTTGTCCGCTAAAGTCTCTGTTAAGATGCTCTTCTGTTATGGTCCACATCAGAAGATTATCAAAATCCCCTCTGTCCTGATTTAAGTATTTCCAATAACCTTCAGGATCCTTTGTTTTATCAACACTGTCCATTATCTTATCCAGAACAAGAAAATCCGATCTCTCCAAGGAATCATCCTTTACCTGAAATACATAATGATGTACCGAATCTTTTCCTGTCCGTACAAGAAGCTTTCCCTTTTCATCCCCGTATCCGATATCAAAACCTGCTGCCTGTTCGGTATTAAGTACTGTATATTCTGCCTCTCCGTTATTTTTGTTTACGAAAACCACCATGGATAAGTACTTTCCGTCCGAAGATGGAGTCCTCGATGCCGCAGCCATTTCATAAACATTATCCCCATCCAGATCAACGATACAGTAGTACCCGCCTTCCGGAAAATCTTTTTTCAATATTTCCCTGTATGCTACGGCGGCTAATCTGTTATATTCGTTATCGGTGCTTTCTATCACCTCAAATTCGACATTTTTCGATTTCCGGGTTTCCGCAACGCTTTCCTTCCCGTTCCCGCAGCCTGTAAGAAGCATTACCAAAAAAAGAATAAAAAATCTATACATAGTATTCCCTTAAAATATGACATAAGTGTCAAAAGTCGATATCGGAGCCCTTCGCGTTCCTACTGTGACGGCAGAAACCGGAGCATGGTCAGGACAAGCCCACAAGTTTTTCGATTACACATCTGCTTTAAGTTTACACTAAAAAAGTTTTATCGTTAATACCTTCCAATAACAGACATAACTCTGCCGGACTCTTTCCTTATGCAGTAAATCCTCCAAGTGGATTTATAAATTATTTTTATATATGTAATATTAATGCCTTAGTGTAAAATATTTTTCGATTGCATAATTTTTGACAATCTATTTTAATTCCACTATAAACATGAGGGAAAATGAAAGGGAGTATTATGGAAAGTATCAGATCATTTTTGAAACGCAAAGACATCGAGATTTCAGTGCAGCGATATCTCATTGACGCATTGGGTGCCATGGCTCAGGGATTGTTCGCCTCCCTTCTCATCGGTACCATTTTAAATACCCTCGGAACACAGTTCCACATTGCCTTTCTTACCAGAATAATCGCCACCATCGGAGGAACCGATTACACAGTCGGAGGACTTGCCTCTGCCATGAGCGGAGCTGCCATGGCTGTTGCCATCGGTCATGCCCTTCACTGTCCACCATTAGTTCTTTTTTCTCTTGTAACTGTTGGATTTGCGTCCAATGCCTTAGGCGGAGCCGGAGGACCGCTCGCAGTTCTGTTTATCGCCATCATAGCCTCTGAAATCGGAAAGGCTGTTTCAAAAGAGACTAAAATAGATATTCTTGTCACACCCCTTGCAACCATAGGAACAGGTATATTTCTTTCAGCCGAATGGGCTCCGGCCATTGGTCGGGCAGCTCTTAAGACAGGAAACCTCATCATGTGGGCCACAGGACAGCAGCCCTTCATCATGGGCATACTTGTATCCGTGATCGTTGGAATCGCGCTTACTCTTCCTATTTCTTCTGCCGCTATTTGCGCTGCCTTAGGTCTCACAGGACTTGCAGGCGGTGCCGCAGTAGCCGGATGCTGTGCCCAGATGGTGGGCTTTGCATTTATGAGCTTTAAAGAGAACGGAGTGGGCGGTCTCGTTTCCCAGGGGATCGGAACCTCCATGCTTCAGATGGGAAATATCATAAAGAACCCAAAGATCTGGATAGCTCCTATTCTCTGCTCTGCAATAACAGGACCTCTTGCAACCTGTGTTTTCAAGATGGAGATGAACGGAAGCCCTATTTCTTCAGGTATGGGCACCTGCGGTTTTGTCGGACAGATCGGTGTCTATACAGGATGGTTAAACAGCATATCAGAGGGGACAAAGGCCATCATAAGTGTCTACGACTGGGCAGGTATGATGCTTATTTGCTTTATCCTTCCTGCTGTTCTCTGCCCTGTTTTCAATTCCTTCTTCATGAAATTCGGCTGGGTGAAAACCGGAGACATGAAGCTTTAATCTGAAAAATATACCAAAAAAGTATATACCGTAAAAAACGGGGCTGAGGATACTTCTCAGTCCCGTTTTTTCTTTCTCCATTCCAAAGGTGTGCATCCGAATTCTTTCATGAACATCCTGTTAAAATAGCTTTGCTCCCCTATTCCACAGACGAAGAACCTTTAAAAATTAAATCCATTCATTCCTCTTCCTATAACATGTAATGCAGTATATAATCCAATCAATACAACCTGTTTTCCTTTTTATCTGTATATCACAGTTTCATAATCAGCACAATATTTTATTAGATACGATATTATTCAAAATTCAGCTTATATTTTACAATCTTTAGCTACTATTAAATGATATTATACAAACACAGCAAGGCAGTGCCGAGTCAGGAACATTTCCTGATAAAACATATGCTTTGTATAAATAAATCATTTTTACATTATCCTCATACTAAGAAGGATGATAGATAAAAGAAAGAAGGTCTAGATATGAATATTGTTTATGCATCAAGAATGGGACACGTTGAAGGAATCATTAAGAGACTTGGAATAAATAACGCTTTAAAAATTGTAGATGGAACTGAAAAGATAGATGGAGATTATGTCATCTTCACCTATTCAGACGGAAAGGGCATAACCCCAAAGATCGTTGAGTCTTTTCTTAAAGAAAATCCAGGAGTAAAAGCTGTTGTCGGAAGCGGCAGCATGGAAAGACATGCTGATACATTTAATTTCGGTGCTATTAAGATTTCCGAAAACTACGGTGTTCCTCTTATTGCAAAGCTTGATATGGATGGCATCGACGAAGACCTCAGCAAGATAAAAGCAGAACTTTTAAAGCTCGGTGTATCATTTGATGCTGCTCCTGCAGCAAGAAAGAATCCTTATGAGGGTACACAGACCGCAAAGAATCTTGAAATCGCTTTTGCCGGGGAATCCGAAGCCAGAAACAAGTACACCTATTTCGCTTCAAAGGCAAAGAAGGAAGGCTTCGAGCAGATTGCAGCACTGTTCCTTAAGACAGCCGAGAATGAAAAGGAACATGCAAAGCTCTGGTATAAGGAGCTGTACGGAATCGGTGATACTGCCGAAAATCTTGAGACTGCCGCAAATGGTGAAAACTACGAGTGGACAGATATGTATGATGGTTTTGCAAAAACTGCAGAGGAAGAAGGTTTCCATGAGCTCGCCGAAAAATTCCGCGGTGTTGCAGAAATAGAAAGACATCATGAAGAAAGATACCGCGCTCTTCTCAACAATGTTAAGGCAAAGCAGGTATTCGAAAAGAGTGAGGTCAAGATTTGGGAATGCCGTAACTGCGGACATATCGTAGTTGGAACTAAGGCACCTGATGTCTGCCCTGTATGCGATCATCCACAGAGCTTCTTTGAGGTTCATGCCGAGAACTATTGATAAATAAAGGAATCCCATATACAGATTAATAACGGGCAGGGAATGTATCCCTGCCCGTTTTCGTTATATTAAGATGTTTGTGGTAAAAATCATTCTCTAATCCTTACTCCCTCCGGGGATTTAAAAGCTCTTGTTATACTTTAATTCCCAGTGAACATATTTTTCATGTTATTCACTTCCGCCTGCTTTTCTTCATCATCAAAATTCTGGTAAGCAAATATTCCAAATCCGCTTACAGCTCCAGTGTCTCTGGCATATTTAATCTCCCTTGAGATGATATCGCTGTACCTGAGCCACTCCGGAGTCTGGTTTCCATCCCAGGTATCGGTATTACATTTGTACAGTGCAAGTCCTATACATAATTTTACCGGGCTCTTAAGCTTATCCTTCAGTTTGATCCAGTCGGAAAGACAGGTGACATAAGCATGGGGCGCAGACACTCCCTTACCTGTTTTTGCTTCAAACCCGTGATAAATCTGCGGCATGATGTAATCCACATACTTATCTGAACTCATCCAGAGATCTATATCGACAAAATATGCCTTGTCACTGCGAAGACTTGAAAGAAGTGGAACGGGGCTTACTCCGAAAACAGCTTTCGGGTTCGCTTCATGAACAGCTTCATGAACACTTCGGATCAGGGCAGAGACATTATCCCTTCTCCAGTCACTAAGGCTTTTGGATGAACCTGAGGCCTCATAATCTGCAAGGTCAAAAGTCTGTCCGTTTGATATCGAAGGATAGAAATAATCATCGAACTGAACCCCATCCACAGGATACTCCGTAACAACTTCCCTGACTGCACGAACAAGCATATCCTGAACCTCTTTACGAGAAGGATTAAGATAATACTCTCCATCATGAAGAAGTATATTTCCGTTATTTACCCATGTCTTAAGGAAGGAGTCCGCAGGTACATCCTCCCATTCTTTTGCGTATCCTGTCACACGATAGGGATTCAGCCAGGCATGGAAGGCAATACCATGTGCATGTGCACTCTCGATCATGTATGAAAGCGGATCAAAATCAGGTGCTTTCTTTGCAGTAGGCACAAGATTCGACTGCGGAAAAGTATGCTGTTTTTTTCCGTAGCTGTCCGAATGACTGTGAACATGACAAAAAATGGCATTCAATCCTTTTGAACGGATATCCTCCATAATCTGATCTGTTCTCTCCTGAAATTGCTTTTTATCAGTTGGCATCTCCATCCAGTCAAGGTATGAGAACCATACGCCGCGTAATTCGTCTGAACCGGATAACAGAGCTGTGGTACCGGAAGATGGTGTATCAGCCGAGGGTTCTGCCCACACCTTCATGCCGGTGAAAAGACACATAAAAATGCACATAAGTATGATTCCCAGCCTGTGAATCCCCGGCCGGTAACTATTCTTTCTCAGAAGCCAAATTCCCATATACTGTATTCCCCTTCTTTTTTAAACATTTTTAAAATTCCATGTTACAATTATAGGTGGATGGTCCGGCTAATAATAGGTAACTTTTTTTTAAATCTTTCTATCAAAAATAGTCAAATAATGAGAGCTGAAGTTTGAAAATCAACTATCAAACTTAATTTGAGGGTCATATACGAATTCGAGCAAACTCGATTCGTGCATGACTCATGGAGGTGAAAAATGAAAAAAACTGCCATTTCCGTTTGTATTACCGTAATGATTTTACTCGGTCTGTCTATGGGCGGATGTTCTGTTTCCCCCGTAAAAAAATCCAAAGCTCCGGAATCAGCAGCACACAGCATCCCGGAAACCAGATCCTCAAGTATCCGGGCAGAGCTTACTGCTGCCGGGTCCAATGATTACTCCGTTAACAATCTTTCTTACGGCACATCAGCCGAATCAGCCGGAACCACTTCCATAGCAAAAAGGTTATGCGGAAAGTACAGCTGCAAGCTTAATGATGAAGAATACTACACTCTTGAAATCCTTGAGTTCGCTGATAATATCTATGCCTATATGGGTATTTCTTATGCCGATCAGTCATCCGGCAGCCTTGACCCCTATACATTCTGGGCTGCAGAGCTCATTCCCGATGATAAGGATGCAACCAAAAACGTAAGCTCCGATTCTGTTCAGTGCCATCTTCTTGCATTCTCAATTATGGCTAACTTTGGCAAATATCAGGCCGCTCCTTCAAAGTGCAGTCTGTCTCTTACCGAAAACGGTGTTAAATTCACAGGTTCAGGGTTTACTTCTTCGGAAGAGACCCTTCTGTTTGAAAAGGACGACCGTGTATCGGATGCATTTATTTATGCTGACAAAAATGATGCCGGAACAGGTAATCCTTCAGGTAAACTCATTGGATTATGGAAAGAAAAAGGCTCTGATACCCCATTGTATATCGAGTTTTCGCAAAAGGGGAAGATACGGCTTTATAAAGAATCTCCAGGAACCGAAGTCTTTTTTGCCGGAGGTGAATACCATGGCGTCGGAGCTTCAAAGATACGCAGTACCTACAGTACTCTCGGATGCGGAGATATGCCTTCAGAATTTGAGGCATCTTATAGTTTCCCTTCGGACAATGAACTGGTGATTGACATCACAGAAGACTCCCTTATGGGTGATTACGATCTTACTCATCTGTCACTGATTAAAACCGAAGAAAAAGATGTACCTGTAGTCACAATTGATAAAGTCAGAAAAGTTCTGACCGATGACTATAATTATGATGCCTATGCACTCCCTCCCGACTATTATTACGATGGTTTTTACGGAGTTTTTGCCGGTGCCTATGAAGATCTGAATGATGCTAATGAACTCATCGAGAAGATCAATGCACAGGGATTTAATGCTTCTGCTGTTCTGTCATCAGAATGGGAAAATCTGAACCAAAAGCCTTATTACTGCGTGACCTTTGATAAATGTCAGACCGAGATAGCTGCAGAAGGCGTACTTGCCAATGCCAAGACCGCAGGTTATAAGGATGCGTATATAAAGTTTACCGGAAAGCGGATACTCCATCGTATTTATTACACTGTCTATTCACATGACAGCATGGAAATACGGAATGACAAAGTAATCCTTAAGGATGTTCATGTAAGTGATTTAACCGGAGATTATTCAGGTGAAATGACACTTATAGCAGATTCAGCTACCACATTTGATCCTTCCTGCAATATGTCATTTTTCGGAAACTATGATACAGGGGACACTGTGCTTGAATGGTTCGCAAAGAACGATGCCCTTGCCAAAAATGATTATGATACTTATTCCCAGCATGGTCCCGCACTTATAGGTGTATTTGATGTAAGCATCAGCGGTAACCACATAGACAGATACTATGGATCCTACTGGTGGGATTAAAAAGCAGAATGCCTGCCTGTACAGAAAAATAAAACGGTATATTCTTCGGAATATACCGTTTTATTTAGAGAGACATCACTCTACTGATTTAATTTCATCCTGTAAATCCTGCTTTAGAGAGTAAGTGTCAAAAGCAGCCTCTTTGGGAAGGTTAATGTATATATTTGAGATCTTATCTACCTTTGCCACTCCTTCAAGTACACTTACATCAAAAACATGTCCGCCCTTTGATCTGTCCTCTGAAAGAAAATGAAGATGCCAGCCGGGCATATTGATTCCATCCATATAATCCGGGAAATATACGCCCACAAGAGAGCCCCGGATATTCTCAAACATAAATGCCTTCTGGTTCTTTCCGAGAACCTCCTTTAATGTAATATGATGAGATCTGTAAGGTGCCTCTGATCTGGCGTCCACCTTTTCAAACAGCCCATCTATCCTCACAACATGCATACTGTTCAGACCGAACCTCTCTTCGATCTTTTTGGTCAGTTCGTTTCTGACAGAGGTTATGTCCGGCATATTTCCGAGCTGAAATTGCTGTTCTCCGTACAGCTTTGCCACTGCAGCGAAGGGAACACCCGTATCCGGAGAAACCACTGTTACATCTCCGTTCTGATCTGCCCTGAAGCACCGGCCTTCCATGACGATCATTTCCCCGTTCACGTCTTCAAAGGTTCCCAGTCCGGTGTCTCCCTCTTTTAACAAATCTTCTACATTTATCACTGCCCGGCTGTAGCCCAGAGCAAGTGCCTGTAAAGTCGAAACTTGATACACCTTGTTTTTCATACAGCTGTTCTCCTTTTATCTATTGTCTTATCTATAACGGATTTCCGCAGTAGGAACAGAATTTACCTCCTTCTGTCTTTGCTCCGCAATTCGGACAGAACTTAGGTATCACCTTTTCCTGAGGTATATGCCCCGCAGCAACAGCTGCCGCACTTTCCAGCAATGCCTTTCTTTCCGCCTCATCGTCTTCAATAAGTTTCTTCGCCTTTGCTTCTGCAGCAGCACGTTCTTCAGGTGTCATCTTATCAAGCTTTTCCTGAAGTTCTCTCTGGGCCTTTTCAAGTAACTTCTGAAGATCTGCCTGACTGTAATTCATATTATTATCCATGTGCTTCCCTCTCTGTTCTGACATCTAACTGTTACCGCATATAGAGTTATATTCGACATGTCTTTTATAGCATATAATGGTCTTTATAATTCTAATTGAGTAGGCCGGATATCATCCCCCCTCGATGACGCGCTTATCTTCAAATGAATACAAGTATTCGCCTGAAGGCCATATCGCGCATAAAAAAACTCCGTAGCATTGCAGTCTGCCTCGATACTGACTGTAAAGCTACGGAGTATACCTATATCATGAAATTATAGATCGATTCTGAAATCAGGATTGCTGAATCCGTCTATTGTGAAGTATGCACATGACTCCTTAGGTTTGATGAAAAGCTCGATATCATGAGCAACGATATACGGATGTGAGCTGATATAAGCCTTTACTCTGTCATAAAGATCCTTCTCGGTATACTTTTTGTCATTGAATTCAATAGTAAGCGACTTACAGTTAAGCTCCGGAACCTGTGATGCTTTCTTTGCTGCGGACTTTTCAGTCTTCTCAGCAGATTTTCTGGCTGCAGTTTTAACTCCTGCTTTTCTGCCGGACTTCTTATCCGAAGTTGATTTTGACTCTGTCTTCCTTACTGTTGATGACTTTGTTGTTGAACCCTTCTTACGTCCCCTTTTAGGTTTTGTTTCTGTAACTGTTTCTGCTGCTTCTGCAGAAGCCTTTACTTCTTCAATCTTAACTTCCTGAACCTTTACTTCATCTGCCATTGTATTGTGGCCTCCCCTTTTATATTTTTTATAATTTTTATTATATGCGGATAATTAAAAATATAAAAGAAATATTTTTAGACGGCGTAAGTTTACTGTAGGAATTAAAAATGTGAGAACCACCTGATTATTGAAAAGTTATTGTACTTCCGTGGTT
>SVDD01000064.1:0-7145 GCA_015057945.1 Lachnospiraceae bacterium | reverse complement strand
ATAACCTGCATTTCCATCTTGCAACAACCTACATTTTTGGTCTGCAACTTTCTACATTTTTATTCTACAATAAACAGGCTTATGAGCTGTATAAAAATCTACTTTACCGAGGTCATGATCCTATGGCTTCAAGGAAATGGATACGTGAGGTTGAAAAAGCAAGCCGAGGTGATGGAGAGACTTGGTTCTGATCAATAGCAGCCCCCAATCTCAGACCCCACAGTCAGACCCCAAAGTTAAACCCCAATAAAAAGGCATGATAAAAGGGTCAGACCCCACTGTCTGACCCTAAATAACTTTAGGAAACCCCACTAAACTTTGGAGATCCTCCAAAAATGCGGATTTCCCCAGTATTTTCAAGGGGTTTCGGCCGTTTGGTTGTTTACAATCCATCGCTAGTTGCACAAAAGTTTTGGAAGTTCACATTATTGGAAATTAAGATGGATTCATGCCAAAATCCAGGTTTTTCGGCGTAAATACGTGGTTTTTTCGATATTTTTTTAGCCGTGAGTTAATCCTTCAGGAAATTTACACTATGTCTACTAAAATGCACATTTCATCTCTTGATTCGCTAAGTAATTATCAAACTCGGCAAACCTTGTTTTACCATACTCTTCTCCCCCATCCGATTTATTTACAGATGGTTTATATTCGAACATATTTTGCTCTTTAAAGTATATATCATAAATGTACGATCCCGCTTCATTGTCCGTATACACGCTACTTTTATCAAATAGTACGGGTTCCGTCATATCGAAGCAACGACAAATATTACCAAATCCACCATCAATAAGGTGTTTCTTATATACAGGAAAAGCAATGTTAATGCCAATTTGAAATTGCAAGTCCGAGTCCAAATTCTTCGAGATATAAGCAATTCCGTCAATATCCACATTTTCCAATGCACGCATAACTAACTCAGGTATAATATACTGTTCCTCATTCTTACCATCTGCATACTTAAAGGACGTAGCCAATGTAAGTGGCAAAAGTGAAATCAGTTTCCTTTGAAGATCTATATGCTCTTCATGCCCATAATCACTTAGTCCGTTTATCAAATACTGGTTATCTAATAGGTTCAATACTTTCAATTTAAGACCATTATCTTTAGGTGTAAAACATGAAACATAAAAGTCCTTCTCAGGTCTTCCACATTCTAACCAACAGCCGTATGATGTTGAACAAAGATACAATGCTGGTATTCCAGCGCAGGTAAATCGCTGCCTTTCTATTTTTTCGTTCCTTACATACGGCCTGTGGACCATTTCTTTACGAGATTTTAATTGGTGATCGCATTTTCTGCCCCTATATAGTGTAAGTGAATGGTCCTTAATCGCCTCATATTTCTTAGACGCCATTTCACTAATAGAACCTGCATCCAAACTATTGTAATTAAGTTCATCAAAACAAGCCATCTGGCGTAGTGCATATGATTTATCCAGAGAAGATACTATGAATGGGTCATTTACATATTTTGTGAGTATTGTTTCTATCTCTTTACTTGCTCTAGTTATTTTACCATCAAAATAATAATGCCATGCCCTCTTAATCAACCTAATGTTATCACCTAAATCATTCAACAATAAATCATCATAATTAAATGCTTTACTGTCAACTAATGCCTCATGATAATTATCCAGCTTTTCCCACAGCTTTACAGTCATATCATTATTATTAAACAATGTAGTTGATGGAAATCCATTTATGTTTCTGTCACGGATAGCTATATCATATTTAATTTGCTCACCTACGTCTGTTCCTTCTAATGCTTCATGCAATTCATTATATATTTTCTTAGCAAGATCATCTGAAGCCTTTAAAAAATTCTCATTATTTATCAGTTCATTTTGTCGCTTCATAAACTCTTCCACTGATATGATCTCTAATTCTGCTTTATCCTTAACGGATTCTAACACAGATGACATCTCCTCATAAGTCCCTACAAAATGATGCGAATTACCATTACTGTCTATTTGGGATAAACAAGTACATAACAGTTTGTTATAAATGCAATACATATTACTCATTCTCTTCTCTCTCAACATCAATACCAGATTCTATTATAAAGAATCGAGGAGTATGGTTTAGCCCTTTAACAATGACTCCAGTGTAAGATGCACACCATCCTCAATTATACAATCATGATCAATAATAGGCACTATGTTGGCAATTACTCTTGTATAAAGCGATAGATATTTGTTCCTAACACGGGACAAACGGGGGGGTGTTCACAATCCATCGCTAGTTACACAAAAGTTTTGGAAGTTCACATCCAGACTTTTGTGTCATGCAGATTCATGATTTTTCCAATGCTTATCCCGCGAGTTAATCCTTCAGAAAATTCACATCATGGTTTTGTAATGGGGTATATGCTCTCTTAAAGTATTTAATTCGCATCCCACGGACTATACTCTTTCCCCTCAAGTATATCCGCGATTCTCTCGCACGCATGTCCATCACCATAAGGATTACATGCGTTACTCATCTTCTTATATTCATTCTCATCCTCAAGGAGCAACTTAAATGTCTTATAGATTGTTTCCTCATCTGTGCCTACCAGTTTCAATGTTCCGGCATCTACTCCCTCAGGACGCTCAGTGGTATCTCTCATAACAAGTACGGGAACACCATAGCTTGGACACTCTTCCTGAATTCCGCCTGAATCAGTGAGACATAAGAAGCTTCTCGCCTCAAAGTTATGGCAATCGAACACATCTATCGGCTCTATAATATGAATTCTGTCACATCCTCCAAGCTCCTGTTCAGCCGCTTCTCTTACTACCGGATTCATATGAATTGGATATACAGCCTTACAATCCGGATGCTCATCCAAAACTCTGCGGATTGCTCTGAACATATGGTGCATTGGCTCGCCAAGATTCTCTCTTCTATGAGCTGTGATAAAAATCAACTTATCGTCGCCAACCCAATCAAGTTCCGGATGAGAATAATCCTCTTTTACAGTATGTTGCATAGCATCTATTACCGTATTTCCGGTAACGTAAATGTTCTCTGCTTTACGGCCTTCTCGAAGCAGATTATCTCTTGATAAAGGTGTCGGTGCAAAGTTAAACTGAGAAACAATGGATACCGCCTCTCTGTTAAACTCCTCCGGATACGGAGAATAAATATTGTAAGTACGAAGCCCAGCCTCAACATGTCCAACAGGAATTTGCAAGTAGAAGCAAGCAAGTGCTGTTACAAATGTTGTAGAAGTATCACCATGAACCAAAACCACATCCGGCTTTTCCTTCTCAAGCACTTCCTTTATTCCATTTAATACTCCGGTAGTAATGTCAAACAAGGTCTGACGATCCTTCATGATATTCAAATCATAGTCCGGAACAACTCCAAATGTTGCGAGCACCTGATCCAACATCTGACGGTGCTGTGCTGTAACACATACGATAACCTCAAGGCCATCTCTTTTCTTCATTTCATTAACCAAAGGACAAATTTTGATTGCCTCAGGTCTTGTGCCGAAGACACACATTACACGTTTCTTTTGTGTAGAACTCATATTACCTAAATTCTCTCTTTCTTAGTATTATTGTAGTCTTTGAATCAGCGTTATCAGGTTATCTAATCTTCGCTGTATTGCTTCTTTGTTTATATCTTTTTATCCTTAGGCAAAGAATACGGATTATTATCATGATGTTCCATCTGTGATTACATCCAACTCTTTATCTTACATCAATAAAGCTTTGGTATAACGTTACTTAACTTTATTTTCTTGTTCTCCTTCCTGTTTACATCTTCAAACATTTTCTTATCCTCTATACCTTTTAGCTACCGACTTTAGCCTTTTTTGCAAATTCACTTCTATCTCTGGCAACAGTATTTTTCTTATAAGCTTTTATTGTACTATCAGATAGTTATCTCACCATCCTTAATCCAATTTCGAATCCATATCCCAAACAATCCTTATTTCTGCGAATTCCTCAGGCTCTTTAGATAGTTTCTTCCAATATTCAATTCCTTCAGGAATAGGTTTCCCATCCTTCTCGCATCGTTTATAGATGGTTCTTGCCAGCAGTGTAAGAGTCCGCGGCACCAATGTTAATCTTTTTGTAAGAGTCCGCGGCACCAATGTGCAGTATTCTCCGAATATCTTCTTCATGCTGATTTTTTCCAGCATCCAAATAAACATCTGCACTTATGAAATTTAATAACCTTAGTATATCCCATGTACTGGTTAAAATGTTCAATGTTATTTTAAATATTCATATTAAGAAATTGGAACTGCAATGCAGATAAACAAATCGATAATTCCTAAACTCTTTAATGACTCTTCTAATGTTTTATCCTAAACTCTCCATGAATTATACTCGGATATTGCTGACCATGGTTTTTATTTTCCCTTCTGTCAAATCCAAACACTTAAGTATCTGACGTTGCTTTTTGGTTATGGCATACATGGGCATCCATGATCCATCGCGTTTTTGCTGTATCTGATATTTGTTTAATTCGCCTATTGTTGTAGAGGTCGTTGTGGAACTGATTGCATTAAGCACCGGCTTTATGTAGTAACGGTATGATTCAATGATGATTAGTGCCACAAATGCAATGAACATCTTGCCTTCATATGTAGCTGCGCTATGTGAATAAGTTTTTGATAATCCGAAATGATTCTTCATCCTTCGAAACGCCTTTTCATTACTGTCACGCATACGTGCTACCTTGATCATCTTATCAGCGGTTAGATTAACGTTTGACAGAACCACAAAGAACCCGGCTTTGTCAAGACATTGCTGAACATGACGCTTACTTTCCTTGACAGTGAATGCCTTTCCAGTAGCAGGATCCTTTTCGGATTTCTCGATTATAAGCCATGGCGAAAAAGTCTCCTGGAGTTTCTTTGAAAACCTTTTTCGACTCAGAGCAGCCTTTATCATCATCTGTACTTTGGTATGTATGGTGGCTCTTTCTTCTTCGGCCCGCTTTGAATCGTAATAGATATAGCAGTTATAAGTGCCACCGCATACTTCCATGTTTCGGATATGCTTACCATATATGTTTTCTTCACTTATGTAGTATTTTTCGCTGTCTTTTAGTAAACGGTACAAAATTCACCGTACTACAAAACCTGTCACAATCCTGAGATAATTATCCAAAACATATTTTGAGAGTTTTCACAGTCTCAATTGTTACTGTAAAAACTACCAAAAAGATTTGGAGGCATTTCTCATGGATCAAGTTACAAATAACGTCCGTCGCAACAACTGGATTGCAATGATCCAGGATCAGAAGCAGAGCGGACTTACTGTATCTGCCTGGTGTAAGCAGGCCAATATCAGTACAAACTGTTTTTACTATCGTCAACAAAAGCTCAGGGAGGCGGCAGCGAGTGCCATACCTCAGCTTGTTGAAATAAATGCTTCAGAATTAGCTACGCAGATAACTGAAGATGAAGCACCGAACCTTGACAATAAAACAGCATTTATAAGCTCCGGCTCTGTGTCCATAGCACTGACCAACGCGGCCTCGGCACAGCTTATCCAGAACATACTGAGGGCACTCAATGCTTAACGATGTTGATCCAAAAAGTTTTGAACACATTTACATCGCAGCCGGCTACACCGATTTACGCCGTGGTATTGATGGATTAAGTGCAATCATTGAGAATACTCTAAAGCTGTATCCCTATGACAAATGCCTTTTCCTGTTTTGCGGTCGTCGTAATGACAGGATCAAAGGACTTCTGTGGGAAGGCGACGGTTTCCTTCTCCTTTACAAACGTCTAGAGACCGGGAAATTCAGATGGCCCAGAACTCCGGCTGAAGCCAGGGAACTTTCACCACGTGAATTTGCAGAGCTCATGGATGGCATGAGACCTGATAAAACTCAGGGTATCCCAAAGGTATATCCGGCATCCATAAAAAATGCTTTAAAAAGTGGATAACATCATATTCAAGTTGCCAAAAAGCCTTGAAAATCCACAACTTTTGCCAGCACTCCACATCTTTGGCCTAAGCTCTGTACCTTGCTGTTCTATAGTGGTAAATTTACATCATGAGCGATGAAATCAAAGAGTACACAAAAGAACAGTTGCAGCATTTTTCGAACAGTCTGTTAGTTGAAATGGTCTATACCATGCAACAGCAGATAGCTGCCCAAAACAGAAAATTGGATGAGCTTACAGAGTATCTCAACACTCATCTTGATCACAGGTTTGGCCGTCGTACAGAGAAGCTTGACCAGATAGATCACCAGATGGAATTCTGCTTCAATGAAGCTGAGATAACCATTGTTGACGCCTCTGAAGCCGAGCTCCGTGAGCCTGAGATCGAGGATATCAATCCTTCACAGCCATCAGAGAAGAAAGCATCGCACAATCGCAAGCCTCGTGAGGCAGGAAAGCTTGATGAGCTTCTCAAACCATTCCCGGTAGTCAGTATCCCACATAAACTCAAAGAATCAGAACTTCAGTGCAAGTGCGGAGGTACTTATACTGAGATTGGCAAGAAGACCTATCGTGAGCTTGCGTTCCATCCTGCATCCTTTGAGGTTGAGGAACATACAGTCTATACCTACAAATGCAATTCATGCGGAACGATCATTACCGCACCACATCCTATAAAGCCATTTGATAAGAGTGTCGCATCTAAATCGCTGATTGCAGGTGTCATGACAGCAAAGTTTGTCAATGCTGCCACTTTCATGCGTCTGGAAAAGACCTTTTCCGAGCATAGCGCTTTTCTTACAAGACAAAAGATGGCGCATTGGATGATCATGGCATCTGATCAGTATTTTTCGCAGATCTATAACTGCCTGAAGGAGGATCTGCTCACCTGTAACGTGATACATGCAGATGAGACTACGGTCAAGGTTGCCAAAGACGGCCGACCAGCCGGATCCATCAGTTACATGTGGGTCTACACCAAAGAGGCAGATCAGCATCCGGTTGTCATCTTCGAATACCAGAAGACCCGGGCGCATATCCATGCAAAGGAATTCCTCGAGAACTATCACGGTTTCCTATGCTGCGATGGTTATGATGCATACCATCACCTTGGTGAGTCGATCGTCATCTGTGGGTGCTGGGCACACGCCAGACGACACTTTGCTAATGCAGTAAAAGCTCTGCAGGGCAAACCGGCTTACAGCGAAGAGTTAAAGATTTCTGAAGAAGCTCTTCAGCGCAT
>SVDD01000063.1:0-7354 GCA_015057945.1 Lachnospiraceae bacterium | reverse complement strand
ATAGGGCTAAGCTGTAAGTGCTGTAAAGCATTCAGGTGATAGTTACTAATAGGTCGAGGGTTTGACCAATTAAGGTTGAATGTTTATCGGATAGAGAAAAGATGTTGACAATCTATAATTGATATGATAAGATAATTAAGTGGTGTGCAGTTTTCAAGGCACGATGAAAATTCTGGCCCGGTGGCTCAGTCGGTTAGAGCGCCGCCCTGTCACGGCGGAGGTCGTCGGTTCGATTCCGTCCCGGGTCGCTAGTAATCATCAGATTACGAAAATTAAATACTAAATGGATGGGTTCCCGAGTGGCCAAAGGGGGCAGACTGTAAATCTGTTGTCACTGACTTCGGTGGTTCGAATCCACCCCCATCCATTGGAAGTTCTTAGTAACTTCACAGTTGTTTTCAACTGAATGGGGTCTTAGCTCAGCTGGGAGAGCATCTGCCTTACAAGCAGGGGGTCATAGGTTCGAGCCCTATAGGCCCCATTAAATTTTGAAAATAACCTAAATTGAATATCGCGGGATGGAGCAGTCTGGTAGCTCGTCGGGCTCATAACCCGAAGGTCGTAGGTTCAAATCCTTCTCCCGCAACTACATGAGATCATCGTTAAGATGGTCTCTTTTTTTTTGTAATATACTTATTAAGATTCGGGCTGATGGGACAAACAGTATACATAAACAAGTCTCACTTGATTGAAAATAAACAATTATACTTGTATAATTTATTAAAGTTATCATATGTGGAAGTATGCATAAAAATAGTTTACAGGAAAGGAGAAGTTGAAAATGAGAGTAGGCATGTTAACCAGTGGCGGAGACTGTCAGTCATTGAATGCAACCATGAGAGGTGTCGGAAAAGCATTATTCAACTTATGCGATAACCTTGAAATGTTCGGATTTGAAGATGGATATCATGGACTGATATATTCTGAATACCATAAATTAGAGCGTTCAGACTTCTCCGGAATACTGAATATAGGAGGAACCATACTCGGAACATCAAGAACTCCTTTTAAACAAATCAGGGACAAAGATGAAAATGGTCTGGATAAAGTTGAGGCTATGAAACATACATACAGGCAGCTTAGGCTGGATTGTCTTGTTGTATTGGGTGGAAACGGTTCTCTTAAAACTGCTAATCTTCTGGCTCAGGAAGGATTGAATGTCATAGCATGTCCAAAGACTATAGATAATGATCTTTGGGGAACAGATATGACTTTTGGATTTCATTCAGCTGTTAACATAGCTACAGAAGCAATTGACTGTATACATACAACGGCAGCTTCTCACAAAAGAGTTTTTATAGTTGAAATAATGGGTCATAAGGTTGGTCTGATGACATTGTATGCAGGTCTTGCAGGTGGTGCAGACATTATTCTTATTCCTGAAATACCATATCATCTTGATGTAATTTGCAATAAAATAGCCGAAAGATACAATCGTGGATCTAAGTTTTCTATTATAGCTGTTGCAGAGGGAGCGATTTCTTACGAAGACTCGTTACTTTCAAAGAAAGAATATAAGAAGAAACTGGCAAACAGGACATATCCGTCAGTTTCATATGAACTTGCAGATCAGGTGCTTAAGAAAACCGGTATAGAAGTAAGAGTTACTGTTCCGGGACATACTCAGAGAGGTGGTGCACCGGTACCGTATGACAGAGTTCTTGCTACACGTTTTGGTGTTGAGGCAGCAACTCTGATAAAGAACGGAGATTACGGAAATATGGTAGCATTTGTAAACGGAAATATAGTCAAGGTTCCTCTCAAGGAAATTGCTGGAAAACTTAAGACTGTAGATCCAAAGTCTCAGATTGTAAATGAAGCAAAGCTTTTAGGCATATCTTTTGGAGACTGACAGAATATTATAATATAAATGTTACAAATGAGGTTTTTAATTGAGTTACACTGCATTATACAGAAAATGGCGGTCACAGACATTTGACGAAGTTAAGGGCCAGGAGCCCATAACAGAGGCATTTAAAAATCAGATCAAGACCGGAAGAATAGGTCATGCATATTTATTTTGCGGAACCAGAGGAACCGGTAAGACATCTGTTGCCAAGATATTTGCCAGGGCTGTTAACTGCCTGAATCCTGTAAACGGTAATCCATGTAATGAATGCGCAGTATGCAGATCCATACTTAATGATTCAAGTATGAATGTAATGGAAATGGATGCTGCATCCAACAACGGTGTGGATGATATAAGACAGATCAGAGATCAGGTCCAGTATCCGCCGGTTGACGGGAAATACAAGGTTTACATAATAGATGAGGTACATATGCTCAGTCAGGCTGCATTCAATGCTTTTTTAAAGACATTGGAAGAACCGCCTGAGTATGTTATTTTCGTTTTGGCCACAACAGAACCTAACAAGCTTCCCATAACGATATTATCGAGATGTCAGCGGTATGATTTTAAACGTATATCTACTGAAACAATTGCAAGAAGATTGCGTGAGATATCAGATGCAGAGAATATCGATGTCGAGGATGAAGCCCTGCACTATATCGCCAGAGTAGGTGATGGATCAATGAGAGATGCTGTATCATTGTTGGATCAATGCTCCGCATTTCAATATGATCATAGAATAAAATATGAGGATGCGTTAGATATACTTGGGTCTGTGGATACTTCAGTATTTTCTGATATTATCAGGGCATTGAATAAAAAGGATATAAAAACCATCCTGGATATTATTGCCAAGGTAATAGAACAGGGAAGAGAAATAGGACAATTTATTTCCGATCTTATAATGTATATTAGAAATCTTCTTTTGGCTAAGACTGTTGATAATCTACATGGTCTTGTGGATATGTCAAAAGAAAATCTTGAACGCTTAAAAAGTGATTCAAAGCTGTTTTCCACAACTGAGCTGCTAAGATACATTAGGATGCTAAGCGATTTAAGTAATCAGATGAGATATTCTACTCAGAAGCGCATACTTCTTGAAACTACACTTATGAAGCTGGCTTATCCTGAAACTGATGCATCATTGGATGGTATTAATGCTAAATTAAGTGAGATAAAACGAGAAATATCTAATTTTGATATAAATAATATTTCGGCGGATCAAATAAAGATCCTGAAGGAAGATGATAATAAATCTTCCGGTGAAATGACAAGAGCAAAGGATCCGTTAAAGGTCACATTGCCAAAAGCACAATATGATGATTTACAGCTGCTGAAGAAGGATTGGAGAAATATATGTATTGCTGTTCCTTCATCAGTAGTTTCTGTTGCGCTCAGAGACACTTTTGTAAAACCCAATAAGGATCGGGATGGAATGGTTATAGTTACCAGAAGCAGAGGAAGCTATAAAATTATTTCAGAACCGGATTCAAAGGATATGTTATGTAAAGTTGTCGAAAACAGATATAATAAATCAATAAAATTCAGCACAGAGCTTTCTGAAGAAAAAGAAAATTCTACTGTATATGTGACTGAAGATGATTTAAATAAAATAAATATCAATATAGAAATAGAAGGGTAAAGGGAATTAATATGGCAAAGCATGGTGGATTTCCCGGTGGAATGCCGGGTATGAATATGAACAATCTTATGAAGCAGTATCAGCGTATGCAGAGAAAGCTTGAGGAGACTCAGGAAGAGCTGGCTAAAAAAGAGTATATTGGCCAGGCAGGCGGTGGTGCTGTAAAGATCACAGTTACCGGTGAAAAGAAACTGGTGAAGGTTGAAATCGATAAAGATGCAGTTGATCCTGAGGATGTTGAGACACTGGAGGATATGATTCTTGCAGCTGCCAATCAGGCATTGGGAGAAGCTGATGAGGATTCCCAGTCACAGATGGGCAAGTTAACCGGAGGTCTTGGTTTTTAATGGAATATTTTTCTAAAGATATTTCCAGACTGATCAATGAATTGGCTCATCTTCCGGGCATAGGACCCAAAAGTGCGCAAAGACTTGCATTTCATCTTATTAACGGACCGAAGGAACAGGCAGAACAACTGGCTGACTCCATATTAAAGGCCAGGAACAATGTTCACTACTGTAAGATATGCTGCACCCTGACTGATTCTGAAATCTGTCCGATCTGCGGGTCGGATAAGAGAGATCACAGTCAGATCATGGTTGTAGAAAACAGCAGGGATATGTCTGCTTATGAGCACACAGGAAAGTACAACGGTGTTTATCATGTACTGCATGGAGCTATTTCTCCAATGTTGGGCATAGGACCTGATGACATACGCTTAAAGGAACTTATGTACCGCTTAAAGGATGATATAGATGAAGTTATTATTGCAACGAATTCTTCCCTGGAGGGTGAAACTACAGCAACGTATTTAACGAAACTGATAAAACCTCTTGGAATCAGAGTATCGCGTATAGCTTCCGGTGTTCCAGTGGGAGGAGACATTGAAAACATTGATGAGGTTACACTTTTACGTGCACTGGATGGAAGAATTATTTTATAGTTATCAAATAAAAACTGCTAAGGAGTAGATATTTTAAATGGACAAGTATGAGTTTAACATCAAAGCAGAGCAGATGCGTAAGATGGCTGATCAGGGAGATTATATGACTGCAATGAAAATTGCAGACACTATTGACTGGAGACGAGTAAGAAATGCGAACCTTCTATCTTCCGTAGCAGATATTTATGAACATAACAAGGAATACAGTGAAGCAAAGGATATTCTTCTTCTTGCTTTTGAACGTGCACCGGTTGGGAAAAGATTTCTGTTTAAATTAACGGAGATTTCTGTGGAAGCCGGAGATATTCAGGATGCCCAGGAATTTTACAGGGAATTTTGTGAGATGAGTCCGGATGACTCGAGACAGTACTTACTTAGATATATGATCCTTAAGAGCAAGGGAGCTTCGGCAGAACAACTGTTAACATCCCTTGAGGAATATACTTCTGTTGATGTTGATGAAAAATGGTTATATGAGCTGGCCAAGCTGTATTCCGAAGCAGGCTATGAAGAGGAGTGTGTAAAGACCTGTGATAAGATAATGCTGCTTTTCGGTCTTGGTCAGTATGTTGATAAGGCGAAGGCTCTTAAGCAAAAATACAGAGGTATAAACGATTACCAAATTAATACTGAAGATCATGGCTTAAATCTTAATTTCAATCAGTATGATGGTATTGATGAAGACATAAGAAGTAATACAGAGAGTTTCGAATCAGATGATCATGAGTCCGGTTCTGCAGATAGTGATGACAGAATGGAAGATTCTGAGTCTTCAGATTACTTTGAAGATGATGCGAAAAAGTTTGAAAGTATTAAACAGGAAGACACAGATAATCAGGATAAGGAAGCTGTAGAGAATCATATTCCTTCTGTTGACATTAATGAGCATCAGGAAGAAGATATTCCTGAAATCGAGCTTAATAATTATCACATGATTATTGAGGCTAAGACTAAAGAAGACGGATTTAAGATTGCTGTTAATGAGATCAAATATTTCCATGATAAGTATGGATATGACTTTAAGGTGGCAAAAACAAATTCCGAAAAGCTTAATGAAAAAGGATTTGCTGCGTTCAGATCCAAGATTGAAGGAAAAGATCTGATCATTGAAGAGGCCGGAGCGCTTACATATAAAGTAGTAGATGAAATCGATGAATATATTGCTTCATTGAAGGATTCAAGCTCAGTTGTTCTTGTAGATGTTATAGATCATTTTGACAGAATGGCAGAAGACAGACCTTTGTTTATTAAGAGATTCGATCTTGTATCTGATGTAGATGATGAGGAAGACATCGTAGAAGATGTTGAACTTAATGATTCAGAGGATGATATACCTGAAAATGAGGAAAGCTTTGAAGAAGATGAGGCTGTCGGAGATATCGTAGAGAGACCTAGGGTAAACTATGACAGTAACAGAATTAAGACTATAGATGATATAGTGAATATGGAAAAACGTGCCGGAGGTTTATCAAAGGAATCTGAAGATGAAGCATTACCGGATGATTTCTATAAAGAAATGGAAATCGATGATTTTGCAACCTATGCACAGACTTATGCCAAGCAAATCGATTGTGTTCTTCCGGGAAAGACTGTATTGGCTCTGTACGAAAGGATAGAGATAATGCAGGAAGACGGTATAGACTTAAATAAGGCAAGTGCGGAGGAACTAATAGAAGAGGCTGCTGACAAGGCTGAGAAGGTGGGAATCGGCAAGAAGCTGACAGGAGTATTTCATCCAAAATACGATAAAGAAGGTAGGCTTATACTCAGGGAAGATTGCTTTATAGGATGATTTATGACGGAAATATTTGAAATTTTAAAAAATGACTGGCTCCAGATAAGCGTGGTTACCTTTATGGTAATCATGCTTATATTTGGTTATTATAGAGGTTTGATAAAAATGTCATCCAATCTGGTTTCGCTGGTCTTATCAGTCATATTAACAAAAAGCCTTAGACCGTATTTCCTGGAATGGATAACAAATAATGATTATATAAGGGCTTATGTTAACAACAGAATACATGAAAAGCTTGCGGATAATTTAGATAAGATAACAGAGACATCAAATACTCAGGATGTAATGTTAAATGACTCCATCACATCACAGGCTTTAAAAAGCTTAATAGGGACTGAGTCTAAAGATAATATAGATGACCTGTACAGTATGTTAGGGCTGGATAAAGTAACAGAATTGATAGCAGACAAGGCAACGGAGTTTATTCTGTCTATAATAACTTTTATTGTTCTTTTGATTGTGATAACCATATTGATAAAGATACTATTTAAGCTGCTGGATAAGGTTGCAGAATTACCGGTATTGACTGCTTTTAACCGGGTATCCGGAAGCATGCTTGGTCTGGTTGAGTCTGTATTATATGTATGGATATTTTTCATTGTTATCAGTTTACTGCCACAAAAAGGGTGGATAGCAAGTGCAGTGGAGCAAATGAACAGAACAGGTACCTGGATACACTTTTTGAAAGAAGCAAATATATTTATAAAAATATTTGAATCAATTATTTCATAGATGTATAAGTGGATTATATGAAGCATAAATGTGGAAAACATAATCACAAAGCGTCATATAACAGGTAAAGATATTTAGAAACAGTATTATTTCACGCATTACGGATGTGGAATAATACTGTTTTCTTTTTTACTGGGGTTAATGAATGTTATAAGTTGATTGTTGTCACCTAAATAAAGTACGTTAAAAACTCTTTACAAACTCTATCAACAAAGAAAAAAACAAAAAAATCAGAAAAGTGTTGACACTAATAAAATCATCTGATATATTAAACAAGCTCTCGCAAGCGAGTTATAAAACTTCTTAAAACAGTACGAAGAACCTTGAAAATCAAAGATCGATTAATACACAGACCCTGAAGATTCTAAGAATTAGAATTTCAGAAACGATGCA
>SVDD01000062.1:0-7369 GCA_015057945.1 Lachnospiraceae bacterium | reverse complement strand
AGGATACATCATTTTGAGTTGTGAGTGACTGAATTTTCAATGAGCCGTCTGACTTATTTTTAGATTAGCAGATACACTACTTTGGTAATCAATCAACTGAGGAGAATTTTGATGGAAGTGGAAGCAAAGTATTCATATGTGAAGAAATTACATCATTATTCAAGATCTGATCCTGAATGCAAAGCTAAGTTCATTCTAAAAAACTATGAGCGATTTCCTAAGATAATAGCGGGATATGAATCTAATTGGGCGATTATCGTCAAGGCCGAGAAGCGATACAACGAAAAAGCAGCTTCTGGAGAGCTTGGGGTAAGAATTCAAAAGAGTGGAACCAGTAATCCAACAATGAATGAGGCAATTGCAAATTTAGAGCTAAGCACAGCCAGATCTGAGAGCGATCTGAGACATGTCCTAAAGGGAACTGATAATCCTGACCAGCATGTGAAAGATAAACTCATCATCCAGGATATGCAGGATGACTACACCATCTTGTGTAATGCCATACATGCACTAGGAACCAAAGATGAAGAGATGTTCGTTAGATACTTAACAAGAGAAAATGAAGCTCTTCAAGATCTTGCAGATGAGTATAAGATGGAACTAGCAAATTTCAAGAAACAGATTTATAGCATAAAAAAGGCTGTGATTCTTTCTACTGTTGAATGTATTGATCTCAAGTACGGAATAATAGAACGGAGGTGACATAATGAAGAATAATGACAGGAGAATGGTTAGATACAGTGAGGGTGCATTACTCTATAGTATGGGGCTTACTATGTTTCAGCGTATTGCTAAAGAAGCTAATGCTGTATACATTATCGAAGGTATGCCGCCTCTCGTAAAGTGCGATGTCTTTGAAACATACATTGAGAAGTATCGTGCTAAATGATAAACAAAATTTGAAAGAAAGCTAGAGATCCAGGGCTTTATAAGACCTTGGGTCTCTTTTTTACTATTCATAATTAAATAGATTTTTTAAATGAAATTCACTTTGTGGGCTTTATTTATGTATTGGGAACAATTAAAATAATAAAACAAAACGTATGTTGTAAGATTCGGTGTTGGGATGCTGATGGCGCATTTTCTGGATGATGACTATGATTCCGCATATCCGGAGATGGTAGCCGGACTCAGATCCGAAGAGTATTACGTCAATATGATGATCGCATGGTATTTTGCTACAGCTCTCGCCAAACAGTATGAAAGTGTACTTCCATACATAGAAGGGAAGAGGCTTGATGACTGGACACATAACAAGGCAATTCAGAAAAGCGTAGAGAGCTATCGGATTACAGATGGGCAAAAGAAGTATTTGAAATCTCTTAAGATAGCCCGTAGATAATAAAGTATCCGCACAGTGGAGCAGGGGGTATTTCCCCTGCTCTATTAGCATCCCTTACTTCTTATGTTGGTTCAAATAGATGCCGATAAAAGATAAAGATAGTCTTTCTGATTTGAGCCGTCACCAGCATGGCGGTATGGGGTGAAATATATGGAACAGTTCCATTTCAGCGATAAAGAACAAAAAAGGATTGAACAGATGCCGGTACCCCTGGCTGTTTATCAGTTTGTGAACGAAAAAGTTCGTATCCTGTTACTTTCGGAGGGTTATTGCAAACTTTTTAACTTCCCGGATCATAGTACAGCTTACCGGTATACAGAGGAAGATGCCTTCTGTAATACTCATCCGGATGATACTGCCAGAGTAAAGGACGCTGCCTACCGTTTCGCCAAAGAGGGGGGGCGATATGAGGTGATTTTTCGCCGCATGAAATACGATGGCGGTGATTATCACATTATTCATGGAATTGGAGAACATATCTATACAGAAGAAGGTATTCGTCTGGCTTATGTGTGGTATACAGACGAAGGAGCGTATGTTGCTGAAAGCGAAGGCTCCCAGACAACGGCTGTGAACCGTGCCTTCAATACGGCTCTTCAAGAGGAAAGCATGCTTAGAGCAAGCTATTACAGCTTTCTTACAGGACTTCCCAGTATGAGCTATTTCTTTGAGCTGGCTTCGGTCAGAAAGGATACCATCACCGAAGAGGGTGGCAGACCGACGCTTTTGTACGTGAATCTGTGCGGTATGAAGCGTTTCAATATAAAGTATGGTTTTGCAGAAGGGGACGTGCTATTGAAGGAATTCGCTCGGTGCCTGCAGAGTGTTTTTTCGGAAGATATCTGCAGTCATTTTGGAGCGGATCATTTTGCTGTGATAACAAGTGAACAGGGAGTGGAAGAAAAACTGGAGGCCCTGTTTAAAAAATGCCGTGAATTGAACGGAAGAAAAAACCTGCCTGTGCATGTAGGGATATATCAGTGGCAAAGCGAAACGGTATCTATAACATTGGCATGTGACCGTGCAAAAACAGCCAGCGACTCCTTGAAAAACACCTATTCCTCAGGTTATTCGTTTTATGACCAAAGGATTCAGGAAAACGAGGAGAACCTGCAGTACATTATCGAAAATCTTGACAGGGCAATAGAAGAGAAGTGGATTAAAGTGTATTTTCAGCCGATTATTCGAGCGGTAAACGGGAAGGTTTGCGATACGGAAGTACTGGCCCGGTGGATAGACCCCGAAAAAGGAATGCTGTCCCCTGCCGCATTTATTCCGCCCCTGGAAGACGCAGGGCTGATCCATAAGCTGGATCTGTATATGGTCGACCGGGTTTTGGAATCTATCAAAGTGCAAATGTCTGACGGGTTCACTGTTATACCTCATTCCATCAACCTCTCTCGTTCCGACTTTGACGCCTGTGACGTAGTTGAAGAGATCAGGAAAAGGGTGGATGCGGCAGGCATCAGCAGAGACAGGATTACGATAGAAATTACGGAAAGCGTCATCGGCAGTGACTTTGATTTTATGAAGGAACAGGTCGAGCGTTTCCGGAGCCTCGGTTTCCCTGTGTGGATGGACGACTTCGGAAGCAGATATTCGTCTTTGGAAGTGCTGCAAAGCATCTCTTTCGATCTGATCAAGTTTGACATGAGCCTGACTCGCAGGCTCGATGAGGGCGAAGCCGGAAAAATCATCCTGACAGAGCTTATGAGAATGGTTGCTTCTCTGGGCATGGATGCCGTTTGCGAAGGTGTTGAGACAGAGGGGCAGGTTCGATTTCTTCAGGAAATTGGTTGTTCAAAGCTCCAGGGATACTATTTCGGCAAGCCGGTCTCTTTTGAAAAGATACGGGGATTGTTCAAAGGAAATGCTCTTATCGATAACGAAAACCCTGAGGAATCCGAATACTACGAGAGCATCGGCCGGGTTAACCTGTTCGACCTCGGTGTCATCTCCGGTGGTGGAGAGAACGCATTCCATAATGTTTTTGAATCGCTTCCGGCAGCAATCATTGAGGTCAAGGATGGGCAGGCCAGATATGTGAGAAGTAATCGCTCCTACCAGGATTTTGTGAAGCGGTTCTTCAACGTTGACATATATTTAGATCGAAGGGACAACTATACAAGTTCTGTCATCAAGTATGGGTATAATTTTGAAAATGTGGTCAAACAATGCTGTACTGTTGTAAATAGTGCGTTTTTTGATGAAGCGATGCCGGATGGTTCGATGGTTCATGCTTTTGCACATCGAATCAATACTAATCCGGTTACAGGCAGTGTGGCGGTATCCCTCGCCGTACTTTCCATCTCTGATCCGGATGAAAGCACGACCTATGCCGATATCGCGCAGGCCCTTGCTGCGGACTATTACAATATCTTCTTGATCGACCTGGATACAAACGGCTACACTGAATACTCATCCAAGGTTGGAGGAGAAGAATTGTCTGTGGTCCGGCATGGCGAGGATTTCTTTGAGTCGGCAAGACGCGATGCAATGATCCGCATTTACAGGGAGGACAGAGAAACGTTCCTGGCCTTGTTCACGAAGGAAAGAGTTCTCCGGGATATTGAAAAACAGGGCGTATTTACGATAACGTACCGCCTTATCGATATGGGAACACCTATGTATGTCAATATGAAAATCAACAGGCTGCATGGCGGTAACCGGATCATTCTGGGTGTAAGTATCATTGACGCACAAATGAAGCAGTTGGAGGAAGAGAATAAGCTGCGGCAGGAAAAAATATCTTTGGGCAGAATAGCAGCGTTATCTCCGGAGTATATTGTTCTATATACAATTGATCCTGAAACGAACAATTATACGCAGTACAACCCTTCGAAAGAATTTGCTGACTTTGGTCTTGCCAAGACGGGGGAGGACTTCTTTGCAGATGTGATCCTTGATGCTCCAAAGGCGATCGCTCCGGAGGATATGGAGAGGCATCTCAGGGTACTCACGAAGGAAAATATGCTCTCTGAAATTCAGAAAAACGGTTATTTTTCTCATTATTACAGGCTGATCATAAACGGAAAGTATGTCCCGGTGAGCTTGAAGGCCACGGTGGTCGAAGAAGATGTAAAAAAGATCATTCTTGGTGTTACCGAAGATAAGCATGAGGAGATAAGGCAGTACATGAAATAGCCTTTAACGCGTAAAAAAGACCACGTTGTGCCCGGCGCAACGTGGTCATATTTTTTTCAGAACCACTTAAGTTCCTGCTTTCTTTGATACATGAGCTTATCGGCACGGCGGAAAACATCATCATATCCTCTGTCTACCTTTGGCTGATATGAGGCGCAGCCTACAGACAGTACCGGTTTTCCTTCAAGCTTACTGTAATTGAATGACACTATAAAAATAATTCAAATCTAACAGACTATTAACAAAAGATCTCTTATTGTGTCATTAGCGGATTGAACATTAATTGTGATATATGATTTCTAAATAACTTTTATAGCTTTTTTTGATTATTCGCATAAACACTATACTTTCAAGCACTTTGAAGTATAGGAAAACACTCATTTTACCACGAATTTACCACGATTGAATGAGCCTTGATATGACACTGAAATCAACATGGGAGATAGCACAAAAATCTGTGTATCTCCCGTGTTTTTTTATTTTACTTGTTAGGGCAGATGGTTTTGTATCTATCATTTTGCTCTTATCAACAGTATCGTAAATTTAGTTCTTTTCTTTAATTGCAGAGAAGGTAGCATTTACATTTGCAATATACATATCTGTTGGTATCATTGGAACATCTAATATCATCTGTGTATCTTTAGAAATCAGACCTGTTGCTTTATATTCTGTTCCTGCCTTTTTTGCAGCTTCAAGGTAAGGTAGTGTCAAGGGTTCTGTTTCAGGTGATAAAAACAATCCTGCTTCTGCACATAAGATTGTAGCGGTATTTTCGCCAAACATACGCTTTAGTTGAAAGACCAGTCCATCAAAGTTTCCTTTTACATCGGGCAAACCACCAGAGGAAATCAACACTGTTTTTTTAGAACCATCTTCATATCCATAGTGGTGTGTACATTCATCATCCCCCAAATACATTTCTGCTGAGTTAAAGCAAACGGTTCTGTCCATGAGGGCTTTACAGTGCGAGGGAGCAGAGTAGCAATATAATGGAATTGACCATATTACTAAATCAGCTTCACGGATTTTATTAAGGACAGCGATTGCCTCATCATTTTGTACACATTTGCCATTTGTTTTCACCCAGCAGGCATAACAGGCACGACACGGATTTATGTCCAAATCAATCGTATGTACAATCTCCGCAGTCTCGTTCAGCCCCTCCATAAAAGCTCTTGTTATTTTTAATGTGGTGCTGTTCTCCTTGTATGGTGAACCATTAATAATCAATATCTTCATAAGTATTTCCTTTCTCGTCTATTTATTTTCTTTTATTTATGAAATATACTATATCGTATAAATACTGACACCTTATGTCATGCTTTATTCATTTCATAAATTTCTTTTGCTTTTTCCGCTAACTGTGTTTTCAAATACACAGGCTCTATCACCTCAACCTGAGTACCAAATGAAAGCAATCCACCGATAAGCCACGGTTCTCTTGTCATTTCAGCCGTGACAAGCAAATATCCATCATCTTGCCTAATCACTTGGCTGCTACTAAATTCGTCATAAACACGAAAGGCTACTTCTTTGGAAAAGCGAAGAACAGCTTTCCCATAAGTCTGTGACGGCATTTTCTGAACTTCCGGGAATGATGTGGGGATAAAATCCTCGTTCAAAAGTTTAATACTTAAAATCCGATTTAGCTTAAACATACGAAAGTCATGTCTTTCGGTGCAAAATGCTTTTAAATACCATGCATTTGTTTTGTAGTACAATTTTAGCGGTTGTACTTTTCTTTTGCTGTACTGACCATCGCCACTTGCATAGGAAATTTCCGCAGATTTATGATGGATGACCGCCGTTTTTAGCGTTTCAAATTTTTCATTATCTTCTGTTTTGGTTTCCCACCTTGAAAAATCTACCTCAAACCATGTTTCAGAACGAGTATTAAAAAGTGCAGACAACTTTACAAGCGTAGCATCCTCATAGACATTTCCTATTACGGACAAACTTTGTAACGCTGCTAATATCTCTTGCTTTTCTTTTTCGGACAAAACTGCTTTGTCTAAAACAAAATCATTCATTAAACAAATGCCACCTTTACACCCTGTTTCCGCATAGATTGGAATACCTGCTTCGCTAAGGGCATCAATATCTCTAAAAATTGTTCTAACCGAAACCTCAAACTTTTCTGCCAACTCTGGAGCTGTGGCTTTCCCTTTATCAAGCAAATAATATACAATTTTAAATAATCGACTTTCCTGCATAAGTGACATCTCCATTTCTTCTTTCCATAAAAGCATATTTTACCTAATTTCTCGATTGTGAAAGATACGATTTTTGTTAAACTTTCTCCAAAACTGTGTACTAATCTGAATATTCTTTTTTTTGATAATTAGTAAGTTCTATTTCCTGCCCGATAACCGAAAATGTGTTTAATTCCTTTATAGAAAAAATTATCATTTTATTTTATGAGCAGTGATAACGGTATAACTGTACTTATTTACCGTAATAATACAATTATCAATCGTTATATACCAGTTTTTTCCTTTTCTTGTGATTTCCGCATAAGAAAGGCTAATTTTTTCTTTGCACCATTCAATCACATTTTCTACATTCAGAGATAAGTTCTTTTTAATTCTAATAAGGCTTTGCGGACATTTAAGAAGATATAAAAAGATAGTCAAAAAGACATATATGATTTGTATTCATTTTTACCAAGTTCTTCTGCTATCGTCGTTTTACCAACTCGACGTGCGCCTTTTATGAACAAAGCATATTCAGAGGCATATTCTTTTTTCCATTTTTGTAATTCTGTATAAAATAACAATTAAAAAAGTTACTGGAGTCAATAGGGCGTATCAAAATGTCAAAAATTGCAAAGAAAATGATTGACAAGTTTTTCATTATGCATATAATGTTCATAATTCGCAATAC
>SVDD01000019.1:0-74392 GCA_015057945.1 Lachnospiraceae bacterium | reverse complement strand
AATAAACGACTGCAGGAGGAATTTCTATATGAATGAATCAACATTTTCAGCTATTCTATGTGACGATGAAATATCCATAGTCAGTGAACTTCAGGAAGCAGTCGCATGGGGAAAGTTCGGAATATCCCTCATCGGAACAGCCCATAACGGAGCCGATGCCCTGAATCTCATCATACAGAAGCGTCCCGATATCGCCATAATTGACATCAATATGCCGGAACTTAACGGAATCGAAATGATTCAGCGTGCCCGCAGAGCCCAGGCTGACACAGACTTTATCATTTTATCAGGCTATGATGATTTTTCATATGCCAAAGAGGCGATACGCATGGGTGTACGTTCATATCTGCTGAAGCCTCTCAACATCCCGGAATTACAGGAAGAGCTGTTCCGTATACTCAGCACCCGCACAAGGAATTACAGAGGGGATGTCAATGCTCTTACCTACAGACATGAGCTTGTGACTAACGTATTCAAAAACCTTCTGGATGGAAGGATACTTGAACCTGCGGTCATACAGGTGACTCTTCAGCAGTCTGAGCTGTCCATCACCGATGCACCAACATTTGCTGTGGTATTTTCATGGCCGGAGACAACGAATCTGGATGATATGCGGAGAAAACGCATCACCCGTTTTCTGAAGAATCATTTCGCATCAGACGGATCCTTTTTTCTTTTCCACAGCGACACTCAGCTTGTCGGTATATTTAATGCACATACAGAGCCAAGCTTCAATGTAGCGGAAAAAGCATTGGCAGAACTTAAAAAGGGCATGGCAGAACTTGATATCAGTGACCTGCCTTACATCGGTATAGGAGATACAGTCCCCAGTCTCATGAACCTTCAGTACTCTTATACCCGTGCTCTCACATCTCTGACCTACAGGCTGTACTCTGCTCATTCCAGAATTTTCAGCTATAACATGATATGTACCACTCCGCCACAAATGAAGCTGTCGGACGTGGATTATCTTCCTCTGGTTCAGTGCATAGTTAAAAAGGATCTTGAGGGGATCAGAAGCTACTGCGATGATTTTATGCATAAACTCCTTTATGTAAAAATGCCTTCACCCAACTATGTTTACAGTACCTGTTATGCTCTTTTCAGCATGATAGAGAAAGAATTTTCCAATTATTCACATGAGGAGATACGTCAGATCGAGTCTCCCAATGAACTGTATCAGTTTCATTCCGTGGATGAAATAAAGAACTGGCTGATACAGTCCTTCTGCCGTCTTTCAGAATATATCGATGCGGTGTACGGATATTCTGAGAAGATAGCTCCCTCAGAGGCAAATAACTCTCAGGCAGAGGCCGATGATGACATCATCCTGCATGCCAAAGAGTATATACACAAAAACATTACCAACAGCCTGAAAATAGAAGATATAGCAAGGGAGATAAACTTAAGTGCCTCCTACTTTGCCATCTACTTTAAGAACAAGACCCATATAAATCTTCGGGATTTTATACTTAAGGAGAAAATGGAGTATGCCCGTAAGGCTCTTCTTGATGCTGACGCATCAGTGACCGACATTGCCTATAAAACCGGATACAGAGACTACCGTTCCTTTTCAAGAGCTTTCAAAAACATACACGGTGTCACTCCATCCGATTTCCAGACCAGGCATTCCATCTAAGAGATAAAATGATTAAGTATTTCAGAAATTACAGGAATATATCCTTATCAACAAAAATCCGTGATGTCATACTTTTAATCACGGTGCTTTCTTTTATCATCCTCGGCATAGCCTCCTATGTGGTTTCCAGAACCATAGACCTGAGAAAGCAGCAAAAGACCACTTATTCCAGCCTCACCAATGCAGCCTATATCCTGGACAGCTATGAAAACAATCTGGTGGAGCAGTTTGTAAATATCTGCGGCACCGAGGATTTCACTAACGATGTGAAGCTCATTCTGAGCGAGCCAACTAAAGATGTTCTCCATACACGGAATCTCCAGAATGTACTCAATGACCTGAGGTATGCAAACTATCTTGTAAACTCTTCACTTATAGTTACACAAAACGGTCAGAAGGCCTACACCCTCTACTCTGCGCCTCTCGTCCTTTCTCCCGAAAGTCTTTTCCCAAACTCAGAACTGAGCAAAGTTCATGAGATATCATGGCTTCCGGAAAGAAACAGTCCTTTCACCATAAAGGAGACTATCATACCTATGGTGATTCCTCTGAAAATGATCGGCGACTATGTGCAGATAGTTGCAAGTACCGACGTGGTTCCGGATCTTTACGTCATATTTCTCATAGACAGAGCGAGACTTATCAATGTACTGAACGCATCCAATCCCCAGGCAGACACCACCTATCTTTATCTGATGAATAAAAACGGCATCCCTCTCACACATTCATCTGCTGTGGATTATGATGAGCTTGAGTACCGCGATATCATTCCCTATCTGACATCACTCCTTAATGAATCCATAGCACCGGATTCCGATGCGGAAGAGCCCCCAAATGAAGACACAACTGTGAACAGTCATACCCTGAACCTGATACGACAGAATACAAGTGTTTCGATCTCAGGAACAAAATACAATAAAAAACATATTCTGGAGTACAAGGATAATTCCGAATACATAGTTTTCCACGAGCTGAACAGACCCGGATTATATGTGATGGCAAGAACTCATTTTCCAACCTTTAAGACCTTTGTCATCAACTTTTCACCTTACTTTCTTCCGGCATTTTTAGTTCTTCTGATAATTCTTTTTGCGGTTTCTGTTTTCATGTCGAGCTATATAACAAAGCCTCTTTTAAAGCTTGTATCCATCGTCAACATGATAGGTAAAAACGAGTATCAGGAGCGGGTTTACTTTGATACCGAAGATGAGGTAGGTACTCTTCTGAATGCAATCAACAATATGTATGACATAAATCTTCAGCAGATGAACAGAATAAGGGAAGATGAAAAAGAAAAATACAAATCCGAATTAAAGATACTTACAGAACAGATCAATCCCCATTTTCTTTACAATACCCTTGAAGAGATCCAATCGGAAGTCATACGTGGCAAAAAGGAGACTGCCGGCAATATGATACAGTACCTTGCGGATTACCTGCGCATAGGACTTTCCGGAGGAGCTGACCTTATCCCTATTTCCAACGAGATAAGGCATGCCTCAGCCTATATAAACATCATGAATCAGAGGTTTGGGCAGAATGTCATGTTCGTGCACCAGATTCAGCCGGATCTGGCCAATAAATCCATCCTGAAAACAATTTTGCAGCCTCTTATCGAAAACTCCATTCGTCATGGATTCGGTATAGATGCAGCCGGAATACCTGTCTCTGTCCCCACCATCGAAGTAAATATGACTTCACCGGAACCCCGGGATATCTCTATTGAAATCGCAGACAACGGCGGAGGCTTTGATGCCGGGGAGGTCAAAAAGATAATGACCGAACCATCTCATGCAGGTGTTCGGAATCATGTCGGCATCAACAACACATGGCTTCGTCTCATATCATTTTACGGAGAAGAAAATGTGGATGTCCGGGTGGAGTCCATACCTTACTACAGAAACAGTTTTACCCTGACTATAAAAAATGCATTTGAATGATATAAGTGAGATTTGAATATGTTCATATAACTAAAAACGGGATGTCGTTTCAGCTGCGGCATCCCGTTATATTTCTTAATTCTACTGATCCAATGCGGTCCTTTATACTCCTGTCACTGTTCCGTCCGCAAGGTGAATGATAAGTCTGCCTGTTCCGTATGCATCCTGATGCTGCCCCTTTTGAAGGACTTCCTCGATCACTCCGGCACAGGAGGTACAGATCTGTCTCGATGCGTGGTTCCTGTTCAGGTCCTCAAGTTCTATGTCGAAGGAATCCTTCAAATTGGTGATATGGAACTGCTGCAGTCCCACAGAGTATACCTCAGTATCCTTGATGGGTTCCCCCTTGAAATTGAACTTTATGTATGAGTGTGTCTTCTGATCGTATTCGACTTCCAGCCCCTCTGAAAGCTGGTAAAACTCAGTATGGGCACCTTCCAGGGCTTCATCACGGAGCACTCTCAAAAGGCCGTGCTTTAACTGTGCTCCCGTCCAGTAGGTGGCATAGACCGAACCGTCATACGGATAGTTCTCATCAAAATCCTTTTTGGTCACAACAGGTCCAAGCTGCTCTGTACGGATAGACCCTGAGCCAAGCAGGAATATGTCAACCCCCAGGGTCTCGCAAAGAGCATCAGAATAAAGGTCTCCCAGTTCGGTCTCACGGATCCTGGATGGATGCGTCAGCTCACGTACGAACTTCGTAATGATCCTTCCGTACTTTTCATCAGTGCTGTGCTTATAATTGTTTATGATCTCCTCGATCCCCGGATCCTTGGGGCAGGTACTTTCATTGATGGGTATAGCCTTCCAGCTGTAGCTGTCGATACAGTTGTTATCCGTATCCACCAGGATATCGAAGCGTCCTATCTGGTCCGTTCCCGTGCCTGCCTGTACGATGGGAATACCGTTTACAACCTCAGGCTTATCGATGAAGGTATGGGAATGTCCGCCTATGATAACATCAACGCCCCAGGCAGGATCCAGAAGAGCCGCAAGCTTCTTGTCCTCTTCAAAGCCAATATGTGTAAGGAGCACCGTAAAGTCAATGTCCATGGCATTGTAGGTATCGCAGATACGTCCTATCTCCTCTGCCGCATCATTAAGTGTGATGAAGGTTCCTATAAGCTTATCCATCTTGCACTGCATAAGTGCGACTTCGGTTATGATGCCTATGAACAGGATCTTCATTCCGCCGATCTCAATCACCTTGCAGGGGTCAAAGAGTCTTGCATTATTGGTCTTTATATGGAGATTGGCGTTGATGATGGGGAACTCCGCACATTTTTCAAGGAACAGAAGATGTGCCACACCATAATCTACCTCATGATTTCCGAGGGTAACGATATCGGGAGCCAGCATATTCATGATCTGTATGGTGGAAATGCCATGGAACTCGGAATCGATGACAGAACCACGGAACATGTCACCCGCTATGGCATACAGAACATTTTCCTCCTCATGCCGGACCTTGCTGACATAGCCGGACAGCAGGGAAACTCCGCCGACGAGCTTTGAATCTATATTTTCCGCAAGAAAATCACCATGCATATCGTTAGAATGTAAAAGTGTAAGCTTTTTAAGATTCTTCATTATCCCCTCCCTTTTTAATGTGATGAATCCTTATTCTGTCTTCAACTTCCGCATCCTGATGCTGCCCCTTCTGAAGCATCTCCTCCAGGATCTGGGCGCAGGATGTGGCTACAGCGCGCATGGGATGATTTTCGTTGATTTCCGCTTCGCTTAGATCAAAAGAATCCGGCAGATTCTTTAAATGATACTCCTGTAATCCCACAGTGAAGATCTTATCGTCCGGCACCTCCATGCCTTCATACTCAAACTTCAGGAAAGAATGAGTCTTCTGATCATATTCGATCTTAAAACCACGGGATATCTGATAAAATTCGGTGTGATCACCGGAAAAGGTTTCGTCTCTCAGCATCCACAACAGTCCATGCTTAAGCTGGGCTCCGGTCCAGTAGGTAAGGTATGCGGGATCATCATAAGGGAAGCAGGCATCAAAATCACCCTTGGTGACCACCGGACCCATCTTCTTTGAACGGATGGATCCAGATCCCATAAAGAACAGATCTGTGCCGATGGCATCCTTCATAATATCGGCAAAAAGATTTCCGATTTCAGTCTCCTGATTTCTTTCCGGATGGGTAAGCTCCCTTACGAACTTGGTGATGATCCTTCCGTACTTTTCGTCGGTGATGTTTTTGTAATTGAGAATCATGTCTTTGATGGAGTTATCCATAGGACAGGTCTTGCTGTTTATGGGAACGGATTTCCACTCAAAACTGTCAATGCTGTTTGTGTCAGTGTTCACAACTATGTCAAAACGTCCTATCTGGTCCGTTCCAGTTCCGGCCTGAACGATAGGTATGCCGTTCACCATCACCGGCTCATCCAGGAATGTATGTGAATGTCCGCCTATGATAACATCAACACCCCAGGCCGGATCCAGCATCTCAGCCAGCTTCTGATCCTCTTCGATGCCGATATGGGTAAGGAGCACCGTAAGATCCACGTCGATGGCATTGTAAGTGTTGCATATCCTTCCTATTTCATCTGCTGCATCCTCAAGTGTGATAAAGGTTCCTATCATCTTGTCCATCTTGCACTGGGCAAGGACCGCCTCTGTAAGAATGCCTATGAAAAGCACCTTCATTCCGCCTATCTCGATGACCCTGCAGGGCTCGAACAGTCTTGAGTGATTGGTCTTGATGTAAAGATTGGCATTGATGATCGGAAATTCAGCGCACTTTTCCAAAAACAGCAGATGAGCTACTCCGTAATCCACCTCATGATTTCCCAGAGTCACTATGTCCGGAGAAAGCATATTCATGATCTGTATGGTTGAAAGACCATGATACTCCGAATCTATGATAGAGCCCCGGAACATGTCTCCCGCTATGGCATACAGAACATTTTCTTCTTCGTGGCGGACTTTGCTGACATAGCCCGATAACATGGATACTCCGCCCACCAGATCCTCATCTATCCTTTCGGACAGAAAATCTCCATGCATGTCGTTTGAGTGAAGAAGAGTCAGTCTCTTCAGATTGCCTCCTGATTTTGATTTTTCATTGTTCATTTGATTCACACCCTCTTTGGTTTTCAGTTAACCTGTTTTTGTTTTATCACGTCCATTAAATATTTTAATAATGTGATTATACCAAAAAATAGCCGGATAGCATAAATTATCTCAATTAATCCTTATATAAGAAAAACGGGTCGAAAAATCGACCCGTCAAAAACTACTTTTTCATTTTTATGCGACTTTCTTCGCCTTTTCAGGACCCTTGTTCTGAATCACCTCAAGACAGATGATGGCAGCGATGATAGCTATACCGATGACATCAGTTACTGTTCCGGGATAAAGCATCATGAGTCCTGCTGCAGCGCACAATACTCTGGTGACCATGTTGATAGGTCTGATGGTATATCCTTCAAGCGCTGCAGAGATAGCGAACATACCGATGAAGCTTGTTATAACGATCATCACAACACCGATTCCGTCAGTGTCGATGAGGAGCATAGCCGGGTTCAGTGAGAAAATGTACGGAACCAGGAAAGCACCGATAGCAAGTCTTGTAGCATTAATTGCCGTCTTCATAGGATCTGCCTTTGCGATAGCAGAGCCTGCATAAGCAGCAAGGGCTACAGGAGGTGTGATATCAGCTACGATACCGAAGTAGAATACGAACATGTTCGCACTAAGGGCATTGAGTCCCATACCTGTTGTAAGGATAGGCGCACAGGTTGTAGCCATGATGATATATGTCGCGGTTGTAGGAACACCCATTCCGAGGATGATGCAGCAAATCATGGTAAGGAAAAGAGCGATAAGCAGATTTCCGTGTGATACTCCAACGATAGCTGAGATAAATACCTGTCCGAGACCTGTCATGGTCACAACGCCGGCGATGATACCGGCGATACCGCATGCGGCTGCAATGGAAAGTGTATTCTTGGCACCTGTAACGAGAGCTGCGAATATATCCTTCGGAGACATACGATGGTTCTTATCGAACATGCTGACAACGATACAAAGCACTGTAGCAATGATAGCTGCACGGCTCATGGTGTAACCTGCGCAGATAAGATAAATAAGAGCTACAAGAGGGATAAGAAGATAAATCTTCGGAAGAAGATCCTTCCACTTCGGAAGATTCTCCTTAGGTATACCCTTGAGTCCCAGTCTCTTGGCACGAAGGTGAACCATGAGGAAGATTCCGGTGAAATAAAGTATAGCCGGAAGTATGGCTCTTACTACGATATTGGAATAAGGAACACCAATCATCTCAGCCATAAGGAATGCAGCCGCACCCATGATAGGAGGCATGATCTGTCCGCCTGTTGAGGAAGCTGCCTCAACGGCTCCGGCGAAATCTCCGGGGAAACCTGTATCCTTCATCATAGGAATGGTAACTGAACCTGTAGTAACTGTATTACCAACAGAAGAACCGGAAACCATACCGCAAAGTGCACTGGAGATAACGGAAACCTTTGCGGGTCCGCCGGTAGCAGAACCGGCAAGAGCATTGGCACACTGGATAAAGAATTCAGAAATACCTGTAGCCTCAAGGAAGGCACCGAAAATGATGAAAAGAACAATGTATGTACTGCAGACACCGATAGGAGTTCCGATAACACCTGTGGTTGTGTAGAACAGGTTGTAAACTATCTTTCGAAGGGAAGCGCCTGTTGTGAATGCATAAATCACAAACAATCCGGCAACGATTACGATAGGGATACCCGTAACTCTTCGGCAGCACTCTGCCAGTACCAGTATTCCGATGACACCGAGGATGATCTCAGTCTGGTTGATACGTGTTGCGTGATTGATGATCTCACGGTTATTGATTACAAAATAGAAAAAGCTTCCTGAACCGAGAACGGCAAGTATCACATCATAAAACGGAATATGATTCTGCTTCTTTACAGCCAAATGACTCTTTCCCGCAGGGAAAAGAATAAAGATAAAAAGAATAACTATTCCGACGAACAGCGGACGTCTGATACGCTCATCCCAGACTGCAAAAAGATTCATGTAGATCATGAAAAGAGAGAAGGCAGCAAGAAGCACCTTGATAACGACATCCGGAATCCCTGTCCAGGTCCTTACGTTTGACTCACGATCATACTTCTTCATGATCTCGTCTACGGCAGCCTGTGCATCCGGAGACTGCCCGTTTAGTGTCAATGTCCCAGTCTCCTTACTTTCCACAGCTTCTGTCATGTTCTTTGTTCTTTCTTCCAAAGTTGTGTCCTCCATTCCATCGGTTATTTTGGTGAGTACCAATGCTTATTACGGGGTTTCGCACTATCCCTCCAAATCTCTGATCAATAAAGGTAAATCAGGTTACAGTTCAGGATAGAACTATTTTACCACATATACTCACACTGTGATGCCCCGGCATCAAAAGAAGCGCCACTTCTCATACGAGAATCTGACCGGAGCACTTCTTCCGCACAGATCTCTCAGGCTGATACCCTCTTTGTCATTTATGGTTAATGTGTGATCGGATACAGTTCCCACAAAGTAGATAAGATTATCCATCCTTTTGTCAAAACCGGATACTATCATACTTCCGTCCGGTCCGTAGGTGAGCGTTTCCCCCTCGGAAAGCTCCGTCTGGACCCCTGCACCGAAACCGTAATAAACGGTTTTTTCCACGTATATGCCGTCTTCTTTAATTTCATAATAATCCGTAAGAGGGCTCTTGTTTACGGAATGTATGAAACCGACGCTGAAGGTATCTCCAACTCTTATGGGATACCTGGCATATAATTTTCCGTCCGACGGATTTCTCAGAGTCAAAAAACCTATTCCAACTGTCTCTACATAAATAACAACCATAGCGGCGACTGCCATAAAGGCAATCACCGCTACTTTTACATGTATTTTTTTAACGGAATCAAAGCTCATCAGTTAACTGAAATTCCCTGCTCCTCATAGTACTTCTTTGCGCCCGGGTGGAATGGAATGCTGATACCCTTTGTAGCATCCTCAAGGCTGAGAAGCTCGAACTTTGCGTGACCTGCTGCAAGAGCATCCTTGTTATCGAACATAGACTTCAGCATCTCGTAGATAACATCATCTGAAAGCTTGGTTGAAGCGATGATGGTAGCTCTTACTGAAACAGTCTTTGCGTCAGCGTCAACACCCTTGTATGTGCCTGCAGGAATTGTAGTCGGTGTATAGAAGTTGTACTTGCTCTGTAATGCACTGATGTGCTCATCATCAAGCTCTACAAGATGAATATCCTTAGTTGTTGAAAGGTCTACAACCGCTGTTGTAGGAGCACCGGCTACTATGAATGCAGCATCGATCTTCTGATCCTTAAGAGAATCTGCTGAATCACCGAAGGAAGCATTGACAACCTTGATGTCGTCAAATGAAAGTCCGTATGCATCGAGGATCTGACGTGCGTTGAATTCAACACCTGAACCTGCATCACCTACTGAAACTGTCTTGCCCTTAAGATCTGCAACTGTCTTCACATCATCTGTGCATGTGATGATCTGAACTGTCTCATCGTAAAGACCTGCAACAGGAGCAAATGTCTCGTATGCACCCTCATCTGCAAAAAGGTCTGAACCGTCGTGTGCGTATGACATAACGTCGTTCTGAACGATAGCGATATCAGCATCACCGTCATCGATAAGCTGGATGTTTGCCTTTGAAGCACCGGTTGATGTTACTGTAAGATGTGAATTCTTCATAAGAGGATTCAGTACTGTAGCCATAACACCACCGACAGCGTAGTATGTACCTGTTGTTCCGCCGGTACCGAAAACAACCTCTTCACCGGAACCTGTTCCGGAACCTGCTGCAGCTGCCGATGTCTCTGCTGTTGCGCCTGCTGCCGATGTAGCTGTTGTGCTCTGTGAGCTTCCGCAAGCTGTTAACGCACTCATGGCAACCACACCTGTCATCACTACTGATAATAACTTTTTCATTCTTTCTCCTCCCATCCGGGGCGTCGGCTCATCAGTTTCTGACCTGTCAGATATCAGCTCTTCAGGCAGACTTATAAATCGACATAAGCTGAAACGTCCCCCTCGTTATGTTATGGAATGACTGTTCTCCATAACTTTTTCATTCGGTATATGTATAAAATAGTACGTCCTGAAATGGTTTTTGTCAACTTATTTTTATATGCCATATTTATGCATTATAGCTGCTGTAAAGCTGCACAATTCCGTATTTTAGTGTATATTTATTCATTATACGTGCATATTTGCATTTTATTTCATTTTTTGCTTAAAAGACACATTAACAGCATGTCCTTAACACGCAGACTTTCATCGCATTTATGCGTGTAATTTTAAGTCTCAGATGTGCAATGTGTCCTATATTCCGGCTAGTGCATATTCCTATTGGCGATATAGCAAAAACCTTATAGTTTTTAAGGCTTTTCTGTCATTTTCGTGTCCTTAAGTCAGCTCCACTTTAGGACTTTAAAGACGTAAACGAGCAAAGCGGGCAATTTGCCCTTCTTCTTACACCTTTTTGAAAAGGCACGGTGCGCAATATAAAACAAAAAGGCCATGACAGATACAATTTGTTTCTGTCACAGCCTCCATTGACCATGTATGTACCTTCCCATGAAGCTTTTCATGAGGACCGGGAAATGTCAGCCCGCGGCATGGCATCACCAGCCTTCATAGGTACTTATCTTATACTGTTGTAATTTATACTCGTAATTCTCCGGATGGTTTCTCCACTCGTGAGTTGGCATACCTACGAACTTGAAGAAATTTCTCTGGAAGGTGGATATGGATGTAAAGCCGGTCTCAAACGCCACGGTCCTTATAGGCTTGTCCGTGGTCCTGAGTTCTCTGCAGGCCTCATGGATACGAATGGAATTCACATATTCAAGAGGTGAAAGATGCAGGTTCTCATGGAACAAACGTCTGAAATGAGTCTCTGACAATGCACAGAGATCCGCAAGCTGACCTATGTATATCTCATCCATATAGTGAGCCTTTATATGGGACAGGGCCGGCATAAGGCGTTCCATATCTCCGACTTCATCCTGCGAAGAAGCCTCTTCCCGCTTCTCTTCTGTGCCGGACTCGTTCATCCTGATCAGTTCCGTAAGAAGGTCAATAAGAAAGGCATCGCTCTTCTGTTTAAACAGATGCTTTCTCTCTTTCTGTTCACGGAACACTGTCATTATATCATTTTTCAGGACTTCTCCTTGTCCTTTTTCAAAAAAATAGGGTTTTCTGTAGAGCTCTTCCACTGCAGCCCTTGCACTATCCTCTTTCTTATCGAAGATACAATTCATGAGCCCCTCGCAGTCCACAAAGAGATATTCCCAGAAGCCGAGAGTTCCCGGTTCGGAATTTGTGGTATGGGGATAGTTAGGAGGAATGATGGTGAAGCATCCGGGTTTAAAATGATACACCTTATCTTCAAATATCATTTCTCCGGTACCTTCATGACAGATACCTATCTCCATATAATTATGGAAATGGAGATAATCTATGCCGTCACCGTACTTTCTCACCCATGCCTGTCCCGTTAGCGGCAGCACGAAAGAGTCCTCCGGCATCTCATAATAACGATATTGCATTTCCCGTTTTTTCTTAGGCATCAAAAATCTCCTATAACTGTCTTTCAGAATATTCCCTTGAATTCAAATGAAAAGCTTAGTTTCTTATCAGCATCCAGCAGGAACTCCTCGTGTGTACGAGCGCCCCATGAATCGTCTCCCGCTACGCCCATCTGCTTCATTGAGCAGCGGACCACAGTATTGGTGACTCTCGGAAGCTCATAGGGATGCTTTGCTTCCTCAAGCTGTTCCGGTGTGTACGGAATGGCTGAGAAATCCATGCCGTCGAAGGACACTGAACTGAACCTCATGCCCCGGCCTCTCTTGTCTGTCACCTCTGCGAAGCGCACTCCTGTGTGATTTCCGGTTTCCTGAGGCACGAGATAAGGTGCCACGGAATCCTTCGCAGTCGTCCTGTACACTCCCAGTCTCGAGCCTGTGTTTCTGTCACAGTAGTTCTCCTCAGGGCCGTTTCCGTAGAATCTCACCTGATCGTAATCCGCATCAAGCTTTATTATATACCCAAACTCCGGCATAGGTGGAAGAACTTTGCCCGGCTCATATTCCATGCTTATCCTGCAGGTTCCGTCTCCGTAAACACTGTAGGTAACTTCCAGAACAGTATCCTTTTCTGCCGGGAACAGCCAGTGTTTAAATGTCACGTCCACATGGTCATCATACTCCATAACCTTCGGATACTCCATAACTTCCCTGCCCCATGCTTCGTCTTCTCTTGCAGCCTGCGGCACAGTGGTCTGGTAAAGGCTGGCAAGCTTCCATACGCCGTGTCTTGCAGCCATCTGGTTTCCTTCATCATTGGCATTCGGAGCTCTCCAGAAATTAGGACGGGGCACGGCACCTATCATTTCCCTGCCTGCATAGCGATATGAAGTGATGCCGCCCTTTAAGGTAGAAATAAGGATATCAAAGTTCTCACCCTTTACTCCGACATTCACAGAGCCTCTTATGACCTTGAAAGGCTTCTTTAACTCAGCCTCATGTCGCCTTGAAAGCTCCTCTTCGCGGACTCTTTCTACACCCTGACCGTAGGCTACCTCATGACCCTTCTTTGCAAAGAGCGTATCCTCTCTTAAGCGGAAGGAAACATCCACAGTATACTCTCCTGCTTCATCAGGAATCTCAAAAGGATAATCGAAGCTCTTTTCTGTAAGCGGAGCCACCTGAAGCTTCATTACCTTTCTTGCAAGCACGTTTCCGCATTTTCCGAGACTCACGATGCAGTCCCACTTGGATGCATCGGTGAAAAGGTTTCTGTTGAAAACTGTGATCTTACCGTCTGAAACCCCGACCTTAAGAGTCTGGAAGCAATAGCGTACCTCCTGCATCTTTCCGCCGTACTCCTTACGGGTTCCGTCCATGATTCCGTTACCGCTGAACTCATAGTCTGTTGGCCTCTCACCGAAATCTCCGCCATAGGCCTGATACTCCTCACCGAAACGATTCTTCGTTCTGATGGACTGATCCACATAATCCCAGATGAAACCGCCCTGATATCTTGGCTCCCTGTCTGAAAGGTCCGTATACTTGAACATGCCTCCGTTGGAGTTTCCCATGGAGTGGGTGTACTCACAGAGAATGAAGGGCTTATCGGTATGCTCCTTAAGATACTTTTCTATATCCACTGCGGGAGTATACATCTGTGAATACATATCCGTTGTCTCAGGATATCTCTCATCATGAGCAACACCCTCGTAGTGGACAAGTCTGTCCTTGTCCAGTGTGCGGAAGCGGTCTGCCATCATGAGAGGAAGCTTTCCTCCGAAGGATTCATTTCCGATGGACCAGATGATAACTGAAGGATGATTTTTATCCAGCTGATAGGTGCTGTTTATGCGGTCCAGAAGCATCGGTGCATACTCTTCGCGGTTTCCGGGAAGGGCGTACTCCAGAGGCTTCTGTCCCCTTGCTATCATGTCCCATATACCGTGGCTCTCCATGTTGTTCTCCGCGATCATATAAAGACCGTACTCATCACAGAGGCTGTAGATGTAAGGTGCATTCTGATAATGTGAAGTACGGACAGCATTGATATTGTTCCGCTTCATGGCGATGACATCGGCTCTTACATCCTCTTCGGTGACATTAGCACGCCCCTTATCAGTATAGAACTCGTGGCGGTTCACACCGTTAAATACGATGCGCTTTCCGTTTATCTTCATGATACCGTCCACCATTTCGAAACGGCGGAAGCCTACAGGCTGCTCTATGACCTCGGTTACCTCACCCTTTTCATCCTTGAGCCTTAACTTAAGACTGTATAATGCAGGATCTTCAGCAGACCAGAGCACCGGATTTTCCACGCTTCCTGTGACTCTCAGGGATGAAGCGATGTTCTTGATCTCACCCTTCAGGACCGCCTTTCCTTCATAGGAAAGAATGTACTCTGTTGAGCCTGCTGCCTCCTCCAGCTCTATGGAAAACTCAAAGGTAGCCTTTTTCAATGTCTCGTCCGGCAGTGCTCTCACCTTGAGATCCCAGGCATGAACCTTCGGAACTGTATAGAGATAAACATCTCTGTAGATTCCGGAGAAGCGGTAGAAATCCTGATCCTCAAGCCAGCTTGAAGCGGTCCACTTGAACACCTGTACAGAGAGTTTGTTCTCTCCCGGCTTCACATACTGTGTAAGCTCGAAATCACTTGGTGTGAAGGTATCCTCACTGTATCCGACGAATTTTCCGTTGAGCCAGAGGGCATAACCGGACTCTACTCCCTGAAAAGAGATGAAAAGACGCCGGTCCTTAAAGGCTTCGGGAACTGTAAAGTACTTCACATAGGAGCCTACAGGATTGAAATCCTCAGGGATATCACCCGGTTCAATCTGCTCTCTTCCGTCCCATGGATACTGGGTGTTCACATAGGCCGGAACATCGTAGCCCTCCATCTGTATATGGGCAGGAACTCTTATATCCTCCCAGCTGTGGGCATCGTAGTCTTCCTTATAGAAATCAGGAATGGTGCAAAGGTAGTTCTTCGCATAGGCGAACTTCCATATTCCATTAAGAGAGTATCGAAGGCTTGTTTCTCCTGCTGCAAGCTCCTCTTCGCTTCTGTATGCTATATGATCCGATGCTGCGGGAAGGACATTTACCTTGAACACCTTCGGATCCTTAACTATTTCATAATCAAACTTTTCCATAATAACCCTTTCCCCCGGCTTTACTTAACCGAACCTGTGATACCTTCTGCGAACTGCTTCTGTAATATGAAGAAAATGACCATGGTAGGTATAGAACAGAAAAGTACGCCCATCATGAGCTGACCATAATCAACTGTATATCCTGCCGCAAGGTTCGCGATAAGCATGGGCATATTCATGGCTCCGGTATCTGTATTCATGACTACCTTCGGCCACATATATGAGTTCCAAGCATTCATAAATGTGATAACCGCAGCTGCCGCATAGGTTGATTTCATAACAGGGAGATACATACGGAAGAATATCTCCATCTCTGTAAGTCCGTCAAGTCTTGCTGCCTCCATGATGTCTATAGGGAAGTTTCTTGAGTTCTGTCTGAACATCATGATCATGAAGGGTGTTGAAATGGACGGAAGTATAAATGCCCACACTGTGTTCAGAAGGTGTGCATCGGAAACCATACGGAACAGCGGGATCATGGTCGCTACCTGAGGCACCATCATGGCGAGGAGCAGTATGCCGAAAAGCTTGTCCTTTGCCTTGTCATGGTAAAGCTCGAAGCCATAACCTGCCAGTGAGCAGATAAAAAGGCAGAGCACTGTCTGAACCAGAGAATATTTGAAGGAATTACCAAGTGATCTCCAGAGGGGTTCGGCAGCAAGAAGATTCTTGAAATTCTCGGCTGCGTAGGTTCCGAAAACGATCTTGCCCTTTGCCACCTCGATGGAGGCATTGGTAGCTGCTGTGACCATCCAGTAAAGCGGAAATACGGAGAACAGGCACCATATAGTCAGAAAGATATAAGTCGGAATCAGACGCTTCTGTATAGCGGATGAATTTGTTTTTACCTTGGAAAGATTATTAGTCACGTTTGTCACCTACTTTCAGATTGATAAATGCAAGTACTGCCACCATGATAAATACAACGAAGCTGAGGGCTGATGAATATCCGAAGTTTCCTACGCCCTGTCCGAAGGAGTTGTTGTAGATATAGTGTGACATGGTGATGGTGGAGTTCGCAGGTCCGCCGCCTGTAAGGTTCATGGACTCATCAAAGAGCTGGAGTGTACCGTTGATGGACATGATGAATGTCATGACGATGACAGGTCTTAAAAGTGGCACTGTGATTCCCCAGAAGGTCTCCCATCCGTTGGCTCCGTCAATTTTTGCAGCTTCATATACCGAATACTCAATGTTCTGAAGTCCCGCAAGGTAGAAAACCATGTTGTAGCCTGTCCATCTCCAGATGAGGGCGATGATGATGACCATCTTGGCAGACCACGGAGTTCCAAGGAAGTTAAAGTTATCTTTAAAGATTCCCAGGTTCACAAGAACAGAATTGATAAGTCCCTGTGTTGCAAATAAAGATTTAAAAATCAATGCATAGGATACAAGTGATGTGGCACAAGGCAGGAACACCATAGTACGGAATAGTCCACGGAATTTTAAATCCTTATTGTTGAGAAGCTGTGCCAGAAGTATCGCAAGGATGAGCATGATCGGTACCTGAATAAGAAGGTACAGGAAGGTGTTTCCTATTGAACGGATGAACAGCTTGTCCTGGAACATACGTGTGTAGTTGTTGAATATGGGAGTTGTCCACTGTAATGCAGCAGGTGACCCCTTTTTCAGTGAAATGATAAAAGCCTGAAGCATCGGATAGAAATTCAGAACAAAGATCAGTATGGTAGCGGGAAGCAAAAAGAACCATCCTGCGCGATGCTGCTTTGCAAGTACGCTGGTCTCTTTATTTGATGTATTCATGTGGATCCTCCTTTAAAATTCTCTTCCTATGTACATGAAAGTGTAAAAATCTGTTCGGAACCGGGTTTTCGTACCGGTCTATTTCATGTTTTTATGTCCTTTTTTGCATAAAACGGGCGGGGAAGCTCTTGTGACTCCCCGCCCTTAATAGGAGTGAATTATGAAAAATTATTCTTAGCTTTAAGCATCAGCCCTGCATTGCGAATCTAACCTGATCCTCAGCATCCTTGATAGCTGAATCAGCATCCGCACCGTTAATGATGTTCTGGATAGCTGCAGCAACCTGTGTACGTGTAGGATAGTGATAATCGCTCTGCTCTACTACAGGAACATTGGCACCCATCTTAACGATCTCAGCATAGATAGGTGTGTTGTTGAAGTACTCAACGCCCTCGTTATATACATCAGATGTGCCGGCTGAAATTGAGCATGTGATTACGCCGCCGTTCTTAAGGGCTGCATCATAAGTCTCGATAGAACCTGCGCCAAATGTCTTTGCAAGGAAATCCTGTGCGAGCTCAAGCTTCTTGCAGTTTGATGTGATGTAAAGTGAAGAACCGCCGTTTGATGCGAAGCCTTCCTTACCATTGCCTTCAAGTGTAGGCATGCTTGTGATCTCCCACTTTCCTGAGTTGTCTGAAACCTGCTTGATTGTAGGGATGATCCAGTTTCCGTTCATGACACCTGCTACCATGTCGCCTACGATGGTCTGATCTGTGTAGTCTGACCAGTCATTTGCAAGGTATATAACATTGTCCTTAACGCCTCTTACGATAACGTCGATAACCTTCTTGAAGGTCTCGTTCTCAGAAAGATTTATATCTCCATCCTTAAACTGTGAAACTCCTTCAGCCTGGAGCATCATGTATGGAAGATCGTTTCCGTCACCGTCCATGGAAAGAAGATACTTTCCTGTCTTCTCGTTTACCTTCTTACCGATCTCAAGCCACTCATCCCATGAGATACCCTTCATGTCATCAATCTTGTAGCCTGCTTCTTCAAGGAGATCTGTTCTGTATGCAAAAACGACTGTACCGTTATCTACAGGCATACCATAGTGAACACCGTTGATGGTCGAATATGATAACTTCTCTTTTCCGAAGTCATCCCAGTTGACACTTGCTCCTTCGAAGCTTGCCCATGCCTCAGGGAAATCTGTCACATACTTCTGGAAGTAGTGATCCTGGAAAAGAACGATATCGGGAAGTGAGCTGTAGTCTCCTGCTGAACCTGCCAGCGTGATGGCATTTTCAACGTCAGATGACTGTGACTGCTCAACGATGTTAAGCTTGAACTCAGGATCAACATTCTTCTGATAATCAGCCTCTGCAGCCTGAAGTGCAGGAATGTTGAAGTTCTTGTCCCATGCATAAACTGTAAGGGTCTTATCTCCCTCAGCTGCAGCCGGCGCTGCTGCTGTCTCTTCTTTCTTAGTCTCAGCCTGGGCAGCGGTTGTAGCTGCTGTGTCAGCTCCCTTTGTCTCCTGAGGTGCCTGTGGTGATGGGCTGCAAGCTGCAAGTGAAGCTACCATAGTTCCTGCCATAACGGCTGCCATAAGTCTTTTCTTCATAGATATCCTCCATTTTCGACCTCCCTTTATATTTCGCTCAGCGTAGGGGGCCTTTTTTTACCCTTTTTCCAAAATCGGGCGCATTATTTGTGCAATCTCAATCATATATTGATTAAGTTTGCTTTTTTCTATGTATATTTTAACAGTACAGAGAGCATAAATGTTCACGATTTCGTTTATGATATGTGCAATTTCGACCATCATGGACAAGATATACAAATTCATCGGAGGATTACTAAGATTTTTGAATATTATTGACACATTATTAACATTTTTCTCACCAAAAATATTTATTGATGACATGAAAAAGCTGCCCGCATACACGGACAGCTTTTGAAAAATCTTTATTCAATTATAATTAAGCCTTAGCTTCAACAGCATTCTTTGCTTCGTTCTTCTTGATAATAGGAAGTATAACGCCGAGAGCTGTAAGTACACAAGGTGTGATGATATTGAGAGCCATTGTGAACGGATCTGTATCATAAACACCGAGGATACAGCAGGCAGCTGTTACGAAGAAGCACCAGCCACCTGCGATAAGAGCAAGTGTGTTGTTCTTCACGAAACGGTACTCAGGAGCATACTTTGCGCCTGCCTTACGAAGTGCAATGTAAGCTGTGAAAACCCAGAGGTAACGCATCGGCATACATACTGAGTTAAGCTTTGTAAGCTGCTTAAGAACTGCAGCGGCACCGGGAACGAATGACTGGATGAGGATGATAGCACCTGAAAGAACTGCAACCATCTTGATACCGTTGATGTATGCACCTGCATCGTTCTTCTTAAGAAGAGCTGTAGGGATGAACTCCTGTGCATCCTCGTTGTCGAGAAGCATACGAAGAGGAGCATCGATACTGATTACAAGTGTTGAAAGCTGACCAACCATGTTACATACAGCATAGATGATAAGAAGTGTATCACCGATACCATAGTAGTTTCCAAGCTTCTGGAATGCCCAGTAAGAACCGTTTGAAACGTATGCGTTAAAGTTCTCATTGATAGCAACAGGATCGAACATCATACCCATAGCGATAGTTCCGAGAATAGCACAAACTACAACCATGATGGCAAGTGTGATCATTGACTTAGGGAAGCCCTTGCTTGGGTTCTCTACCTTGTTAACGTATGGAGAAATCTTCTCGCATCCGCCTACTGCAAATACAAGGATAGAAAGTGATGTGAAATACTTAACGTCGAACTGTGGGATAAGGTTCTTCATGCTGAAATCCATAGATACATAATCAGCAGTAGGATTGATAGCACGTGCAGCGAAGATCATGATGATGTAAAGGATAGACATTACAAACATACTTGTTCCTGCGATAGTTGCAAGCTTCTTTAATGGGTTAAGACCACGGCTGGCAACCCAGCAGAAGAAAAGAAGTACTGCAAATGTGATAAGCTGTACACCGATTGTAGGGAATGTATCGTATGTCTCAGCATTGCGGAATACTGCCCAGCTGAGAGCCTTAAGTCCGCCTGATGACTTACTTGCGATGTAAGTGATGTGACATGCCCAGTATGTCCAGCCTGCATAGTATGCAAGCTTAGGACCTGTTGTCTTTAAGATCCATGAACTTACTCCTCCGCCTGATGACTTGAAAGCAGAACCAAGCTCACCAACCATAAGTGCATACGGGATGAAGTAAAGTGCAAACATTAAAATCCAGCTGAAGATAACCTGGATGCCGTTGAAGTAGACGAAACCGTTCAGAACGTTACCAAAGCCCCATACTGTTGAGAACGCCATGAATGCGAGAGTCGTCCATTTGATACGCTTTGAATCCATAAAAAAACTCTCCTTTTCATACCGGCAAAGCTGATTCTTACTTTGCCTGAATTTTCCGAGATGCTTTATTTTTGCATCCCCTTCTTATTTTTTACAGCTACGGATAATCTCTCCCACCATTTCTCCGTAACCGTATAAAGCAGAGACCGACAGTGTTCATATCCCGGACAGTCTCTGCCTTAATTACATAAACGAAGCCGATAATTAAAACTTCAGTTTGTAATTTCCGTCACCTGCTCCCTCAATGGATGATGAGAACAGCACCTTTGCAGCCTCTGCGAGATAAGCGGTGTCCTTTGCACCGGCTGTCTCGTAAGGTGAGTGCATGGCAAGCTGTGGAAGTCCGATGTCCACAGTGTTAAGTGCAACCTGATTCTGTGATATGTTGCCGAGTGTTGATCCTCCCAGCATGTCAGAACGGTTTGTAAATGTCTGATAAGGAACATCCGCCTTTTTGCAGATAGCTCTCATGACAGCGCCGGAAATCGCATCGGTTGTGTACTTCTGGTTAGCACTGTACTTGATGACGATACCCTTGTTGAGATAAGGGCGGTTTGTCGGATCAGACTTTTCCGGATGGTTAGGATGTACGGCATGAGCATTGTCAGCTGATACAAGAAAGCTCTTTGCTATGCTCATGAGGTACTCATCCTCTGACTTTCCGAATGCGTTGTTTATACGGTGAAGTGTATCCTTTAAGAATGTTGACGCTGCGCCCTGCTTGGTGCCGGAGCCAACCTCCTCGTTGTCGTATACACAGTGAACTGCTACAGAATCCTGAGGCTGAGCCTTCAGGAAGCCCTGAAGTGATGCGAATGCACACTGAAGGTCATCCAGACGTCCGCTGGAGATGAACTCGTTATTCAGGCCGAGCTTTGTACCCTTCATACGGTTATAAAGGAAAAGGTCTGTGTCAAGAATGTCTTCGGCCTTTACTCCTGCCTCTTCCGCAATGAGCTTTAAGAATACATCCTTCTCCTCACCCTTCTCACAGAAGAGGGGAAGCATATCCACCTGGGCATTGAATTTATAACCGTCATTCACCTCACGGTTCATGTGGATGGCGAGGTTCGGAATGATCATGAGGTCACGGTCAACGTTCACCAGCTTTGTCATGATACCATCTTCTGTGCTGACTACGATTCGTCCGGCAACGGAAAGAGGTCTGTCAAGCCATGGAGAACAGATCATGCCGCCGTACTTCTCCACATTGAGCTTTACATAGCTGTTGTCGATTGTGATCTCTGCGTTTGTCTTTATCTTGAAAACAGGTGAATCACAGTGGCTGGCCATCATCTGGAATCCTGTGTAATCCTTCTTGGGGATACGGAACGCGATGACTGCGGAATCGTTTCTCGTCACATAGTAACCCTTTCCGGCTTCAAGCTCCCAGGCCTCACCCTCATATAAACGGGTATAGCCTTCCTTGTTCAGGGTCTCACACATATTTTTAACTGCAAAAAAAGAAACAGGGCTGTTATCAAGGAATGAAATCAGCTCGTTATTTATGTTATCAAAATTCATTTATGATACTCCCTCCTTGGAACAGTCAGTCCACTCTTTATCGTATTCAGGCGGACTGCCGAAGCATGCTAATGAAAAAAATAGAATCTTTAAATAAAAATACTTTATATATTATATTTAATATTATTTGAGTCAATATTTAACATGCTTGCTGATTATATCACCTTGTTAAATTATACTCAACCTATTGATTTGATTATGCTTTCCATAATTTATAACTTCTTTTTATCGTCTGCATAATAATTAGTTATGTCTCAAATTCTTTTCGGGCATACAGTTGTCCGTATACAAAAGACATCGGCTATTTACCGCGTTAAATCGATGATCATACTTGTCTGATGATCCGACAGGGTAAATAGCCGATGTCTGCAAAGCTAAAATTTAGTTCTTAAAGTCTATAATGTCTTTTTAAATTTTTAAGTATTTTATATCCTCGTTTTTTGACAAAGACATAAAGGATGTAAAATTCCGATATCGGAAAACATTTCACTTGTTTACGATGTGGGTCACGGTCAGGTGTGCCATGGTCTTCTCCGGATAAATGATCTCATCCGCTCCAAGCTTCTTAAGCACCTTACCCATCCTTTCATTTCCTGCCTTTGCGATAACCTTGTGAACACCCTGCTCCTTGGCAATGGTGGTGCACATGATGCTGGATTCAAGAGAACTGCCCATAGCAATGATAACTATATTCATATTACCGAGTCCAAGCTTTTCAACCGCCTCCGGATCTGCAAGATCGCATGCCACCGCCATATCTGCTATTTCCGACATCTGATTGATGACCTCTTCATCCTTGTCCGCCAGGAGAAGATCCACTCCGTTCTCAAACAGCTCCTTTGCCACATATTTTCCGAATCTTCCCAGTCCCAGAACAGCTATAGAAAGTGTCTTATTTTCGCTCATTTCATATTCCTCCCCTTAGTTACCCATTTCCATTACGTGCTTTTGTTTAAATACGATGATGTGAGTGTCATAAGTATTTGCCATTCACTGATAGCTCCACCGCTCACATTCGTGTTGTGTTCAGTCATGAACGCTCATAACTCATGTCATCCTATATAGTACTTTCCTTCCGCATATTTCAGCAGATCTCTGTTATCCCTGTCGCCTCTGAAGAACATCACCAGAGATATAGGTCCTATCCTTCCCAGGTACATGGCTACAATGATGATCATCCTTCCCGCAGAATTCAGCGAAGCAGTAAGATTTCTGGACAATCCGACCGTTGCTGTGGCACTGAAGGTTTCGTAAAGTGCATCCACGAGAGAAACCGTGGGGTTCGTAAGCATTAAAAGAATACTCAGACTGCAGGTCACAAGGAAGCTGATGATAATGATGGCCAGGGCCTTATGTATGGTCTCAAAGGAAAAGGCTCTGTTGAAAACAACCGGCTTGTGATGACTTTTCAGAGAGCTCAGCGCATAAAGGATAAGGGCGTAAAATGTTACTGTCTTTACGCCGCCGGCGGTACCCATGGGGGAGCCTCCGATGAACATATACAGAAGTCCGGAAAATGCCGTCACATCTCTTAATTCATGCTGAGGCACTGTCATGAATCCCGCTGTTCTGAAAGTTACCGACTGGAAAACACTGTTCCAGACCTTTCCTGTCATGGTCATGTTCTGCATAGTGCCCGGATTGTCATGCTCCGCCACAAAGACGAGGGCTGCTCCTGAAATGATCAGAACCGCTGTAAGGCTGAGAACGAGCCAGGTGTGTTCGAGTATCTTCACACGCCTTTTTTCAACACGCAGCCCGAAGGTGTATTTCACGTATTCTATTACATCGAACCATACGATAAAACCGAGACCACCGAGGACGATCAGGACCATGGTAACAAACAGGAAGCAGTAATTGTCCGAAAAGCCTATAAGACTGTCCGTACCAAGCACATCTATTCCTGCATTACAGAAGGCGGATATGGAGTGGAATACTGCCGCATAGATTCCCTTTTCTCTTCCCATAATCGGTATGAAGACCAGTGCAGTGAGAATGGCACCGATTCCTTCTACTATAAATATGTCAATGATTACTCTTCTGCAGAATTTGACTACGCCTTTGATGGAATCGAGATTGAAGGTCTCCATCATGAGCACTCTTGTCTTCAGGGACAGTCCCTTCTTCATAAAGAGAAGAAGCAGTGCAGAAAGGCATACAACACCTATTCCTCCGACCTGAATAAGCATCAATATCACTATCTGCCCGAACAGAGTCCAGTGAGAAAAGGTATCCACTACTACAAGCCCTGTGATACATACAGAAGTTGTGGCAGTAAAAAGTGCTGTAAGTAAAGTCGTCTCTTCCCCGGGAGCCGTTGCCCACGGAAGCATCAGCAGTATCGTCCCGACTACTATCGCTGACAAAAAGCTCAACGCTATAATCTGTGTCGAGCTGAATTTCTGTTTGATTTTGTTCGTTTTCATATCCTTCCACACCCAAAAGTCATATTATCGGTATCGGAGCCTTATACCCAGGGCTTCTTAAGATATCAATGTCATATCTATGATACCAAACCTGGTAGGGAAATGCACCCAAGGCGAAAAAAATAGCCCAAGTCTCTCAGACCCGGGCTATTTTGAAATGCATTTTAATGGAAGTCAGAGAAAATCACTGCATCAGGACCACCGGTAGGATATCCCTGACCCGGTTCAGGCACTATAGGTACCGTGGGCACGATTGCCGAAGATGTTTCCTGCTGTGATTCCGGCTGAGTGACCGCCTGAGTAGTCGGTTCGGGAGCCGGAAGGCTTTCAATAGTTTCTGTGGTCTCCACCTCAGATTCCTTTTCTTTCTCCGCAGGCATACGGATAACACGACCGTACTCATCTATCGTAAGCTTCACATCGGAATTATTGCTTATCAGATTACCGTTCCGGTCGGTTGCATAGATGGTAACACCATTTGCGTCGGTTCCCAGAATATAATATCCGTATTTATCGGTCTCATAGACAGGTGCAGACTCAGCTTTGGTTTTAGATGCGGATGTCGCTGCATTTTCACTCTCCTCCGTCTCGGGAAGCTCATCAGGGAGCACCGCAGCTATGCCTTTACGCATCCTCTCCCACTTTTCCTTTATACCCGGAGTGTTTACAAGCTTCTTTGCACTGTCCAGATCTCCGGCATCCTCCAGAAGATTACTTACAGAATAAAAATCATCAAGAATCTTCCCGGTATAATCGTCAATGCCGAACCAGGTCTCAAGAAAACCGATCTTATCTTCATCACTTAAAGAATTGTAAAAATCCAGTACCACAGGGCTTACGATATTCAGGGTAAAGTCTCCTGCATCGGCAAGCTGAAGAAAATGCACCGCCTGGTGTATAGTCTTGAGTGACGCTCCTGCAGTTCCGTGGATCCTAAGCGTGCTATCGAGCCTCTGGCGCAATGCTTCCTTCAGAGCATTTTCACCCCTCAGTTCCCTGGTCTCAGCCCCGGTCTCTGTCTCTGTCTCTTTATTCTCTTTTACGCTCGAGGTCATCTCCGTCCCGGTTTCAGAGGTTGTGGCAACCGGTGTTTTTCCGGAACCGCAGGCACCTAACAGCACCATGAGCCCTATAGTGGTCAATGGGACTAATATTCGTTTCATCATATCCTCCATAATAAGGGAAAATCCAAGATCATGAAGTAATTATACTACTATATAGCCGAAAATCAGACAATAGCTGACTTCCATCGTGAAACACCAAATGAAGCACCCCTTTTTTGCCTGTTGAAGGCCGGCAGCCATTTTTTTACAAAATCTTTTATGCTGCCGTCCAAACAAATATTTAAGACTCTAGCATATATTTCCAGAGGCGGTTCAGTCACTTCATAGTCTAATTGTCTCAATTGCTATATGGCCTTAAGCTCTGACAGAAGAGCATATACGGACAATCACTGCGCCAATCAAAAATCCTGCAAGTGTGGGCACAACCCATCCGAAGCCGTAGGTAAAAAACGGAAGATAGCTGTCACAGATGGCTATGATTCCGTCTGCAGCTATGGCTTGCACCCATTCTGCAGGAAGCGCCTTGATAAAATCAAAAAATGCGCTGATTACAGACATGGTCATCACCGAAACTATGATGGTATGATTATACCTGAAAAATCTTCCGAATACCGAAAGTAAGGTTAGTGAGATAGCTATCGGATACAGCATCATAAGAGCCGGTACCGAAATCTTTATTATGGATGTAAGTCCTACATTTGAAATGATAAAAGTTACCGTCGAAAAAAGAACAGCCCATTTATTATAGGAAAGCTTTTTCGGGAACATTTCCGAAAAGGTCGTAGCGCAGCTGGTCATAAGTCCTACTGCAGTTTTAAGACAGGCGAAAAATACAATCACAGCAAGGAGCACCGACCCGAATCCAGGAAGATAATGAGATGATATATCCGCGAGAACCGCCCCTCCATTGTCACTTACCGATGTATACGCCCGGCTTTCGGCCCCTGCCATGGCAACCAGGAAATAGATAAATCCCATGAATCCACAGCTGAAGATGCCCGCTTTTATCGTATTCTTAGCGATATGCGAAGGATCCGTGATTCCCTGTGCACGAACTACATCTACAACGATGATTCCAAAAGCAAGGCCTGCAAGGGTATCCATAGTATTATAGCCATCAAGAATTCCCTGTAAAACAGGAGATGTTTCATAGGCTCCCTGAGCTTCATAAGTGCTGATGCTTCCCTCCGGCTGTGACAGGGCGATAATCAGAAGTATGCCCAGAACAGTTATAAAAACAGGATTCAGAAATTTTCCGATCCACACCAGTATATTTCCCGGTCTCAGAGAGAACCAGAGGATAAGTGCGAACATGAAGGTCGTAAAAATCAGCAGTATAAGCTGATGATTTGTCCCTTCGGGAAGCAGTGGTCTGATTCCGATTTCAAAGGGCACAGTCAGACATCTGGGTGCAGCAAAGAAAGGTCCTATGGAAAGATACAGGGCTATAGTAAATATATATCCGAATTTTTTCCCTACTTTCGAACTGAGATCAAGAAGACCGTTGCTTCCTGTAATACCAAGAGATATTACAGCAAGAAGCGGCATGCCTACTGCGGTAATGAGAAATCCTGTCAGTGCCCCATAAATATGGTTTCCTGCCATCTGACCGAAGTACGCAGGAAAAATGAGGTTTCCAGCACCAAAAAAAAGTCCGAAGAGCATGCTGGATATAGTGATGAGCTCTCCGACAGTGAGTTTTGTTTTCATTATGATAACTCCGGTAGCATTAAAGATTATCTAATCTTATCAGAAATGGTATATAAAGTAAAAGGATTTACCTTATTACGAAGTAACGACCTCCGGAATACTCCGGAGGTCGTTTTTCTATAAAGAGAGTTCATTTATATTTGGAGGATAAAATCAACTTCTCTGAATATCTGTTTTTTATTCCTTAGAGCCGAACACCTGCTCGCGGTATTTCTTGCCTGTAGGTGTCGCTGCAAGACCGCCTGTAGCAGTTTCCTTGAGGTCTCTTGACATGGCGTCGCCCACCTCACGCATGGCATCTATGCACTCGTCTGCAGGGATCTTTGCTTCGATGCCTGCAAGAGCCATATCTGCGGAAGAAAATGCTATGACCACTCCGGAAGCATTGCGCTTTATGCAGGGAATCTCAACGAGACCCGCAACAGGATCACAAACAAGACCCTCCTGGTTTACTATGGCGATGGCAAGGGCATCCGCACACATCTCTGGAGTACCGCCCATCAGCTCAACAAGTGATGCCGCAGCCATTCCTGAAGCACTTCCGCACTCTGCCTGACAGCCGCCCTGTGCACCTGCGATACATGCCTTTTCAGCAACTATCATACCGAAGGCGGCAGCTGTAAAGATAGACATAACCACGTCCTTCTTGTCCATCTTTCTGTCTTCATAAGCTGAGATGAGACATCCCGGAAGGATTCCGCAGCTTCCCGCTGTAGGTGTGGCCACGATCTTACCCATGGCAGCATTGCAATTTGAAACCGCAAGGGCTCTGGAAACTGCCCTGGACATGGCCTGGCCCATGAGGCCTCCGCCATTCTTTGCGTACCGGGTCATCTTGAAGCCTTCATCTCCTGTGAGACCGGAAGTAGATTTTCTTCCTTCCTGCTCTCCCCACTCCGCTGACTCTATCATGATGTCAAAGCACTTCTCCATGCTCTTATAAACTTCCTCTTCGGAAATTCCCATCTTCTTTGCCTGATCTTTGAGACAGATCTCACTGATACGGCATTTATTTTCGTTAGCTGCATCAACCAGCTCTTTTACTGAATTATATGAAAGCATTTATTTTCTCCTTAAATAGCATGGATAAGCAATGCATTATCGATATTATCCATTTTCTTAAGATCTGTGATCAGCTGCTCAGGCGGTAGCTCGTCAAGCTCGAGTGTCATGAGGGCATCTCCGCCGCGTTCCTTTCTGCTGAGATGGAAACCGCTGATGTTGAGTTCACCGTAGCGCCAATACATGAGGTTGGTAACATTGGCAATTACACCCGGTGTATCCTTGTGAAGAACGAAGAGGGTGTTGTTCTCTCCGCTGAAATTGACTTCCATTCCGTCGATATTGCTTACGCGAATGTTTCCGCCGCCGATACTGGCACCTTCCACAAAGCCCTGTTTACCGCTTTTGCATGTATAGTAAATTCTTGCTGTGTTCGGATGAGCCCCCGGAATATCTTCTGCAATGAATTCATATTTAAGACCACGTTCCGTTGCAATCTCCATTGCATTCCTGATCTCTTCGGAATAGCTCTTGAAGCCCATGATTCCGGCAAGGATAGCCCGGTCTGTTCCATGTCCTCTGTAGGTACGGGCAAATGAACCTGAAAGCTGAATCCTGACTTCGGTCAGTACATCATTATCAACTATCTTGTTGACTATCGCTCCGATTCTGCAGGCACCTGCAGTATGTGAACTGGAGGGTCCGATCATGACAGGTCCTATAATATTGAATATATTCATTTCTGGTTCGATGCCTTTCTTTAGTCGTCAGCAACAGCCTGACCCTTCATGATAACTTTTCTGTAGATCTGATCTACCACAACTCCGATGGCATTGTCACCGGAAACGTTACATGCTGTACCGAAAGAATCCTGTGTGATGTAAAGAGCAACCATAAGTGCACAGATAGGACCGTTAGGATCACCTGCTGTTGTTCCGAATACCATGTAAAGGAATGGAAGAGCTGTCATGATAGATCCGCCCGGAGCTCCCGGAGAAGCGACCATAGCTACACCGAGTGTCATGATGAAAGGAATGACTGTAGCAAGGCTGATAGGAAGATCGTTCATGAGACATACTGCTGTAGCGCAGGCTGTGATGGTGATCATGGAACCGCACATGTGGATGTTGGCACAAAGAGGAACAACGAAGTTTCTGATCTGTGCGCAGATACCGTCCTGGTGAGCACACTCAAGGTTTACAGGAATGGTTGCTGCTGAAGACTGTGTTCCGATAGCTGTTGTGTAACCCGGAATCTGGTTCATCATAAGCTTGAAAGGATTCTTGTGTGAAACGCTTCCAGCGATGAAGAACTCGATAACAAGGTAAACAAGATGCATAGCGATAACAACGATAAATACCTTCCAGAGGATTCCGAGAATTGTGAAGGTTTTTCCTGAGTATGTAAGGTCTACGAAGGTTCCGCAGATATACAGAGGAAGAAGCGGGATGATAGCTGTGTGAAGCACCGCATCAATGATTGCCGAGAAGTCCTTCATGCTGTTGTAAAGAGTTGTTCCTATTGTCTTTCCGCGAAGGCTTGACATACAGAGTCCGAGGATGAATGCAAGAACAACTGCTGAAAGTGTATCGATAACAGCAGGAAGTGAGATGCTGAAATATGTTCCTACACTTACATCAGCTGTAGCCTGAATCTTCTCAAGAGCATCAGGAGCCATGAAGTGAGGAAAAAGTGTGCTTGACACGATGAATGACATGCTTCCGGCAACAAGTGTACTTGTATATGCAAGAAGTACTGTGATGATAAGAAGCTTTCCTGCTCCCTGTGACAGATCTGCGATACCCATGGTAACGTATGCAAGGATCATGAGAGGGATAACGAACTTCAGGAATGAACTGAAGATAGATGATAATGTAACTACTGTTTTACAGAACCATAATGGCATGAACTGACCGATCAGTATACCCACTATGATGGCGATGATAAGCTTTGGCACAAGACCTAATTTGAACTGTTTCATAAATTTCCCCTTAAAACATTTACGGGCATGACCCCGTATACTTAGACTTAACAACAGAAAGATGTGCACCCCTCTTTCTATTAGTTATGGGAATAATAACTAAAAAAAATACATTTGTAAAATTCATAGTTTTAAACCAGTGCATTAAAAATTATAATAGGTCAGCCGCTTGTTTTTATCGTGTTTTTGTATACAGAATCCACGCATTTTCAAGGTTTTCCGCAGTATGACCACTGTTCATATCATCTTCATTTTACACACGAAAAACAGGCACGTAACATCACCATCATCACGCACCTATATCTCCGGTTTATGTCTTGACTGTTTTTATGTTGTAACAGTTTATTATGTCTTAACAGTTTTTATGTCTTAACAGTTTTTATGTCTTAACAGTTTTTATGTCTTGACAATTATTATGACTTGGCAGTTTTCATGTCGCAACAGTTATTATGCGATAATAAGTCTTTGTCCTATTTCTATCCTGTTTGGGTCTCTTATCTGATCCCTGTTCAGATTATAGATGACAGTCCATTTGGAGGAATCACCATACATCTTTTTCGCGATCTTGCTTAGGTTATCTCCCCTTTTCACTACATAGATTTCCGGCTCGGGAGCAGTCTCCTGAAGTATTTCTGCATCAGCTGCTTCCCCGGTCTCTTTTCCCGTAAGCGCAGCATTGACAACAGCAGTTACCTTCTCATTGAAGGATTCCGAAAGAGTAGCCTTAAGCTTCGCGATATCCTCGTCTGAGTATCCGAGTGACTTAAGATATTCCTCGGGCTTTCCTTTTAGATCCGCATCCTTCAGGCCTTCAACACCGACATTTCCGCCTTTAAGATCAATTCCGCCAAGGTCTATTCCACCGAGGTCCACAGTGCCCAGGTTTACACCATTCACCTCCAGGCCGCTTAGATCAACCTTGCCTAAAGCCCCCTTAAGAACGTTCATGATATTGCCCGTACCGCCGGTTTCCAGATTCTCAGCCGCATTGATAGTCACAGACATCATCAGGACCAGTGCCATCACAAGTACTATAGTTACAAGCGACAATTTCTCCCGGTTTCTCATCACAACTTTCCTCCCCTTTCGTATTTGATTAATTGCCCTTTTATATTTACAGGTTCCCTTTTACGCAAGAGAACTTGATCCTGTCATCATGGTATCTCAAATTTCCAATGTCTTTACTTTTTCAAGCAATCCCCTGACCTTCGCCACGTAGAACTCTGACAGCTTCTGTTCCTTCTCGGAAAGGTTCAATTTCTTATGAAGTTTACGAATCATCCTGATGTAAGCTATAAAAGCCGACTTGTCCGTCACATCCTGCAGGATTCCACTGTCCTCTGTTCCGAAATAGTGCTTTAGGAAATATTCATAGAACTTCTGTGCCGTCTGATAGGAGAATCCCATGAATTTTTCAACAACGGCCGGGTCATCCTCTCCGAGAACAACATAGAAATAGTACAATCCCGCTATTTCTATTATAGGATTTCCTCTGGATACCCTGTCCATGTCTATGAGCAGGGCTTCACCCTTCTGCATAAAAACATTTCCGGTGTGAAAATCTCCGTGTATCAGTGTTCCGGGTTCAGGCAGTGTATCTATAAGTTCCATACATTTTTCTGCCAATGCCTCGTCCTCCCGGCCTATTCCGCCCCGGACATAATCTCTCAGGCACTCGGTTCCGTCAGAAAAACCATCCTCCTCAGTCACCTCTATATCATGTATCGTGTGTGCAAGGTCAGACATTATCTTTGCATAGACCTCCACCTGTCCATGATCTCTGCCTATACATTCGGAAACCGTGTCTGATTCTATGAGCTCATACATCGCACCGTATCTGTCTCCCACGGATACTATTCCGAAGGAAATGGCTGTGGGCATGCCTAGCACAAAAGTCTTACGGCTTAATGCGATTTCCTGTTCAACATCATGATAGGTATTATTCTCATTGAAAACCTTTATAACCAGCTCATCATCATAGCGGTATACTTCACCCTTAGCCCCCCTGCCTATCAGCTTACAGCCGTCTACGGATACTTCTCTGTATTTCTTGTATCTGGTCTTATCCGAATCGAAGGTTCCCGGCCATATGAAGTTCATATGTTTGATATACTCCTTGAAGGCACCGGTCTTGTTCAGTGTCAGTTCCAGAGATTCTGCTATGCTCCGGTAATACCAGCACTGCATCTGTGGGTCATCCTGATGGAACTTTGTCCACATCTCATCTCCCGTTTCCGAATACATACTGGCAAGTGACCTGATATTTGCAAGCTTATCCGCAAGCCAGAGCATCTTCACTCCGATATCCTGACTGTTCTTCAGGATCAAAAGCGCCTCTTCCTTACGTTTCATCCAGGTGGATTCGGGTGCCTCTTCCGGATACTTGTTTTCAGACTCCGATGACACAAGATACGCCACCCTTTTCCCGAAGCGTTTTTCTATCTCCTCCAGTGTTCCGTCAGTATCCTCAACTACATCGTGCAGGATGCCTGCAGTAATGACTTCTTCATCATCGGTCATGGTGGACAGTATCTGAGCTACTTCTATGGGATGTAAAATGTATGGAACATTCTTAAACTTGCGAACCTTGCCCTGATGCAGAACCGTTGCGTACATTATGGCCTCTTCCAACATATTCATCATATAGATTTTTCCTGCCTTTCCCCGTATCCGATCGCTCTGTCTTAGATAAGAAAAATGGATTATCAATAGAATCTTTATCGGCAGAAATACCATATTACTTTAGAAAAAATACAGAATATTTTTTTATTCATGTAACAAAATGGTCAGCTTCACAGTTAAAAAATCCCCCGGAACATCACTGTCCCGGGGGATTCCCTTTCTGGTAACTAATGGTCTTTATTTTGCCTTAGCTGCCTTTTTTCTTTTTTTGTCTGCGTAGAACCATGCCGCAAGTACTGCCAGAGAAACAACTGCTCCGATTCCATAGTACATCATATTGGATTCATCGCCTGTCTGAGGTCTTCTTGTAGCACCTAAAACTTCAGGCACCTCAGGGGTTTCACGGTTGGCTCCGAGTACCTCTCCATCATCTGTTGAGTCACTTGGATTATCGCGGGAGATTCCTCTGACACTTCCGCCGCCTCCGCTGCTTCCGCCACCGCCGTTGTTATTGCCTCCGTCGGTGTAGCTGTTGGTGAAGATCACCTCGGAAACCTGTCCGCTCTCTGTAAATACTCTTGCTGCTGTTGTACCATCACCTGTAACTGCTGATGTACCATAGCTTACAGACTTGTAAGAAGACTTGTAGCTTGTGATATTCTGTTCAGTAAAGGTGTAGTAAATACGCTTTCCGTCTGCGGTGTATACAGGAACGGATGCCCATGTTGTATCATCTGTCCAGTTGTTTGCCGCATTAAGGATCGTTTCTTTCTTAAGTCCGTCAACTTCGATGTCTGTTGTTGTACCATTCACTACCGTTGAAGCCTTAAGGGTTATCTTAAGTTCCTGAGGGCGCTTCTTATTCTTATCATTTTCATCACTCCAGGTCTTTGAAACCTTCAGAGAAGCTGTATCCATACGGTTTGTGATATCAGTTCTGAATCCGGCCTCAGTCTCTGTAGTTTCTGAAGTATAAACATAAGCTCCCGTATGACCCTTAGTAGGATCTGCCTCTGTAGCATCAGTGTTTATCGTACTTCCATCTGAAAGAATGATTCTTGTCTCAACTGCACGATATAAATACGGTATGCCCTTAGCATCACATTCCGGAAGATCCTTTATGCTGATGCTTGTCTCAGGCTTTCTGATTACATAAAGCGTAGGGTCTTCCTTTCCTGCTTCTATAACCAGTTCCCAATTATTCATATTTTCAGTCTTTCGCTGAAGAACTACCTCGGCTCCGACTACAATCTTGCCATAGCCGGCATACTCATTCTCCCAATTCTTCTGAACGAAGATTTCCTTAGTGTCCTGAGTATTTGTGATAGTAATTTCAAACGTCTTCTTTCCGGAATCATCCGTAGTAACATTCACAATGTCATCTTCAGAAATGTGAGTATAGCCATCAACATAGTTGTCATAATTCCTGATGTTGTCATTTGTTTCATTGTTAGCTGTGAAATCATCCTCAAGTACATAGTAGCTGAGTTCCTTACCGACTTCTCCTCTCTTATACTCCGGAAGACCTGTCCATTTATATGTCCAATTATCCGCAGAAAGAGTGATATCATCAAACTTCTGATCATCAGCCAGATCATCATCGATCATCATCTGACTTACAGGCATATTTACTCTGATATTATCATCGTTATAGTAGTAAGCCCAAAGCGAAACTCTGATCTTTTCAGGTCTGTCGCCATACTTGTTTTCGTTGTCCTCCCACTTCTTGGTAACAATAACATCTACTGTACCAGGCTTGTGGATATTCGAACAGGTACTCCTTACAAGAGTATCCTCCTCAAGTTCAACTCCATCAGCTGCTACGAACTGATAACCTCTCCTTGTTAATTCAGCCTTTTCCTCATCCTCAACTGCTCTATAGATGTATGAAACACCGTTAGGAGCCTTGAGCGGAAGCTGTGACCAAGTAGCGATAGACCACTCACCTGATTCCAGCTCAGTCTGTTTTTTGATTTCTCTGTCAAAGTCATCAGGTAACTGTGTCCAATCACTATTACCATCAAGCTTACGCTGCAGGTGGAATGTAATGCTGTCAGGACGTTTGCCGTCTCTGTTATCATCATCTTCCCAAACCTTAGTAACGGAGAATTCACCCTTCTTCAGGATATTGCTTAGTGACATAATCCATATATGATCATCACTAAACTCCTTTGAATCAGAGTCATAGTTATAAGCACCGATCACCTTGCCGTCAAGTTTAACTTCTGTTCTTTCGCCTGTCTTCTTATCTACTGTCACGATAGAATTCTCTACTACACGATAGTAAAGCTTTTCACCCTTACTTCCGTTTACAGGAAGATCATTCCACTCGTAACTGTAGTCATTAGACTCTTCAAGTACAGCCGTTACCTCACTTCCAATGGCCACATAGTTTCCGTCTTTATCATTATGATTGATAACTGTCTTCCAACTCTGACCATCCTTTGAGTACTCAAGAGCAATGTTTACATAACGCTCATATGCTTCGTTAACCTTGGTTATATCGTCTTCTTCATCCCAGTTTTTCTTTGCAATGATAGAAGTCGTAGATACCTTATTCGCAAGCTCAGTTACATATTTCACTGAAGTCAAAGTCTCTTCCCATACAGTCTCAGACTTCTCCTTAGTGTATCCATTAACCTCCTTTTCTTTAACAACATATGTTATTTCTTTCTTATCTTTACCACTAAATCCTCGTTTGTATTTAGGAAGATTACTCCATGTCGCCTTCCATTCGTTATCTTTATCAAGGATAACCGGATTATCAAGTTTCACTTCCTGTCCATCAGCAAGCTCGAAATTCTTAACTATCTCACTTACTGTTGCATTGGTATTTGGATCATGATATTCCGCATAAAGTGTAACTTCAAGTTTTTCAGGTCTCTCTCCATACTTATCATTCTGATCTATCCATTCCTTGGATACTTCCACATCCACGGTTTCAAGATCATGAATGTTTACATATTTAACATTGACCGTCTCACCTTCTATAAGTTCTTTACCAGGATCTACATATACTTCAACTAAATCCCTTCCGGTTATAAGTTTATAGAAGAACTCTCTTACAGGCTGTGTTATTTCTTTTATAGCATTGATAATTCTCTGGAGAACACTGTACTCGTCGTTATGGAGTCTCAGGAGATATCCATCAACACCATCCTCGATAACTCTGTAAGTGTATTTCTCTCCAAAAGCATTCTCTACAGGAAGATTTAACCAGGTAGCTGTTGTCCAGTTGCCATTTCCTGCCTGTAATTGATTTTCAATAGACTTCTCCTGACCGGGTATTGTTTTCCACTCGGTCTCTGACTTAAGTTTTCGCTGTAAGTGGAATGTCACTTTATCCGGACGTATACCATCACGGTCATTGTCATCATCCCACATCTTAGTAATTGAGAATTCACCCTTCTTGAGCCTGTTGCTAAGTACAGTCCTATTCTCTGTTTCACTTACTTCAGATGAGTAGTTATAACCTGCGACTACATGGGTTTCTATTACTTTACCATCTATTTCAACAGACTTTGTTGTTACATTTATCGGGTCCACACCCTCTAAAGTACTGGATGTAGCAATAACAATGCTCTCCTCAACTGCTCTGTACTTGAACAGATTACCATCATCATCCTTTGCAGGAAGATCAGTCCACTCGTGTTTGTAGTCATGCTCCTTGTCAAGAACAGCCGTTACCTTTGTACCTTGAGCATTACCACTTGAGTATGTAAGTACATCCTCCCACTTATTATCATGATGTCTTTGAAGCTTTACATTTACCACTTTCTTCACATCAGCATCAGCATGAGTCGGGTCAGTATCATCTGTATCCCAATACTTCTCTACCAAATATGATGTTGTAGCAAGGGTATTTGTAAAATCGACTAATGTCTCCTCCTTGTCAGCTAAGGTAACATCATCTGCAACCTCATCGTAATCTACCTCTCTCTGGTTCAGGTGGACAAGATTGGTAGCATCATAGGAGTTGATAAGTTCCTTCTGTCCATCCGGTCTTACATAATACTCTTCGAGAGTATAAATCACTTCATTGTCGTTCGCATCGTATACAGGCAACTCGAACCATGAAGCAGTCCAGTTATTTGATTCCTTCAGAGTCTTTGTCTCAACTTCATAAGTTGGAATGTTGCTGAAGATCTGTGGAGGATTCTCTGCCTGTAAAGGAATGGATGAAGTAAGCTTGACCTTGATCTCCTGAGGTCTCAGTCTGTACTTATCCTCGAAGTCTTCCCATTTCTTGTTTACTACGATACTTCCGAGTCTGAGTCTGTTGTTAAACTTTGTTGTAAATACCTTCTTGTAAATTCCATAGCCGTCAGCAGTTCCGTTCTCAGAACTGTATTCGTAGGCCTTTGTACCTCCTGTCTGGTTTCCGGTAGACGGATCATCCTCCTCCGGCTTAACCACTATATCCATTTCGGTTCCATCCGTAAGAACGATCTTTGTTTCCACCGCTCTGTAGGAATAGTCCCTGCCGTCCTTGTCCTTTGCAGGAAGCATATAGAAATATGCCTTCTGACTTGACGCATTTCTCTTGATGCTTGCTTCGACAGTCTTTCCGTCTATTTCCACATCAACAAAATGTTTTACAGAGGACTCGGTCGCTCTCTGAAGCTTGAATCTTATTTCGCTGATTCTGCTTCCAAAACCTCTTACTTCGTTATCCCAAACCTTTGTTACATCAAGCTCGGTGAGATCGAGAGTATTGGTCACTGTTGTTGCAAATTTGTAAGGATGGTTCTCATCCTCTTTATCAGTCTTTTCCGTCTTAGATGAGATAGCAGTAAATCCTTCAAATCCTGTGCCTGTTGTCTCACCACTAAGTTCTGCATTGATACTGTCAGAAGATCTGATCTTTTCCGGATCATTTCCGTACCGCACGGAATACTCTACGGCACGATAATCGATAAGATCGTAATTTTTCGTACCAGTATTGTATGCATAAGGCATAAGGCCATCGACCTTGGCCGTTGTGTAAGTACCGTCAGAATTGAATGTCGAGCTCATACTTACGGGCTTTCCATCCATTTCAAGCAGCTTCCATCCGGAAGTACCATCCTGAATCTTGTAGTATACACGATAGTTGATTGTGTCAGGAATTACTCCCAGATCATGCAGTCTGACAATATCTTCATCAGATATCTTCTGACCGTTTTTACTGTCCTTAAATTCCTTATTTGCTTCAAGACTTATGGTCTTAAGGACATTCTTTCGACCGGTTACCATCGGACCGTTTTCATCATGAACGATACCGTTTGTACCATCACCCTCTTGTCCTATGCCGCCATTCCAGAAAGCTGCATCTTCGGTAGTAACTGTGAAAGGAATATAACTCCAGTTATCAGGAACTACCTCTCTTACATAATATCTGTAATACCAGCCTCTGGGCTCATACTTAAGAAGATTACTTACTGTAGCAGTCCAGTCATTACTATCATCAAGCTGTATGGTATCGATATAGAATGAATAGTTTGGCTGTAAGTAAGTATACTGATTTTTAGTCGGGTTCCAGGTCGTGAGATCCTTGCCTCTATCCCTTACTCTGTAAAGTTCAAAATCGATATGATCCGGAAGGACTTTTATACCGTTATAATTCTGAACTCCTGACCAGAGCTTCTTGATAGTAAGTGAAGTACGTTTCTTGATGTAGGTATTGATGACGGCAGCTGTGCCTTCTCCCTTACGCCCATCAAGATCATAACTTCCTTCTACCTCGAGGTCATACCAGCCGGATGAGTGAATCGGCTGCTTTGTGCCATACAGATTTGAACCTGTAGCGATAAGCTCCGCCTTACCATCAGCACTGGAAACAACTGAAGCCTTGTAAATCTCTTCATAGCCTCTTGTGTAAGAATCAGCCTGAATCTTTTCAGCTACTACATACTTATAAGGATTAAGGTTCGGAGCATAGTAAACAAGATTCTTCCATGTATATGATGTGTACTCAGGATGATTCTTGTCATAATGCAGTGTCCTTTCATCCAGTTTTTCCTCAGTTCCGCTTATTACATTACCGTCCTTATCCTGAAGGTATCTGTAAAGACGTACCGTAATCTGTGGTGTGTCAACATCCGGTCTCAGATACTTATCATCATATGTGCCTGAAACAGGATCAAAACCGGTCCACTTCTTATAGAAAGTGATGTCATAGTTTTCTGTCGGCTTATATGCGTTGGTAGCCTGAATACCATTTGTTAATGTGTCGTCGGATTCAACCTCAAAGTCATAAACAGCCTCTAAGATATCCCTTTCTTTCTGTGTGTCAGCATCCTCCTTTATGAAATATGTATACGGGCGTCCCGTGTCGTCATACTTTGGAACCAGTGCCTGCTCTTCAGTAGGCTTACCGTTTTCATCTGTACTGTAGAATGTAAACTGGCGCTTATAAAGTGAGTTGGCCCCCTGCAGTATCGTATCAAGATAGCTGTCAGCTGACTTTTCAACGAGTATCTCATTTCCCATAAGGTCTGTTCCCATGGTGTATTCATGTACCCGTTCTTCAACTGTGCTCTTATACGCTTTTCTCCAGAGCTGAATCTTAACATCCGGAAGATTCTTGGCAACATATCCCTTAGGAAGATTGTTATAAACCTTCACACCGGTAACAGTTCTCTTATTACGAGGTCTGTTTACAAGTGTAGATGCCTTGTCAGGATCAAGTGTGACCTTCGCAGCCACAACCGTCTCCGTATCGGAAACCTTCAATGTAAGAAGATCTTCTTCCTTATAATCATACCTGGCAACCTGATGAGTGTCGTCCGTATACTCAGGAGGTCCCGGGAATGCACCGATCTCTGCATATTCATTGGTGTTTTCCGATGCATATTCCTCACTTATATAGTAGAAATACTCATAGTATCTCTCTGTTCCATCCGAAAGCTTCTCTTTTCTGAATCGAGGCAACGGCTTGTACCTTACCTGCCACCAGTTATGAGTCTTCTCGTCTAAAACAGTGTTCCAATCATAATCATAATAAGTATTCTTATCTATCTGCTCAACATGCTCATTTCCGTCCTTATCTGTATATGAACGCCAGAGCTTTGAATAGATATCAGGGCGCTTATTCTCCTTTGCATCATCCTGATCATAGTCCTCCCAGAACTTGTTAACTACCGGAGTTACAGTTCCGTTAAGCACGTTATGAATGGCAATGGAATAAACATCTCCTGTGTGATGATCATGACCTAAAGTAAGACTTGCCTCTGTATTACCTGACATAGAATATGCCTTGGTATACCTTTCGGCTGAATCTGCATCTCTGCTGTCACCGTAAATGAACTCTTCATACTTTCCATCAGAATTCTTTTCAAGATGAGGATTGTAATCAATCAGTTCACCGGCGCTGTCATACTTACGGAACGGTCCAAGCTTGGCACTCCATTTGTTATCCCTGTTAAGTCTTACTTCGGTAGTATCATCTCCAACCTTAACCAGCAGCTTAACTTCATCAGGTCTATAGGTGTAGGCTTCACCGGTAGAATCCTTATAATCTTCACCATCATCCCATGTCTTTTTGATGTCAATATAGATAACACCTACTCTTACATTGGAAAGAGCAAAGTCAAAGTTTCTGTTTCCGATTACATTGCCTTCCTCGAAATACTGGTAATTGATATAGCTTCCGCTGGCCTTCTGCGCAGCTTCGCTGTCAACCAGAAGCACATCGAAATCGTAATACTTACCCTGTACAAAACCGTAGTCATCTGTCTCACTTGTAAGGCTCTTAAATGTATCGTCATTTCCCTCATACTGACTCCAGTCGTGTCCGAGATAGTAATCCTTATTCGGGAAATCCTTTACGATGGTTTCACCCTCTATGCCTGTATAGTAATGAACAGTGCTGTCGCCTAACTTCGTTTCTCTGACTCTGAATGTACCTGAGCCATCTGTTTCAGTGTAATTGTTATTTCTCCACTTGTTGAAATCATCCTTAACGCCGCCCGGAATAGGAACGAATAAATACTTGGAATACTTAGCAGCCCTAGGATTGATGGTATATTCTTCAGTACCTACCTGTTTCCAGCCATCGCCCTTGTTCTGTTCCAGAATAAAGGTAACCGGCTCTCTCTTTTCTGAATCCTCTCCATCGAGCCACTCTTTGTAAACAGTTAAATAATTTTCTTCACCTGTCTCATTAGAGATTTCAACCGAGTCAAGAAGATACTTATCTTTTCCCGCAAAATACGGATTGATCACCGTTTCATTGGTTTCAGTATAAGTCTCCTCTGATATAACATTGACAACCATAGGTATATATCCACGGTCTTCAGCATCCTCATGCTCAAAGATCGAGTAGGTATACTCTGTTCCGTCAAGTGTATATCTGGGAAGCAATCCCGTATAACTTTCAAAACCGGATTCCTTCGCTAATTCGGGATCATCATAAGAGTCAATGATGATCACATCAGTAAACGGCTGTTTAAGCTCATCCATACTGTTTATGGTTGTCTGAGTTACAGTTCCGTCCTCATTTAACTTATTATATGTACCTCCCACCTTGTAGGTTCTTACGATTCTTCCGATCTTGCTCTTGTCCTGGAATACATCAAAAGCGAATGATACGGAATCCTTACCCTGATCTATTAATGATAATCCCTGAGGGAACTTCTTTACGAGCTTGACCTGAGCATTACCGACAAGTCTGTTCTCGATATGAGTATCAACATTTCCGTGAGTGTTTGTATTTGTAGTTATGCTCTGAACATAACGATAACCGTCAGCAGTCAGGAAATATGTCTTTCCGTTTGAATCGGTATAGACCTGGGCATCCTTGAATTCACCGTTAACCTTGGTCTGGACAATTCCTTCTCTTACAAAGTAATACAGCCTGTTTCCTTCCTCGTCATACTTCTCAAGATTCCATGAACAGCTCTTTGAAGTGACTTCAGATGAAAAACCTTCAAGTACCTTTGTTTCAACCTCCGAAGCCGAAGCAACGCTCAGATAATCATTAAGGTTGTTGTAAGCGCTCGGGTTTTCCAGACTCTTGTAAAGTGTTACAGGCACCTTTGACTCGGTATCCTGTCTTGCTGTGGCCTGCCATGTTTTGGTGACTTCAACATTGACCTTATCCTCAATGGTATTGACAAGACTCTCACCGTTCAGGATAAATACTCCTTCATGAAGTCCGGTTAACTCATTTTCCTTGGTAAGCAGCTGCTGCTCATAATGGTTGGAACCACCTGACATACGCTCCTTACCGACATAAACGAACTGAGTACCGTCTCCGTTATAAGCTTCCGTGTATCCGCTTAAAGGAAGAGTAAGCTCATAATACTTATTTACATTGTTATCTGCTTCAGTGCCGATGTTTTTCTTTATCTCCTTGTAATCGGCATTCTGTATAGGAGATAAATGTCTCCAGGCATCGGTATTTGTTCCACTGTATCTGTAGAAAATAATCTCAGCCTTTGGACGTTTAGTTACAGTTTCAGCCTTTCCGTCATCCTTCCAGATCTTGTACATGGTGTAGGTAGTGTCACCGGCAAGTACGTTAACAAGCGTACCGTTCTTGTACAGACCGTCAGTAACGTTGGCTGCAGAACTTACATTATTATATTCAGGCTCATAATGACGATTGATGATCTTATTGCCTTCTCTTGCGATATCATCAGGAAGTCCATCAAGCTTCTCGGTCAGATAATAATGAACATTGTAGTCATTTCTGTCATAACCATAGCCTCTGATTTCGACTGTCCATGTATCGTCACCGTTATCTGTTACCTTTATGGCACCTTCTACATTTTCCTTATCGGTAATAATGGAAACGGTTGCTGCCGAATCCGGTTTACCTTCAAGAACCTTATGAAGAGTTACCGAATTAATCCACTCTTCAGTAGAAGGTCTGTCTAAGTTAGTAGATCCGCTCTTTCTGGCATCGGCATCATTCCACTTTATAGTAGCTGTGTAAGTCTGAATCTCATAGTTACGAAGAATCGTTCCGTTAGGATCATCTTCCTCGTTCTCATTTTCATATTTGCTGAAGTACTTGGCTTTGATTTCATCATCCTCAGCAATACGATACTTGATCGGAGCAGTCTGGATCACACCTGAAGCATCACGATATACATAGCTGGAATACAGCTTGCTCTTGAAATTATAATCATAGGATGTAGGTCCGGTGTAGGTGAAGCTTGCATTATCCATGTTCAATGCTTTTTTAGCTTCATCTGCATGGTAACCGAGAACATCCTTCATGGCATCAACATCGAGAGTCTTCCACTCTGTGGAGATGCCTTCGATGTAATACTCAAGATGCATGAACTTCTTTACATCTTTATTCTTTCCAATGAGAGCATTCTTCTCATCATTATTCTTTCCGCCATCTTCCCAAAGCTTTCTGAGAACGATGCTTGAGTTAAGATACTCAACAAAAAGAGTATTTCCGTCATAATCATCTTCAGAAGTCTTCTTCTTGAGATTGATAGGATCAACTCCTGTTCCGGCATGCTGCTGGAATTTCTTGTTGGAGTCATCAACCATCAGTGTGATATCTTTGTCATCAGACATGACCACAAGATAATAATCACTTGATGAGACAACTGTGGTAAATTTATAGCTTCCGTTTGCCGTTGTTGTTAAAGCAGGTTTAACCATCTCCTTGGTTGTTGCATCAAGAAGATAAACCTCTGCTATACAATCGGAATCAAGATCTCCGACCTTCAGACATATATCTGTAGGTACTGTTACATTCTCTGTTTTGAGATATACAGGGTAGGAAATGAGTTCATCATAGTAAAGTTTAAGAACAGCATCCTTATCTATCGCCTCAGCATCGGATCCGTCTTTCTTCTTAAATAAGAAGTTACTGATCTCAGAAACCTCATATTCATTTCCGTCCATAACAAGCTTCGCAGACTTGAATCTGTATCCGGGCACATCAAAAAGCGCCGATACATCATTCAGATTCTCAAGACTTGTATACTTTGTTTCATATACAGTGTTCCCCTCAGTATTCTCTAAGAGTACTCCTTCTCCGTATACCTGAATCTCAAATTTAGGCACATCAAACTCAAGGTCAAGAACGTCCTCATGGCTCAGATTCTTTGATGAAAGATCTGTAACAAGGATAATGTTGTTGACATTGCCGGATGCCGGTGTGGCAGAATCCATCTCGACACCGTTATCCTTTGCAATAACACTGAAGCTTGCAACGCTCGCTTCCAGCGTAAAATCGATCTTTCCGCTTCCGTCGGCAGTCCTGATCAAAGAAGACCCATCTTCAAGATGGATGGAAACCTCTTCATCTTCAGCAAGTCCGGAAACAACATAATCGATCTTATCCTGTGGAGCTGTTTCGAACTGTGATCCGTCCTGCTTTACAGTCTGATGAACTGTATATGTGTAATCCTTTAAATTTGTAAAGCTAAAGCTTGTAGGAACTGCTGAATCAATAGATATAGCATCAACTCCGTCCTCAGGCGTATATGAGTAGTACTCGCTGTCCGCAGGCTTTATCTTCAATATATCTGTTGAATTAATTGTAAATGACTTGTCAGAGGCATCAACAGTAAAGCTTGCCTTACCTTCGGCATCACTGCCTACATTAACAGTACGTGTGCTTCCATCACTTCCTGTTATTGTCACTGCAGCCTCACCGCCATTACTTCCGAATCCGGAAAGCTCATAACTGATGGTTCCCTGAAGACCCGTAGCATCCTGTTCTACATAGAATGTTTCATCAAGATCCCAGTACAAACCTTTAAAGGTTAAAGGCTCACTGCTGTCGATGGTTCTTTCTGTTGATTTAACCTTATACGTCACTCCATTTCTTTGAAGTGAAGTTACTTCGATGTTGATTCCATCTGAATCTGCAATGAGTCCGATATTTCCGGTCTTGGCAGGAACTCCGCTTATCTCACTGGCAACGGTTGCATTCTCGTCCTCAAGAAGTGTGATGAGATCATCAGGATCAGAAGTAACTTGCTGTCTGAAGTTCTCAAAGGTTTCCTCATCGGGATAAACAACCGCGATCTTCTTCTGTTCTCCACCCTCTGCAGTTATGGAAAGAGTAAGTGTATCTCCGTCTTCATAGGAGTACTTCGAATTCTCACTTCCAAGAGTTACATAATATGCCTTGATGGCACTCTTGTCAGAATAGAAAGCTACTGTATATATAGAGAAATCTTTTGTTGTGACAGTGAGTTCCCCTTCAGAAGAAACATTGGCACTGTCATCTGTCTCGGGAGCAGACTTCTCTTCTGAATCTGTCTCTTCTGCCTCAAGTTCGTCGACAGCTGCCTCTTCAGGCTCCTCAGCCTTCATATGCTCAGGCTTCTTGAGTTTCTCACCCGAATCTCTCTGAGTCATAAAAGAAACAACCGAATCAACAACCTCACCGATAAGAGATTCCTCTTCGTCATCCTCAGCCTTGGCTGCCTTCTCTACATCTTCCTTATCCACATCCTTGAAATGATAAACGGATACATACTGATCTTCTTCAAGAGAAGCATCCTTTATGGCCTGAGACTTAAATGTAACCTCTACCTTCTTTCCTCCGGCAGTTACAGGCTCAAGTTCCTTTCCATCAGGATCTGTCACCTTGATATCATATGAGAAGGAATCCTTGACAGCTTTGTCGTTATCAAGAGTCTTCTCTACAGCCTCTTCGATTTTTTTGTTGTCCTTTTCTTCGGAGATTCTCTCAACCTGAAGAACACTGTCTTTAGGGAAAACTCCGGCTGGTGCTGTAACTGTGATTTCAAGATCGGCATCTTCATCTGTCCATGTAGCTGAAAACGCCTCTTGATTTTCCTCAAGCACTTCAACACTTACAGTAGGTAATGCCGAATCATAAAGAACATACTTTTCTTCATTTTTTACTTCCGAAACAAAGCTGTATACGCCCGGCTCCTCAGGATTGTACTCTCCGCCGAAAGACGTATCTGACTCCCATGTTAACGGAAGCTTTATAACTGTATAACCTGTAAGATCAAGACCACTGCTTTTCTCAAGATCCTTGACAGACGGTCTTTCTTCTCCGGAAAGAAGCTCTTTAATGGCTTCCTTCTGATCATCAGTCATAAAGTCTGCGCTCGTCACCGTAGTTTCACTGGACGTAGCGGTTTTCTTTGTCTTTGATGATGTAGAAATCTCTTCATCATCATCCTCGCTCAGCTCCGCTTCTTCTTCATCTTCGATATGCTCAGCCTCTTCATCCGAAGCTAATGCATATATCGTTTTTGGCAAATTAAGCGAGGACTCCGGTGTACCAAACTCCACGGTCTGATAAGCCACGTCCTCCTTGAGTTCCGCCAATACTTTTACGGCGTACACTGAGATACCGGAACCATCAGCCTTCTCTGTGGCATATCCTGTTATGCCTGCATTAAAGCCTGATTCGATAACCATGAGCACGCACAGAAAAAGTGACAATAGCTGCTTAGTTAACTTGTTCATAACTCAAACCCCACTCTAAAAACTACTCTAAAAAAAATAAAGCTTATTATAGCTATACATGTTAGTAATTATATCTCTAATTGTAATGGTTGTATATAAAATTTTAATATTCTACTTATAATATTTTAATTAAATCTTCTAATATTAATATATAAACAGTTTATCTTTTTAAAAATGCGACTGAGTATACTCAGTCGCACACCTTATCAGCACAGTAATCAGGTTCATGTATCATGGCATCATAAATAGTATATCCGTCTCTTGTTGTTTTTTTGGTATGATACAGAGCCATATCAGCCTTTTTATACAGATCGCTGGTGAATCCCTGAGAAGAAAAGGCGATTCCGGCGCTGATGGAAACCTTCGGGATGTTACTGCTGCGAGGGTTCTTCAAAGCACTGTTGATAGCATATATCTTATCTATGAGCATCTGTGAGTCCTTATCCTCAATTCCGGTCATGATAATACAGAATTCATCCCCGCCCATGCGTATGATATGGTCAGACAGACGGAATTCATTTCTCATATAGCAGGCAAGCTTCTTAAGTACAGAATCGCCGGTTCCATGTCCGTAGGTATCATTGATCTGTTTAAATCTGTCCACATCAAGAAGAATGTATGCGATAGCCATATCCGACTTCTTAAGAAGCTCCGTATACTTTTCATAGGCATTACGGTTAAGTACGCCTGTAAGCGCATCATGTTCTATCTTAAACTCAAGATCCGCCTGCTCATTCTTTTCCTGATCGATATCTTCCATCGCAACAGAAGCACGAATGACGTTTCCGTTTCCATCCATTTTGGACGCAGTAGCCGTGATCCGGAACCATTTATTATCCTTTCCGAAATACTCAGTGGATATAAATGTTTTTTCGGACAGCTTTTTCTGCATCGAAGCGATATCCAAAAACTCATTTACCCTGTCCCTGTACTCTTCGGAAACATATCTTTCGATGAACATCTCCTTCGCAAGCTCATAAGGCTGCTGATGCATGCCAAGTCTGTCCCTGATATAGTCGGGCACAATAAGCGGAACAAATTCCCTGGTACTGAAAACTATATGGACAAGGGTAAAATAGATCTTTGACATATCCCCCAGCACGTCCTTGTAATCCATCTCTGTCTTTTTGCTGTCTTCGATTATTCTTGTGGCATAAAGTACTTTTACTGCCTTTCCGTATTCGTCCCTTTTCAGAACAAAGAAGGAAGCTGTTGTCCATCCGTTAATGGCGCCGATGTAATCCACTTCCAGATAATCCTTCTCCGAAAGCCGGTCAGCCAGTGTTTCAGGATTTGTGAAGGCCAATATGGCCTCAGTGTATTCCGTAGACGCAAAGGTACGCATAACCGCGGGCATAACCCTGCTGATACGACCTTCTTTTCCAAGGAATTTATTAAGTGCATAATTTGATTTAAGTTCTTTATAGCAGTCTCCTTCCAGATCGAGAATATATATACTGTTGTAGATTGCACTTATCGCATTAAAAATCTTCTGACGTTCATCCAAGTCATGTCTGAGAACAAAGGAGATGGCGGGATCTTTTTTTGCCTCACCGACTGTATCGGAGTCCTCTTTCTTACTGGCAGCATCAATGTTCATAGGGAACTCATCGGGTATACGCTCCGATGGTCTTCCATAGGAATAGTAGTAGCCTTGTACTATCTCGCAGCCTACGCCCTTCAGGTACTCCAGCTGTTCCTCAGTCTCCACACCTTTTGCATAAGTATGTATACCCAGACCCTTGCTCATATCGATTACAGGTTTAAGTATGTTCTTTGATTTTTCATCGAAGTTCTCCATATAGCCTAAATCTATGAGTATCCCATCAAACTCATACTCACGTAAGGTATTTATGGAAGAATGTTCGTTTCCGAAATCATCAATAAAGACTTTGAAACCGCTGTCTCTCAATCTTCTGATTTCCCTTTTAAAGAGATTCGGATCCTCATTCAGGGTCTTTTCACTTATCTCAACCTGAATGGATTCTCTGGGTATGTCAAATTCTGTTGTAATATCTATCAGTTCTTTGCACGGGTCAAAGGATAAAAAATCACCATGAGAAAGGTTAAAGGAAACCGGTATGAGCTTATCAAGTTTTTTCCTCTTCCTGTCCACGTCCCCCGCTATCTGGCGCATCACAAATCTATCCAGAATATGGGTAAGTTTATACTCCTCAAGTACGGGAACATATTCTCCGGGCAGGAGCATGCCGTACTTAGGATCCACCCATCTGGACAATGCTTCAAACCCATACAGCCTGCCTGTGGCTGTGACAAACTTGGGCTGATAATAGATCTTTATATAGCCCTCTTTAACAGCCTTATCTATGGTATTCAGAATATATTCCCTGCTGGAATTATCAAGAGACAAAATATGCCTGTTGCTGAAGGTTCTCTTTTCCTCCTCTTTAAGCAAGGTCACTGTAACTGCAATAAGTTCTCCCTCTTCACGGGATGAGTATGGTTTTCCCTGTATCTCCACATACTTTATCTGGTCCTTTTTACTTCTGATGCGAAAACTCACCTTATCGTAAAATCCGTTTTCTGAAATCTGTGAAGAGATCTTATCCTCTGTAATACTCAGATCTGCAGGAAAAATCATACCCGGAAAGTTATACCCGGTAAGTTCCCTGAACTCTGCTTCATCTTTGCAATCATATATATCAAGAACCGCATCATTAACAAAGAGCAGCTCCGCAGAGAAATCCGCCCTGTAAATAAAAAAACCGCTCATCATAGATGTAAGTCCATCCAATATATAACTACGGGACAGTCCGGCATCAGGCTTTGTTTTCATTCCACAAGTCTCCTTCTCACATTACTTCATACATGCCTGAAAGCATGTTCTCCGGTCAGCTCCGGGGCCGGTAAATACAGCCTCAGAGCAGCATCTGTCTGCCGGAGGTCACTGACCAGCAAACATTTGTTATTATACCTAAAGGGGGGTATTTTCACAAAGCTTATCAAAAAAATAAATAGAGTCCTTAAATATCAGCTTCTCTGTTTTTAAATTTAACCCATTAATCCAGGATCTTAATCGCTCAAAGTTTTATGTATGCAATATCCCATGTAGTTCATCCAGTAACCACTGCTGTTTTAATGATAAAAGGCCTATTTTATAGGTCATATCCACCTTTCTTCTAATCTTTGTATTTACCTCTTATTTTTTAAGTATTTATTTTTTTTTTACAAAAAAACACCCTTTGTATAATACAAAGGGCATTTCAGACTTACTTATTTTGGAATGGCTGCTATAAGCTATGTAAATATCTCATTCTTTCAGGTTCATTTTTATCACCCGGAACTGCTCAGACAACACTCTTAAGTCCAAGAGTCTTTTCTATAATAAGCATAACCCCAAGAGTCGCCACCATAAGAAGTGTGGCAAGAGCCGCAATGGTCGGATCGAAATGATACTCTACATACGCCATCATTTCAATAGGCAGAACGTTCACTCCAGGTCCTGTGAGAAAAGCCGAAAGAGAAACATTGTTAAAGGAATTGATCATAGCCATGATGCTTGCTGATGCAATGGCTGATTTTATGTTCGGAAGAATAATGTTGAAAAAGCAGTACACCTTTGTGGCCCCGAGGCTTCCTGCAGCTTCCTCGATTGAGAAATCAAAATTAGAAAGTGCGGCAGTGACCACGCGCATCACATAAGGTATGCCTAAAAGCGTATGTCCTATAAGAAGACTGGGCATAACAGGCATTTTGAAAGCATTGACAACATATCTCAGCATGATAAAACCGAGAACTATGACCGGGATAAGGACAGGTGAAAGAAACACTGTCTTTATCACCTCTTTGCCACGGAAACGATAACGGTTAAGAGCGTATGCGGCCGGCAGCCCAAGCGCAAGAGCCAGTACAGTTGAGACCACGGCAACGATTATGGATGTCCTTGCAGAATCTATGAAGGAGCTCATAGTCAGTACCTGCGCATACCACTTGAGGGTAAAGCCCTTTCCCGGAAATGCCAGATAATTTGTATCACTGAATGAGGCCGCCATGATAATCAAAAGGGGACCTATCAGAAAAAAATATACCAGTATTGTTAACAGGAGAAGACTTTTACTCTTTTTCATAAGAGACCTTTCTAAAATAACCCATCGCTCATCAGAGAAATACTGATAAGCCAAGTCCTGTGATGGAAATATCCATACAGGTGAAACGTGCTTTGTAACGATAAGTGAGTGGCTGATACTTAGCCACTCACAAAAGATGCAGATCAAAAGCATTAAATCATAAATCAATCACAGGATTTTATATTTTGACCCTTACATCATACATATTACTGAACCGAGAAGAGATTGTTCCACTTTTCGATCCACTCAGCCTTCTTCTCAGTGATGAGATCCCAGTCCGGAACGATGAGGCCGTTTACCATCTCTGCACCGTATGTGAAGTTCTGTGCCTGCTCAGCTGTAAGCTCTACAGAAGTGTTTACAGGAGAGTCAACGCCGTCGAGAGCCTCTGCCTCCTGAACTTCCTTTGAAAGATAGAAGTTGATAAATGCCTCTGCAAGCTCCTTGTTTTCACAGCCCTTAACGATGTTCAGCATGTTGAAGCCTGAGAAACTGCCCTCTGCAGGGTCCACCCATACATAAGCATCATTAGCCTGCTTGGCTGATGTGTAGCTGTAATCAAGGAGAAGAGCAACTGAAGCCTCACCCTGGTTCAGCATGGTGATGGTGTCGTTAGCTGATGTGTATGTCTTTACAACATTTGGCTTAAGCTCGGCAAGCTTTGCGAAGATCACATCATCATCCTTGCCCGGTTCAAGACCGAATGCTGCAGCTGTTCCGTAGTAGAAAAGAGGTCCTGAAGTTGTTGTGATATCAGGAATGGCGATTGAGCCCTCAAGCTCCGGATTCCAAAGGTCTGCAAAGCTCTTGATCTCTGTTGTGCATGTCTCAGGATCATAAACGATTCCCAGGCGGTTGAAGGTATATGCAGGTCCGAACTCCTCACCCATAGGAGCCTTTGCTGAATCATAAACAGAATCAAGATTTGTAAGAGCAGCTCTGTCAACAGACTCGAGCATGCCGTCCTTAGCAAGCTGAGCTGCAAAGGAATCACCGATGATAACCACATCATAGTTTTCAGGAGACTCCTCAATCTTTGTTACACGCTCAGCATTCTTTCCTGTCTCGATAACGAGCTCTGCGCCTGTCTTTTCCATAAACGGATCATAAACGTTCTTCTGAAGAAGCTCGGCGTTGAATGAGAAGGTGCTTACTGTAAGCTTCTGTCCAGCGAAAGGCTTCTCTCCCTCTGAAGCCTGAGCTGTTGTCTCCTCCTTTGCGGCCTCTGTTGCTGCCTCCTGTGCCTGAGCTGTTGTCTCTTCCTTAGCTGCTGCAGTTGTTGCTGCTGTCTGCGATGAACCACATGCAGCGAGACCGAGGCTCATTGCGGCTGCAAGTCCAAGTGATAATACTCTCTTCATAATTTCCTCCTAAATCAGATGGTGATAAATGGACCTTTGTACTCTTTTCCATGACCAGCGCACCCTGTTCCACCTGACAGATACTCCTCAGCACTTATTACTGAGGTCACCCGTCAAACGGTCAAAATGGTATATCAGATACGCTTATTCACGGAATAAGTACGATTTTATTTGGTGTCAGAGATAGGGTAATGTTATCTCCGACAGAAAATACGTTTTCCTGAGCGGTGCTCACTATAAGCTCACCTATATCCGTTGAAACGTTATACTGTGTTCTCTTTCCGAGGAAGGTCTGAACATTGACCACTCCCTGTATGGAATTTACCGATTCAGCTCCGTCCTTCTCTATAACTATATCCTCAGGACGGATACAGGCTCTCAGCCTGTCACCTGCTGTATCCTCTGTGACTGTGATCTCATTTCCTGCTGAAGTCATGAACTTTCCTTCTCCGGTTCTGGTAAGATCCATGAAATTTTCAAATCCAACGAATCTGGCGATAAATTCCGTTTTCGGATGGTTGTAGATCTCTGCAGGCTTGTCCATCTGCTCTATTACGCCATGATTCATGATAGCTACCTTGTCACTGATAGCGAAGCACTCTTCCTGATCGTGAGTTACATAGATGGCTGTAAATCCAAGCTTCTGCTGAAGCTTACGTATCTCGACTCTCATCTGGACGCGAAGCTTTGCATCCAGATTTGAAAGAGGTTCATCGAAAAGCATCAGGTCAGGATTTATGACCATGGCTCTCGCAAGGGCAACTCTCTGTCTCTGTCCGCCCGACATCTCTTTGGGAAGTCTCTTCTCGAAACCATCAAGGTCTACTGTATGAAGCATGTCCATGACCTTTGTCTTTATCTCAGACTCAGGCAGCTTTCTCTGGCGGAGTCCGAAGGCTACATTGTCATAGATGTTCATGTGAGGGAACAATGCATAGCTCTGGAACACAAAACCGAAATTCCTCTTATGAAGAGGGATCTTTGTATAGTCCTTGTCATTAAAGAAGAAATTCCCGGAAACCGGCTCGGAAAATCCGGCTATAAGTCTAAGTGTTGTTGTCTTTCCACATCCGCTGGGGCCGAGGAGGCTCACAAGCTCCCCCTTCTCCACGTTAAGATTCAGGTTCTTCAGGATAATGTTCTTATCATATCCCGCGGTAATATCTCTAAGTTCAAGTAATGACACTGTTCTTCCTCCTGTTTTCCCGAAAGGTTGTCCCATGTTAATGTTTCTGTCCGTGGCCCCTGCCTCTTCCTCCGGATCGATCCGGAAGCAGCTTTTTTAAGTCAGCGGATTTACTTTTTTACTTACTGCATTGAAAACTGACGAGATCAGCATGGTGACGATGATCATGATGACAGCAACGACTGAAGCATTGATCCAGTCTCCGAGGCTCATGGCATACTGATAGATCATGGTGGAAAGTACTCTTGTGTCTGTTCCTCCAAGAAGCTGGGGAGTTGTATATGCTGTGATGCAGCCTGTGAATACCAGAACGCTTCCTGTCACAAGACCTGAAACGCTTAAAGGCAATGTGATCTTTACAAATGTCTCCATGGCTGTGCAGCCGAGATTACGGGCCGCAAGAGTCAGATCATCGGGAATGCTCTCAAGTACTCCTATCAGAGACAATATCATAAGTGGAAGAAATAACTGTACGAAACCTACAGTGATGGAAAATTCGTTATAGAGAAGACTCTGTGGCTTGGCAAATATGCCTGCCGCAACGAGAAGTTTATTGACGATACCCTTCTTTCCCAGAATGACCATCCAGCTGAATGAACGGATGACAGGGCTCGTGAACATAGGGAATACTGCGAATGCCATGAGCATGCCCTTGTTCTTTGAAAATTTTGCGATGTAATATGCGGCAGGATAACCCAGAACCGCACAGATAAGTGTGCTCAGTATGCTGAGCTTCAGGCTTCTTACGAACACCTGCTGAAAATAGGTGCTTTTCAGTATATCAACGTAAGCTGATAACGAGAACGCTCCTTCATTGGGAAAGAAGGTTGCGATAAGAAGTGTACAGAGCGGAATCAGCATGAATACTGCAAGGAATATGATGCCCGGCAATATCATAAAGATCCACGCTTTATTTTTGATCCAGTTCACGTGATGTCCTCCTGAAAACGGCGAATCCTATTTCGGCGGCCGATGCCGCCTGATTTTAAGCTCCGGCGCCAATGCCGCGCCAAGAGGTCTCTTGCAGTTATCTGTAAAAGACCTCTTGTTTATATCATAATTTAAGTTCGGCTGTAAATGTTTAAAATAACAGAATATTGTATTATCTCAGATAATATCTTTGTATTCTTCCGCCGCTTCCATAAAGGGCTTCATGGCCTGAAAGAGATCCGCTTTTATCCCGGGAAGATCCATGCTTGTGAGTTTTCCATCCCGGACGAGTATCTTTCCGTCTGCCATGACCAGCTGAACGTTTGAAGCATTGGCAGAATAGACCAGTGCCGAATAAGGATTATAGGCGGGGAACATGTTGACGGACTCTGTCTCCACGAGCTGGAGATCCGCCTTTTTTCCCGGTTCCAGGCTTCCGAAATGTTCAGCAGAAAGTGCCTCCGCGCCGCCCTTTGTGGCAGCTCTCACCACACGCTCCGCGGAGAAAATGCTTCTGTCATGATACTTTGTTTTCTGGGCGTTCGGCATGAGGCGCATCTGGTCGAACATGGACAGAGTATTTCCGGAGGAAGGTCCGTCGGTTCCAAGCCCGAAAGGTACTCCTATGGCATCCGCATCCTTCATTGGCGCGATTCCCTTTCCCGCCTTTGTGTTGCTGGCTATACAATGAGCGATTCGTGCGCCCCGTGATTTCATAAGAAAAAGATCCGATTCCGTCGCATGTATGCAGTGAGCCGCGAGAGTATGCCGGGAAAGCGCCCCTATGGAATCTAAAAACTCCACCGGTGTCTGCCCCATCTCCCTGAAATGGTTCATCTCATAGTCCATCTCACAGGCATGAAGTGTATAGAGGGTGTCGTATCTTATCGCCAGGTCATGAGCCTCCATGAGCTTTTCAGGGCTCAGAGTTGTAGTACCGTGTGGAGCTATGACCGGAATGATACGGTCATGGCCCCTGAAATTCTCAAGAAATTCCTTCTGATATTCAAAACCTCCGTATTCCTTTTCAGGGCTGTCGCAGGTCTTCTGGCCGATCAGGGTTTCCCCGAGATAGCCTCTGATTCCGGTCTCAAGGCATGCCTTCGCCACCTCATCCTCAAAATAGTACATGTCAAGGAAGGTGGTGGTTCCGGAGAGAAGCATTTCCCCTATCCCGTAAAGGGCCGAAAGATACACAAGCTCCCGGTTCATGGCCTGAAGCTCCAGGGGGAACAGGAATTTTCTCAGCCTGTCGGGGCAATCATCTCCCATGGTGCGGAAAGGAACCATAGAAACATGGCAGTGGGTGTTCACGAAACCCGGAAGCATGATACCTCCCCGCCCATCTATATATTCGTCAGCTTCTATTCCCTCAGGTTTTCCATTTCCGCAGGTTCCGAGTTCTTTGATGAGGTCTCCCTCTGCAAGCAGCCATCCGTTCTTTAAAACAGTGCTCTCTTTATCCATCGTAAGGATAGTAGCATTGTAAATCAGTGTTTTCATGTTAACTCCTAAGCTGTAAGTTGGTAAATGCCGTTTTAATAGTCAGTATCTGTTTTCACGCTGAGACTCAGATACCCGGGCACAGGACTACACTACGTATGATCCGGAATTTGTGTTTCCCTCACTGAGACTCAGATACCCGGGCACAGGACTACGTCCTCTTAACAGTCCTCCTGCCCTTTCCCGTTCAGGTCATATATTATAGAAGAAAAAATTCTGATTCCTTTAACCAGCACCTTTTCATCGAAGTCAAATCTCACAGTATGCTGCGGGCTTGCCATAGTCGTCATAGTACGCATATATGCGGCGAATCCCCCGTGACTCTGCACTCTGTTCATCATAACAGAGATATCTTCACTGCCCCAGTTTCTCCCATTCGGTACGCTGCTCACCTTAAGGTCAGGGCAATGCCCGGCCACCATTCCGCCTATTCTGCTCCACAGTTCTTCATCGCTGTGCTGTGTCTCACCACGGCCAACCATCTGCATCTCGCATGTGCAGCCCGTCATCATGGCTGCGCCCTTGCAGATTTTCTCTGCCTGTTCGGACATATAATCATTAATTTCGGTATCTTCACCCCGGACCTCTATCTCCAGCTTTGCTGTATCAGGGATAACGTTCCTTCCGGTTCCTGCATGGAGGGTACCAACATTGACACGGGTCTGACCGGCACTGTGACGCGGTATGGAGTACAGTCCGAGTACTGCATGGGCTGCGGATACCAGAGCATTCCTGCCCTTTTCCGGAAATCCCCCGGCATGGGATGCCTCACCTCTGAACCAGACATCATACTTGGTATTGGCAAGAGAGCCATAGGTTCCCGGCGTCAAATCTCCGTCATCATGAGAATCGCTTGGTGCTATGTGGTTTCCTATAAAATAGTCCACGTCATCAAGATGCCCGTTTGCCACGATGGGAACCGCTCCATGGCCTCCTTCTTCCCCGGGCTGAAAAATGAGCTTGACGGTGCCCCTGAGCTCATCCTTTATACTCATCAGGAGCTTTGCGGTACCGAGGCCGATGGCAACATGCCCGTCATGACCGCAGCCATGCATCATTCCCCGGTTCACCGATGAAAATCCCTCTCTGAAGGGTCTGTGCTCCATATCCTCCGCCTCGATCATGCCGAGTGCATCTATATCGAACCGAAGGGCCGTCACGGGACCTTCTCCGCATCTCAGGATTCCTATAACTCCCGTATAGCCTTCCCGGAGTTCCTCTGTAAGCTCCTCCTCTTTAATCCCCTGCCGGAGTACTTCGGAAGCATGCCCGGACAGCTCTTCCTCCGAAGGCACTCCCAGGCGTTCACCTTCCCTGCATACAGCTTTTCCTGAAAGCACCTCATAGCCAAGCTCTCTCAGGAACTTTTCGATGATAACTGTGGTACGCATTTCCAGAAATGCCGTTTCAGGATGCTTATGAAGGTCCCTTCTTATGAAGACCGCCTCCTCGTCCATTTTTTCCGAAAGTGTCTTTATCTTTTCGTAAATGTCCATATTTCTTCCAATCTTAAATTAACCTTAAAAACCTTGCGCTTATTTTCAATAATGATTTAAGAGTAATTTACTATAATAAGTTATGTGTCACAAACCATTTTTGCTAATTTATAACTTGAATTACAACTATGAATTATTTTAGACATAAAATACAGTTACTTGTACAAAAAAAACTTTATAACCCATTACTGATATCCTTTGTGATCAATATTGTGGCCTACAATGTTTCACGACTCTGGACCACTTCTTCCCATCACACAAGCCTGGCAGTCCGCTTTGACAGCTTCATTCCTGTCATCCCCTGGACCACCGCCATTTATCTGGGCAGTTATATTTTCTGGATCATAAACTATCTTATCGGTGCACTTCAGGATGACGAAGACGAAGCATACAGCTTTCTGTGTGCCGATGTACTTGCGAAGATCATCTGCCTTATTTTCTTCACCGTCCTGCCCACAACGACACTGAGGCCCACCATCACAGGTGCCGACCTCTGGTCCCGTTTACTCAGGATGGTATACAGGATGGATGCAGCGGACAATCTTTTCCCGTCCATCCACTGTCTGACCAGCCAGTTCTGCTTTATCGCAGTGAGAAAGATCTCATCCGTCCCGAGATGGTACAAGGTCTTTTCCATGATTGTCGGCGGTCTCATCTGCATATCTACGCTTACCACAAAGCAGCACGTGGTGGCAGATGTGTTCATGGGCATAGCATTGGCAGAAATCAGCTATGGTCTTGTAAAAGTAACCGGTCTTTCCAGATTTTACAACCGTGTACTTAATGAAAATTATGAATATGAGCGCAAACTGAAATGAATGTTAAAAAAAATATTATGTTCGCAATTGGAGCTCTGCTTATAGCATTTCTGACTATCAGAACTGTCGCAGCCCAGAGCAGGGCCCTGACTCCGGGGCACATCCTGAGCATGCTGGAGCATGCTTCCATCCCGGGTCTCATAGCCACCTTGCTTTCCATGTTCGGCTTTATCCTGTTCGAAGCACTGGCGCTCCAATGTCTTTTGAATTCACTGGGCTACAAAACCAATATATTTAAGGGGCTTGTGTACAGCGCAGGAGACCAGTTTTTCTCCGCCATCACTCCTTCCGCCAGCGGAGGGCAGCCGGTGAGCGCGTTGTTCATGCGGTTTGACAGAATACCGGTTTCAGTCATCACCGTGACGCTTCTTGCGAATCTCGTGATGTACACCATGTCCTCTTTTTCCATAGGAGTTCTGAGTCTTCTGTTCATGCCTTCGGTGCTCCTGAACTTCAACGAGATCTCACTGGCCTTTATCCTTTTCGGAAGCCTGGTGATGCTGATCCTCACCATCATCTTCTACGCACTGCTGAGAAAGAGCTCGTACCTGAAGAGACTGGGGATGGGTTCCATAAAGTTCCTCCACAAAATCCATATAATCAGAAATGTTTCCAAGTGGAATGACCGTATGGAACGGCACATGGCTGACTTTAAGCTGTGTTCACAGCTTCTTCGGAACAAGGGCACAGCGCTGCTTTTGGCCTTTATTTTTAATCTGGCCCAGCGTATCTCCCAGATCAGCGTCACACCTCTTATGCATCTGGCCCTGGGAAATCTTGAACGTGTAGACCTCACCAGATTATGGATCATTCAAAATCTCGCCCAGGTAGGTTCCAACTGTGTACCTATCCCGGGAGGAATGGGCGTTGCAGACTATCTCATGCTGGATGGATTTCAATCGATTTTTACAAAGGACTATGCCTATATGCTGCAGACCTTATGCCGAAGTACTTCCTTCTACATATGCGCTTCAGTTTCGGGCCTGATAGTTCTTGTAGGATATATAAAACACATAATTAAAATAAATAAGGAGTTTTCAAAAAAATGATTAAGCCATTAGGATACTATGATTACACTGTTGTACTTACATATGCGGGAATGATGTTTTCCTTTTACGGAATCATGATGTCTATAGACGGCAAGTTCTTTGAGGCGCTGTTCTGCCTCCTCATCGCAGGTCTTTGTGATATGCTGGACGGCACCGTCGCTTCCACAAAAGAAAGAAGTGTTCAGGAAAAGAGATTCGGTGTACAGATTGATTCTCTCTGTGATCTCATCAGCTTTGGAATCATGCCTGCAGTTTTCACTTACATGATTTCAAACTGCAACCCTCTGGTCGGAATCATTGCTTCTCTCTATACTCTTGCAGGACTTATCAGACTTGCTTATTTCAATGTGCTTGAAGAGGACAGATCTCAGAATCATCCTGAAAGGAAAAGATGCTTTATGGGTGTCCCCATCACAAGCATCGCCCTTTTACTTCCTATCGCCTGCGTACTTCGTGCAAATCTGTCAATGAACGGGTACGAGCTCATACTGGGCACTCTTATCTTCTGCAGCATCGGTTTCCTGACTCCGATTGAAATCCAGAAGCCTAACACCACAGGCAAGGTCCTTCTTTCAGCCATCGGACTTATAGAAGCTTTTTGTGTATTCTTTGTAGGACGTACTATCATATGAGCAGCTCTTTAGGTTTAAAATTTTTATATCATACTGTTCCGGGACGCTTCATATTAAAACAATTGGTGAAGCCTCCCGTCTCGGTACGGATGGGAAAGTTCCTGTCCACCGGAATCTCCGCACGGCTGGTTCCGCATTATGTGAAGAAGAACGGGATTGACTTAAAACGATACGAGGTTCCCGCAGGAGGATATGTCTCTTTCAATGATTTCTTCACCAGAAGACTTCGCCCGGAGAATCGTCCGAGACCACAGTCAGAACTTATAGCTCCCTGTGACGGTCTTCTTACTGTACTGGATATAGACAACGATTCCAGCTTCCTGATAAAAAACAGCCATTACAGCCTGGCTCGTCTCCTCAGGAACCGGGAACTTGCGGATACTTTCAGTAACGGAACTGCATTTATCTTCCGCCTTACTCCAAGCCACTATCACAGGTACAATTTCTGTTCCAACGGAACAGTTTCCGAACAGAAGACGATTCCCGGAAAGCTTCACTGCGTAAGGCCCATAGCCCTGGAACAGCTTCCTGTATTCATCGAAAATTCCCGTGAATATGTGACCATAGGCAGTGACCATGCAGGGAAACTTGTACAGATGGAGGTAGGAGCTCTTTTCGTTGGAAAGATTTCGAATTACGAGCATAAAGAAAAAACATATACCGTCCGTACCACTGACGAAAAGGGTTATTTCGAGTTCGGAGGCTCCACCATCATAGTCCTCACGGACCACAGGGTTTCAGTCAGCGAAACCATACTCAGAAGAAAGAGAACTGAGGAGGGAGAGATCCCTGTCACTATAGGTGAATCGCTGATTTGATGATATAATCCTATTTATGAGAATTTTAGTAGTTGAAGACGAAAAGGAAATATCTGACGGTATAAGCGCCATACTTCGCGGAGAAGGCTATCAGGTGGATGCTGTATATGACGGTCTCTCAGGACTTGATTCGATTCTTGAAGACATTCACGATCTCATCCTTCTGGATGTCATGCTCCCTAAGCTTAATGGTATAGACATCCTGCGGAACGCACGAATGGAGGGAATCAAAACTCCCATAATCATACTTACAGCCAGGTCTCAGACGGAGGATAAAATTCAGGGACTTGATCTCGGAGCGGACGACTATCTGACAAAACCCTTTGATGCAGGGGAGCTTCTCGCAAGAATCAGGGCGCGCACCAGAAAACCCGGGCAGGACAATGTTTCTGCCCTTACATTTTGTGACATAAAGCTGGAAAAGAACAGCTATAAGCTCTTGGGAAAAGAGAAATCCGTAAAGCTTGGGAACAAGGAATTCCAGCTCCTGGAATGTCTTATGACAGATCCCGGTCATATCCACACAAAGGATACTCTTATTTCCAAAGTATGGGGCTTCTGTGATGAGGGTGATTATAACAGTCTGGAGGTTTATATCTCTTTTCTGAGAAAGAAGCTCAAATTTGTTGAAGCCGAAACCCAGATCATCACAACCAAGGGCGTAGGATACTCTCTGGAGGGAAACAAGACCGATGGTTGAGAATCTGAGAAAAAAGTTCGTAACAGTGACCATGGTCCTTTTGATCGCAACCATAGGCATACTGTTCGTGGCATTTTACCACTACTCCTCCTATGACACTGCCGTCAACAAATTCCAGATAGTCAAGTGGGTGGCGGACAGCGATGTTCTGCTCCGGGGCGATTACAAAAACCGGATCACGGCTCTGGAAGAAACCGGCTTCAATCCTGTTGTGGGCGTAATTATAGACGGAAACGATACAGTCGTAGATATAAGAAAAATCGGCAGCGGAAGTACCGACGATATCACCCAGCGGCTCATAGACCGTATACTGAACAACACTCCCAAGGGCTGGCGTGAAGGTTCCTTCGTATACATAAAAAAAGAGCTGTCCGACGGCAACAGGCTCATAGTTCTTTTAAACACCGAGCATCGAGAAAGCAGGATATATCTTCTGGGAAGTCTGGTACTTTTCCTTATAGGCATCGCCGTTCTCACCTTTGTGACCAATGACCTTTCCAGATTTGTCACTGAACCCGCACGGCAGGAGCTTGAAAGAGAAAAAAGATTTATAACCGACGCGAGCCACGAGCTCAAAACCCCTCTTGGGGCCATAAGCATCAATGCCCAGGCACTTGAGATGGAGCACGGTGATAACATCCATGTAAAGAACATCGTCTCCGAGACCAATAGGATGAACAATCTCATAGAAAGGCTCCTGACTCTCGCCAGACTCGAAGAAGATTCCACCTTTGACAGCAGGGAATTCTCATTGTCCGCCGCTGTTGAAGAGATATCTCTTACTTACGAATCCATAGCCTACGAAAAACAGATAGATTATAAGTATGATGTGGAAGAGGGCATCCTGGCTTTCGGTAATGATGACGAGTTCAAACAGCTGGTCGCCATACTACTGGACAATGCTCTCAAGCATACGGCAAAGGATGAGCGTATCCGCATCAGACTATACAAGGATGATGACAGAATTCTCTTCACGGTGAAAAATACCGGGGAATTTATTTCCGAAGCAGACCTGCCTTATATTTTCGACAGGTTCTATTCCTGCGACAGAGAAAACAACAAGGGTTCCTTCGGGCTGGGTCTTGCCATCGCAAAAGCCATAGTGGAAAGAATGAAGGGAACCATCACTGCTGCAAACGAATCTGACGGAACCTGCTTTACCGTGGAATTGTAGAGCCGCCTGAGTGATTGCGCTCTGCATAAACTGATTCTCGCAATCTCACAGCAGAGCTGTTCGTTTCCGCGTTGGCTTCCAAATACTCCCTGCGGCTTTTTTGTAAGCAAACGCCCCCGGGATTGCCCGGAAGCCTTATTGCGAAAAAAAGAACCTTGAGCTCACAGGGCTCAAGGTTCTTTTTAATGTATATATAATAAATACATATGAGTGTCAGAAGCATCTGCCGCTCAATGTCAGCACCACCGCACACACTCATGTGCAAGGCGCTGAATCATATCTTTACTTCAGGAATCCGTTGATGATCTGCTCTTCCGCCTCTGCCTCAGTGAGTCCCAGAGTCATGAGCTTAATGATCTGATCTCCCGCGATCTTACCGATGGCAGCCTCATGCACAAGAGCTGCGTCGAGATCATTGGCCTCAAGAGCAGGAACCGCAAGGATCTTTCCTCTGTCCATGATGATGGAATCACACTCTGTATGACCAGAGCAGGCAGCATTGCCCACAAGCTTCGCATCGAACTTCTGATATGAATCATCTCTTGCAACGGATCTGGAAACCACATCCGCACTTGCGCCTTCACCGTTCAGGCTTACCACATAGGTACTGAGGGCCTTCTGATCGCCATGAGTCATGAGACGCTCTCTCACCACAAGCTTGGCACCTGCCTTAAGCTCTGCTGTAGTTGTACGGTTGGTATCATCAACACCCTTGATCTGTACCATCTCCATCTCAACGGTACTGCCCTCTTCCTGGTAAACCTCGGTTCCCGGATTCAGGATTCTCTTTCCGCTTCCTGTTCCTGAACCATAATGCTTCTCTACATACCTGATCTTCGCATTCTTTCCAACGAAGAAACGATGGATACCGTCATGCTCGGAATCCTGGGATCCGCAGTTGTCGATACCGCAGCCGGCAACGATGGTGACGTCCGCATCCTCGCCGATGTAGAAATCGTTGTAAACGACTTCCTTAAGACCTGTCTTTGTCATAACAACGGGGATATGTACGCTCTGGTTCTTTGTGCCGGGTTTGATGCGTACAGTAAGCCCCTGTCCGTCATCTCTCGGAATGATCTCGATGTTCTCTGTGGAAACACGTCCTGCGGATTCTCCGTTTGAACGGATATTGTAAGCTCCCTCAGGAACCTTATGAAGATCTGCCACCTCTTTCAGCAGTCTCATCTGTATCTCATCAAGCTTAAGCATCCTTCTTTGCCTCCCTTACCATCTCAACCTTATTGCATCCCGGAACCGCCGAAGCTGTGCCCATGAGTTCAGGAAGCACCTCATCCTTTGAACCGCGCTTCACTACACTTCCGTCCTTGATAACGATGATCTCATCTGCAATATTCAGAATTCTCTCCTGATGAGAAATGATCAGAATGGAACTGCTGTTGATCTTCTGTCTCATCCTCTGGAATACCTCGATCAGATTCTGGAAACTCCAAAGATCGATTCCTGCCTCCGGCTCATCGAAAACAGACATCTTGGACGCCTTTGCCAGAACAGTTGCAATCTCGATTCTCTTAAGCTCACCGCCGGAAAGACTGCTGTTAACCTCTCTGTCGATGTAATCCTTTGCACAGAGTCCGACCTCCGCAAGATACTGACAGGCATTTGCTATGGAAATGTTCTTGCCGGTAGCAAGTTTGATAAGGTCAAAAACCTGAATGCCCTTAAACCTTACAGGCTGCTGAAAAGCAAAGCCAAGTCCCTTCTTTGCACGTTCCGTGATGGAAAGATCAGTGATATCCTCTCCGTCAAAAAGTATCTTTCCCGAAGTAGGCTTCTCGATTCCGATGATAAGTCTCGCAAGAGTGGATTTTCCTCCTCCGTTAGGTCCTGTAATGACCACCAGCTTATCATCGGGGATAGTTAAGGATATATCCCTGATGATCTCTTTATCCTGACCCTCCGCATCTACCTGAAAAGAGATGTTCTGTAACTCTAACATAAAAACCTCCAAGTTTCCTGACACAACAAAATATCTTTATATACTATCATATCGGCGTTATGTTTCCCATGTATATTTTGTTTTTTATAAAAACAGCCCTACTGCCCACATCCGAAAAGCCCGGTTTTCCGCCAGGCTTAAGTACGCACTTTTACAGTCAGACTCCGGAGCCAATTTAATAATTATACATCCGACAGCACTATAACAATTATACCTCCGTCAGCACTTTAACAGTTAGACATTGACCTGTAACCCCTAAAGGATTATTCTTTTGCATGACTATAATCTATAAAACGAGGGACCCATGAATTCCATTAAAACCTTCATAAAAAAAGAAATCGTACTTACAGTATCATTTGTACTGGCAGCGCTGTCCTGTCTCTTCGTAAAGCCTGACAGCCTTTACATCGGCTACATTGATTTCAGGACACTCAGCATACTGCTTTCTCTCATGCTGACCATGGCAGGATTCCAGCAGCAAAATGTGTTCCTGCAGATCGGACAGAAGCTTGCAGGCAGGATGAGCTCCATCCGCGGGGTTTCAGCCATCCTCATCGCCCTCTGCTTCTTCTCCAGCATGTTCATAACAAACGATGTGGCACTTCTTACATTTGTGCCCTTTTCCATCATCACCCTGTCCATCTCAGGACAGGAGAAGCTTTTCATCGACGTGATAGTACTGGAGACCGTTGCAGCCAACCTCGGAAGCATGCTGACACCCCTTGGCAACCCCCAGAACCTTTATCTCTACTCCCTGTCAGGCATGAGCCTCTCAGAGTTCATCATGCTAATGCTTCCCTACAGCATCGCAGCGGGCATCCTTCTTCTTGTTTTCACCTTCTTTATGGTGAAACCGGAACCCGCCTCACTCAAGGAGGAGGGTGACTTCTCCGGTTCAAAGCAGCGGACAATGATGATAGGCATGTATATCCTTGCATTTCTGATGTCACTTCTTGTGGTGGTAAGGGTACTCCCCTATCAGACCGGACTTCTCAGTGTTCTTCTTTTAGTGCTGCTCTTTGACCGGGGGATTCTGAAAAAGCCGGATTACTCTCTGCTTTTCACCTTTGTATTCCTCTTTATCTTCATCGGGAACATCAAAAGGATACCTTTCCTGAGTGACATCCTGAAGGAACTCGTGAAGCTAAACGAGGTAGGCATCAGTATCCTCCTCAGTCAGTTTATCAGCAATGTTCCCGCTGCGATCCTGTGCTCAGGATTCACGGAGGATATCCCGAAGCTTATAGTGGGCACGAATCTGGGAGGACTGGGTACCCTTATAGCTTCCATGGCCAGCCTCATTTCCTTCAAGCAGTACAGCAGTACCGAAAAGGCAGATACAAAGAAGTATCTCATAGTCTTCACAGTTATAAACATCATCTTCCTGATCGCCATGGCAGGGGTACTGATGATAATCAGGTGAGATGGCATTTAACTCATCATTAATTATACTTTTCCTTAAAAATAACCTGTTATTTTCCACATCAGGCATGAATCATGTGTTATAATTAAACAAACATTCTATTGATTCGTGGTTTTTGAAACATAATTCTTTTTTATCGTAAAAGCAGCTTCTTTTCTGCTTTGACACTTATGTTTATTGATTCGGACAAGATGATAAACGGGAATTATGACTAAAGAAGGAGGAGCAAAGATGAAAGCCAAAAAAAGTTTTTTTACAGTTGCAGCAACCATGTTCTGCATCCTGATGTTCGGACTGACAGCATTGGCCGGAACCTGGAAATGGGGAGATTACGGATGGTATTATGAATTCGACGATGGTTCCTATGCTAATAACGGTGTATATAGAATCAACGGCGAAAAGTACGCATTTGACAAGCACGGCTGGATGAAGTCAGATACATGGTTCCAGGGCACCAAGGGCTGGTATTACTGCACCAGTACCGGCGCCATCGCAACAAACCAGTGGGTAGGCGACTACTATATGGGCGATGACGGAATCATGCTCACCAGTACCTGGACCCCCGATGGATATTATGTAGACTCATCAGGGAAATGGGACAGAACAAAGACCAAGCAGGGAAGTTCGTCAGGCTCTTCCAGCAGTTCTTCAAGCAACAGCGGCATTCCATCAAAATACTACACAATTGACGGATACTGGGACAACAGAGACCAGACCGGTTTCAATGCCGATAAGCGGGTAGATATGTGGATAACCGTTGTTCCCGGTGATGAATATATAGCAAGCGCTGATTTCGGTCTCTACATGAGCACAGGTACTCCATACAGTCTTTATGACTCAAACAACCCTAACGGTGACAGCCTGAAGCTCGGAACCGTAGACGGTCTTAACTGGGGCGCGAGAAGCACCATCTCCGACAAGTGGTATGATCTTGAGTATGATGGCAAGGATACCATCGTTCTCAAATGGAGATCCACACAGTGGACCGGCGGAAACCTTGTATTCAAGAGAAGATCCGGTGGTTCTCTCCTGAAGACATGGTCTGCAGGCGGAGTAGGCTGACAGGCAGAGCTGTCGTATCTTTTACGACCAACTTATCAGATTAATAAAAAGGTGACCACCTCTAAAGAAGTGATCACCTTTTTTCTTGACTTATTTTATGATGATGTTGGGTGCCAAAAGTCGATAACAAATCGTTTCGCGCTTTGTGCGCTCACGATTTGTTATCAGTTTCTTTCTCCGAATCTTCCCTACTATGGTGAATCTTCTTCGCCTCGTACATTCGTTTATCCGCAGCGTGCACAAATGAATCTATATCCATTTTTCCGCCATTCCACTCAACCACGCCAATGCTCACAGAGATATTCAGACCATCCTCACTGAACAATCCTTTCACACGATTTTCAAGTTCCAGATTCATTTCCTTCAGGACATCTTTCTCGATTTTTTTCGGTATGAGTACAGCAAACTCATCTCCTCCGAGTCTCGCTATGACGGAGCCCTGATATATCTCCTCTATGGCTCTTGCGGTTTTGTAAAGTACTTCATCACCTATGACATGTCCGTAGCGGTCATTGACCACCTTGAAGTTATCCATATCCATATAAAGAAGTGTCATGCTGGCATTCTCGTTATTCTTCAGAAAATCATAGAAATATCTCCGGTTCCAAAGCTTGGTCAGAGCATCCGTATTGGCGGTTTCCAAAATCTTCTTTTCATATTCCCGCTGGAATGTCACATCCTGGAACAGACAATAATATGCCGAAATACTGCCAAAGGTATCCCTCACCTCCTGCTCAACGATGATAAAAGACCTTTGTTTACCATCACACTCTATCCTGAACTCCTGAAACCGATAATGCCTGTCAGCGTCAACCTTCGCCTCTGAAACAGGCGTCATCTTTTCCTTTTTAAAATCACGATATGAAAACTCTCTGATGGCCTCCTCATCCATTCCGAAGAACTCCACAAAATGCTGATTAGCCCGGATCGTCTCCCAGTTCACAGAACAGATAAGCATGGGAAATGGTATATTCTCAATGAGCATAGAAAACTGAATACCCATATTTCCGAAATCAGTCACATCATGACCTATACCCACAGTACCTATGATCTTCCCGAAGGGATCAAACAGGGGTGATTTGTAGGTAGTAAACTGCTTCATACCTTCAGCTGATTTTACCGGCTCGTAGGATACATCCATCTTTCCTGTGCTAAGGACACGTTCATCTGAATCCTTGCAGGTAAACTCTCCCTTTTCAAACTCTTCTTTTGGGACATCCCATATATAATAGTGTTCTGCGCCCTCGCACTGTTCCTTGGTTTTATTGACTATCTCCGTAAATACTCTGTTCACGTTGTAATGGAAGCCGTCAACATCTTTAAGCCACATCATATCGGGCATACTGTCGATAGTTGTGTTGAAGAGGTTCCTGTACATCCATCTTCCGCACTCTCCGTCCACACGGTAAAGAAGGTTCTGAAGCCTGAAAAGCTTATACTCTGTATCTGCAGAACGAAGCCAGAAGTCAGATAGTCTTTTTTTCAGTTTCGGATCAATGTCTTCGAAACAATCCCCTTCATAAACAAGATATGTGAAGCCTTTCCTGTCCTCCGGAACAGAAAGAAGTATATCCTCCCTATCAGAAATAACCAGAATTTTTTTATCTTTTACAAATTCCGGCATATCACCGGAATCACCTATATGATATGAAACCTCAAGGTCATCAGGAATGATAATTTCCGGCAAATGTCCCTCAAGTTCCCGATCAGCAGCATGAAGATAAACCTCCAAATACATAGATTTAACGGTTTTCATACAAATCTCCATTCCGCTGCCTCCGCTGAGCGCACAAATAGTTGTGAAAAAAGATTTTTCACATTAAGTCCTCTCTGAAAGCAGCCTGTATCCGCCAGACAAAAACAATACAACTTTATGGCTGTATCTGTTCACAACCATCTCTTAAGGATCAAGGTGTTAAATCAAAGCATGCACCTTACCTTAACTTTTCTGTCGACAGATTATATCAATAATATAATGACGTGAGTGTAAAAGTATCTGCCACTCATATAGCGCCCACACACATTCGTGTGAAATGTGCTGCATATATAGTTCACTTGCATCTTTTGAATCTTGATTCTTTATATTCTCCTCCTTCTTTGTCGATATTAACGATATATAGTATCCAATTTTAATCGGATTGTAATTAAGAAATAAAAAGTGGGTAAATTAAAGAAGGAGGAACCAATGAAAACAAAGAAAATTTTAGCAACTGCTGCGATGACTATAAGCTGTATCCTGATGTTTGGTATGACCGCCTTCGCTTACGGAACCTGGAGACACGACGGCTACGGGTGGTGGTATGATCATGGCGACGGAAGGTATCCGAAAAGCACAATGAAAAATATCGATGATGAATACTACATCTTCGATAAACACGGCTACTGTATCACCAGTCAGTGGACCATGTACAATGGTCAATGGTACTATGCAACCGGTAGCGGTGTTGTTGCCACTAGCCAATGGATAGGCGATTACTATGTAGGCGAGGACGGCATCATGCTCACAGATTGTTGGACCCCTGACGGATACTATGTTGACTCAACAGGAAAGTGGGATAAATCCAAGAGCAAGAACGGAAGTTCTGATGCAACTGATGAATACTTCACCATCGATGGTAATTGGGATAACAGAGACCAGTCAGGTTTCAGCAAGGATAAGCGTGTCGATATGTGGATCGAAGTAGATCCCGGTGATGCATATCTCGCAAGCGCTGACTTCGGTCTCTACATGAGCTCAGGTACTCCTTACAGTTTGTATGATAAAGAAAATCCAAATGGTGATTGCCTGAAACTCGGCACTGTTGACGGTCTCGACTGGGGTGCAAGAAGTACCATTTCTGACAAATGGTATGACCTTGAATATAATGGTAAAGACACCATCACTCTTAAATGGAGATCTACACAGTGGACCAACGGAAACCTTGTCTTCAAGAGAAGATCCGGAGGTCGTCTCTTACATGCAGGAACCAACGGTTCAGTTGGCTGATACAATTAAGCCCCCAGGTCTCACGACCTAGGGGCCTTGCTTTGCCATTCCATCACACCGGAGCATCTTCATATGCATATTTCTTTATATTCCTGTAGGCTGTTATATTGAGAACCACCATAGCAGCAACCAGTCCGATCCCCAGAAGAATCGTGATAAAATCCGACTCCACAACTCCTGCCAGAAAACAGATGAAATCATAAAATCCATGAATCAGTATTGCAGTGATCACACCCTTTCGTCTCATTGCCGCGGCTCCCGCCTTGTCCCCTCTGTTCTCAAGAGTCTTTGACTGTCCGTAATAGTACCCCATGTATATTCCGAAGATACAGTGTCCGGGAAATGCAGCTCTCATAAAAGCCGTATCCGCCGTGCTGTCTATGAGATACAGAAAGTTCTCAAATATCTCAAACCCTATGGCTACGGTGGTACTGTATACAACTCCGTCAAAGCGGTAGTTGAACGCCGGGTTCTTCCATGTAAATGCCTTCAGCACAGCGTATTTACATAACTCTTCTGTAGCAGCTGCCATGATAAAGGCCGCCATAAAGCAATACACAATGGGATTCCAGCCGAAAAGCACAGCGATTACCACTTCCATTACAGATTCAATGAGCGCGGCCACGATAGTTGAGATCAGAGCCCCGCCGAAAAACAGCTTCATCAAGAGTCCCATGGGCTCCGGCTCTATCCTGTCAATCCTGTAGATAAGAAACAGCAGTACGATTCCCGGTACACTGGAAACTATAAGAGCTATTTCCATCTCTGCCTCCGCAGTGAAATAGGATGTGATGAAAAAACCGAGTGTCAGCACCCCTATAAGAAACATCGGCATCCTCCTCACTACCAACGGAGGTTTGGGATTTTCGTATCTGCACCCGCAAAATGCACAGAAGCTTGCCCCCTTATCTACCGGCGCCCCACAGCAGCGGCACTTTGGCTGAATTCTCACATCATTCACGTCATTTCCTCCTTCTTTCACTAACCTGAAGCCGACATAAAAGCCGATATCGTAACAGACTCTCAGGCCAATGCTTATCTTTGAAATTTCTCCGGCGTACCTATGGGAAATTAAGACCAGCGGGCACCGCCAGAAAAGACGGTGGGCAAATATCTTGACCCACCGTTTTAACTGATACTCTTCAGATACTTCTTGTTCTCATACATATTGGTATCCGCCCGTTCAAAGACTGCCGCCATATTCTTGTCGCCAGCAAATCTGGAAAAACCGGCAGCCACTATAACTCCGCCTGTTTTCCGGTTTTCTTCATTCTTTTCCTGAATCTGCTTCATCAGCTCTTCGATATCCTCATAGCTCCTTCCCTGGGCGATGACCACGAATTCGTCACCTCCGATCCTGAAAACCGGGCAATGGGCAAATATATTACATATCTCGGCGCAGCCTTTCTTTATGTACTCATCCCCCACCTTATGCCCGAAGGTGTCGTTGATGTGCTTAAGTCCGTTGAGATCGAATACCGCCACAGCAAACTCCCTGATAGTATGGTCCTCTATATGTCTGTTGATTTCATCCTCAACATCTATATAGGCATGCTTACTCTTAACGCCGGTCAAGGCATCCTTGTTGGCTTCGTTACGTGCCGCTGTAAGGTTAGATGCGTACTCCAGTTCTCTCTTCATCTGATCGTTGACATCCACGATACCTACGACCATCTGTTCAATACCGTCTTCTGTAATAATAGCGGCCTTTATGGTCACATACACTATCTCATTACGCACCAGTCCACGGAGATTTATGGAATAGATTCCGTTCTTTTTTATGCAATCAATAACATTTTTCTTTGTAAAGGACTGCAGGAACATCTCCCTGTCTTCCTCATATATGTTGATAATGCCCTTATTTCTGAACTTATCGAAAAAATCCATCCCTCTTTCTTCGATAAGTTCAGCAGCATCGTAATCGTTGGAGGTAAACTGGGCATATTCATCAGTGATTATATCAACCGTATAGATCACAACGATATCACCGGAGAGGGCATTGACTCTGGCATATACCTTACGCTCCTGCTGAGCTCTTTCGAATTCAGCCTGCTGCCTCTTTTGTGAATCTATGTTGCTGACACCAAGAAGAATTCCGTTACCCTTTGTATTGGCACGAACAGCCTTCAGACTAACGTAGGTCGGTTCCCCGTTTATCATGATTCTGTAACTGTAGTTAAAGCTTCCTCTTTCTTTAATGCCCTTAACAACATTTTCTTTTGTAAAAATCCTGACAAACATATCTACATCATGAGGGTGAAGGACATATCTTGAATTTTTTCTAGATTCCTCAAAGAAGTTATCTCCCTTATTCTCGATAAGCAGATTTACACCGGCATTTCCGGGACCGTATTCTATGTATTTTTCAGTATCCAGGTCCACATAGTAGAAATAGATGTAATCGGTAGAAAGCTCCTGAATAACACTTGCAAACGTAAGTCCGTACTCGTCATTTGCTTCAGAGATGCCCAGAACAGCAACTACATAAGCCGCCACTCCAGTCACAGGATTTGTGGCTATACGTCTGATAAAGAGATGAACCGTACGTCCGTCATCCAGGGATTCATCAAGGAAAACATGCTTTCCGTCTGCATCACAACGCCTCAGGGCATCGAGAAAAAGCTCATTCTGACGATTGACAACAGTTTCTGATCCGTTGGACATCCTGATTCCACCGTTTAACTTTGGAAAGGTATCCCTGAACAGTTTACGGAAGGACTGATTAGAGCGCACCATCCAGAGGGACTTGCCATCCCTCTCCACTATATTTATAGGCATGGTATTGAAGTAACTCTTCGCGACCTCCTCATCTGCAACAAAAGTTGTACCCAGATCATAAAGATTAACCCTTCCTATGGTCGCATAATAAGGCGCCTCATCCGGATTCTCAAATCCGATCTGAATACCCTTTCTGTATCTTTCAAAAATCCCTTCCATAGACACCGGTTTACAAAAATAATATCCCTGAAGCTTGGTACATCCTATCTCTTTCAGGAACTCCACCTGTTCCTCAGTCTCCACGCCCTCAACAACTGTCTCTATACCAAGGGAAACAGCCATCTTTACGAGTTCCGAAAGTATGATCCTGCTCTCGTTGCCATCATAAAAATGGCGCATATACTGCATATCAAATTTAACAGTGTCAAAATGTATCTTCTGAAGGATGTCCGGAGATGAATAACCGCTTCCGTAATCATCCATCCAGACCTTGAAACCCAGCGCCCCAAATCTTTCAATCTGCTCTTTTACATAATCAACATCGTCGGCCAACAGACTTTCCGTCATTTCAATAGTTATCTTATCTCTGCCGATTCCCGACTCATCTACAAGCTTTCTGACCTCTTCCACTATATCACAGGATAAAAAATCGGCTCTTGACAGATTCACAGACTGTGGAATCACGAAAAAACCAGCCGCTTCCTGCTTCTTCAGCTTATCGATGACCTTCGCTATAACATGGAGATCCAGCTTGTAAACAAGCTTGGCGTCCTCAAGTACCGGAACAAAATCTCCGGGCATAAGTGTGATTTCCTTCTCCGGATCCATCCATCGTGCCAGGGCTTCCTCATCACTTACACGCCCGTTTGCAGCTCTGACTATAGGCTGATAATATACCTTGATCCAGTCATCGGCTATGGCCCTGTCCAGATTTTCGATAACATACTGTCGCTTCTCCTCTTTTTCCAGCATTTCATAGGTGAAATAGGCAAATCCGGATACATAGTTGCTTCTTATACTGTCACAGGCCATCTTGGCTCTGTCACAGGCGATGCTTGGCTCCACAACATCTTCCCGGTTAACATATATACCTATTCTTACAGGAAGATTGACGCCTTCATTGACAGTCTTTAAATCATCAAGAGCTTCGTTCAGTCTTTCTTCCAGATCATCCATACAGGTATAGATCGCAAAATGGTCACCACCGAATCTTCCGCAATATTCCGTACCGAAATGCTTCTTAAGTATATCCGCGACCTCACGGATCAGCTTATCTCCAACTGTAAAACCGTATTTCTGATTGAACAGCTTCATACCGGACATATCCAGATACAGCATGACAGGCTGCCTGCCCTCTGCAATAAGCATATCCCTTCCATGTGTGGAAAGTTCAAAAAAATAGGTCATACTGGGAAGCCCTGTCAGATAATCATACTTCATTTCATATCTTCTGGCCTGCTCCCTGACATACTCTCCCAGGATTCCCCTCATATCTGACCTGAAGTCAGTCCCCTCATCATAAGGGCCCTCATCCATATATCTTACAACGGCGACTCTGGCTCCGTTGTCCTTATATTCATACTCCCCTTTTGCCCTGAATACCCTGTACTCGTCCTTTACCCTGGATCTGTACACCACATCATAGATATCGCAATCCGTAGCAAACCTGTAGGCGGCCTCTGAAATTCTGGCCACATCATCAGGATGTGTATCACGATACATATCATTCTCCATGAGATCGTAGGCTTCTTCCTTAGATCCAAGGTCAAAAATCTTCCGCATCCCCATAGATACGGCAATAGTAACCACACGCCTGTCAATAAACTGATAGACTGCCATGGGAATACTGCTTTCCTCTATTAATCTCTGTTCAACATCACTGTACCTGTATTTATCCATGTATTTATTTTATCAAAAAGAATGGGCATTAGTTCAAAAAACTTTAGTGTTATTTTATTTTTCCTTTAGCTTAACAGCTGTTATAATTTAGTATTTCGGCAAAAAAGGAAGAAATGTTAATTCTTTTTATAGTCTTTTATCCGTTCCCTCCGGCAAAAGAGAGTAATAACTGCCATAATAAAAAGGCCTAAGCGGGACGCCCTGTTTCGCTTTCATATCTCTTTTGTTTCATATTCCCCGGTGTTATAATTTCATGTAAATGTTAAAAATCGATATTGGAACGCTACGCGCTATGCGCTCTCGCGTTCCTCCCACATTCCGCACTCTCAGGCCGATAAATCGTCCCTTCGTGCTCTCTGGGAACACCAGCCCATTTAGTTCGCTTCGCGAAGGGCTGGTGCTATATGCCAGATTCCTACGGAA
>SVDD01000001.1:0-240012 GCA_015057945.1 Lachnospiraceae bacterium | reverse complement strand
GGTTGATAGGGCTAAGCTGTAAGTGCTGTAAAGCATTCAGGTGATAGTTACTAATAGGTCGAGGGTTTGACCAATTATGCTGGTTTAGGTTTTGATGTTGATAATATTTAGATTGAATGATATTATATAGAGCAGATATTTTTGTTATGCCTTCATAGCTCAGTCGGTAGAGCACGCGGCTGTTAACCGCGGTGTCGTTGGTTCGAGTCCATCTGGAGGCGCGATATCTAAGATATATTTTAGATACTAAATTTAATAAGGCGAAGTAGCCAAGTGGTAAGGCGTGGGTCTGCAACACCCTGATCACCGGTTCGAACCCGGTCTTCGCCTTTTTTGGCGCCATGGTCAAGTGGTTAAGACACCACCCTTTCACGGTGGTATCACGAGTTCGAATCTCGTTGGCGTCATATTTTTATCTCAGGAACGTTTCCTGAGATTTTTTTTTGCTATAAAGCCAAGGTGTAATCTTTTTATGTACATATATGGAAATAGTAATGGATAAGAGAAATCCGGCTTGATGGTTTCTATTACCGGATAGGTTTGAATATAGTCGTTTTTCAGACTATGGTCGTTTTTTAGAGTATAGGAAAACAACTTAATGTAAGTTATAATGACAGAGCGCAATAAACATGATCATGTGGGCTGAATGATTTCTTTATGAAATAGCTAAAGCCATAGTAACTAATGTCAATGATAAGCTTAAAGCAGATTAGATTCTTCAAATGTGAATCAGTTTAAGACATTCCCAAAACCATTTGTTAAGACAGAAATAATTTATGAGGTAATGTTTATAATCCGCTTAACCCCTTAGCAGATGGAAAAATAGAAAAGGAGATAGTAATAATATGGATGTGGTCATGCAGGAAAAGTATTTGTCGGGACTTCTTAGGATGAGAAATAAAGGTATTAGAATTTTATTTAACGGACAAGAGTTACCGTATGAATTCTGGTGCAGACTGTTTCATAAATCAAGTAACGGGGGATTCTATAAAATGGATTACCGCAACAGGGAATTTAATGAGATAAACTTTAAGTGGATCGGAGCACAAAATTAATCATCGGGTAAATGTTATAATAAGAGAAGGGACCTTGCAGCAAAGGCCCCTTTTCTTGTATATATATTTAATTTTTGATATTATTTATCAGTCAGAATGGATCTTTAAAACATTTCCGGAGGGGTTTTATGGCGGTAAAGAAGACATTGATATCTTTGTTGGAGGAGAATAAAGGCAGATTTATATCAGGAGAAGAGCTGGCAGAGAGACTTAATTGTTCTCGTACAGCCGTATGGAAGGCTGTTAATCAGCTTAAGGAAGAAGGATATGAAATAATGTCTATAAAGAACAAAGGTTATAAACTGTCAGAGAACTCAGACGTGTTGTCAGAAGAAGCCATAAACAGATATTTGAATGGTGAATATACCATAAAGGTATTTCAGGAAATAACAAGCACAAATGATGTTCTAAAGAAGATGGCAGTTACAGAACATTGCTCTCAGGGAACGACAATAGTGTCTGATTATCAAATCGGAGGAAAAGGAAGATTAGGAAGGAGCTTTTATTCTCCAAAGGGTACAGGATTGTATCTGAGCATGCTGCTTAGACCATCCGGATCCGTAATTGACAATCTAATGCTCACTGCTCAATCAGCGGTGGCTGTATATAGGGCAATAAAGAAGGTTACAGGCATAGAGCTTTCCATAAAATGGGTCAATGATCTTTATTATAAGGGAAGGAAAATATGCGGAATTCTTTCTGAAGGTCAGGCGAGCATGGAATCCGGCAGGATGGAATACATAGTTGTCGGTATAGGTATTAATATTTATGAGCCGGAAGGCGGATTCCCGGAAGATATAAGAAATAAAGCAGGATCTTTACTTGGAATGAGATCTGAAGGGCAGCAGATAGATAGAAATGAGCTGGCTTCAGAGATCATCAGGGAGTTTTATCAGCTTGCTGAAAACAGAACATTAGCACCTGAGTATGCTGAGAAAAATATAGTTCCGGGACATGATATTCTGGTAATTGACGGAGCGAATGTTCGTAAAGCACATGCCGTAGGAATATGTGATGACGGAACTCTGGAAATAGTTGAAGAGGACGGCAGAAAAAATACCCTTGTCTTCGGAGAGGTTTCAGTCAGGTTAAATGATAAGGACGATATGATATAAATGATAAGGATGACATGATAGGATCACTATTTAGATCGCATCAAATACTTTATAGATACATAGGAAACTTATTAATACGAAACAGAGAAAATGATAGTATTCGAATAGAAGTTCAGAGGCAGTAGGTATGAGTGAGAAAAAGTTCAGAAGTACAAAAAGAAAGAAGAAGCAGGAAGCAACACTGGTGGGGGATCTGTTTAAAATACTGTTTGCCGTCTCCATGCTGGTTGTCGCTATATTGATTGCATTTTTCGTGTTCAAAAATGTTGATGGTTTTTCTCTTCCTGATTTAAGAGTGACCATTTCAGAGACCAGTGAACCGGTTACAGTCACTGTAGCTCCAACGGAATCCGTTACAGAAACCAGCAAAATAAGTGTTACTGTTTCCAAGACTGAAGAGATAAAAAAGGATCACGAGGAAGTAGAAAAGAATATAGAGTCAGCAGAAGCTTCTGTAGAGGCCGAAGAGTCAGAGTCTAAGAAAAAATCGGAAGAAACAAAGGAAAACAGTGAGACAGAAGAGACCATAGAGGATTCCGAAAAGGAGACCAAAGAAACTAAAGAAGAAAAGAAAAAGAATAGCAGCGAGGAAACAATCGAAGAAAGAGATTATGAAGAATCCGATTACACTGATGAAGCAGAGAAACCGGGAATAGTACCGGAAAATGTGGAGAACGGAATTATCGTTGATGGTCCTGTTGCAGGAAATCCTACAGAAGGAGCAGGTCCCGGGTCATTAAATAGCGGAGTGGAGATAAGTAATGGTGGTCCTGTGGTTTTGGATTGACCAAAAAATACTGAAGCTTTGAAGAAAAGCTTCGAGACGGATCACCATGTATAAGAGGAACAAATGATATACTATTTATTCGGCAAGTCTGCCAGCGGAAAAGATACAATATATAAAAGACTGAAGGAATTGAAATCTGAATGGAAAGAAGTCACACCCTATACCACCAGACCCATACGTGAAGGTGAGACCGAAGGTGTGGAATATCATTTTGTCAGTAACGAGCAGATGGATCAATTCAAAAGAGATGGAAAGATAATAGAAGAAAGAGTATATCAGACTGTTTACGGGCCATGGAGATACGGAACCGTTGATGATGGTCAGATTAATCTTTCCGATGATTCCGATTATCTTATGATCGGCGTTCTTGAAAGCTATATCAGTACCAGAAATTACGTGGGTTCTGAAAATATTACCCCCTTATATATAGAAGTTCCGGATGATATAAGGCTGGAAAGAGCCAAAAGACGCGAAATGCTGGAAAAAAATCCCAAGCTGGATGAAATGATGAGGCGTTTCGAGGCTGACAACATGGATTTTTCAGAGGACAAGCTGGAAAAGGCAGATATAAATAAGCGGTATAGAAATATTGTATTAGAAGATTGCATAAATGAAATCATTAAGGATACCAGAAAATAATATATATAATGCATATTTAATTGAAGGTGAAGACATCGAGCTTATAAAGTCTTCGGCAATTGAATTTGCGGAAAAGCTGTTACTCAGAGATACTTCCAATGAGGATGGGAATACCCGGCCTATTTATAAGGATAGAGGTTATGAAACCAGAGAAGAATGGGAAGACAGTGTAAGAAAAAGGATAAGCAACAACGAACATCCGGATCTTTTTATCATAAGACCGGACAAGCCTGAGGAAAATCCTACAACGGTATCTGTAGGAAATATTCGTAACAATATAAACGGAACAGTCGAGATACGTCCATACGAAGCATTATACAAAATATATGTGATAGAGCACGCGGAGTGCATGAACCAGCAGGCACAGAATGCTCTTTTGAAAACATTGGAAGAACCGCCACAGTATGTGGTCATAATGCTTCTGGCGGCAAATTCAGATGCATTTTTACCGACTATTCTGTCCAGAGTTATCGAGATAAAGTCGGGAGAAAGAGATATCAGGGAAGTAATCGGTGATATGCTTTCTGAGGAGTGGTCCAGAGAAACGGTTCACTTTTTATCCGAAATCGGATTCAGGAACGGCAGGGAGATTCTTGACTTTACCGATAAGATAATTAAGGAGTGGAAGGTACCCATAAGCACATTTTTATGTTTTATTGAAATTGTTTTGAGAGATGTGTTATGCTATAAAAGCACGTCAAAAATAGAACTGATCTACGGACAGGAGATAGCTCAGGATATCATAAAAATGTCCACGGTGATGAGCTATGATAAGCTTGGATGTGCCACAGAAAATATTGAAAGAGCATTTAGAGATCTTCCATTAAATGTAAATAAGGAAGTATTAATTGAAGATTTCTTATTAAAGCTTAGACAGAAGCAGTAGATAATAAAATTTCAGTACCGGAGTTTTATGATTTTGGTACTGATATTTTTTTAAGCGATATATTTTCTAAAAACAACAATCTCATTAACAGAGAAAAATCATTTTTAAAATAAAAGAAAGCAAGGACTATATGACAGAAGTAATAGGCGTAAGATTCAGAACTGCCGGTAAAATATATTATTTTGCCCCGGGAGACATTAAGTTCGTAAGGGGAGATCATGCCATAGTAGAGACCGCAAGAGGTGTTGAGTACGGTTTCGTTGTTATGGGTAATAAGGATGCAGAGGATGAAAAGATCATTCAGCCTCTGAAGCCGGTTATACGAAAGGCTCTACCTGAGGATGATGTTCTTCACGATGAAAACAAGCTTAAGGAGAAGGAAGCCTTCAAGATCTGCCAGGAAAAGATACATAAGCACAATCTTGATATGAAGCTTATCGATGTTGAATACACTTTTGACCGGGGAAAGGTATTGTTTTACTTTACTGCTGACGGCAGAGTGGATTTCAGAGCTTTGGTAAAGGATCTTGCTTCGATCTTCAGAACACGTATTGAGTTGAGACAGGTCGGAGTTCGTGATGAGACAAAGATTCTAGGAGGATATGGAACATGTGGAAGACCTCTTTGCTGCCATACCTTCCTTTCGGATTTTGCCCCGGTGTCCATAAGAATGGCCAAGGAGCAGGGACTTAGTCTGAATCCTGCCAATATTTCCGGTGTATGTGGCAGACTTATGTGCTGTCTTAAGAACGAAGAGGAGGTTTATGAGTTTTTGAATTCAAGACTTCCTTCCATGGGAGATTATGTTACTACACCTGACGGATTAAAGGGAGAGGTGACTTCTGTTTCGGTACTTAATCAGAAGGTCAAGGTCATCGTTAATCTGGAAAATGAGGACGAAAAGGAGCTTAGAGAATATAAGGTCTCAGAGCTTAAGTTCAAGCCACGTAAAAAGAATAATTCCGTGAATGATAAAAAATCAGATGGAAAGAACGGAAATCATAATGGCGGAAAGGGCAACAGGAATAATCAGGCCATTCATGACGAGGATGACATTGAAGCATTGGAAAAGCTGGAAAGAAGTGATCCCAAGTCAGGTCTGGATGATTGATAAGTCTTATTATGATGGAAGTCCGATTAAGTGCCCCGGAATAATTCTGACATAAAGAGTTGATTTGTAATGGCGGAGAGAATAGACGATTTACAGTGTAACGGGTATAAGATAATACAGGATACGGACGGATTCTGCTTCGGAATGGATGCGGTGCTGCTTGCCAATTATGCATTGTCTGCAGTGAACAGTGAAACTAAATTACTGGATCTCTGCAGCGGAACAGGAATAGTCCCGCTGCTTATCGCGGCAAAGACCGAATGCAGGGAACTGACCGGTATAGAGCTTCAGGCAGATGTGGCTGATATGGCATCAAGATCAATTGAGCTTAATCATCAGGAACACCGCATGAAGATGATTCAGGGAGATCTCAGAGAAATAAAGCAGATGGGAATGGATTCTAGTATGAATGTTGTCACCTGCAATCCTCCCTATATGAATGCCGGATTGAAGAATTCCACAGACAGAAAGCTTATATCACGTCATGAAGTGATGTGCACTCTGAAGGATGTGTGTTATGCTGCGGCATACACATTGAAATCCAACGGAAAATTTTTTATGGTACACAGACCTAACAGGCTGGTGGATATTTTCAATGAACTGCGCAGGGCTCACCTGGAGCCAAAAAGGATGCGACTGGTATATCCCTATGAAAACAGCGAGGCAAATATGGTTTTGCTGGAGGCGGTAAAGGGTGGAAGAGTGCAGCTTACGGTTGAAAAGCCACTTGTTGTTTATAAAGAAAAAAATATTTATACAGATGAAATAGTCAGTATTTATGCTGTTTCATGATGAAAAATGTAGTCTGAAATCCGACTATGGTCGTTTTTCAGACATTCTCAAGGAAAATCAAATATGTTAGTCTTCAGGCATGAGAAATATTAAGGAACGATGTTTGTTCTACTTAATATATCTCGTGCTTTTTTATTTTTTTGATGAAATGAACCGGTCATAAATCAGAAAGGAGATAATTTCATAATATGGGAGGACTAAGAAAAAATGTGAATGCAGTATTTGCGTTTATATCAGCAGGATTTACTCTGCTTTTATTTTTAATTGCATTTTATGCTTTAGTTTGTTCCTTCAGAGAACAAAGCAGCGGTACTCCTTTTTTTCTGTTTGGATGGAAGCCGGTAATTGTATTATCCGATTCCATGGTACCAACCTATTCCTCGGGAAAGGTAATACTGGTTAAGGAAAAGGAAGAAACACCCAAGCTAAATGAGATAGTTATGTTCAGGCAGAAAAACTACGGAATGAATTCATATGTTACACACCGTATCGTAGGAATGGACAAGGATGGATTTATTACAAAGGGTGATGCTAACAACTCTGAGGATCCTGGAAGAATTCAGGATAAAGATATAATCGGAACAGTTGAATATGTATTGTTTTAAAAAGACCGGAAAGGAAATAAAAGGTAAATGGCAATGAATAAAAAAAGAATTGCAGCCGTATCAGTGACAATGCTGGCAATGGTGTCAGCTTTAACAGGAACATACGCCTATTTTACAGATAAAAAGAGTCTGGAAATAATGGCAAGGACGTCAAACCTTTATATAGAGCTGGATGACACGAATTTTAAGGAGGAACAGGTTGCGGATATGCTGCCAGGAGACAGCAGAGAATTGAGCTATACCGTGCTGAATGACGGAAAAGCCGATGCCTATGTATTCTCAGAGATAACGCTTATTTCATCAGTGCCTATGGATGACACAGTAGAGTGGTTCATACAGGATGCGGAGGGAAGCCTCAAGGAAGAAGACAGACAGGTAGATCCTTCGGCGGAAGGAACAGATTACGTTGATGATGTTACAATTGATGAGCTTATGAACTCAAAGATAAAGTTTGTTTCATTAACGGATAACAGAACAAAGGCAAAATTCATAGTGAATAACGGAGTTCTCAGTACAGGAGAAACAAGCACTGTGGATCTGCTTCTTACTCTCGGACTGAATGCCGGAAACAGATTCATGCATACCACATGTGAAGTAGTGGCCGATGTTTACGGAATACAGAGTAAAAATACAGATGGTGAACTTACATGGGAGTTTATAAAAGACACAGCTTATGCCAACAAGATGCAGGAAAAAAATTAATATAAGATGAATATACATAAAATACTTCTTATTATATTTATTGTGTTAATGTCTACATGCGGAGCCAGTGCAAATTATGTGGATAAGAAGCATACAAGCGTCAATGCAAGTGCAGCAGGCTTTGAATTAGAAGAAGATGCAGCAACAATTTCTCAGATCACCCTTGAAAATACAGGGGAAACCGATGTGGAAAAAACAGTCTGCATAGCAACGGCAAGTGAAATATAACACTTAAATCCACAGAATATGACCAATGATTTTACAAAATAAAAGGAATGTCGGGAGCTGATATGATATACTGAATCTTGATTTGTTATGTCAGGAAATAAAAGCCAATAATGAATCAAAGATACCTATAAAAACAAGGAATAGAATAAACAGTCACACAACAAAACAGTTCCAGGTAGCTACAGGATCTGAAGATTCAAATGACTGGCTTAATTGATTGGAGAATTTTTTACGACATGGATAAAACTGAGGTCGGAGACATTATCACAGTAAAAAAACAGCATCCCTGTGGTTCCGCAGAATGGGAAGTACTGAGAGTCGGTGCGGATGTGCGTATCAGATGCATGGGATGCGGACATATGCTCTTGCTTCCCAGAGCAAAAGTCAGTGCTATGATCAAAAAGGTCAGAAAGCCCTGATAAAATAAAGTTTATAATAATAAATAATAAAAAATAAATTTAAATAATAAAAAAGCTTGCATTATTTCAGCTTCTTTGTTAGTATTCTGTTCTGTATCTATAAATTCCTTGTTTCCGCCTTATTTGCGGAAGCCAGAGACCAAAAGGAGGTAAAGCAGATGAACAAATATGAATTATGTGTTGTTCTGAGTGCGAAGCTCGAAGATGAGGAGAGAACAGCTGCTCTCGAGAAGATTAAGGGATATATCACCCGTTTCGGTGGCACTGTTGGAGAGAACATCCAGGAGTGGGGCAAGAAGAGACTTGCATATGAGATTCAGCATATGAAGGAAGGCTTCTACTATTTCATTCCATTTACAGGTGATTCCAATACTCCGAATGAGCTTGAGAGCCACATTCGCATTATGGAACCAGTTATCAGATATCTTGTTGTTAAGCCAGAAGCTGAGGCTGAGGCAGTTGTAGCTCCAGAAGCTGCTGCTGAAGAGAAAGCTGAATAAGCAAGCGGAAAGCGAGAACAAAAATGAACAAAGTTATCCTAATGGGTAGATTAACCAGAGATCCTGATGTGAGATATTCACAGGGTGAAGGCTCTATGGCAATTGCGAGATATACATTGGCGGTTGACCGTCGTGTTCGCAGAGATGGAAATGCTCAGGACCAGCAGACAGCAGATTTTATCGGCTGTGTTGCTTTCGGGAAATCCGCTGAGTTTGCGGAGAAGTATTTACATCAGGGAACAAAGATTGCCGTTGAGGGAAGAATCCAGACCGGAAGCTATACTAATAAGGATGGTCAGAAGGTTTATACGACAGATGTTGTTGTAGAGAATCAGGAGTTCGCAGAGAGTAAGAATGCTTCAAACGGAAACGGTGGAAGTTATTCAGGTGGCAGAGGTTATGATTCCGGAAGCCATATGTCCTCACAGCAGGGCGGCTCAATCGGTGATGGTTTTATGAATATACCTGATGGGGTAGAGGACGAGGGACTCCCATTTAATTGATCGTAGGGAAACCCTTGTGTATTTTACAAGGAGGATTAACCATGGCATTTCAGAAGTCAGATAGAAGTGGCTCAAGACCTAGAAGAGCCGGCGGTTTTCGTAGCAGAAGAAAAGTTTGCGTATTCTGCAGCGAGAAAGCAAAGCCTATTGATTATAAGGATGTAGCTACATTAAGAAAGTATATCTCTGAGAGAGGTAAGATTCTTCCAAGAAGAATTACCGGAACATGTGCTAAGCACCAGAGAGCTATCACTCTTGCAGTTAAGAGAGCAAGACACGTAGCACTTCTTCCATACCAGGTAGATTAATTTCAAATTTGATATTATATATTGAATTTGAAATTATCAGATATGGATATATAAGAAATATATGTAAGACCATCACTGCGGTTCAGGCCGTTGTGATGGTCTTATTTTCATAACATATTATTTATGGTATACTATCACCCAAAGTGTTAACTATTTGGAGACGAAAAATGAGCATAAAAAATCCGAAGAGTTTAATCGAGAGGTATTTTTCCTGGCCGTTCATACTGATCATGATCATTGTGATAGCCAATATCATTCTGGCATTTACTGTGCCGCAGGCAGCCTTTGTTCTGTCACCTTTCATAGTTATATATATTGTTGCGGCAACATATATTTATGTGACACGAAAAACAAAGCTTCATGCTGCACTTCAGGCTTACGCAATGGGAGCCAGCGATGTTCATTCCGAGCTCTTCAATGAGATGCCTACACCTTATTGCATGGTGGATGAAAAGGGATATGTGCTTTGGGGTAACAGACGATTTGAAGAGATCGTAGGAAACGACAGGGCTGCCGCCGGTAATATCATGCAGATGTTCCCGAATATACATGAAGATATGTTCCTCAGAGATGATGTGACACTTGAGATCCATTCTGATTATCAGGGCAGAAAATATCTTGTAGATCTTATCAGAACCAAAGTCACAACAGAAGATGGAAGTATGCCTTCATTATATGATCCTGAAATGAAGACCATAGCTGTTTATCTCAGGGATGAGACCGAGGAGACACAGCTGAGATTTGCTCTTGACCGTGAGCATATAGTCATTGGACTTATATATATTGATAACTATGAAGAGGTTCTTGAACAGACCGAGGAAGTAAGACGTTCTCTTCTTACTGCGCTCATAGACAGAAAGATTAACCGCTACATTTCAGCAGTGAGCGGTCTTACGAGAAAAATTGAAAAGGACAAGTACTTCTTCATATTGAAGGAACAGTTCTTATCGAAGATGCTTGATGACAGATTCTCAATTATGGAAGAAGTCAAGCAGGTGAATATAGGTAATGAGCTTGCTGTGACAATAAGTATAGGTTTGGGATACGGTGCCGAGACCTATGCACAGAACTATGAGTACGCCAGAACTTCCATGGATATGGCACTTGGAAGAGGCGGAGATCAGGCAGTTGTAAAGTCCAATGAGAACCTTACTTATTTCGGAGGAAAATCCCAGACACAGGAGAAGACCACCAGAGTAAAGGCCAGAGTAAAGGCTCAGGCCTTCAGAGAGCTTCTTGAGTCAAGAGACAAGGTCATCATCATGGGACATGCGAACAGTGATGTTGACTGTCTCGGAGCTTCTGTCGGCGTATACCGTATGGCTACTACTCTCGGAAAGAGAGCCTATATTGTTGAGAATACCATCACTTCTACTATACTGCCACTTAAGGAACGCTTCCTTCAGAATGATGATTATCCTGAGGATATGTTCATCACAGGGCCTCAGGCTGTGCAAATGGTGGATAACAATACTGTCCTTGTTGTGGTAGACTGTAACAGACCGTCTATCATAGATGAACCTGAGCTTCTTAAGGTATGTAAGACCATAGTTGTGTTCGATCACCATCGTCAGGCCAGTGAATCCATACAGAATGCGGTACTCAGCTACTGTGAGCCTTACGCTTCCAGTGCCTGTGAAATGATTGCCGAAATGATGCAGTATATCGGTGACGGAATAAAAGTCAAGGGTCCTGAGGCTGATGCCATGTATGGCGGTATTGTAATCGACACACAGGAATTTACAAATCAGACCGGTGTAAGAACCTTTGAGGCAGCAGCATATCTTAGAAGATGCGGCGCCGATATTACAAGGATACGAAAGGTATTCAGGGAAAATCTCAAGGATTACCAGGCTAAGGCAGCAGCGATTTCCAATGCGGAGATATATCGTAATTCCTATGCATTCAGTACCATCGAATCAAAGGGACTTGAGAGTCCTACGGTGGTGTGTGCCCAGGCAGCCAACGAACTTTTGAATATCAGAGGCATAAAGGCAAGTATCGTACTTACCCTTTACAATGATATTATATATGTTTCAGCTCGTTCTATAGACGAGATGAACGTTCAGGTGCTTATGGAGAAGCTTGGAGGCGGAGGTCACCGTACCATCGCCGGAGCACAGTTCAGAGAGGGAAGTATATCTGAAGCTATGGACTCCGTTAAAGCAGCAATAGACGAAATGATAAAGGAAGGGGAAGCTTCATAATGAAAGTTATTTTATTAAAGGATGTAAAGTCTCTTGGAAAAAAGGGAGACATTGTTGAAGTATCTGAGGGATATGGAAGAAATTTCATCATTCCTTCAAAGACCGGTGTAATTGCGGATAACAAGAATCTGAATACATTAAAGCTTCAGAAGCAGAATGAAGATAAGATCGCGGCTGAAAAGCTTGCGGAAGCTCAGGCTCTTAAGGAGAAGATCGAGCAGATAAAGCTGACTGTTACCGTTAAGTGCGGTAAGGACGGAAGAACCTTCGGATCTGTATCAACCAAGGAGGTTCAAGAGGCTCTTAAGAGTCAGTCCGGAATCAATGTTGACAAGAAGAAGTTTTCCGTTGATGTACCTATGAAGAATCTCGGCGGCTATGATGTTAATGTCAGACTTCATAAGGATGTGACTGCCGTACTTCATGTTTCGGTGATCAGCGCCTGATGTAATTTCGATATGTTTAAATCAAAGGTTCCCCAAAAGGGAACCGATTTCATTTTATTTGGAGCAAGGAAGAAACAATGGCAGAAATGAATGAAAATATTCTGACCAGGATAGTACCGCATAGTCAGGAAGCCGAGCAGAGCGTCATAGGTGCCATGCTCAGAGACAAGGAGGCTGTCTCCACAGCTGCTGAGATACTCATTCCTGATGATTTTTATCAGAAGCAGTACAGCCTGATGTTCGATGCCATGCAGGATCTGTACAATCATGATCAGCCTGTAGACATTGTCACACTGTCGGAGAAATTAAAAAGCAATAATGTTCCTCCAGAGGTCTATGACATTTCTGTTATACGTGACATAGTGGTATCTGTTGCGACAAGTGCCAATGTAAGATCCCACTGTAATATCGTAAAAGAGAAGGCGATACTGAGGAGACTAATAAAGGTCAACGAGGATATTGCAAATATGTGCTATGCCGGGGAAGAGGAAGTAGATGATATCTTGGGACAGACTGAACAAAAGATATTTAAGCTCCTTGAGACCAGAAACACCGGTGAATCAGAATCCATCGCAACAGTAGCCCTTAAGGTTCTTGACAATATCCAGGAGGCAGCCAAGAACGGAGGTCAGGTAACAGGAGTTTCCACAGGATTTTATGATCTGGATTACAAGACAGCCGGACTTCAGAAATCGGATCTAATTCTGGTGGCTGCCCGACCTTCCATGGGTAAGACTGCGTTTGTCCTTAATATTCTTGATACAGTCGGTGTACGTCAGCACAAGCCCTGTATGATCTTTTCTCTGGAGATGTCAAGGGAGCAGCTTGTTAACCGTATGCTTTCCATGGAATCTCTTGTGGATGCTGATAAGTTAAGAAAGGGATCCCTTACCGATGAAGACTGGGGTGAGCTCATAAATGCTGTGGATAAAGTCTCAGATGCCAATATCATCATTGATGATACACCGGGTATAACAGTTACAGAGATGCGTTCCAAGTGCAGAAAGGTCAAACTTGAGAAGGGACTTGATCTAATAGTTATCGATTACCTTCAGCTTATGTCAGGTTCAGGAAGAGGCAGTGACAGCCGTCAGCAGGAGATTTCTGAAATTTCCAGATCTCTGAAGGCCATCGCCAGAGAGATGCAGTGTCCGGTTCTCGCACTTTCACAGCTTTCCAGAGCCTGTGAACAGAGACCAGATCACAGACCTATGCTCTCGGATCTTCGTGAATCCGGTGCCATCGAGCAGGATGCAGATATAGTTATGTTCCTGTACAGAGACGATTACTACAATAAGGACACGGAACATCCTAATGAAGCTGAGGTAATCATAGCCAAGCAGAGAAACGGTCCTATAGGTACGGTCACACTGTTGTGGCAGCCGCAGTACACCAGATTTGTAAATCAGGATCATTCCGGCAGAGATAGAGCTTATCAGGGCTGATTTAATGTCGAAACAATATATGAGAGGTAAAGGTTCTGAAAGGAATCTGATATCAGTACAGAAATTAAACTTTTATAAAATATACTTCATGGGTTTGCATTTTATAATGCTATAATATATTATCTGTGATTATATAAAGGAGGAGCCATTATGAAAATAGAAAGAATAGATGACAACTCCATCAGGTGTACATTAACAAGCTTGGATCTTAGTTCAAGAAATATCAATCTGCGTGATATGACTTATGGTTCTGAAGCAGCGAAGCGTCTTTTTACAGAGATGATGCAGAAGGCTCAGAGCGAAGTTGGGTTCATTGCAGATAACGGACCGTTGATGATAGAGGCTGTACCGCTTCAGGGCGGTTCCATACAGCTTGTTATATCCAAAGTTGACGATCCTGAAGAGCTGGATACACGTTTCTCCAAGTTCGCGCAATCCGGTTCATCTCAGAGCAGCTGGATATCTCAGCTCGCAAGTGAGATTCTTGAAGGAGCCCAAGATATTATAAAGGAAATGAAGGATGCCGGAAGTCATGAAAGATCCGGTATAGTTGGAAGCGGTTCTCCGGATACTGCTGACAGCCTTGACAATTCCGATATAAATACAAATGATGAAGGTAAGAATCCTGCAGGTAAGGGTGAATATGTGGTCAAGGCCTATGTTTTCAAGACACTTGATCGTGTTATGGCTGCATCTCAGGCTGTGGGAGAGATTTATACAGGTGAGAATACACTGTATAAGGATAATAAAGAAGGCAATTTCTATCTTGTACTTCATGCAGGAGAGGACGAGGCAGCTGCCCTGAACAGAGCTTCCAACCTGTTAAATGAGTTTGGAAGAAAGCTTAAGGACAATGAACTCTATGAGGCCTACTTCAGAGAGCATTATGATGTGATAATCGAATCTGATGCCATGCAGAAGTTAAGAAGTATTTGATGTAAATTAGAACGGTTTTGTGTTATAACTTTGTAAGACAGAAAACCGGATTCGGAAAAATGTGAGGAGATTGGACAATTATGGTTACAGTAACAAAGGATATGAAAATCGGAGACCTGCTCCAGTTAAATGAGATGGTGGCACCTTTCCTTATGCAAAATGGTATGGGCTGCATTTACTGCCCGTCTTCCATTGCAGAATCACTTGAAGAGGCCTGCATGGTACACGGAATAGACAGTGATATGCTTACAGCAGATCTCAATGACATACTTCGTGAGTACGAGGAGTGTCAGAACGGCAAGGTTGAAGAACTTGCAGAGTAATTATTAATCAGAACGGAAATGAGTTTTGATTAAGAAGTAAACTTATAACATAAAAGACTTCGCGAGATGATATGTCATTGATTGATCATCTTCAGCGAAGTCTTTTTTTATTTGTGATAAGACTGTAAGGTGAATGTCCTGATTGCATGAACATGCACAAAAAGCCAATGCGGAATAAGGCAGGGTACGTGCTCCCTGAGGGTATTATTGATTTTATGAGTCTCAATGTGATTTCATGGAAAGACCGCCACTGAGCAGCTCGCCGGTTATGTTCGCAAGTTCATGAGGGGTCTCATTCATGCCGCTGGAAAACCAGTATTGCAGCAGGCTTATACAGCCTCCTACCACGAAGGCGTAGTAGCTGTCGAACTGGTTAATGCCCTGCTTACGGACTATGATGGACCAGTCGGTGAGACATTTTTCTCTCACAAGCTCTTTTAATCTGTTCAGGAACTTGATATCGCCGTTCTCACCTATCAGGATTCTGACAAAGTTGGCATTATCCTTACATAAGTTATATACACTTTCAAAAATGCGTGTGGGATCATTGGAAACTGTGTTCTCATCAAACGCGCTTATAGTTTCATGAAGCTCAGCCAGCAGATCGTTCTCGGATTGTTCCAGCAGATCAAAAACGTCTTTGTAGTGAAGGTAAAATGTTCCGCGGTTAACATCCGCAAGATCTGTAAGCTCACGAACGGATATATCCTTTACTCTCTTGTTTTCCATAAGTTTAGCCAAAGCAGCTTTTAATGCTGACTGGGTCTTTCTGATCCTTCGATCCATGGTATCGGAGTTTTTTTTAGGAACTGTCATAACACTGACCTCTCTGGTAATAAAAAATATAAAAATAAGCAAGAATACATTGAAAGCAATATAATAATGAACATAAAGACATAACATGTTCAAAAACAAACTAAATGATGAAAATTGATTATTGCCAATTGCACAACTTACTTCTAAAATGAAGATATCACATAAATAGACATGTGTCAATAAACAGAAAAATGTTTGCAAACAAACTGATTTCAATTATGGTACAATATGTGTGATAGCATTATATATAGATTATAGGGTTATCAGAGGGACCGGGTGTATGGATTTATTTAAGCGGAAAAAGAATGAGACTTCCCCAAAGACTGAAGAAGGGGGAGATGTAATTAAGATAGCCAAAAGAGGAAATGTTGCGGACTTTATTGTTGACCATAATAAGGGAATCCGAAATATTGTCCTTATTCTGGTGGTGGTGTTCGCCATCTGCTATCCCTTTGTTTCGGTAAATTATGATCTCACAAAGTATCTTCCGAATGATGTGGATTCAAAAATTGCCATAAACAAAATGAGAGAGGTTTTCGGATATCCGGGAACCGGAAGACTCATGTTGAAGGATGTTACTTTATACGAGGCAAAGCAGTATAAGAATCAGATTGAAAATATAGACGGAGTGGATCAGGTGGTATGGTGTGATACCACAACACAGGTTTACGGTTCATCGGAATTTATCGATTATGATAAAATCGATGATTATTATGATGACGGATATGCTGTAATGGATATCACCTTTGTTGAGGGTGATACATCAAAGCGGACTCACAGGGCAATAAGCGATATAGACAAGCTTATAGAGGGAAGGGGTTCTCTTGTGGGCATGTCTCCGACCAATAAATTCATAGAAGAAAATGTTAAGACGGAGATGGCTCAGATAATGGTCATCGTTGTTATCCTGATCTTTTTCATTCTTCTCTTCACAACCACATCATGGTTTGAACCTGTTCTTTTCCTTACGGTCATAGGCTGTGCCATAGTCATAAACAAGGGCTCAAATATCTTTCTTGGAGAGATTTCATATATCACCAACAATATCAGCGATATACTGCAGCTTGCAACCTCCATGGACTATTCGGTTTTTCTTCTCCATGCTTATGAGCGGCAGAGAGAGGCCGGATTAAATAAGGAAGAAGCACTGAAGGTGGGACTCATGGGTACAATAACCACTATTCTTGCATCTTCACTTACAACCTTTTTCGGATTCATCGTTCTTGTGTTCATGAGATTCAGCATAGGATGGGATATGGGTATAGTTATGTCAAAGGGTATAATCTGCTCTTTGTTCATGGTTATTTTCCTTATGCCCTCACTTCTCCTGAGCTGGTCGGATAAAATCGACAGAATGAAGCATAAGCCGTTTTTACCAAGCTTCCATGGTCTCAGTATCACCGTTAATAAGATAAGCCCGGTGCTCCTGGTGATATCACTTTTGATCGCAGGACCTGTATATATTGCCCAGGGTATGAATGACTTTAAATACGGCCCCGATGCTACAGGAGCAGGACCGGGAACATCAATGTATGAGAATTCTGTGGAGATAGATGAAAAGTTCGGACGTTCAAATCTTCTTGTGGCTATTTTTCCGGATACAGACCGGTTAAAAGAAAAGGAACTCTGTGACAAACTTAAGGATCTTGAGTACGTTAAGAAGGTAATGGGAATGGAATCCTACCTTCCGGAGGGTATGCCGGAGAGTTTTCTTCCGGGTTCTGTTACAGAACTTTTCCATAAGGATGGTTATGCCAGACTGCTTGTTTATATAAAAACAAAGCCGGAGTCGACAACGGGATTTAAATACAGTAATGAGGTCTCGGATATCATAAACAGCTACTATCCGGGAGAGGCATATATAACCGGAAATACTCCGACTACTATGGATATGGAAGCAGTTCTTATTCCTGATTACAATCTGGTAAATGCATTGGCAATGCTCAGCATATTTTTAGTAGTTGCAATTTCGTTCAAGTCTGTGGTCATGCCTGTAGTTGCCATGGTTCCTATCATGATGGCAATTTATGTAAATATGTCCATACCCTACCTTTCTGGAAGTGAGATAATATTTATCGCCTACGCCGTGGTGTCATGTATACAGCTGGGCTCCACAATTGACTATGCTATTTCTTCCACAGAAAGCTACCTGCAGTCAAGAGGCAGGGAGCCGGATAAAAGAATTGCAGCCGAAATGATGACGGAACTCAGTTTTCCATCCATACTTACCTCAGGTATCATCCTCATCGTATGCGGATATGCCATAAGTATAAAATCATCAATTCCGGCTATAGGTCAGGTCGGACATCTGGTAGGAAGAGGAGCTATTTTCTCTGTTATATTTGTTACCTGTCTTATGCCTGCCCTGTTGAAAATTGCGGACAGACTTATAACGGGAACATTTGCTTCCAGACATGAAAGACGTAAGAGGATGCTGAAAGAATTTAAAGAGTATCTGCACAACAAGAGAACAATGCGAAATGCTGAAAAGAATAAATACAGAGAAGTCGATGACATTACTGAAGAGATGAACAGACAGAACAGAAAAAATGATTATATGGAAGAGGAGTGAAGACAATGAGAAAGCATTTGACCGGAAAGAAGGTTAAAAGAACTGCCGCTTATGCTGCGCTTTTGAGCTGTCTTTCAACTAACATACTATTTGCACCCATGACTGCATACGCAGGAAAAGCCAATGTGGAAGTAGATGAGACCATGTATCTTAATCTTGACTACTATGGCACAGTGAATAAGGCCAATGTGGTTAAAGGCATAAATTTTAACGGAGTTGAAAGTTATACGGATTTTGGTGATTATATAAGCATTACCAATATGTCAGACGGACAGAAACCGGATTTCAGTAAAGGTTCGGTGACATGGCAGAAGTATAATGCCGGGAAATTTTACTTTGAAGGCACATTGAAACCGGAATCGGTTGAAGTGCCCTGGAAGTTCGATATCACCTACAAGCTTAACGGCGTCGTTACGGATGCGGATAAGATAGCAGGACAGTCAGGTCTTGTGGAAATGGATATTGATGCGTATCCCAACGACAAGGTATCGGATTATATGAAAAACAATATGATGCTGATAGTAGCGGTTCCTGTGGATGTGCAGAAATGTTATTCCGTTGACGCACCGGATTCACAGACAGCGACCCTCGGTCAGTACACCGGCATTGTTTTTGAGGCGCTTCCGGGCAAAGAGGGGCATTTCGTCATAAGGCTCGGTACGGAAAAATTTGAGACAGTGGGTGCAATCTTTATGATGAGCCCCGGAACTGTTGGGGATCTTTCAAAGATAAAAGAAATAAAAGAGATAAAAGATGATTTCAGAGATGATACCAATGCTATCATGGATGATTTCGATGATGTACTAGATGGGGTAACCAATGTTCAGACACAGCTTGATCTCACAAACAGGATGCTTGAAAGCCTGCAGTCCGGAAAGGATAAGATCCATAACAATGCACAGGTGATCTTCAACGGAAACGATGTGGCTATACAGGATCTTAGGGATCTTCAGAGTACACTGGAACCGGTAAATGAGGATCTGAAGACCACACAGTGGATGGTATATGATATCAATTCCAATCTCAATAATCTGGACAAGGACCTCATGGATGCCAGCTCAAAGATGAGTACTCTGAACAAGAGATTAAAGCAGCTCGGTTCCTCCATGAGCGGAACAAGTATCTCAAATCTGGATATTGATGATCTTACGAATGATGCAAAGGATGCTGTTGACAGTCTGAACGATGTGGTGACAGGAATAAACACCGCCACAAATAAAGCTACAGGAAAGTCCAACAGAAGCAGGATTAAGGCAAGTGCATCCGAGATAATTACAGATGCTTCTCTTGACAATACAGCAAATATAAAGGGTATAGATCAGCTCAGCAGCAGTGAAAAAGGTCTCATATCCGCTGTTTCCGAAGAGATGGGTGACAGCGTTTCCGAAATAAGCTCCGGAAGTCTTGCGGCAATACTCGCGGTGGCAAATTCCGGCAATAGTGTCATAAGCGCTGATTCGGATCAGGTTAAGGCAAAATATATTGCATATGTAAGTGAGCATGGAAATGAACTTGCAAAGCTTCAGCAGGATGGTGAAACTGCCAGGACACAGGCAGCGGCCATAAAGGCAGCACTGGAGAGTGCTGCTGTAAAGTTAGCTTCAGAAACAGATGAAAATGAGAAAGCAAATTTAAATAAAGCTATAGCAGAGTATAAAGCTCAGCTCGAGTATATTCAGGCGGCCACCACTGAGGCGCTGGAAGCTGAAGGTAAAAAGGCTGCCTCTTCCGGAGTTGATTTTGAAAAGGTTCAGGTTTACGCGAAGGTAATACAAAGCGGAGCAGGAGAGCAGGCAGTAAAGGCCGGAAATTATTCGGACTCACTTAATTCGCTTAATTCACTTAAGAAGAATACAAAATCGCTGGTAAACGAGACAATAGCTACAGATGATGAGGTAAATCAGCTTGCTGACAATCTTCATTCCCTGACAGATGCCATCATAAACCTTCAGAATGAAAATGGAGACCTTTTCTCATCCGATGAGACACAGAATCTTATAGATTCCATCAATAATGTTATTTCGGATCTTGAGGATATCATGGATGACGGAGGTGCTGTAGCATTTCAGGCGGCAAGAACCATGAATACCGTTCGAGCCACCATTGCAGATATCGATGGACTCGTCGGAATCATGAATGCTTATTACGAGGATGTACAGAAAACCTTTGAGGATTCCGAGAATGTCATAATGCAGATGGAGAAGACAGCTCATGATGCAGCTTCTGCACTCCAGAATGTAAATAATGTACTTCGTTCCGCAGAGCCGGATCTAAGTGCTGCAGCAGATGCGGGAATTGAAGCAGGCCGTCAGGCTGTGGAAAACACAAAGGATATTGTGGATAGTACAAAGCATTTAAAGACTACCGGAAGAAAACTGAGAGACACTATCAACAATAAGATGGATGAAGAGGAAGCAGACAACAATTTCCTTAATATGGATCCTGATGCTCCAAAGGTATCCCTTACAAGTACAAACAATCAGGAGCCCACATCCATATCCATCGTATGCCGTTCCGAGGAAATCTCAGTGGATGATCCCAAGGCGAAGATTCTGGACAGTGAGATACCTGATCCGGCTACGACACTTCTTGATAGGATAAAGGCAGTATTTGTAAAATTATGGGAAGGAATATGTTCGGTTTTCGGAATAGGATAAGGAGGGCAAGATGAAGAAGGCTTTAGTAAAGGCTGCTGTTTTGTGCAGCACCGTAAGCATTTGTACGGCTGTGCCTGCATTTGCAATGGTTAAGAATATTGAGATCAATGCTGTTCTTGATTCTGTTTCAGAGCCGGATGCGGGAATCTGCTTTTTTCCGGAGTATGAAGTCAGTGAAGAAGATGACATTGACACAGTAATAGTTGCAGATGCAAAAAGCATCAAGGACAACAATCCCACGATTCCATCCACCATCAATGTGACCATAAGCAGCAGCTCTGGAGCCTTGGATGATGATCTGAAAATCACCGGAACAGGCATAAGGACCACCTATGTGGATGTGGTATCTGTGGATAATACGGAAGCTTCCGGAAGACTTCTGGTTTATCCCCTTTATGAGCTTAAAGCTCCGGAGAATGTGGTGATCGATACCGCAAATTCACAGGTCAGATGGGATGAGGTGAAGTATGCGGGAAAGTATGAGGTGGTAGTAACTTATCCTGATAAGAACGGTAATGAAAAAACCAGTCACCATACCACGTCCAAGACTTACTTAAATATAAGTAATGCTCTCAGTAATGCCTATAACGGTCAGGTCGGTGTAGCTGTCAGAGCCATACCTACTGATGAGCAGGGATATATGGATGCAGTTATCGACGCTTCAGGAAAAGCAGTATGGACAGGGATGGATGTATCCTTAGCAAATGAGTATGAAGTACGGGTCAGCTATTCAGACGCAAACGGCAGGAAGATCACAAAAAAATATCGTACTTCTGAAACCAGTCATGACGTATCGGGATATATTAATTCCGCTCAGGCAGGTACCCTCAAGGTCACTGTCCGTGCCATACCAAAGAGGAATGACGCCAAGTATTACAATATAGCTATTTCCGACTGGGCAAATGCGGGAAATTATACAGCGGACACCAGTGATTATGATGTGGATGATAAATGGGATTTCCTGAGTGATTACAAGTCCACTGTTGATGGCAATTTTGCAACCAATGTAAAGAGTAACGGAACATATAACAGTGTATCCGCAGGATCACTGGGATCCGGAGATGCCAATGCATACTGGAAAAGGACTGCATATAAGTGGCAGTATATCGCAGACGGAGTCCCGTATAATCAGGGATGGAAGAAGATAAATGACAGCTGGTATTATTTTGATACCGACAGTTATATGCATACAGGATGGCTTGAGCTGAACGGTGCCTGGTACTATCTTGAGTCAAAGGTGGGAGCCGGTGCGGGAGTCATGTGCACAGGAACCAGAGATATAAACGGAAAGACTTATATTTTCGGAAACGACGGTGTGTGCATTAACCACTGAGGATATAATATGATGACATGGTGCTTTGATGAGATATATCATCGGGCACCATGTTTTTTTATTCACGATAAGGCTGTCACGCGGGCATCGTGCTTGCAAGAGTGCACATGGGACAGCCAACGTGGAAACGAGTAGGGTGCTCTCCCTTACTCGATAAGTCTGCATAAGAAGTTGCAGCTCTTCTGAGAGACATCCGGTAACAGAATTTCAGACATAATTATTCATTATATAAATAATGTTAACAATTATATAATTAAAAGATATACTAATATGACCAGATATGAAAAGAGGAAGGGCAATGGAGTCGAAGGTTATGAATAGTGATAATAAGCATTGGTTTTTGAAAGGACTTAAGCACGGAGTTCCCATAGCAGCCGGATATTTTGCCGTATCCTTTGCCCTTGGATTTACTGCCGGCAATGCGGGGCTTACGGTATTTCAGGCTACTCTTGCCAGCCTTCTATGCAATGCTTCCGCCGGAGAATATGCCGGTTTTACTGTTATAGCTTCGAAGGCCGGATACCTGACTATGGCAGTTATTACTGCTATCGTCAATGCAAGATATCTTCTTATGTCAGCGGCTCTGTCTCAAAAGCTTCCGGAAGATACAAAGCTTCCGCACAGATTGCTGGTAGGCTTCTGGATAACAGATGAGATTTTCGGTGCATCTGTCATGGTTCAGGGAAAGCTCAATCCATTTTACAATTACGGTCTTGCTGTTTGTTCCCTAAGCTTCTGGGCCCTTGGTACAGGATCGGGAGTTATAGTGGGTAATATCGTTCCTCCGGATATAGTAAGTGCACTGGGAGTTCTTCTATATGGTATGTTTCTTGCCATAATCATTCCTCCCGCAAGGAAAAATGTCATTGTGAGGATACTTGTATTTTTCTCTATGGCCGCAAGCTTCATATGTTCAAAGCTGCCTTTTATTTCCGGGTTAAGTGACGGAACAAGAATAATCATTCTTACTGTGGTTATTTCCGGTGCGGCAGCAGTGCTTTTCCCCATAAGAAACAAGGATAATATGAAACTCAAAAAGAATCTTGAGAAGGAGCAGGCCGATAATCCGGATAAGAAGGAAGAGGCTGAGAGAACCTTTTCAGATGCTGACATGAAGGAGGCAAAAAATGCATAATAATTATGTTTACATTCTGGTCATGTTCGCGGTGTCCTTTTTGATACGAGTTCTTCCACTGACCCTGATCAGAAAAGAAATAAAGAATGATACTATAAGATCCTTTTTATATTATGTTCCGTATGTTACACTTGCGGTTATGACATTTCCCGCTATTATGCATGCCACAGCGGAACCCATGGCCGGTCTTGCTGCTCTTATAATAGGTATTATCGTGGCCTGGTTCGGCGGAGGACTTTTTCCTACAGCTATAGTATGCAGTCTTACGGTTTTTGTCCTTGAACATTTTATCTGATTTGATGTATTAAGCGGAGGAGTATGGCAGAAGAGATACAAAAAGATATTAAAAAGGGAAGAGATGCAGGGATAGATCTTATAAGAGTGGTCGCCTGTCTTGTTGTTATAGGTACACATGTGGATGTGATGGGGACAGGGGACAGCACCAAGCTGTTTTTAAGACTGCTTTTCGCAGATGGAGTGACCTTGTTCTTTATTCTCAGCGGATTCTTCTTTTTCAGGAAAGGGTTCATAATTACATTAAAACGGGCCCTGTCAAGTATAGTTTTACCCGGAATCCTGGTCATGCTTATGAGCTACCAGTTTTCTCCTTTTATAAGGGGAGAGAAGAACCTGATATATTGTTTTAGCCATCTGAATTTTGATATATATGGGTTTATGACAGACCTCTTTTCCTGGGGCGGAAATATACGTGAAAGTATGGCTGCTCACCTCTGGTATATCTTTACCTATCTTCAGCTGGTTCTGGCCTACCCCCTGTTAAAACCCTTATACACAAAAAGTGTGTACAGCACGGATGCCGGTGTGGATAAAAGTTTTTCGGAGAAGCTGAAAAAAGATTCTTCAGGAGAAAAACAGGATATACAGGCGGTTTTGCAAGGTGGACAAAGGGGTGAGGTTCCAAAAACCAGCAAAAGATATAACACAGTATATAATAGGGTCTACAGAGAAGACTGTTTCCGGAAATACAGGTGGTTCATCATAGGATTTATATTTTTTAATCAGATTCTGATGGATCTTAATATGACAGGTCTTATCAGTTTTTCGCCTGTGCAGATATCACCCTTCATGCTGTATACGGCACCGGCCATGCTTCTTATGATAGGGGCAGAGATTAAAAAACTGAGAGATTGTTTTGTCAAGCCGGAGATGGCAGAAATAAAGAACCGGATAAGGCTCATATCACTTATAGTACTGATAGTGACCTTTGCATTGAGATTTTTCCTGCAGCAGCAGGTTTTCATACTAAACAGTTCGCAGGATTTTTACCTATACTGGAATTGTGCCTTTGCCACAGTCCAGAGTACTGCTTTCGTCGTTTTTATTCTGAGCTTTAATTATGAGAACAATAAGCCGGTGAACTTTATAGCAGGAGCAGGAAAATATACATTCTGGATATATCTTCTTCACTATGGTATTTACTATACCATCTTCTTCAGAAAGGGACCGGACTGGAGTTTTGGCATCATAGACCTTACAAACGGTTATGATACCCTGGGAAAAGAAGTACTCCATTTACTGATAAGGATACCTACAGTATTTTTACTGTCTCTTCTGGCAAGTTACAGCATTGAAAAAATAAAAAGCTTTGCAGGCAAAATAATGAAAGTAAGATATAACAAAACCTGACAGAGATCATCTGTGTCCCCTAAGGCCCGGATTCGTTTCCGGCTTAGGGGATATTTTTTGTTCTCCGTCAGGTTTTTAGTTTGTTGTAAATATCACGTTTTGAAACGCCACGATCCTTGGCAACAGCCTTCATTGCGTCCTTTTCTGTAAACCCCTGTTTTAGATAATGCTCCATATGTTCTTCCAGAGGCATGTCGTTCCAGTTCGCCACTACTTCTGCGGCGATGTCGGAAGGATCACGTCCTTCTATGACAAGAACATACTCACCTCTTGGTTCCTCGTTTTCATATCTGGCAACTGCTTCTCCGATGGTGGTTCGAACAGCTTCCTCATGCTTTTTTGTCAGTTCACGACATAAGGAGATACGGCGGTCATCGCCAAGAGTCTTTGCCAGATCTTTTAATGTGGCCTTCAGCTTGTGAGGAGCTTCATAAAGAATCATGGTCCGGGTCTCGGTACGGAGTTCCTCCAGTATTCTTGCCCTTTCTTTTTTATCTGCCTTTTCTGTAGGAAGAAAGGCTTCAAATGCAAATCTTCTGGTAGAGAGGGCGGATATGGTCAATGCCGTGATCGCTGCAGCAGGACCGGGGAGTGACGTTATGGTGATGCCGGCTTCGGCAGCCTGGCGGACCAGTTCTTCTCCCGGGTCTGAGATACAGGGGGTTCCGGCATCGGTGATTATAGCGACATTCTTTCCGTTTAACATGTCACTTACGAGCGCCTTGGCTTTATCGTATTTGTTGAACTCATGATATGCGGTCATGGGTGTATGAATATCGAAGTGATTTAAAAGCTTTATGGAATTTCTGGTATCTTCTGCGGCGATAATGTCTACGGATTTCAGACAGTTTATGACCCTGAAGGTGATGTCCTCCAGATTTCCTATGGGTGTTGCACACACATACAGTGTTCCTGACATTTTATTCTCCTCTTTAATGACGATAATATGAGTGTTTTGTTAAGCATAGCATATAAACTAGGATTTTTTTGCGTAAAGATTAAGATTTACGCACTGTACTTGAAATTGCAATGAAGCTTTGATATATTACAGTCTGTATTTTTTGAGAGGCTCGAGAGGGTCTTTCATTTTATATTACAAGGATATATATTGACTTTTACAGAGTTAATTTGAGGAGATTTTTTATGAAGAAGTTCATTGCTATGATTATGATTGCAGCTACTATGCTTGCTGTTGCCGGTTGTGGCAGTAAGGCAAAGAATGATAAAGAATCAGCAAAGACAGAGACAGCACCGGATGGCAGCATCATTCAGGAGACTACAATGGAAGAGACAAATCCTGAAAACGGCCTTCCTCTTTCAAAGCAGCCGGATCCTAATGCACCGGTTGTTGATACAGTAGTTGTTTATGCCATAGTAAACGATAAGATGTCACAGGTTATGGATTCTGTGGATGAGCTTACAGATCAGGCTCTTCTTGACAAGCTTATAGAGCTCGGAACAGTCGGTGCTTCTACAAAGCTTATAAGCTTTACAGAAGAGGAAACAGGTGAGACTCAGGCAGCAGGTCCGGGAGCGGATTCATCCACCGTTTCCATCAAGAAGGGTACACTTGTACTCAGTGATTTCTCTGCAGGTGAGGGACTTGATGAGGAGACTGCAAAGAAGGCTGTAGCCGATACATTTGCACTTAACTTTGAGCTTTCAGGCTGTGATATTACAATTCAGTAAATTCAGTTCATATTATGGAGCAGGATATCCTAAAGGGGAGGTCCTGCTCCTTTCGCATTTCTTTGAATGTTCATGATACAGTCCCTGCTGTCCGCCCAAACTTGCTTTTTAAGGATTCATAATTTATATTTATAAAGTTAAGGCATTGATATGCATGACGCGCATTAAATAATATAATCAGGCTGCCTTCCATTAGGGCTGCCGGAAAGAGTGATTTATGGAAAAGAAACCGTACTATATTACAACAGCCATTGCTTATGCATCAGGTAAGCCTCATATCGGCAATACCTATGAAATCGTTCTTGCAGACGCAATCGCACGTTATAAAAGATTTCAGGGCTATGATGTAAGATTCCAGACAGGAACAGATGAGCATGGTCAGAAAATCGAATTAAAGGCAGAGGCAGCAGGTATCACACCCAAGCAGTATGTTGACAAAACAGCCGGTGATATCAGAACCATCTGGGATCTTATGAATACTTCCTATGATAAGTTCATCCGTACAACAGATGAATATCACGAGAAGCAGGTTCAGAAGATGTTCAAGAAGATGTATGACAAGGGTGACATTTACAAGTCTGAGTATGAGGGCTGGTACTGTACACCATGTGAGTCTTTCTGGACCGATTCCCAGCTTGTGGACGGAAAGTGTCCTGATTGCGGAAGAGATGTTGAGAAGGCACGTGAGGAAGCTTATTTCTTCAAGATGAGCAAGTATGCAGACCGTCTTATGAAGCATATTGAGGAGCATCCTGAGTTTATACAGCCTGTTTCACGTAAGAATGAGATGGTAAACAACTTCCTTAAGCCGGGTCTTCAGGATCTTTGTGTATCAAGAACTTCCTTCAAGTGGGGAATCCCTGTTGATTTCGATCCTAAGCATGTAGTTTATGTATGGCTTGATGCTCTTACAAACTATATCACAGGTCTTGGATATGACGTTGACGGCAACGATGATGCCATGTTCGCCAAGTACTGGCCATGTGATCTTCATCTTATAGGAAAGGATATAATCCGATTCCATACACTTTACTGGCCAATCTTCCTTATGAGCCTCGATCTTCCTCTTCCAAAACAGGTATTCGGTCATCCATGGCTCCTTACTGCAGCAGGTAAGTCACAGGAAGGCATCAAGATGTCAAAGTCCAGAGGAAATGTGATCTATGCTGATGATCTGGCCAGACTTTTCGGTGTGGATGCGGTACGTTTCTTCGTTATCCATGAGATGCCATTCGAGAATGACGGTGTTATTTCATGGGAGCTTATGGTAGAGCGTTACAATTCTATGCTCGCCAACATTCTCGGAAACCTTGTAAAGCGCACTATCTCCATGACAAATAAGTATTTCGAAGGAGTTGTAGAGGACAAGGGTGTCAGAGAGCCGGTAGATGAGGATCTCAAGAATGTTATACTCAATGCTGTTAAGATTGCTACAGAGAAGATGGATCAGCTCAGAGTAGCCGATGCTCTTACAGCAGTATTTGATATTTTCCGCAGATCCAACAAGTATATCGATGAGACAGAGCCATGGGTACTTTCAAAGGATCCTGAGAAGTCCGATCGTCTCAAGACAGTTATGTATAATCTCACTGAGGCCATCAATATAGGTGCATCAGTGCTTGAGAGCTTCATGCCTGAGACAGCTGAGTCTATTCTCAAGGAGATCAATGCCGAGAAGCGTGATCTTTCCGATATGGATAAGTGGGGCCTTTACAAGTCCGGAACAAAGGTAACATCAGAGCCTGCTACACTCTTCGAGCGTAAGAAGGAAGAGGATGTTATGCAGGAGGTCGAGAAGATCGAGGCTGCACAGATTGCCGCTTTTGAAGCCGCACAGGCAAAGGAGAATGGCCCAGAGGCTGCTTCTGAGGAGTCTTCCCTTACAGCTGAAGGTGACGGAATGCCTGAAGATACAGATGAGAACGGCGACTGTCTCCCTGATACAAAGATCGGTGATTTTGAAAAGAAGCCTGAGATAACTTACGATGATTTTGCAAAGATTGAATTCCGTGTAGGAAAGATCCTTCATGCAGAAGAGGTGAAGAAGTCAAAGAAGCTTCTGAAGTTCAAGGTTCAGGTAGGTTCAGAGACACGTACTATCCTCAGTGGTATCAAGAAGGCTTACAATCCGGAAGATCTTGTAGGAAAGCGTGTAATGATCGTTGCAAACCTCGCTCCACGTGCCATAGCCGGAGAGGAATCACAGGGTATGATCATAGCTGCTGAGGATAATGATGGAAATATCGCTCTAATGACACCAATGAGCAAGATGCCATCAGGTTCTGTGATCTGTTAATGAACAGATAGTTGGATTATGACAACTTATCATAGTGTACTCAACAATAAGAAAAAGAATATAGGTATTTCCGGTGGGACACTGAAGTTCATAGCTGCTTTAATGATGACCGCATATTATTTTGCGGTTGTCATTATCCGAAACGGTAAACTGTACGGTTATGTGAACGAGTATTATCAGATGGCGATAGCTACTGAGGAAGGTGCAAGCTGGCTCAAACTATATGATTTTCTCATAACATTTCGTCATTTCAGTTTCCCCTTCTTTGCCTTTCTTTTGGTAGAAGGTTTTATAAACACCTCCAATTTCTGGAGATATTTCCTTAGAGTCTTTATTTTTGCGATTATTTCCGAGGTTCCCTTTGACCTTTGCATGTTCAATCGGACCTACAACTGGGAGCTTCAGAATCCGATGTTCACATTGGCACTTTCGCTTCTGGTGATGCATTTCATGTATAAGTGGCGCAAGAATATAGGTTTAAAATGGCTTTCGGTTATTATCGGAGCCGGAATTGCATATTACGGAAGACTTCAGTTTGGACTTGTAGGCGTTGTATCCATAGCGCTTATGTACAATTTCCACAAGGAAAAGATACTTCAGATAATAAGCGGTGCTCTGGTTACAGCCATCGGTTCGGTGTCATCTTGTTTTTTTCCGGTGCTGTGCTTTATCCCGATATGGTTCTATGACGGGTACAGGGGAAGATTTAATACGAAGTGGCTGTACTATATATATTATCCCCTTCATCTCACAGTGTTTTATATGATGATTTATATCGGAGCGATGATTACTGTATGATAGAAATGACAAAAATTTTTGATACTCACGCACATCTGAATGATGAGAGCTTTTCATCGGACAGAGACATTATTATCGGATCCTTGCGGGATGCGGGAATTACGGCTTTTACAGAAATCGGTTTTGATATGCCTTCCAGCCGTAAAGCGCTGGAACTGGCCGAAAAATATGACAATGTTTATGCTGCGGTCGGGTTCCACCCGGATCATAGTGATGTATTAAAGGATGAAGACCTGGATGAAATCAGGGAAATGGTAAAAACGGACAGAGAAGGCTCCGGTGATAAGTTTCATAAGATCGTTGCCATAGGTGAGATCGGACTGGACTACCATTATACCAGAGAAGGGATCACAGAAACCGCCCACAAAGCAGGAAAGGAACCGGATCCTGAGGCTCTTATGGGAGCTGATCCTGAACCGGAGATACAGAAGGAGACCTTCAGACGTATGCTCAGACTTGCTTCAGAGCTTAAGCTTCCTATCAATGTTCATTCCCGTGATGCAGCGAAGGATACATACGATATGATAGTTTCAGAGGGGGGATACGAAAACGGCGGAATCATACACTGTTTCGGCTATTCCCTGGAGATGGCAAAGCTGTACGCGAAGCTGGGGATGTGTGTAGGAATCGGCGGAGTTGTTACCTTCAAGAATTCAAAGAAGATAAAAGAAGTGGCTGAAATCTTGCCGATAGAGAACATCGTTCTTGAAACGGATTGTCCGTATATGGCTCCTGTTCCTCTCAGGGGAACAAGGAATAATCCGGGAAACCTCAGATATGTAGCAGAAAAAATCGCAGAGCTTAAAGGCATGAGCACTGAGGATGTTATACATGTTACCACAGAAAATGCCAAAAGAGTTTATGGGATTTCATAGAAGTAATAAGGCTTTGAATGACCGAAACGAAAAAACAGCGACTGTTACATCAAAAAGAGGTGTAACAGCCGCTTTATATTTTTACAAAAAAATACTCCGGGGTTGAAAAGGTGTATCCACGTCACATGGGAGGATCCTCTTAGTGCTGCTACGTTCCCGTCCTGACACGGTTCGAGGGACCCATTGCGTGGGGCCCAAACAACCCCGAAGCAAGTGAAGTATACATGAAAAAAGGTAAAATGGCAATAGTATAAATGCTGTGGTATAATTAAGCCACTATTTTGAGGTATGTGATGAATTTTACAAGTCTGTTTTTTGTAGCGGCATTCTTCCCTGTATTTATCCTGATTTATTATGTATTGCAGGGGAACAGGATAAGAAATATCTGGCTGCTGGCGGCTTCACTGGTTTTCTATGCTTTCAGCGGTATAAACTGTCTGGTCCTCATCGTTATTATGGCAGCATTTGCATGGATGACCGGAAGGATGATTCAGGCAGCTCTTGACAAGGCTGACAGTGAATCTCCGGATCATCAGGTCGGAGATGAGGAATTTATGAGCCCTGCAGCTCAGGATGCCTACGAAAAAAATCATAGATCTGCCAAAATCTGGCTTACTGTTGGGTGTTTGGTACTTGCTGCTGTCCTTATGGTTTTTAAGTACAGCAATTTTCTGCTGACCAAATTTGATATAGCTTCTTACGGAGGAATCAGGGAAGGCATCCTGAGATTAGGCATGCCTCTGGGTATTTCCTTTTATACATTTAAGCTCATCAGCTATATCTCGGATGTCTACATGAGACGTGTAAAAGCAGGCGGATTTTTTGATGTCATGCTTTATACCGTCATATTTCATCAGGTCACCCAGGGACCGATAGTTCGATATGATGTGATGGCTTCACAGTTTAAAGACAGAAGTCTTTCCTATGCGACTATTTCCGATGGTGTATGGAGATTCAGCATAGGTCTTGCCAAGAAAGCCTTTCTCGCAGATCATTGCGGAAAGCTTGCGGAGTTGTTCCTGCCGCTTTCCGGAAGCGGGGAATACTCGGTTTTCGGAGCATACATGGGATCTCTGTGTTATATGTTGCAGATTTACCTTGATTTTTCCGCTTATTCTGACATGGCACTGGGGCTGGGCCAGATGATAGGCCTTAAGTATCCGGAGAACTTTGATTATCCCTATGCAGCGGATTCGGTAAGAGATTTCTGGAGGCGCTGGCATATATCTCTCAGCAGTTTTTTCAGAGATTATGTTTATATCCCATTGGGGGGAAGCAGGGTTGGTTTTTTCCGACTGATCCTGAATCTTTCGGTGGTGTGGTTCCTTACAGGGATATGGCATGGAGCAAGTCTCAATTTCATACTTTGGGGAATGTATCATTTCTTCTTTATAGTGGTGGAAAATGCTTTTCGTAAGTATGGACAAAAGACAGGGATAAAGGCAGAGAAGAACGTAATCACTGCAGTCTTTTTACATTTATACACATTGATAATCGTGTATTTTGGGTGGATACTGTTCCGAATCACTGACTTCCCTAAGCTTTTGGAAGTACTCAGAGTCATGCTCGGAAGAAGCGGAAAGGCACTTTACAGTACTTCGGAGATACTTACCCTGCGTGGAAATATATATTTCATTATCCTGGCTCTGACTGTCTGTACGCCGGTATGGAAGGAACTTGCTGTAAAAATAAGCGAAAGACTCAATCACAGCTTCAGAAAAGAAGTGCATGAGATGAAAAATCTTGTTAAAGAAAGCTCCTTGTATGAACAGGAGGTGACCAGAGATCAGGTTCTTATGGAAAAATTCGCAGAGAACAGCAGTGATATTCTTAAGGAAGTGCGCAAGAAGGATACCGAAAACCATGAGCGTATGATCGCCAGATTTGAAAACAGACTCAGAAAAAGAAAAAATGAAAGAACCAGGATTGAATTTGTGTATTACAGTGTTCGTTTTGTACTGATGCTGATCTTTCTCTTTATTTCCGTTTTATCCATGGTCGGAGCAAGTTATACTCCATTTTTATACAATCAGTTCTGAGTCTGTAGGATGAAAATATAAAAGATGATTGACGATAATAGAAACGACGAAAATAAAATAAACGAATCCGCGGATTTTAATGTGATAAGAAAGCTGGCAGATTCACTGGCAGATGACATTACAGAGATGAAGACGGAAACACCGGCGGAAAGTCCGAAACCTTCTGAACCTTCTGAAGAAGCTGATCCAGCCTTACAGAATATCTCTGAAGAAGCAGTGGCTGCTGTGGAAGAACCGATTCCGGTGCCGGAATCTCCGGATGCGGCAGCTGTTGAAAACCCGGAAGTAAAAGCTCCTTCAGAACCGGAGGCTTCAAAGGATGAGGAAAGAGACGCTCCTGCCGGAGAAGCGGCAAAAGTCGGGAATGGTGAAGAGATAGATTTCCATGCAGTGGAAAAAGAACTGAAAAGTAATGGAGCCAGATTTATGGCCGGGGCTTCCATGGTGGCTTTTGCCGGAATTTTTGCGGTGGGGGCATTGGCAGCCAGACCGACCTATTCAGAGTCTGAGAAGCGTGCACTCGCCGAACTTCCCGGGCTCAGCCGGAATGGGGTCATAAACGGGAGCTACTTTACAGATCTGGAAAAATGGTATTCGGATACATTTCCCTTTAAGGAAGATCTTCTCGGCCTGGAATCAAAGATGGAATCATTTTACGGAGAGGGAGGGGAGTCCTACTATGGTAATAAATCTGATGTGGTAGAGGATACCATTCCGGAAACTGCGGAATCCCTTGCACCGCTTGTGACACTGGAAACCGATGCCCAGGAAGAGACACCTGAAGAAACGGTGGACATGTATCAGTCTCTGGTGGAGACCAATGCGGACGGAACCCTTAAGGTGGATACAGAGCCGAAGGAAGAGGTGGAAGTGACCGGTGAGCAGGCGGGAAATATCTATGTCAGCAATAACAAGGCCTATGAGATCTTCTACTACAATCAGGGCGGTTCTGTGAAATATGCGTCAGTTCTGAATACGGTTAAGGCTATGCTTCCCGAGGTCAATGTATATGATATTCTGGTTCCCAACAGCTTCGGTGTAGAACTTGATCCTTCTTTGCAGGAGGAGCTTGGATCGGGAAATATGCAGGATGCCTTTAACTATATTTTCAGTATGATGGATCCGGGTATACACAGGTTATCCGTATTTGATACGCTTTATGCCCACAGAGATGAGTACATTTTCTTTAACACGGATCATCACTGGACGGCCCTCGGTGCTTATTATTCCTATAGGGCATTCTGTGAGGAAAAGGGCATAACACCACATGAGCTAAGTGGGTTTCAGTATGTTGATTACAGTGGGTTCTACGGCACCTTCTATTTTGCCACCAACCGAAACGAAGCCCTTAAGGCAAATCCTGACCATGTTGAAGCCTGGATACCTATGGGAACAAATGATATGGTGGCTACGGATGAAAACGGTCAGACCTATAAGGCAAATATAATCAATGACGTATCCGAGGCCAATGCCGGAAGAAAGTATAATTGCTTTATCAAGGGGGATAATGCTTTTACTGTTATCAACAATCCTAAGATTACCGACGGTTCGAGCTGTGTGGTCGTAAAAGAATCCTATGGCAATGCTTTCGTTCCTTTTCTGGTGGATCATTATCAAAATGTATATGTTGTGGATTATCGCTATTACAGGGACAATCTCACACAGTTCATCTTTGATAACAGAGTGCAGGATCTGATTTTCGTGAATAACGTTCAGGCCATAACCGAAAAGGTTTCAAATGAAATACTCAGTGTATTTTCGTGAAAGATTTGTTAACCAAAATTTAAGAGACATTATCAAATTGTTGTGTCATAATACATCAGCAATGAACAATTGCCATCAGGCGGTTGCAAAAATAGCAGCCTTCAATTATAATCTCTTAGATTATGTAAAAAGGTTTAGTGCGCTCTTTTGCAGATTTGCGTGCTGACTCAAGGAGATATATGGAACAGTTTATCATGAAAGGCGGAAAACCGCTGCACGGAGAAGTCGTGATCGGCGGGGCAAAGAATGCCGCATTAGGTATTATTGCCGGAGCGCTTTTAACAGATGACGATGTTACAATAGAAAATCTGCCGGACGTACGTGATATAAACGTTATGCTGGAGGCTCTCAAGGAAGTGGGAGCAACTGTTAAACGCATTGACAGACATACTGCCCTTATAAATGCGTCTAATATTCAGGATGTTTCAATCGATGATGAGTACATCCGAAAGATCAGGGCATCGTACTATTTTATCGGAGCATTGCTTGGAAAATACAATAAGGCCATAGTTCCGCTTCCGGGTGGATGCGCTATCGGCTCAAGACCGATAGATCAGCATATCAAGGGCTTCAGAGCACTCGGAACCAATGTAGAGATCAAGAACGGATGTGTTCATGCAGAAGCACCTGACGGACTGAAGGCAGCTCATATCTATCTTGATGTGGTCTCGGTAGGAGCCACTATTAACATCATGCTTGCAGCCGCTCTTGCGGAGGGCAGGACCATAGTGGAGAATGTGGCAAAGGAGCCTCATATCGTAGATGTTGCGAACTTCCTGAATTCAATGGGAGCCAATATCAAGGGTGCCGGTACAGATACCATCCGTATCAAGGGTGTGAAAAAACTGCATGGAACCACATATGCGGTAATTCCTGATCAGATAGAGGCGGGAACCTTTATGTGTGCTGCAGCTGCAACAAGGGGAGATGTGCTTATAAAGAATGTCATTCCCAAGCATCTGGAGTCCATATCCGCAAAGCTTCTCGAGATGGGCAATACCATCTATGAGTATGATGAAGCTGTGCGTGTGATAGGTGCGGAGATTCAGCATCCTACAGATGTAAAGACTCTTCCTTATCCTGGTTTCCCTACCGATATGCAGCCACAGATGGCTGTGACCCTGGCTCTTGCCGAAGGGACATCGGTGGTCATAGAGTCTATATTTGAGAACAGATTCAAGTATGTCGATGAGCTTGCGAGAATGGGATCAAATATAAAGGTCGAGGGCAATGTTTCCGTTATTGACGGAGTAAAGGGTTTCACAGGTGCCAGTGTCAATGCACTGGACTTGAGAGCCGGTGCGGCTCTGGTTATTGCGGGACTTTGTGCCGAGGGAATAACAACAGTAAACGAGATAGGTTATATCCAGAGAGGATATGAGCATTTCGACAAAAAGCTGCAGACACTGGGGGCTGATATCGCCATGGTGGATTCTGAACGTGCAGCTCAGAAATTCAGGCTCAGAGTAGGCTGAACAGATTTTTATAAAGAGATTGATGATTGCTTTCATCAGTCTCTTTTTTTTACATGGCAGATTGATAAAAAAATATCAATATCGATATTGACAAAAAAATATCAGAGCTATATACTGTCAATATCGATATTGATAAAAAAATAACGATGTTCACGAATGGAACTATTTCATTTTTTGTTGCCACAGAAAAGAGGAAATCACATGAGTAAAGTAAAGAATCCGACAATTGTAAAGGATATGGAAACACTTGAAGCAAAGATTCAGGTGGTTCGTGAAGCACAGGAGAAGTTTGCTACATACAGCCAGGAGCAGGTTGATAAGATCTTCAATGCAGCTGCTACAGCTGCAAATCAGATGCGTATCCAGCTTGCACAGATGGCTGTTGAGGAAACAGGCATGGGCGTAGTTGAGGACAAGGTTATCAAGAACAACTACGCAGCTGAGTATATTTATAACAAGTATAAGAATGTTCAGACCTGCGGAGTTATCGATGAGGATCCGGCATTCGGAACAAAGACAGTTGCCGAGCCTCTGGGCCTCATCGCAGCAGTTATACCGACAACAAACCCTACTTCAACAGCAATTTTTAAAACACTTATCTGCTTGAAGACACGTAACGGTATCATCATCAGTCCGCACCCAAGAGCAAAGAAGTGCACCAGCCTTGCTGCAAAGATCGTACTTGATGCTGCGGTAGCTGCAGGAGCTCCGGAGAACATCATCGGATGGATAGATGAGCCTTCACTTGAGATGACATCCGAAATCATGCGTTCAGCAGACTGCATTCTTGCCACAGGCGGTCCGGGAATGGTAAATGCGGCTTATTCATCAGGAACACCGGCCCTTGGAGTTGGTGCCGGAAACAATCCATGCATCATCGATTCTTCAGCAGATATTGAGAATGCGGTTTCATCAATTCTTCACTCAAAGACCTTTGATAACGGTATGATCTGTGCTTCAGAGCAGTCAGTAACGGTTGTTGCGGACATTTACGATAAGGTCAAGAAGGAATTTGAATACAGAGGTGCATATTTCCTCAACAAGGAGGAGCGTGAGAAGGTTGGAAAGACCATCATTATCAACGGCTCACTCAATGCAAAGATCGTAGGCCAGCCTGCATGGAAGATAGCAGAGCTTGCAGGTGTTAAGATTCCTCATGACAAGAAGGTTATCATCGGAGAGGTTTCAGACAACACAAAGGCAGAGCCTTTTGCACATGAAAAGCTTTCTCCTGTTCTCGGAATGTATAAGGCAAAGGACTTTGATGCAGCTATCAAGAATGCAGAGATCCTTCTTATGGATGGCGGTCCTGGACACACAGCATCTCTTTTTATCGATCCACGTGAGACAGAAAAGATACATAAGCATGCAGTTGCAATGCACGCATGCAGAATACTTCACAACATGCCATCTTCCCATGGCGGTATAGGTGACCTTTATAATTTCAAGGTAACTCCTTCTCTTACACTTGGATGCGGTTCTTACGGTGGAAACTCTGTTTCGGAGAACGTTGGTATCAAGCATCTTTTGAATTACAAGACAGTTGCAGAGAGGAGAGAGAATATGCTTTGGTTCAGAACACCTGAGAAGGTTTATTTCAAGAAGGGATGTATGCCTGTTGCTCTGAATGAGCTTAAGGATGTATATGACAAGAAGAAGGTATTTATCGTAACAGACTCCTTCCTTGATTCAGCAGGATATATCAAGCCTATTACAGACAAGCTCCATGAGCTGGGAATAGATTACAGAGTATTCTCACATGTTCAGCCGGATCCTACTCTTGCCAATGCTGTAGAGGGTGCTGAGCAGATGGCACGTTACAATCCTGACACTATCATCGCTTTCGGCGGCGGTTCAGCAATGGATGCAGGAAAGATCATGTGGGTACTTTATGAGCATCCTGAAGTAAAGTTCGCTGACATGGCAATGCGTTACATCGATATTAGAAAGAAGGTATACCAGTTCCCTAAGATGGGTACAAAGGCCCTCTTTGTAGCTATCCCTACATCATCAGGAACAGGTTCTGAGGTAACACCGTTCGCGGTAATTACAGATCAGGAGACAGGAACCAAGTATCCTATCACAGACTATGAGCTTCTTCCGAACATTGCCATTGTGGACACAGACAACATGATGACACAGCCGAGAGGACTCACAGCAGCATCAGGTATCGACGTACTGGTACACTCTCTTGAGGCATATGCAAGTATGATGGCAACACCGTATACAGACGGTCTTGCACTTCAGGCAATGAAGAGAGTATTTGATTATCTTCCAACAGCCTATAACGAGCCGACAAACATCAAGGCACGTGACGAGATGGCTAATGCTTCCTGCATGGCAGGTATGGCTTTTGCCAATGCATTCCTCGGAATCTGTCACTCAATGGCTCATAAGCTGGGAGCATATCATCACATTCCTCACGGACTTGCAAACGCTCTGCTTCTCACCGAAGTAATAAGATATAACTCTTCCGAGCAGCCTCCAAAGATGGGTACATTCCCACAGTATGAGTATCCTCATACACTTAAGAGATACGCTGAATGTGCACGTTTTGTAGGCATTAACGAGTCAGATGACAAGAAGGCTGTAGACAAGCTCTGCGAAAAGATAAATGAGCTCAAGAAGACAGTTGGTGTAAAGGAAAGAATCCAGGACTATAACGTAACAGAGGAGGATTTCCTTAAGACTCTTGATGAAATGAGTGTCAATGCCTTTGACGATCAGTGTACAGGTGCCAACCCACGTTATCCGCTGATTTCAGATCTCAAGGAAATGTATAAGCTTGCATTCTACGGAAAGAAGTATGAGAAGAATGACAAGACACCTGTTGAGATCATGGATTGTGTCAAGGAGTACACAGAGTAATAAGGGCTGTGACAATCAATTGTTAGTATAGAGAGAATAGAATCTGTTGAAAAAACGTGAACCTTGTGGCAGCAAGTTCATATAAAAGAAGAAGTGAGAGTTTAAAAGACTTTCACTTCTTTTTGTACTGTAAAGACAGACTCAGCAGTCCGTGAGCGTGTAAATAAAAGGGTCAGCAGGTCCCCTGTTTCAAGAAGATATATAAAATTGGCATATCTGATATTTTATATTTACTCAAAAGTTATGACGTGATATATTTGCTGTGTTAAACACAGAGATTCGGAGCCAATGGGGGCGCCTTTCAGGAAAGAGGGCGTAGTCTGTCCTGGCATCCGGATTTTTTTAATTAAGAAATGTTTCCTGAAGGAGGAAAATCTTATGTCTTATGTTGCAGAAGTATTTGAAAATTTAAAGGCTAAACATCCAAATGAGCCTGAGTTCCTTGAGGCTGCAGAGAGAATTCTCAGCTCTCTTGATCCTATCGTAGAGAAGAACGAGGATGTATACAGAAAGAACGCTCTTCTTGAGAGATTCGTAGAGCCTGAGAGAATCATCACATTCAGAGTACCCTGGACTGATGATAAGGGTGTTAACCATGTAAATCTTGGATACAGAGTACAGTTCAATTCAGCAATCGGACCATACAAGGGCGGTCTCCGTTTCCATCCTTCAGTTACACAGTCTATACTTAAGTTCCTCGGCATGGAGCAGATCCTGAAAAATTCTCTTACAGGTCTTCCAATCGGCGGAGGTAAGGGCGGTTCTGATTTTGATCCTCATGGCAAGTCAGATGCAGAGGTTATGCGTTTCTGCCAGAGCTTCATGACAGAGCTTTTCAAGTATATCGGAAAGGATACAGACGTTCCTGCCGGTGATATCGGAGTTGGCGGACGTGAGGTAGGATATCTTTACGGACAGTATAAGAGACTTACCGGTCTTTATGAGGGAGTTCTTACAGGTAAGGGACTTTCATTCGGTGGTTCTCTTGCAAGACCTGAAGCTACAGGATACGGTCTCGTTTACATCACCGAAGAGATGGTAAAGGCAGCCGGAAAGTCTATTGAAGGCAAGACAATCGTTGTTTCCGGTTCAGGAAATGTTGCACAGTACGCTATTCAGAAGGCTACTGCTCTTGGTGCAAAGGTGGTTACATGTTCTGATTCAAACGGATATGTATACGATCCAAACGGCATTGATTTCGATGTTCTTGTTCAGATCAAGCAGGTAGAGAGAGCAAGGATCAGTGAGTATGCTAAGCGTGTACCGGGATCAGAGTATCATGAGGGTGAGAAGCCATGGGGCGTTAAGTGTGATATCGCTCTTCCATGTGCAACTCAGAATGAGATCAACGGTGAGGAAGCAAAGACTCTTCTTGCAAACGGATGCTGGGCAGTTGCAGAGGGTGCTAACATGCCATCTGATTCAGATGCCATTGACGCATATCTTGCAGCAAAGATTCTTTATATGCCTGCCAAGGCTTCAAATGCCGGTGGTGTTGCAGTTTCCGCACTTGAGATGTCTCAGAACTCAGAGAGACTCAGCTGGACCTTTGAAGAGGTTGACGGAAAGCTTAAGGATATCATGACTAATATCTATAAGAATGTTGCTGCAGCAGCAAAGAAGTATGGTCATGAGGGTGATTTCGTAGTAGGTGCCAACATCGCAGGTTTCGAGAAGGTTGCAGAAGCTATGCTCGCACAGGGACTTGTATAAGTGATTGCATTTAATAAGTGGTTATAGTAAGATACGGGAGTCAGGTGGGCATCCACCTGACTTTCGTTGGTTTAACACAGAGGTTTGCATAGACAGTAAAGAGGTATTCATGCATAAATTTCTGAGAACAATCGGATTTTCAAAAATTCAAACAGATATGCAGCTGGAGCCGCTGATAGAACGTGCTGTAAATGAAAAGAATAAGACATTGGTCATAAACGGCACAGACGGTTCGGTTATTGAACAGTATCAGCTTCCTGTTGCTCCGTCCATGGGCATAGCTGTTGTCGGTGAGAGGACCAGTGATGGTGTATTTCACAGGAATTATTATTTCCCATATATGAGATCCTATGACGGAACCCTTACAGAAGCAGGTTCTGTGGAAAGACATCTTGAGAAAGAGACCTATGCAGGAGTTCTTGAGGATTTCAGATCCGGTATAACACTTATTTTCTATCTGACTAATTCTGTTCAGCTCAGAGAGCTCGTAAAGATGCAGATGCATGTAAAAGCCCGTCAGGCGTTCCTTACAGGGCTTGCAAGCGAGGGTAAGATACTTCTTCCTATAGAAAAGAAGGAAGATATGGAGACCCGTAAGAGCAAGAGCAATGAGCGCAGGAGCCTTGTTGAAGCTGCCCGTCAGGGAGATCAGGAGGCTATCAATACCCTGACTGAGACAGATATCAACATGTATAATGAGGCACAGCACAGACTCCTGACTGAGGATCTCTACAGTGTGGTTGAGACAAGTTTCATGCCTACAGGTGTAGAGTGTGATATTTATTCCATACTTGGTGAGATCGTATCCCTGAGAGTAAAGGAAAATGTTTACACTCATGAAAATGTGGTGGACATGAAGATAAGCTGCAATGACTGTATCTTCCATGTTGCCATCAATGAATCAGATCTTGAAGGTGTTCCCGCGGTAGGAAGAAGATTCAAGGGCAAGATATGGATGCAGGGAAATATCGAATTTATCGAGGATGAAAAAGACAGCGAAGAATAGTCCTTCATTTTGGAAATATGAATAAGTAAAGTATAACTTTAAAAGACAGCTTTAAGAGTGATATGCAGATTCTTTATTGGTATAGTAAAGAGAGTGTATGTTACTTTTAAAGCTGTTTTTTTACGGAGCTCAGTTTATCGATTTATCATTGCATCTTGATAAAGCGTTTTGTATAATCAGAAAAAGTTTTTATAATTGGAGGAATCACTGTGTCAATTTCACAGATCATATTTGAATTATTTGAAGGCCTTCTGGTATCTGTCCAGATTTTCGGAATAACACTGCTTTTCAGCCTTCCTTTTGGACTGGTTGTGGCATTGGGCCGTATGTCAAAGAACACTACCATCAGCACTATTACAAAGGTGTATATCTCAATAATGAGAGGAACACCGCTTATGCTCCAGCTTTTTGTGGTATATTACGGACCGTATTATCTTTTTAACATCAAGCTGAATCCAACATACAGAAATATGGCTGTATATATCGGATTTATCATTAATTACGCAGCCTATTTTGCGGAGATATACAGATCGGGAATCCAGTCCATGCCGGTGGGACAGTATGAGGCAGCGGAGATCCTTGGATACAGCAGGGTCCAGACCTTTTTCAGCATTATCATGCCTCAGGTGATCAAGCGTATACTTCCATCTGTGACCAATGAAGTCATAACTCTGGTAAAGGATACATCCCTGGCATTCTCTATTTCCGTAATGGAGATGTTCACAAAAGCGAAGGCACTGTCTTCGAGCCAGACTTCCATGACACCTCTCATAGTTGCAGGCGTTTTCTATTATGTATTCAATTTTATAGTTGCGTACATTATGGATAAGGCAGAAAAGAAGCTGGATTACTACAAATAAAAAGTTCAAATCCAGCAGTTTCATATACATATATTGATTTGTCAGTATCGAAGACTGAGACATCATTATATGGATAAAAATAATCAGACCGGAGATAGTAATGAATCTATTAGAAATGAAAAATGTAAAGAAGAGCTTTGGAGATCTCCAGGTTCTCAGAGATATAAGCCTCGAAGTGGGAAAAGGAGAGATTGTTTCCATAATAGGGCCTTCCGGTTCGGGAAAGTCCACACTTCTTCGCTGTGCAACCCTTCTGGAAAATATGGATGCGGGTATACTTAAATACGAAGATGAGACAGTAGCGAAAAATGATGCTGACGGAAAAGCAGTATATGCGGATAAAAAGACTCTTAAAAAAGTTAAGTCAGTCTACGGTCTTGTGTTCCAGCAGTTCAATCTTTTTCCCCACTGGAACGTTCTCAGAAATGTAACAGATGCTGTAGTTAAGGTTCAGAAAAAATCAAAAGCAGAGGCAGAGAAGATAGGTAAGGATCTGCTGGATAAGATGGGGCTTCTTGATAAGGCAGATTATTATCCTCATCAGTTGTCCGGTGGTCAGCAGCAGAGAGTCGCCATAGCCAGAGCCCTGGCACTTAATCCCAAGGTTCTTTTCTTTGATGAGCCTACCAGTGCGCTGGACCCGGAACTTACAGGTGAGGTCCTCAAGGTCATAAAGTCTCTTAAGGAGCTACGCATAGCCATGGTCATAGTTACACACGAGATGGCATTTGCAAGAGATATTTCAGATAAGGTCATCTTTATGGCGGATGGAGTTATAGTGGAGCAGGGATCAGCGGAAGAAGTATTCAATTCCGAAAATGAGAGAATGAAGCTGTTCCTGGGAAGGTATAAGGATATATTGTGAGTTATCCACAATGATACCTTTTGGAGAGATAACTAAGGTGAATTTTTATAGGAATTGTGGATAACTATATTTTTTTCACAGGAAAATTCAATATATAACATGGATTTAATGTTGATAAAAACATTAAATAATCAAGATAAATAGCCGGATGGGCCTGATTCTTAATGAATCAGGCCTTCTTTAATTTAAACGAGGAAAACTCAATGTGGAAAAGTGTAAAAAGTTGTGGATAAGTTGAAAAAGATCTCGAAATTTAATAATTCAATAAAAAGAGCAGTATTTAAGAATTTGAGGATCCTAAAGGCATAAATATAGCAAATATGCAGGCTCATTGTGTAAGTTTTATAACCGGAGACTATTCCGAACGTAATTTTTTTTTATATAATTTATTTGTAATTACTTGCCACATTTGAAAACCTCGGATATACTTTCTTAGGTTTTTAGATAGACAGCATTATAGCTGTAATTATACGAAGAAGCTTTGGCTTCAATCGAGGAGGAAAACATGAGAAAATCCATTTCTGTACTTCTTTCCGCTGTTATGGCAGCCGCAGCACTTGTAGGATGCGGATCAAGCTCAACAGCAACAACAGCAGCTGCATCAGAGACAAGCGCTGCAGCAGGAGAGTCTGCTGAGACTACAGCAGCATCCGCAGATGCTAAGGATGTTGACGTTCTTAATGTTGCATTCGTACCATCACGTGAGCCTGAAGAGATCGTTACTGCCACAGAGCCACTTAAGGAGATGATCAAGAAGGAGATGCTTACACTTGGTTATAACATCAAGGATGTAAACATCACTGTAGGTACAAGCTTTGAGGCTGTAGGTGAGGGTCTTGCCGCAGGAACAATTGACGTTGGATTCATTCCGGGAAATACATATATCCTTTATGATGAGGACGCAGAGGTTCTTCTTACAGCAACAAGAGATGGACTTTCTATCGATAGCGACAGCGCTAAGGACTGGAATGACCAGAAGCCTACTGCACCAACAGAGAATCAGGTAACATTCTATCGTGCACTTATCGTTGCAGGTCCTTCAGATGCAGGAAAGGCTGTAGCTGATAAGGTAAACAATGGTGAAGAGCTTACATGGGAAGATCTTGACGGTCTTAACTGGGGCGTAATGGGACCTACATCACCTGCAGGTTATGTATATCCGGCACTTTGGATTCAGAAGAACTTTGGAAAGAACATCACAGATCTCGCACATGTTGTAGAGTGTGATTCATACGGTACTGCATTTGCCCGTCTTGCTCAGGGTCAGATCGATGTACTCTGCACATACGCAGATGCCCGTCGTGATTATGTTGAGAAGTGGAACAAAGAGTATTCAATGCAGAATTCTATCTGGGATGACACAAATGTTATCGGTGTAACAGAGGGAATCTACAATGATACTATCTCAGGCTCAAAGGTTTCAACTGTAATGATGGATGAGGATTTCAAGGCTGCTTTCAAGCAGGCTATGATCAATATCGGAAATACAGAAGAGGGTAAGGAAGTTATCAACATCTACAGCCACAAGGGTTATGTAGAGGCTCAGGATTCCGATTATGATTCAGCACGTGATGCTCAGAAGCTTATCAAGGAACTTCGTCTTGGTCAGAACTGATTAACACGCTGATATAGCGGTACAACATTTCGGGAAGTCCGCTGAATGCCTTGCATTCATGCGGACTTTCTTTTACTCTAATGATAATCTGTTAGGTTTTGCCTTTATATGGCTTTTTACCGTCATTTCTGATTATCTGAAATGAAACAGAGCCGAAATTTATATTGAACTCAATATTATATGCGAATGCTTAAGCCATTAAACATTCACATGAAACATTGAGTTTTGCTCATATATCATCAAAACAGAAAAGGAAAAAGTAATGATTAAGTTTGAAGATGCAGGGAAGAAATATCCTAATGGCTACGAAGGTCTGAAGCATATAAATCTTGAAATCGGACAGGGAGAGTTTGTTGCGATAATCGGTCTGTCAGGCGCCGGTAAGTCTACATTGATCAGAACCATAAACCGTATGCATGATATTACCAGCGGAAAGCTTACAGTAGACGGAACAGATGTTATGTCACTTTCCGGCAAGAGTCTCCGTCGTTTCCGAAGAAAGATCGGTATGATCTTCCAGTCATTTAATCTTATTACACGTACCACTGTTATAAGAAATGTTCTTACAGCATTTGTACCGGATATGCCATGGTACCGTTCTCTTTTCGGCATTTACAATGAGGAAGAAAAGATGAAGGCTCTCGAGGCTCTGGATAAGGTAGGTATCCTTGACAAGGCTTTTGTACGTGCCGACCAGTTATCCGGCGGACAGCAGCAGAGAGTTGCTCTTGCAAGAACTCTTGCACAGAGCCCTCAGATCATTCTTGCGGATGAGCCTGTAGCTTCTCTCGATCCTGTTACTGCAAAGCAGGTAATGAACGACTTCAAGCGTATTAATCAGGATATGAATATCAGCATCCTTATCAATATCCATCATGTGGATCTTGCTCTTCAGTACTGTTCAAGAGTTATCGGTATCCGTGCAGGAGAAATCGTTTACGACGGTCCTTCAGACAAGGTGGATAAGGATGTCCTTAATCAGATATATCAGGGAGGACAGGAGGAAGAGGTATGAGTATATACGACAAAATCTTCCCGCCCAAGAAGTACACTCTGGACAACGGAAAAGAGGTTCAGCAGAAGCGTTCAAGGGCACCTATCTATGTGATAGTTATCCTGTTAATGAGTATCGTTTCCATCAAGGTAACAGGTTTTGATCCAAAGGTCCTTGCAACAAGAGGAAATCAGTTCTTTGTTATCCTTAACAGGATGGTACCGCCAGAGACTTCCTACTTCAGTTCAATAGTTGAACCTATACTTGATACTATCAAGATGTCACTTCTCGGCTCTGCCATAGGTTCTATATTGTGCATTCCTTTTGCCATGCTTGCATCAACCAACATTTGCAAGAATCGTGTAATCGTGGCTGCAATGAGGCTTATGTTCAGTATAGTGCGTACATTGCCGACACTTGTCAGTGCGTTGATCGCAACATTTGTATTCGGACTGGGAACTATAGCCGGAACGACCGCCATCGCTGTATTCTCATTCTCTTATATAGGAAAGATTCTTTATGAAGAGATCGAGACAGTTGATATGGGAGCATTCGAGGCAATGGAGGCAATGGGATTTACCAGAACAAAGGCATTTATCCATGCTGTAGTTCCTCAGGTAATGCCGGCTTTCATGTCCAACAGCCTTTACAATTTTGAGGGTAATGTCAGATACGCTGCTATTCTCGGATATGTAGGAGCAGGTGGTATCGGTCTTATCCTGAATGAACAGCTGGGATGGAGAGAGTATCCTAATGTCGGAATGATCCTTCTTGTACTGTTCGTTACTGTATTTATAATCGAGTCAATAAGCCGATGGGCTCGTAAGAAGCTTGTTTAAGGAGGAACTCATATGAATGAAAGAATAAAGAAAGCATATGAGAGCCGTCCTAAGGACTGGATATGGCATCTTGCCATCGCAGTTGTTGTGATCGGGCTTCTCATTTGGAGTTTAGGAGCCATGGAGACTTCCGGTTCCACAAAAAATGGCGGCAAGATGGCACTCAGCATACTTAACGGTATCATTCACCCTGATACTGATCTGCTTTTCAATCTCAGTAAGGAAGGTGTACTGTATCTTCTTCTCGAGACTATCTGTATCGCTTTCATGGGTACAGTGGTGGGAGCAATTTTTTCAGTGCCGCTGGCTTTTCTGTCATCAAATAACCTGGCACCGAAGCCAATAGCCTTTATCGGCCGTATACTTATCATGATAATCCGTACAGTGCCGGCATTTGTTTATGGTCTTATGTTTATCAGAGTTACGGGTCCCGGACCTTTCGCAGGTCTTATGACCATGTCTGTTACATCCATAGGAATGGTCTCAAAAATGTATATCGAGGCTATCGAGGATCTGGATACAAAGATTCTTGAGTCTCTTGATGCCATGGGCTGTTCGACATGGCAGAAGATATTGTACGGAATACTTCCTCAGCTTATGCCTAACTTTGCATCTACGGCTATTTATCGTTTCGATATTAATCTCCGTGATGCAACAGTTCTCGGTCTTGTTGGAGCCGGCGGTATCGGTGCACCGCTTATCTTTGCCATGAACGCATATCGCTGGAACGAAGCAGGTTCCATACTTATAGGTCTTGTTGTTCTGGTTCTTATAGTTGAGTGGATCAGTACCAAGATACGTGTAAAGTTAACCAGAGGCTGATGATAAAGGACGGAGAGTTTTCTCCGTCCTTTGCAATATGCGATATAAATATCTGGGAGGCAGACTCAGAGTAATGGTTTTCCTGTTCTGTGGCCTCCGGAAGAGTTTGTATGAAAATATAGAAAAGAGAATTTTTAGAGATTATGAAAAATTTTGAAATCTACTATACATCGGATACTCATGGAACGGTTATGCCGGTTGATTATTCCACAGGAGAGAAAAAGGCCTGTGGATTATTGAATATTGCAGAAGATCTTAAGAGGTCAAGAGCTGTAAAAGGATCAGAGGGTAACTGTTGTGGAAAGGTATCGGAGTCTTCAGGAAATGGAATTGTTCCGGAGTATGAATCCTGTACGGATACACGCGGAAATGAAGTCAGGAAGGATTCAGATGTACTTATAATGGACGGTGGAGACAGTCTTCAGGGCACACCTATGATCGCCTACTATCTTGAACACAAGGATGAGTTTTCGGTACATCCTGTTGCTACAGGCTTTAATGCCATGGGACTGGATTTCTATACACTTGGAAATCATGATTTCAACTTTGGTTATGACGTTATAAGAGATTACGTGAGAGCAATGGACGGTACTTTAGTTATTGCCAATGTAGAGGATCTGAGGGGTGAGATTGAACATAAAAAATATGTTATATGTACATTGAAAAATGGATTAAGAGTGGGAATCACAGGAGTTGTTACCGACTATGTTAATATCTGGGAGCAGCCTGAGCATCTTACAGAACTGAGAGTCACAGATCCTGTTAAGGCCGCGGGCGAGGTCTACAGTGAGATGAAGGGAAAGGGCTGTGATATCACGGTTTGTATATATCATGGAGGATATGAAGAGGATCTCATAACTCATGAAAAGCTGACTGACACAAGAGAGAACATTGCCTGTGAGATGGCAAGGAAGCTTGAGTTTGACATACTGCTTACAGGGCATCAGCATATGCCGGTTGAGGGTATAGAACTGAATGGAACATGGAGTGTTCAGCCGCCTGCAAATGCAGAACAGTATATTCATCTTAAGGGGACATACACTGATGGTAAGCTTGAGTGTTCTTCTGAGCTTTTAAAGACCGGTGATGAAGCAGCTGAAGATAAGGTGCAGCAGATGTTGCCTTTAGAGAACTGTGTCGCCGGGTGGCTTGATGAGCCTGTGGGTGAGTTTGATGAGGAAATCAGCCCTGAGAATAAGCTCTATATCGCTCTTCACGGAAGTAAGGTTGCAGCGCTTTTTAATCAGGTTCAGCTGGAATCCGTGGAAGCGGACTTTTCCTGTACAAGTATAGGAAATACTGAAATCGGATTTAAAAAGCAGGTTAGTATAAGAGATATCTACGCTGCCTACCCGTTTTCAAATACCTCACAGGTAAAGGAAGTGACGGCTGAGGTGCTGAAGGAGGCATTGGAAAGATGCGCCCAGTATCTCGATCTGGATGAAAATGGAAATCCTTATATTTCCGATGTTTTCATGAAGCCGAAGGTGGAGCATTATAATTATGATTTCTATGCGGGAATAGACTATGCCTTTGATCTCAGAAGACCTGTGGGTGACAGAGTCGTACGCATGAGGATGCTTGACGGAACAGAGCTTGTACCGGGAAAGAAGTACAGACTTGTGACATCGAACTACAGAGCCACAGGAACCGGTGGATATGAGATGATAGGTGAGGCAAAAACAGTATATTCCACTGCGGATAACGTACAGGATCTTTTGGTTGATTATGTGAGAAAGCATCATAATCTCAGTATCCCAGATAACTATAAGTTTGAAGTGATCTGCTAAGGCCCGGGTTTGCGGAAAGCCGGATAAGCAGTGTTACGCAGCTATCGTTCGTAATTTGCCGTTCTGAAATTAAAAAAGATGCGAGTGTCAGATATAGACATCGCATCTTTTTTTAGATGTATATGTTTTTTCAGATGTATATTTTTTAACTGATTCCTGCTGCTGTCATCCTTGTAAATGCATAGCCTATGAGAGCCTTTCGCCATATTTCGTAAGCTTCCGGTGTGATGTGCATGAACTTATCGCTGCAGTAGGATGGCTCAAGATCACCATTCTCGTTGGCAAGGAGATCTCCGACATTCAGGTATCCCCAGCCGTTGGCCTGGGCATAATTCTGCATTTTCAGATTAAGGGCCTTGATGTTCGCACTGGTATAAGGAGCACCGTTTTTTCCGGGATACATGTAGCTCGCACCAATTATGGTGTAATCGGAATCCGGAACATACTGTTTAAGGGTCTGAATGAGCTGTACATACATTTCAGGTGTATCGGTCCACTTCTGGTCTTTATATCCAAAGTGAAGATAAACGTGAGTTGTCTCTCCCGGGTGCTCGGCTGCCATAAGCTGAAGTGACTCCCAGACAGGTCGTCTGGCACCTTTATACATAGGGGTTCCGGCTTCTTCAATGGAAGCATCGAAGGCAGAGTGTATGCAGAAACCCGGGTAGGCAAGGCTTTGGAAGTTGCCCATCACAGGATCGGAGCTGTTCTTTAAACATTGTAGTCCCCAGCCGCAACCGATTGAATCTCCTACGATCACGGAGTTTTTGAAATACTGGTATAAAAGCTGGTTCTGCTCCAAAGTAGGTGTATCCGGATAAAAATAAATAGCTGTGGGGTTGGAAGACGCCACTGCGGCAGCAACAGAAACATCACCTGCAGCGGCTGACGGGGTAAGAGCAGAAGAAGCTGCATCTGCATAAGCTGAAAAGCCTGAAAAGACTATGACACCGGTCAAAACAAGAAATGAAGTCAGACAATTTTTGATAAACTTTTTCATAATGATCCCCTTTGTTTTGAATATAAATTAATTGTACCAAAAATCACATCAAATATATCGTCAGATATGACAAAAGTTATAAATAATGACATTAATTTTAATCGCTATGATATAAAAAATAATCATAATTAATGGTATAATCCCGATATATAAATGTCTGTTTAAAGGGGACTGTGAGAATGAATAAAAGAATCAAATTATATGCTGCAGTGGCTCTGATGATCTCAGCCAATATGAGTATGACCACATTTGCGGGAGTCAGGGCTTCCGGTGTGGAGGCAATGACAGAAGGCGCTGTTGAGTTCGGACCGGGCGCTTCAATTACTGAAAGTACAGGAATTACTGAAAGTACAGAAACAGAATCCGGTACAGCTGAAGCTTCACTGACAGGTAATACTTCAGGGCCGCTGTCCGGAGAGGCTGCGGAATCGGCAGCAGCGGAGGATAACTTTGACTACTACAGGAATCTGGATGTTTCCCAGCTGGATGCAGAGCATCTTGCCATATTGGGGGATTTTTTCAGCAATTCAGTGATTATTGGTGATTCTGTGGCTGAGAATTTTCAGAGATATAATCTGGCTTCAGGCGCAGGTGATGTGGTGAGTGATAATTTCACTTCTCTTGCAGTGGCCGGCTACAGCATACAGAAGGCATTGCTTCCTAATGACGGTAAAAACATTCATCCGATGATACAGGGCAAAAGATACCGTCTTCCTGAGGCCATCAGCCTTATAGGTGCCAAGCATGTGTACAGCTTTTTCGGATATAAGGATCTTAATGATGTATGGGCTGCAGATAACTATGAGAAGCTCCTTCAGGAGATACAGGCTGTAAATCCGGAGGCGGATATCACTGTCATCAGTACGACTTACATGACAAAGGGATATCAGAATGCAGAATATAATAATGATAAAGTTCGTGCTCTTAACGAGGCCATGAAACTGAAGTGTGCAGCCAACGGCTGGGGATTTATAGATGTCCAGGATATAATGAGTGACGGTGCGGGCAACCTTCCGGATGATTGGAGCATTGATAAGCAGATACATTACAACTATCAGTATTATATCTACTGGGTGAATGAAATGAAGAGATTTGCTCTTGAAAAGCTTGGAGTCAAATAGTTAAGAGAGCAGAATAGATATCCCCCGATAAAACAGGCTGCATTTATACGGAGCATGGATGATTCAGAACAGCTCCTATAGAGGGAAAACTTAACAGGGGAAATGATCATATAAATAAAATCTCCGTCCCGGGGAGGAAGGAGTCTGCATGAGGCTGACTCTGTTCCTCCAGGTGACGGAGATTTTTTATACCGTTAAATAAAAATCAGTTATCGCTTGCGTCATCCTCTGAAAGAGTGAAGGTGAATCTCTTCTTGATATCTTCGTCGGATGCAAGGTACTCATCATAGGTTGTCATCTTATCAATAAGGTGACCGTCGATGATCTCGAAAATACGGTTAGCTGTGGTCTCAACTACCTGATGGTCACGGGATGAGAAAATGATGACACCGGGGAAGTTCTTGAGTCCATCGTTAAGTGCGGAAATGGATTCCATGTCAAGGTGGTCTGTAGGCTCGTCAAGGATGATTACATTGGAGCCTGAAATCATCATCTTACTGAGCATACATCTTACGCGCTCTCCTCCGGAAAGTACATTGACCTTCTTGAGACCGTCGTCACCCTTGAAGAGCATTCTGCCGAGGTAACCGCGGACAAACTGTGTATCCTTATCAGGGCTGTACTGTGTGAGCCACTCAACAATGGTATCCTCAGACTTGAACTCGGGTGTGTTATCCTTAGGGAAGTAGGACTGGCTTGTTGTTACGCCCCACTTGTAATCTCCGCTGTCAGGCTCCATCTCACCGGAAAGGATCTGCATGAGAGTTGTCTTTGCCAGCTCGTTAGGACCAACAAGAGCGATCTTATCAGTACGGTTAACGATGAAGGAGATGTTATCAAGAACCTTAATGCCGTTTATGGTCTTTGAAAGGTTCTTTACTTCGAGAACGTCGTTTCCGATTTCTCTGTTAGGCTTAAATACGATGTAAGGATACTGTCTTGATGAAGGCTTGATGGTATCAAGCTCGATCTTTTCAAGAGCACGCTTACGAGAGGTTGCCTGCTTGGACTTTGAAGCATTGGCAGAGAATCTCTGAATGAATTCCTGCAGCTCCTTGATCTTCTCTTCCTTTTTACGGTTGGCTTCCTTCTGCTGACGAACGATAAGCTGTGAAGACTCAAACCAGAAGTCATAGTTACCTGCGAAGACTGTGATCTTGCCATAGTCGATATCCGCGATGTTTGTACATACCTTATTAAGGAAGTAACGGTCATGGGATACGACGATGACCGTATTCTCGAAGTTGATGAGGAACTCCTCAAGCCACTCGATGGAATTAAGATCCAGATGGTTGGTAGGCTCGTCGAGAAGGAGGATATCAGGGTTTCCGAAAAGTGCCTTGGCAAGAAGAACCTTTACCTTCTCTGAACCCTTGAGCTCACTCATAAGCTTATAGTGGAGGTCTGTTTCGATTCCAAGACCGTTAAGCATGGTCTCTGCATCAGCCTCTGCATTCCAGCCGTCCATCTGAGCAAATTCTGCCTCGAGCTCGGCTGCTCTCATTCCGTCTTCATCTGAAAAATCAGGCTTTGCATAGATGGCATCCTTCTCTTTCATGATGTCGTAAAGACGCTGGTTTCCACGGATAACAGTGTCGATTACTGTACAATCGTCATACTTGAACTGATCCTGTTCGAGAACACTGAGACGCTGTCCCGGAGTCTTGGTGATCTCTCCGCTTGTAGGCTCGAGAGCACCGCTGAGAATCTTGAGGAATGTAGACTTACCTGCACCGTTGGCACCGATGATACCGTAGCAGTTTCCTTCGGTAAACTTGATGTTAACATCTTCAAAGAGTGCCTTCTTGCCTACACGAAAGGTTATATTGTTTGCTGCAATCATTCGCTTCTCCTTTTCTTAAATCTTTATCGCGAAAAAAAGAGTGGCTCGTAAGCCGCTCTTAAATGTCATTAACCGATAGAATTATATCCGAGGTGTATAATAAAAGCAAGGAAATTCGGGAAAATGGGCTTTTGAAGGAGACAGAGGACGGAGAAAGTAAAGTTTAAAAATGTAAATTATTTGAATCAGATATAGTAATAAAAGATTCTGTCACCTGAGATATACTGAAAGGGAAATAAGCGAAAGTGCCGGTATGAGCCGGACTCACAAGATATCGTAAATTATGTTTTATTAATCGTATTTTTAGGATTTACGGCTGTTTTATCGTATTAGTGTATTATTAATGAAAGGGATCGAATGAAATTAAAGAGGCTTAAAGGTATCATTACTGCAGCGTTTACCGGGGTTCTGACTGTGTCCATGGGATTCAGTGCATCAGCATTCTATAATACTCCGGAAAGTATAAAAGGTATACATTCGTCTCATGTCACTTTAATTGATGACATGGTGGCGCTGGGATGTAAGCAGGTCATATTCCAGTTTAACTCCAGCTTCGTGAAGAATGAGCAGCAGATGAAAGGGTATGACGCACTGATAAATGCTTATAACGCAGCAGACCTTACCGTGACCATGGGAGTCATGAATGATTTTCAGGCGGGAGATGAGATATGTCCTGTAGGATCACCGGTATCAAATTTATATCAGTTCAATACCCTTACAGAGGGGGGAAGAGAAAGAACAAGGCAGGTGGCCGAAGCTCTTGCATACAGATATAAGGATACGGTTTCAAACTGGGTCATCGGAAACGAAGTCAATAATCAGAGAGAATGGAATTATCTGGGAATTTCGGATATGGCTTCCTATACAAAGGCCTATGCCGATGGTTTCAGGATATTCTATGATGCTATAAAGGCCTATAATCCTGATGCACGTGTATTTATCCCGTTTGACTATAACTGGACCATGTCGGGAGGAGATATGTATTACTCTTCCAGAGATATGCTTTCTTTGCTGAATGTCTATCTTTCCGATACAGACTATGGAATAGCATGGCATCCTTATCCGCAGGATCTTACAAATCCTGATTTTATGAATTATTCTCCACTGGCAACAGATGATCCGGAGTCAAAGATAGTGAATCTTAAAAATCTCCATGTACTGACAGATTACATGAGTCAGACAGAGATGCTTAGTCCTTACGGAACAGTACGTCATCTTATACTTTCAGAACAGGGATTCAGTTCTGTGAGGGGTGAGGATGCCCAGGCACTTGCTCTTATGCAGGCATGGGAAAAGGTTAAGGAAAACCCGTATGTTGAGGCTTTTCTCTTAAGCCGTCTTGTGGATGCACCAAGTGAGGTGGCTCAGGGTTATGCCTTCGGACTCTGGAACTCAGACGGAGTCAGTGAGACTCCGACCACGAGGAAACAGACATGGTACTACTATCAGGCACTGAATTAATTTTTCCATATTTTCAGGTGCTCACAGTGCCTCTGAAGTAGTTTATACCGGCAGCAGTTAATTCTATAAAGAAATAAAACCATTCATACATATCTCTAAACTGATATGTATGAATGGTTTTTGTTTGTTAAAGAAGTCCCTGTTTTACCAGTTTTTCCAGTTCCTTCATTTCATCTGTGACCCACTTATCCTTGTGATAGAAGATCTGACGGTACATGGTCATTTCAAAATCCACCGGCTTCACTTCACGAAGTTCCTTGTTTTTGATGGACTCATGGACGGAAAAGGCCGGAAGGAAGGTTACTCCCTTGTTTTCCTTTACGAGCCGAATGAGTACTTCGGTGTTTCCCGTCTCAAAGAAAGGTCGAATCTGCATACGGTTTGCGGCCAGATCCTGTTCCAGCGCATACCTGTAGTTGGAATTCTGCTCTGTAAGGAAGAAGGGAAGTTTGATAAGTTCATTCATGTGAACATGTCCGGTCTTATGATCCTCTCCGGGTATTTCGAGCTCAGGGCTTGCAACAAATATGATGGGCTCCGGTTCCTCAAGTATCTTGATCCAGTCTGAATCATAAACACGTCTGTCAAGGAAATAGACCATATCGATAAGATTATGCTCAAGCATATCGATGAGCTCCTTAGGAGATCCGGTCTTTATTTCCAGTGTTATCTCAGGGTGATTGTCGTAAAAGTACTTTACAACATTGGGAATTTTATAGGTAAGCAGAGATTCCAATGAGCCTATACGGAGCTTGTGCTCCTGCATCTGGGGATTACCAAGGGCTGTATGGACATCATCCACACGCCTGAGAATCTCGTTGGCATACTGGAGGAATTCACGTCCCGGAGGAGTCAGAACTACATGTCTTCCAACTCTGTCAAAAAACTTTGTATTAAATTCCTGCTCAAGCTGCCTGATCTGTATGGTTACGGCTGCCTGGGTATATCCCAAGGCTTCGGCAGCTTTGCTGAAGCTCTGCATCTCGACTATTTTGACAAATGAATTAAGTTGTCTTATTTCCATATCTTCTCCATTCGTAGTTAGATAAAGCATGAAACAGTATATATAATAATTAAATTGCTATCAATCACTTTTATAAAAAATATTTATTAATTTGAGTTTAACCATAAACTAAATTTCGAGATAAACCATATTCTGTTTTCGGTCTTGACGAAGAGAAATTCGATGATAAAATAATAAAAAATCATGTAAGGGATTCAATTTAAGATGAGTATTTTCATTTGGAAAACGATATAGATATGTTAAAAGCACGCAAGGAGGGAATGTTTCCTCCTAAGCGTGCTTTTTCTTTGTGAGAGCAAAAATAAGAGCAATCCGTACTTTCAGAAAGAATGCTTTCTTAATATCTGAATCTTGAAACCAAGGAAGGGGTTTATAATGAGTAACGAAAGACTAAAGATTGGTGAAGAGGGAATCTATGATGCCAGACAGCTGGGAACCGGAAAGGTATTTATTCTTGGATTTCAGCATATGTTTGCCATGTTTGGCTCAACAGTTCTGGTTCCTCTTTTGACAGGACTCAGCGTATCTACAACATTGCTCTGGGCAGGACTCGGTACATTGCTTTTTCACCTTATAAGTAAGAAAAAGGTACCTGCATTTTTGGGATCTTCATTTGCATTCCTTGCAGGCTATGCTGCCATCGCTCCGAATGGTGAGCCGGATCTTCTCAGATATGCATGCTTCGGTGTAGCCTGTGCAGGACTTGTTTATCTGGTGCTTGCGACTGCTTTTAAGGCATTCGGTGAGTCAAGAGTTATGCAGTATTTCCCGCCTGTAGTCACAGGACCTATCATCATTGCCATCGGTCTTAATCTTTCAAAGTCAGCCATAGAGAACTGTGCAAGCAACTGGCCGATTGCTCTTGTGGCTATATTTATTGTTGTGATATGTAATATTTGGGGAAGAGGCATGGTCAAGATCATACCTATACTCCTCGGTGTAGTAGGTTCTTATATCGTTGCTGCCGTATGCGGAGTTATCGATTTTTCTGCAGTAGAAACTGCACCATGGTTCGGAGTGCCTGTAAACTACAGCCGTACGGTATTTTCATTGTTTACAGACGGGACACTTGATACTTCACTTCTTATCACATCGGTGATAACAATCGTGCCTATCGCATTTGCCACAATGATGGAGCATATAGGAGATATATCAGCTATTTCTTCTACAGTAGGCGAGAACTTCATTAAAGAGCCGGGTCTCCACAGAACACTGACCGGTGATGGAACAGCTACAGCCCTGGCTTCACTTTTCGGTGCACCTGCCAACACAACATACGGTGAGAACACAGGTGTACTTACCCTTACAAAGGTTTATGATCCTATGGTCATAAGGCTTGCGGCATGCATAGCCATAGTCCTCAGTTTCTGCCCTAAATTCGCAGCTCTTATCGAGGTAATGCCTTCTGCCACAGTAGGTGGTATTTCACTGGTGCTTTACGGAATGATCTCAGCAGTTGGTATCCGTAACGTGGTAGAGACCAATGTTGACTTCTCCCAGACAAGAAATGTCATCATTGCCGCACTTATACTGGTTCTTGCAATAGGTGTTAACTATTCATCTGCAGGGGCTATCATCATACCTCTCGGAGCTATGACGATCAATTTCTCAGGAATCGCTACGGGGTCTCTTGTGGGTATTATCTTAAACGCTATTCTTCCAGGTAAGGATTATAAGTTCAATGACAGTGAGCCTAACAAAACAGGAGTTGACCTCGAGATCGCACAGGGCGAGTCTCTGGTATGGCAGCTTGCAAAGAAGGCCGGTGCAAAAAACATGGTTGAAGATGGTTCAGAGAAAACAAAGAACTAATCTGACATATTCTTTAAGTATTTATGAGGACGGTCATAGTACCGTCCTCTTTTGATATACTAGGATTAGTTTAGTTGACTTGTATATTTGCGAGACAGGAGAAAAACTTGGATAAGGACAATACTCAAAAGAAGGGACAATCCAGAAAAAGAGAAACGCCGGATGATCATTCTCAGGTGGATTGGCATAGTTATAATCCTATCCGGATGAACAGGCGTAACATCAATCAGAACATAGGAGACAAGCGTGTAATCATACATAAGCTGTTCAAGGGATCTTTTATAAGACCTGTGTGTTTTTTTCTTGCAGGCATACTGGCACTCATTTTATTTATCTTTGTATGCATTAATATAGGAAAAGAATTTAAAAAACTCAGATCAGCAGAGACTACTGCTTCCAATGAAACTACACAAAACAGTGAAAGTGTTAAAACGGATGATGAATCGGAAGAAACGGTCATTGCAGAAAATGTAGTTCCGGAAAAAAAGATAAAGGAACTTAATGTTATAGGAGGAAACGGTGAGCTGATAGGTTTTTCTTTTCCCGACCAGTACAGTAAGAAGTGGGTACTTCTAAAAAAATATTTTGAAGATACCATGAATACAGCTGGATATAAGACAGAATTCAGATATGCCTCTTCGGAATCCTACGACAATCCGGGTGAAGTGACTGAAACAGAACCTGAAGATGAGGTTTCCATACAAATCTCGGATATAAGAGAGCTGGTCGATGATGGTGCTAAGGTTATATTTGTGGCTCCTGTAGATGTTACATCCTATGAGCTTGGAACGGTACTGAATGAAGTAAAAAATAACGGAATATATGTGGTGGCACTGGATCATGTTCCCATGAATACTTTGGGAGTAAACTACCTTTTCGGATATGATGATTATCATATCGGTGAGACTATAGGCAAATACATAGTTGATAAGCTGGAGCTGGATAAGGCAAGTAAAAAGGAGCCTAAAACGGTTGAGATATTCACGGGAGATATAACGGACGAAACATTGCTGTTCCTGTATCCGGGTCTTATGGAGACATTGTTCCCATACATAGACAACGGCTCACTTATAGTGGGATCGGGTCAGCTGGAGCTTGAACAGGTGAGTGTAATGGACAGCAGTGAACAGGCTGCATATGCACGTATGCAGACAATGATGGATCAGGTATACAGAAACAAAAATCTCGATGCGGTCATCTGCACTGACGATGTGCTGGCAGGGGGAGTCTCCAAAGCTATAGTTGATGCTGTACTTAATAAGGTTTATGGAGGAAGAATGCCGGTGATAACAGGAGACGGATGTGATGATGCGGCTCTCGACAGGATACTTCAGGGAACCCAATCTATGACCATACTTCATGAACCCAGGGATTATGCCTACAGAGGAACGGAACTCACGGATGCCATAATCCATGGAGGAGCGGTAGATGTGATTGATTCCGAGATGTACCAGAACGGCAAGCTGGTAGTCCCTGCCTGTGAGCTTAAGCCGGTTGTGGTCACTGCTGAGAATTATGAGGAAAAGATAGTCGATAAGGGATATCTTCTTACTTCGGTGCTGCTGGATTAGTATCTATGCGTGGATTCCTATGATGACCATAGCTTCCTTTAAATATGAAAAATAAAAGAAGAAGGAATATGGGAGTGAGGCCCGTATATCCTTCTTCTTTCTTTTATAGAGATATTAAGAGAGTCCTGTTAATGTTTGTTTGCGTCATTCATCATAAAAGAAACGACTTTTTTCATATCATCAGGATCTGAAACAAAAAGTTCAAGCTCTTTGATGGTAGCCTGATTAAGAAGCTTAGCCGTCATGATCATCTGACTGAGCTTTGACTTGAGATTAATGCGGTCTCCTTCCGGGGAAACAAGTTCAACTGTACCGCTGCAGCTATTGAGGACTTCAAAAAGACCGTCAACATTGTTTACATTTTCGAGTTTCATCGTATATACCTCCTGTTAAAAAAGATACCCTGTAGGTTTATTCATCGGCTGTTATAGAAAGTTATTAAGTGAAAAATCATGTAAATATATCAGTAAGATTCAAGTTGAGGGTATTATATGGCAATTTATACAAAATTGCAAGTAAAAAATTGTGAAAAACAACCATCCGAATTGATATATTTTGATATTGTTCATTTAATACGTTTATCCCGCTTTTGTAAAAAATGTGATATACTTCATGCGAAATGGAAGTGATATTGATTATTATTTAACAATATCCGGAAAAAGCCACCATTTACGGCACTGATAATTTTTTGTCAAATTATTGGCGCAAAGACCGCCTGTAGTGATGAAAAAGCGGTTCTCAATATTCAATAATAGGAGAAGAATGATGAAATTAGTTATCGGAAATGATCATGCAGCAGTAGACATGAAGAATGAGATCAAGCAGTACCTTGAAGAAAAAGGTATAGAGATTGTTGACGTGGGAACCAATTCAACAGACAGCTTTAACTATCCGATTTCAGGTTATCGTGTAGGTAAGATGGTAGCAGAGGGAAAGGTTGATGGTGGTATCGCAATCTGCGGAACCGGTGTAGGTATCAGTCTTGCCTGCAACAAGGTGGATGGTGTGCGTGCATGCTGCTGCAGTGAGCCGTATTCTGCAGAGATGAGCAAGCGTCATAACAATTCCAATGTTATATGCTTCGGTGCAAGAGTTATAGGAATAGAGACTGCAAAGCAGATCGTTGATGCATGGATAAATGCAAAGTTTGAGGGCGGACGTCATGGAAATCGTGTTGACATGATCATGGAAATTCAGGATACACAGCATCTTAAGGCTGCCGAAGAAGCATAAAACAGGATTTAAGATAACAACAGGCCGGCGCAAGTGAAACCCTCCTGCGCCGGCTTGCTGTTTTTTTATCATTCTATCCGTCCTTTGATTCCTGATTCTTTTAATGCTTTGAGAAATGTCTCTCTGTTAAGTCCCGCAATGAGCTCCTCCGGGAAGTGAACCTCCTCAAGAAGAACTCTCGTCTTTTCGAAGTGACCAATGAGATTTGAGATATGCGCATCTGTAGCAATGGAAATCTTACATCCCTTCTCGGCACAGATCTCAAGAAGTTCTTTACAGCGACTTCTGGTTATACTGTCTTCAACCTCACCACCAAAATCCAGGCTGTGTTCATTGACCTCCAAAAGCTTGTTGAGGCTCTTTGCAGCATCAACAATTGCCCTGTAATCAACGTCCAGACCGGTCCTGCCAAGGTGTCCGAGGATGAATACCTTCTCATTGCTGAGAGCTTTTATGTACATATCTGTGAGCTGTGTTCTGGTAGCCCCTTTTGTAAATGCTTTTCCATGAACGCTGGCGATCACGTAATCCATTTTTCTGGTGACCAGCTCAAAGAGAGTTGTGGGCCTTATGGGGTCACCGACGATATTCCTGTCGATGTTGATGTCTTCTCCGAAAAGTCCTCCCTCCAGATTAACTATATCCGCTTCGCAGCCGCAGAGAAGTGTCACGCCCATCCATTCCTTTGGCCAGATAGTTGGCGCAGTGGAAAGGTACTGATAGTTTTTAAGGTCTTTATATTCAGGCCAGAGCATGTCTGAAAAATGATCTGTTGAGGCAAGGAGCTCCAATCCGTTTTCTGATGCCTCAATAACGTTTTCTTTTATAGTCGAGTATGCATGTCTGCTGTAAAAGGTATGTGTATGTGTGTCACATTTTATATCATACATGATGAACCTCCGGATAAAGAAACATATAACACAGGCAAAAAAAGCTGCCAAAAAAATTTCGCTATTCTTACCCGCTGCGTAAGTCCTGTACAAAACTGCTGTAAAAACACTTATTCATACAAGAGGGTAACAGCGAAAATACTGTATAAAATTTAGTTGCAATAATACCACATATGTAATAAATTTCAAAAGCAAACACGATAAATATAATGTGACAATCGTGTTTAAACAGTAAGTATGATTGATTATGGAGCTGTAAGATGAACCTCCGATAACATATCCTGAGGTGAAGCTTACATTTCCCGGCTTATAACAGAAAGAGAAAAATATGAGTGAATCACTGGTTTCAAAAGGTAAAATAATTCTGAAAAAAGGCGAAGGCCGTACCATCAAAGCCGGCGGAGCCTGGATCTATGATAATGAAATCGACAAGTATGAGGGAGAATATGAGAACGGAGACATAATAACTGTGTCTGATTTTGATGGATTCTTCATGGGATACGGTTTTATAAATCATAATTCCAAAATAAGGGTCCGCATGCTTTCCAGATGGAGAAAAGATCCCATCGACAGGGAGTTCCTACGTGAGAGAGTCAGGGAGGCCTGGGAATACCGTAAAACCGTAGTGGATACAAGTTCCTGCCGCATCATCTTCGGAGAGGCAGACTGGCTTCCGGGTCTTACCGTTGACAAGTATGAGGACGTGCTGGTAGTTGAGTCTCTGGCTCTCGGAATCGATAAACTGAAGAATATGATACTTGAGGATCTCAGGGAAATCCTGAAGGAGGACGGCATCAGCATCAGAGGAATCTACGAGAGATCGGATGCGCCGGTAAGAAAGAAAGAGGGTATGGAGCAGTATAAGGGCTTCATAGGTCCTGAGTTCGATACCAATGTTCTCATAACAGAGAATGGTGTCAAGTACATGGTGGATGTTGTAAACGGACAGAAGACAGGCTTTTTCCTGGATCAGAAGTATAACCGTCTTTCCATACAGAAGCTTTGCAAAGGCAAGAAGGTACTGGACTGTTTCACACACATGGGAACATTTGCCCTCAATGCAGGTATAGCAGGAGCGGCATCCGTAGAAGGTCTTGACATTTCCGAGCTTGCAGTGCAGCAGGCTACTGCCAATGCTGAGAGGAACGGCCTCTCGGATACGGTTCATTTCCGTACGGCAGATGTGCTGGATGAGCTTCCGAAGCTCAACAAACAGGGCGAGAAATATGATGTGGTCATCCTTGATCCTCCCGCATTTACAAAATCAAGAGAGGCTACAAAGGCTGCCATCAGAGGTTACCGTGAGATAAACATGCAGGGCATAAAACTGGTGAAGGATGGCGGCTATCTTGCCACATGCAGCTGCAGCCATTTCATGACACCGGAGCTCTTCACAAAAACCATTGCAGAAGCTGCAAATTCTGTTCACCGTCGTCTCCGTCAGGTGGAGTACCGTACCCAGTGTTCGGATCACCCTATACTTTGGTCGAAAGACGAGAACAGCTATTATCTTAAGTTCTACATCTTCCAGGTGTGTGATGAGAAGTAAGTGATGAAAAAAGCCATAGGGGATTCTAAAGGAAAGAGATAATATGAGAAAAGAAGCGACAATAAAAGAGTGGAGGAAGCTGTATGATCTTGCGGAGAAATATTTCGAGATGAAGCCATGGGAGGTGCTCGATAATGAGGAAATGGTATGTGTAAGCTTTTCCAATGAAGACCTCGGATATTTTACTGTTATGGGAAATGGCGGGATGGAATATGGTTTTGGACTTTATTTCGGAGACATTGCCTTTAGGGAAATGCAATTACAGATACATGGTCATAACGGAGACGATTACATGATGTATATGCAAAACTGCATTGTGATGTTCGTGGATCGTAAGGAAGTTATTCCTCCGGAGCAAATGGAAGTCATCAAAAAACTTGGACGAAATTATGGCAAAGGAAGAAAATGGATTTATTTTGAAAACCACGCCAGAGGATACTGCCCATACATACCTGATCAGCAGGATGTTATAAACACAACCAGGTATCTGGAAAAACTGATCGAAGCATTACCACAGATTGAAGAGATAAAACCCCGGGGTATGCATTTGATGGGGCATGGATTTGTGTATAAATCGGAACAGTCAGAATGGAAGACTGATATGATAGCGTGGAACCAGAATGAACTTCGTAAATTACCTGTTGTTGTACAAAATGATGCTTTGAAGAATGAATCCGCAGAATGGAAGAAGCTGAATAGTTTATGGGAAGTGGATATTACTCACATGAATTCTATGGTAGAGGATAAGAAATACGACAGACCTTTATTCCCTCACCTTTTATTTGTTTTGGACCATAGTACCGGAATGGTGATTTATCAGCAAATGCTTGAGCCCTCAGATGATCATTTGGCAGTATGCAGTTATCTTTTCAATTTGATGAGTAACCACGGAATACCTAAAAAGATTCTTGTAACTGGAGATATCATGGAAGAGTTACTGTCTGTTCTCGAGAGTGCGGTTGGAGTACCGGTTGAGATCGCCAAAAAGAGTCATATAAATGATTTCAAAAGGGGACTGCAGAGGGATATGGGTAGAATGGGTCCCGAGGCGGATGGAAGTATGCTTAGAGCAATAGGCCTTAAGGATGAGGAAATTTCTGCACTTATGAAAATGGCCGGCGTGAAAACGGAAGAAGAATTGGTAGATATTCTGGGTGAAAATTTAAGAAATGAATATGGTAATGATTTCGGAGGTATGTATTTAGGTGGGCCTGAAGACGATGATCTGCCTGATCTTGATGATTATTATGATGAAGGTGATTATGAACTCGTATGGCAGGAGCCTAAAAATATGCGGGAAAGAATCAAATTGATCAATGAGTTTTTTGAAGTCACAGAAAAATACTACGAAGATGACTATATGGATGAAGATGGATTCGATGATGACTTTGACGATGACCTGGCGCCGGGTATGATAGATGCGGAATGGTGCGAGGACTGGACGAAAGCATTAGGACAATGCACCAAAGAGAAGCTGATTGAAATGGCAAAGAAACTGGGAGTTTCTTCCGGAAAGAATAAATCAGAGAGTGCAGTCCTGGTGTCTCAGGCTCTTTTAGAAAAGCCGTCAAAGGTAAAGGAACTGCTTTCCGATGAAGAAATAGCCTTGATCAAGCGGATGCGCCAGATGATAAGCAAGAAGGAATGCATAATGTCAGATGAGTTCCCGTTTTCCAAAGAAACACTGATATCACTGGCTGAAAAAGGAATTGCAGATATCAAATACGGACATGATTTCATGGAAATCTATCTGACGGTAAGGATTCCGAAACAGCTTAAAGGACAGAGGCTGTAAAATCAGTGGTGAAAAACTTACGTTTATAGCCAATTAGATTTGCATCTATCAAATCAAAAAACATTAAAACCAGCTTACGTAAACGGATCAAATCCACTTACGCGGGCTGGTTTATTCTTTCGGATAAGAATTCCGAATATTACTGACGCCAGAAATGTAGTCCATGGAAACATCATAAAATTGGGCGAGCAGAATCAATCGCTCGACCGGAATTCTGGAACGATAATCTTTTTCGTATTCATTGTAAGTTTGCTGGCTGATGCCGAGTTCTTGGGCTATAGCCTTCATCGGGAGATTTTTTTCCTCCCTGAGTTCTCTGATTCTCTCATAATATTTCATATATGTTTCCTGGAATTCTCCTCGGAACATCATATAAACAATTTAAAACCGCGGTTGATTTTACTGGAATATCCAGTAAAATATTTATCATATTCGTTTATTATCGTGTTTGGTTTACCGGATTTTAGAAAGCCGAACTTGTGGCATGTGAATGTCTGAGATAAATGGCAAAAGCAAGAGTATACAGTAGGAGACGATCAGATCTGCATCTGTATGTCTTAGATAAATGACGAAAGCAAAAGTATATAGTAGGAGAATAGGATAATGGGGACAAATGGCGACGATGAGGTTGTGATCGATCTGCTGGATATGCTGGCATATTTTTTCCAAAAATGGAAATATCTGCTGGCAGGTCTTGTTTTGGGTGTCCTTTTGATAGGAGTACCGCTTACCTACAGACAGTATAGGCAGATAGAGAGCAAGTATGCCGATACAACACTGGATGCCATACAGGAAGGCATGACCAAAGGAGAGATCGAAACAGTCAATCAGCTTTATAATCGTTATAAGACCTTTAGAAAACGAATTACAAATAATCAGTATTATATGGATCATTCTATTCTGATGAAGATGGATCCAAATAATGTCTCAAACTATTCTGTGAAATATGTATTTGAGGCAGATCAGCGGACAGCGGTGGATTATTTTAATTCTTTTTCGCTCAATCTTGATGAATATGATGAGATTGCCAAGATACTGGGAAATGATTCCGATCCGAGATTTGCCTATGAGGTATTGGATATTCGGTGTACTGCAGCAGCAGATGACAAGATCATTGATGCGGATATGCCGGATAAGATAATTGTCAATGGAGATATCTCTTATAAATACCGTGGACTTGTAAAACTCAGCATCAAAGCAAGCAACAGGGATCAGTGTGAAAAAATAGCTGAGATTGTTGACAATGCATTTTCAAAGGCTGTGACAGAGTTAACGGATATCGGAGTTACAGTAAAGCTGACTCGGTCAGGGGTTAATTATACAGAGAGCGTAGACACGGGACTGGTGGAGCAGCAGCAATCAAGGATGGCAATGGGAAGTGAACTTGTTGCCAGCTATAATGCATTTGAAAAAGATAATAAGTCTTCACTCAACAGTCAGGAGCAGAAGCTGTTTGAATACATGATCCATCATGATGATTTCGTTACACAGAGACTTAGCTGGAAGAAATATGTTGCTGTCGGTGGATTTGCCGGAGCATTTGCTGTAGCAGTTATTTTATGTCTCATGTATTTGTTTGCAGGCGAATTTAAGACAGTTGATGATATTTCAAGATTTACCGGAATAAAGATGATCGGATGCATTTACCGGAAAGAAAAACCTTTTAAAGGATTAGATAAGTTGTTTCTGGGAATTGCAAAAAGTATCAAATTAAGAGGTCTTACTGAGCAGCAGGATGAAGAGGCTGCGGCAGTAACCGTAACAAGGATAACAGAGTACTGTAAGCAAAAGAATATTGATCACATTTTTATAGCCCGGGATGATTCATCCGATTATGCAAGAACTATAACTGATCAGATGGTTAATGACTTAAAATCTCAGATTTCAGTTGTTGAAGCAGGTGACCCATTAAAATCATCTGAAGATCTAAAGAAATTACATTCATCCAAGATGGTTGTGAGGATTATCACATTAGATAAGGCACGTAAGATTGCACTGAAAGAACTTAAGGAAATGTGCGGAGAAGTAAGCATCCCGATTTTTGGCGATGTTGTGATCATTAATTCATAAGATTAAAAGCTCGCGTAGGTTCATCATCTCCTACGCGAGCTTATTATATAATTTCTCTTCGGTAAACCTCATATTTCCCCAATATTAACCAGCATTCTATTCTACATCCTCGCTTCTTCTCCATCCTGCTTCGGCAGCCTGAAGTACACTGTCACCAGCATTGTGGTGAAGGCAGCGGTTCCGCCGATTATGTTGGAGATGGGCTCTGCGGCGAAGACACCGTCAACACCCATGTAAAGAGGAAGTATCAGGGTAAGCGGCAGGATAATGACTATCTTTCTCAGTGTTGAGAAGAAGATAGCCTTTTTTGACTGTCCGAGAGCAGAGAAAACTGATTGTCCGCAGAACTGTCCCATCTGGAAGATAAAGGCCATAAGATAAAGCCTGAGGCAATGAGTTCCCACTGTGATGGTCTCAATATCCGGTGTAAAGATACGGATAAAGAAGGTAGGGAAGATAAGTATGAGTATCCATACCAGTCCGCCGTAGCTGCTTGCTGCCGCAGATGCAAAGATGATCCCCTGTTTTAAACGCTTGTATTTTCTTGCTCCGAAATTGTATCCAAGAACAGGTTGTGAAGCATGAGTTACTGCGGTTCCGGGAAGAGAGATCAGGTCTCTTATGGAATTAATGATGGCAAAGATGCCGATGTATAAGTCTCCGCCGTAGTCACGAAGCATGATGTTGCAGGCTGCCTGAGTTACTGTGTTGGTTGATTTCATAAGGAAGTTGGCAAAACCAAGGGTGATGATTTCCCGGGCTATCCCTGAGTCAAAACGTATTTCTGAAATATTAAGTCGAAACATAGCTTTATCGGAAAGCAGGAAACGGATAACCCAGACAGCGCTAACAGCCTGAGATATTATGGTTGCAGCAGCTGCTCCCACAACACCCCAGTTCAGAACGAACATAAACAGGGGATCCAGAATGATATTGATTATGGCACCAATGGCAGTGGTTATCATTCCGGTCCTTGGAAATCCCTGGGCACTGATATAGTAGTTCAGCCCGGAACCTGTCATGAAAAATACGGTTCCGAGAATGTATACGGTAAAGTAGCTGTGAGCATAGGGATAGGTTGCATCACTGGCGCCGAGAGCGTAAAGCATGGGCTTCATGAATATGAGGGCAAGTACAGTCATGACTATAGAAACGGTTATCAGCAGAAATGCGCTTTCGCACATTATACGGTGTGCCCGTTCATCTTTGCCTTCGCCTCTTGCAATGGAGAAAAGTGGAGTTCCGCCTATTCCGAACCAGTCTGTAAATGCGGTAATAAGGGTTATTACAGGAAAACATACACCTACACCTGTGAGGGCAAGTCCGTTTGAACCCGGAAGGTGTCCTATGTATATCCGGTCAACTATGTTGTAAAGCAGCTGTATGATCTGAGCCACCAGAAGCGGGATGGTCTGGGCCATGATGGCTTTTATTACAGAACCTTTTGAAAAATCAGTAGCAGTCGATGCCAAAGTAAGCCTCCTGAAAAAATAATGATATTGATCCAATAAAATATAGATTTTCCGTTTACGGCAGTATGTCTGATTAAGAATCAAATTCTTTTTGAAGTGTAACACCGTATATCTATATGGTAAAATACCAATTATTGATGTTCCTTATACCGTTTTTTTAAAAATGCAGAATTATGTACGATATTTTGGTATCGGTATGAATATGATAAATTACGGAACACATGAAAAAAATGATAAATATGAGTGCCGCGAAGTGTTGGCGGAAGAACGGAGATATTATGAAAAAAATGATTTCCTGGAACGTTAACGGCTTAAGAGCTGTTATGGGCAAGAACTTTATGGAGGAATTTCAGAATCTTGATGCGGATATTTTCTGTCTTCAGGAGACCAAACTTCAGGAAGGACAGATAGAACTGGAGCTTCCGGGTTACCATCAGTACTGGAACTATGCGGTAAAGAAGGGATATTCCGGAACTGCCATGTTCACTAAGGAAGAACCCATAAATGTGACTTATGGCATAGGGATAGAGGAGCATGATCAGGAGGGAAGAGTCATCACGGCTGAATTTGAAAACTATTATGTTCTTACAGTATATGTTCCCAATTCCCAGGGCGAGCTCAAGAGACTCCCGTACAGAATGGAGTGGGAGGATGCCTGGAGAGAATACATTAACAGGTTAAATGAGAAAAAGCCGGTTATCTACTGCGGAGATCTCAATGTGGCCCATGAGGAGATAGATATTAAAAATCCTTCCACAAATCATCACAATGCAGGCTTTACGGATGAGGAGCGTGCCAAATTTTCGAGACTTTTGGATTCGGGATATGTGGACAGCTTCCGTATGCTTTATCCTGAAGCAAAGGATGAGTATAGCTGGTGGTCCTATCGCATGAAGGCGAGAGAAAGAAATGTGGGCTGGCGTATAGACTACTTTGTTGTGTCCGAGAAAATCAAGGAGAAGATAAAGGATGCCGGAATTCATCAGGAGATATTTGGATCAGACCACTGTCCTATAGAGTTGGATATTGATCTGTAAATTGATGGAAAAAGGAAAATAAAACTGTATAAATTTTATATAATCAGCAAAACCAATATATTGATTTAATCATTTTTGACCGTTGCATCCCCAATAGGATGTAACGGTTTTTGTGTATTTATGTTATACTTGAACCAACTATATACAAAAGTTGATTTATCCTATCCCTCAGATGCACCATTGGGAGACTGAAACGGGGGCAGAATGTTTGGATTAAAGAAAGAGAATAATATATATATTTTTGAAGCAGTTGTTCATACTGAACAACTGTATCTGAACCTGTATGAAGGTAATAAAAAAGTACGACAGATAGCGTTTGATCCCTATGAAAGAATAGGAGATGTCTGGAGGCTGGAAGTGGCGGAGGATATCTCCCGGTTCAGCTATTGCTATGAGGCAGACGGTCAGGTCTTCACGGATCCCAACGGAACGGTTTTCGAAGGGAGAAAGAAGTTTGGGTTCCTGAAGGATGGAACCAGAATTCTGAAGACTCCGGTGGCCGAGGCTGTGGCTGTGCCAGATGAGAGTGCAGAGTGGCTCAAAGACAGACCGCTGGATATACCTTATGACGAGACCATAGTTTATCGTCTTCATGTACGTGGTTTTACAGCCCATAGTTCTTCCGGACTGAATAAAGATGTGAGAGGAACCTTTCAGGGCATCATCGAGAAGATTCCTTACCTTGTTTCCCTTGGGATAACTGCGGTGGAGCTTATGCCTCCCTATGAATTCAATGAGGTCATGCTCCCGGATTACGGCAGTCAGAATCCATATAAAACAGAGCTTAGACCAACGGGACGCATAAATTACTGGGGATTTACAAAGGACGCCATGCAGCTGGCGCCTAAATCAAGTTTCACCTCAGATCACAAAAATCCAAGAAATGAATTCAGAAAATTAGTATACGAACTGCATCGCAATAAAATAGAGGTCATAATTGATCTCTATTTTACCTATGAGACACTGCCTGACTATATCACAACAGTCATGCGTTACTGGCGCATAAATTATCATGTGGACGGGATTCATATGATAGGCTCCGCACCCTACAGCGTTATCGCCAGAGATCCTTATCTGAGCAGGTTTAAGATCTGGGCGGACAGCTGGGAGGGGCAGATGCAGAAGGGAGACCGGTACGGTGGTACCTACAGACATTATGCTCCGAGATACCTGGCGGATTACAATGATGGTTTCCAAAACGATATGCGCCGTGTCCTTAAGGGGGACGAGAGCATGCTGGGAACGCTTATGAACAGGATCAGGAACAATCCGGCTGACCGGGCCAACATACAGTATATGGCCAATGTCTCCGGAATGAGTCTTATGGATGCCCTTTCATACGACAGAAAGCACAACGAAGACAATCATGAGGACAACCGCGACGGAACCAATCAGAATTATTCCTGGAACTGCGGTGAAGAGGGACCAAGCCGTAAGAAATCGGTAAAGGCTCTCAGAAGAAAGATGTGGAGAAATGCCTATCTTCTTCTTATGCTCAGCCAGGGAACGCCGCTTATTAATTCAGGAGATGAGTGCGGTCAGACAAGACAGGGAAATAATAATGCCTATTGTCATGACAATACACTGAACTGGATGGACTGGCACCTTCAGGAAAAGAATAAGGAGCTTTTTGATTTTACAAAAGAAATCATAGCCTTCCGTAAGAAGCATAAGGTATTTCATCAGCCTCAGGCACTCAGGCAGCTTGATTACAGATCCGTGGGAATTCCGGATCTGAGCTTTCATGGTGAAAATGCCTGGAGACCGGAGATGGAGAATTTCAGACGGCAGCTTGGAGTGATGTATGCCGGTGACTATGCGGAGGATGACACATTTCTGGTGCTTTATAACTTCCACTGGGAGAAGCATGATTTTCTCCTTGCCCATCCTCCGGTAGGAAAGAAGTGGGCAGTGGTCATAGATACGGCTCTGGATGAGGAGAACGGCATATATCCGGAAGGACATGAACAGGAGCTTCCTGCTTATGAGCGTATCGTTGAACCGAGATCCATTGTGGTGCTTAAGGCTGTAAAGGATAAGTCCTACAGACCAAGGCGCAGGAGAGCAGTGAGGGGAAATAAAGAAAAGACAATCACTGAAGAAAAGGTTAAATCTGATGCTGAGGCATCATTAATAAAAAAACATGAAGATATCACGAAAACGGACGTAGAAACCAAAGATAAAGCTTCCGTAACGGGACACTAAGGAGGAACTTATGACCGAAAAATTATATGATGTGATGAACTGGGCAGATGTGGAGGATGTAACTTATGCGGAGACCGGTGATCCAAAGAGTATTCTTGGAGCTCATGTTATTCCGGAGGGTCTTCTGATTCAGGCATTCATACCGACAGCTAAGGATATTGAAGTTAAGATCCAAGGTGACAAGGTCTATCAGATGGAGCTTGCGGATGAAAACGGATTTTTTGCCGTACTCATTCCGATGAAAAAGAAGTGGGAAAAGGAACTCCCCAAGTTCTCTTATCTCATAACATATGATAATGACACCACTACAGAATCAGAAGATCCCTATACATTTGCTTCCATATATACGGATGAGGATATAAGAAAATATCAGGCGGGAATCTGGTATGACATCTACAACAAGATGGGTGCGCATCCCATAACCATAGACGGAGTAGAGGGTGTTGTATTTTCTGTGTGGGCACCGAATGCGGAGCGTGTTTCTGTAGTTGGTGATTTCAACCTCTGGGATGGAAGAAGAAATATGATGCAGTGCCTTGGCGGTTCAGGAATATTTGAGATCTTCATCCCTCACCTTACACCGGGAACGGTTTATAAGTATGAGATCAAGTGCCGTCACAAGGAGCCTTTCCTTAAGACCGATCCTTATGCCAATGCAATGGAGATGCGTCCTAACAATGCTTCCGTAGTTGCCGATCTTGACAAGTTCAAGTGGACCGATAATGAGTGGGAGGACAGGAAAAAGGAGCTGAAGACATCCGGCATCAAGGAAAGACCGATGAGTGTTTATGAGGTACATCTCGGATCCTTCGCAAGGAAGCAGTCTCTCGTTAACGAAGACGGTACTTCGGTTGATGGCTCAGAGTTCTATAATTACCGTGATCTGGCAAAAAAGCTTGCCGCATATGTAAAGAAGCAGGGGTACACTCACGTGGAGCTCATGCCTGTTATGGAGCATCCTCTTGATGCAAGCTGGGGATATCAGGTATCAGGATACTATGCACCTACAAGCCGTTACGGATCACCGGAAGATTTCATGTACTTCATGAATTATATGCATAATGAGGGAATCGGTGTGATCCTCGACTGGGTACCGGCACACTTCCCGAGAGATTCATGGGGACTTGCCCAGTTTGACGGAACAGGTCTTTATGAGAATCCGGACCCTGTACTTGCAAGCCACCCTCATTGGGGAACATTGACATTTAACTACCGTAAGAATGAGGTTTCGAACTTCCTTATAGGAAGTGCCATGTATTGGGCAGACAAGTATCATGCAGACGGACTCCGCATGGATGCGGTGGCTTCCATGCTTTATCTTGACTACGGACGTCAGGGACAGGGAGCCACGAGAAACATGTATGGCGGAAATGAGAACCTTGATTCAGTAGAGTTCCTTAAGCATCTTAACTCTCAGTTCCATAAGATGTTCCCCGGAACCCTGCTCATCGCGGAGGAATCTACGGCATGGCCGAATATCACAGGCTCAGTCAAGGATGACGGTCTCGGCTTTGACATAAAGTGGAATATGGGATGGATGAATGACTTCCTCGGTTACATGCAGACGGATCCATTCTTCAGAAAGGGAAGCTACAATCAGCTTACTTTCTCCATGATCTACAATTATTCCGAAGACTTCATGCTTGTGTTCTCTCATGATGAAGTGGTTCATGGAAAGCGTTCACTTCTCGGAAAGATGCCGGGACATACATTTGAGGAAAAGGCCCGTAACCTGCGTACGGCATACGGCTATTTCTGGACACACCCCGGAAAGAAGCTTCTCTTCATGGGACAGGATTTCGGTCAGTATGATGAGTGGTCGGAGAATCAGGAGCTTGAATGGAATCTGCTTGAGTATCCTGTACATAAGGAACTTCAGGATTATGTAAAGGACCTCAATTCTGTATATAAGGAGCATCCTGCACTCTGGCAGCTTGACTACTATCCGGATGGATTTGAATGGATCAACTGCAGCTACAGCGACCTGTCCATGGTGATGTTCATCAGAAAGACAGACAAGCCTGAGGAGACCATACTGGTAGTGACCAATTTTGATAATATCGCACATCCCAAGTTCAGGGTCGGAGTACCGTTTATGTGCAATGCCAAGGCTCTTATCTCTACAGATGATGAGAAGTACGGCGGATTCGGTATGGTGAAACGTACAAAAATCCCGGCTAAGAAGGTTTCATGGGATGAGAGAGACTATGCGATAGACATTGATATCCCATCCATGTCTACCACCATCTACCAGCTCACACCTTGTGAAGAGCCTGAGGAGAAAGCGGCTGTAAAAAGAAGTACAGTAAGGACCACAGCAAAAAAAACATCAGGAAAAACCGCAGCAAAAACTGCAGCAGTGAAGAAAAATGAGGAAAAAGCAAAGACAGACAGCAAAGTAGGTACAAAAAAACCGGTGGCACCGAAGGCACCAAAGAAAGCTTCGGGAGCTGCACGTCGTCGTAAAGGCTGATATAGAACTTTTGGAGTATAGAGTATGAAAAAAGCGGGTATGCTGATGCCGGTATTTTCCCTTCCGGGAAAATACGGTATAGGAACATTGGGTGAAGAAGCATATAAGTTCATTGATATGCTTTGCGATACGGGTAACAAGATATGGCAGGTGCTTCCTATGGGACCTACGGGTTTCGGGGATTCTCCCTACCAGTCCTTTTCCGCCTTTGCGGGTAATCCGTATTTTATCGATCTTCCGACACTTGTGGAGGAAGGACTGATTTCCGAGGAAGAGCTGGAAAGCTTTGACTTCGGAGATGGAGCGGGACCAAAGGAAGATTCGGAAAAATCCGGGGGAAAACATGAGGACAGCCCCTATGCCGTGAATTACGGAAAGCTGTATATCGGTAAGACAAAGGCTCTTAAGCTGGCGTATGAACATTTCATAGAGCAGGGCGGAGATGTTTCCGGACTCTGTAAGGAGCTGAGCCCCGAAACCATGGAATATTGTGTTTTCATGGCTATAAAGGACAGTTTTAAAGGGGCAAGCTGGGATGTATGGCCGAAGAAGTTTAAGAATCGTGACTCTGGAGAGCTTGAGCTGTTTAAAAAGACTCATAGGGAAGAAATAGGTTTTTATGCTTTTTTGCAGTACCAGTTCATGAAGCAGTGGGGAAAGGTGCATGAATATGCAAAGATCCGAGGTATAGAGATCGTCGGAGATATCCCCATATACTGTGCCCCGGATTCAAGTGATGCATGGGCACATCGTGAGCTTTTCCAGTACACAAAAGATGGTGAACCGAAGAAGGTGGCCGGGGTTCCGCCAGATGCTTTCTCAGAAACGGGACAGCTTTGGGGAAATCCGCTTTATGACTGGGATATGCATGAGAAGACGGGATATAAATGGTGGATCGACCGTATGGATTACTGCTTCATGATGTATGACATATTAAGAGTCGACCATTTCAGAGGCTTTGAGTCCTACTATTCCATTCCTTTCGGTGACAAGACTGCAGAAAACGGTGAGTGGGTAAAAGGACCCGGAATGGGCCTCTTTGATGCCATGTATAAACATTACGGTACTAAAAATCTGCCTATTATTGCAGAGGATCTCGGCATCATAACCGATGAAGTCAGGGCCCTTATGGACCAGGTTGGATTCCCGGGCATGAAGGTTCTCCAGTTCGCCTGGGATTCGGGACCTGAGAATGCTTTCCTTCCGAACAGTCTTGTGACAACAAACTGCATTTATTACACAGGAACACATGACAATGATACACTCCGCCACTGGTTCGATACACTTCCGGAGTGGCAGAGAGAGTATATTTACAAATATATGAGCCGTTCAGCAAATGACTGGAAGGCCATGCCTGAGCTTCTTATAAGGCTCGCCATGAGTACTATTTCGGATACAGTCATAGTCCCTGCGGCGGATTATCTTGGACACGGACCTGAAGGACGCATCAATTTCCCGGGAACTTCAGGGGAAAACTGGATGTGGAGAATGAAGGAAGGCGCCTTTACGGACAGTATAAAGGGCGTTATAGCTGAGATAGTGGGAGTCTACGGACGTTATCAGAAGGCTCTGCCTAAACCTGAGCCTGTAACGGATACTGTTCCCGAGGAAGATAAGGAGGGCGCCGAGACTGATGATTCTGATCTTAATGCAGATAAAGAACAGGAGTCTTTGTGACCTTAACAGGAAACATGAAAGTGTATTATAAATGAAAAAGCCAGGGGCTTCGGCCTCTGGCTTTTGTCAGCTTTTAAGATATATAACTCTGATCAGTTAACCGCAAAGTTGGCCTGGGCCTGATTCTTTGCAAGGTCACTTACATAAACAGTTATGGAATCTGCGGCCATGGAGAAGGTGATTCTTCCGGTGGTCTTGTTAACATCTGTAGGTTTCAGATTGTTTCCGAGACTGTCTACGGCGTAGATGGAATCCCAGTCAACACCTGACTGTGTATCTGAAACTTCAAACTCAAGATATCCTGCTCCGAGAACTACAGAATCTTCATCGATGACGGGATTAGCTTCATCAAGAAGGTTTATCTGAATGTGTGAAGACTTGGTCATGTTGTTTATGGCAACTGCAGTTACTGTAAGATTACCGTTGTTTGTGAGGGTGCATTTATAGGTGGAACCGTCCTTTTCCAGAGCAACCTCCTGCCCTTCTATGGTTGCGGTGACGGATTTAAGAGGAATGAGAGATGAAACCTTAAATGATACCTCTGCATTCTGATAATCCTTTGTGTCCGGTTCTGAGGCTTCTATAGTAGGAGCCTGAATTACAAAGAGAAGTACAAGTCCGTTTATAAGAACGTATGGAATCAAAAAGCCTACCAGAAAACGAAAAAGCCCTGAATGTGTTGCTGCGGGTTTCGGCTTGATCTGGGTGTTGTGAGCTGCATAACGTGAGGTGCGTCTATCTGTATAATTTCTTGCCATAATTACCTTCCATTACTTATATTTTTAGCCATAATTTGCGATAAGTATAACAAAATGAAACTTGCGTTACAAGAAGCTTGTTGTTATACTTACTTAATACTTAATTAAATTTTCTAGAAAATTCATTCTTGGTTTCCAGAGTTTTTTCCAATATTTTTATAAAGTAAAAAAGTATATTGAACATAACATAGTACTCTTTCGTAAGTAAATATAATTATGTTAATTGTGCCGCTTTAAGGAGGTTACATGGCAGACGAAAAAGATGAGAAAATGACAGCTGACGAAAAGCCTGTTGTGAAGAGGACAAGAGCTAAGGCGGTCAAAAAAGAGGATTCTTCAGAAGGTACAGAGAAAAAGGCTGTAAGAAAGCCAAGAGGCAGAGCCCAGTCTAAAAGTGATGAAGCTGAGTCTTCCGAGATGGCGGAGAACCAGCCGGAAACTGCTGCTTCTGAAAAGCCTCGGAAGCGTACGGTTACCCGTCGTTCCTCTAAAAAAGCAGCGGAGGAAGCTGCTTCGGAGGCCGCTATAGAAGCGACAGAGACTTCGGAACAATCAGAAAACAAGGATGAAAAGTCTGAGACAGAAAGAACTGTTCGAAAAAGAGCAACAGCAAGAAAAACTACCTCAAGGAAAAAGTCTGATTCTGAGACAGAGTCCGGTGCTGGCAGTACAATCCGGGAACCGGCAGTGAGTAACAGTGCTGCGGCTCCTGAGGAATCAGTGCCGGTGACTGAGAAAGCCGAGCAGGCTGAGGTTTTGGCTGAGCAGACAACTGAAGCTCAGGTTCCTGTTGCAGCAAAAAGTGATTCACAGAGAAGTGATGAAGCAGCTGAGACAGCGATAGACAGAGGACAGGATAACAGAGTTCACCGTAAGTCCATAGTGGTCAACAGAAGAGGCATACATGGTGTAAAGCCTGTCAGGAACAACGATCATATGGCAAGACCTGATGGAATGAACAGACCGGAGCGCTTCGTCAGGACCGAGAGAGCTTCTGAAAATACAGACCGTGATGTAAGATTTGAGAGAAGTGATGTTATCGGCCAGGACTATCCTGCCAGGGAAAGCGCGGCAGGCTTCAGGCAGGACACTGCAGGCAAGGATGTACGCCGTATAGAAAAGGAAGCAGCCGACCGTACTGACGAGGATATGGCAAAAAGAGATGCTGAGATCGCCAGAGCTGCCGAGAACGAAAAGACAGATGAGCTTGACAACGAGACCCAGAAGGCACCTACAGGTAATCCATGCGGTGGAATACTGGAAGTCATGCCGGATGGTTTCGGATTTACAAGATCAGCCAATTTCCTGCCGGGTGACAGTGATGTATATGTAAATCCCGCTATTATCAAAAGGTACAGACTGAAGACCGGTGATGTTATAAAGGGACTTTACAGAAGTAAGAATCCCAATGAGCGTTTCGGCGCACTTTCATATATAGAAACAGTAAACGGAAAACCTCTCAGTGCACTGGGACAGAGAAAGAACTTTGATCATCTGACACCTATATTCCCGGATCATCGTATAAAGCTTGAGGTTGAGGGAGAAAGAGCTCCTACAGCATTGAGACTGCTGGATCTTCTTGCGCCTATCGGTAAGGGACAGAGAGGCATGATCGTTTCACCGCCTAAAGCAGGTAAGACCACACTTCTTAAACAGGTTGCAAAGGCCATTGTAAAGAATGAGCCCAATATGCATCTTCTCATACTTCTTATAGATGAGCGTCCGGAGGAAGTTACGGATATGAAGGAAGAGGTTGAGGGTGGTCTTGTGACTGTAATCTACTCGACCTTTGATGAAGAGCCATCACATCATAAGAGGGTTGCCGAGATGACCATAGAGAGGGCGAAGCGACTGGTTGAGCAGGGCGAAGATGTCACCATACTTCTTGATTCCATGACAAGACTTGCAAGAGCATATAATCTTGTGGTTCCTGCATCCGGAAGAACCCTTTCCGGAGGTCTGGACCCTGCGGCACTTCATATGCCTAAGAGATTTTTCGGTGCAGCAAGAAATATGCGTGAAGGAGGTTCTCTGACTATTCTGGCAACAGCTCTGGTAGATACCGGTTCACGTATGGACGATGTTATTTACGAGGAGTTCAAGGGCACGGGCAACATGGAGCTTGTGCTTAACAGAGAGCTTCAGGAACGTCGTATATTCCCGGCTATAGATATCGTTAAGTCAGGAACCAGAAGGGATGATCTGCTGCTTACCGAACTTGAGAGAAGCGCAGTGGATATCATACATAAGAGGACCTATGATGAAAAGACAGGTGCTGCAGAGGAGATCATCAATCTTTTTGATAAGACTTCAAACAATGAAGAGGTTTGTCAGTTTATAGTGAACGGAAAGCCTGTTTTACGCCAGCAGAATCCAAATTCAAGACTGGCCATCAAGATAAACAGACCCCAGTAAAAAAATTATTGCAAATTATTTCCATTTGTGTTAACTTGATAGGGCTTTAATAAAAACTAAGCATAGCCTTTGCTTTTGAAGGATATGCGAATTTATATGGTTGGAAACCATGTAGAAAGAGGTACAAAATGAGACAGGATATTCATCCAAAGTATTATCAGGCAACAGTTACATGTAACTGCGGAAACACATTCGTTACAGGCTCAACAAAGCCTGAGATCCACGTAGAAGTTTGCTCAGCTTGCCATTCATTCTATACAGGCAAGGAGAAGTCAGCTAACGCTGCAGGTCAGATCGATAAGTTCAACAAGAAGTTCGGTCTTAACTGATAAGTGGTTGAAGCCGTTTTACAGCGGTGCACTGGTAAAGAACAGGATTGAAAGAGTACGTGCGAAGCATGTACTCTTTTTTTCTTGTGAAAAAATCATATTCATTCGGGGATTAAAGCTTAACAAATAATTCACATTAGATTTATTGAATAACGATGGTATTTCGTATACACTAATTGCCATGAAAAAAACTACAATTATGACTTCAATTTAAAAATAGAAATAGATGATAAAGTAGAGAAAGTCAGAAAATATACTTTCAGACTTAGTTGGTGGGGCAGATATGAATCTGTGTAAATCAGGTTCGTGCATGGCCTATGGAGGAAAAAATGACAGATAAAGTAAATATAGAAAACGGTTCAGTCCCATCAGGATGCAGTATATCTGAGAAGTGTCACGGACAGGTGTACAGCGGTATAGGAGGTCAGGCGGTTCTCGAAGGCATGATGATGCGTAACGGTGCTAAGTATTCTGTTGGAGTGCGTAAACCGGACGGAACCATCGAGGTTATGGAGGATACCTACATCTCCATGACGGATAAGTATCCTATCTGCAAGGCCCCTTTTATCAGAGGGATCTTTTCTTTTGTGGATTCCATGGTACTGGGGACAAAGTGCCTGAATTACAGTGCGGGTTTTATAGAGGATGATCCTGAAGATGCAGATAAAGAGCCGGGGAAATTTGAAAAGTGGCTGGAGGAAACCTTTGGAGAGAAGCTGGAACCGATCATTTCCGGTATAGTGATGGTCTTTTCTTTTGCGCTGGCCATGGTTCTTTTTGTACTGCTCCCTGCCTGGGTGGCAAGCTTCCTTAAGCCCTTTCTTCCTCATGAATCTTTGCTTGGTTTTATAGAAGGAATCATCAGGGTAACACTGTTCGTTATTTATATAAAGCTTGTTTCACGCACCCCGGATATTGCAAGGACCTTTCAGTATCATGGCGCGGAGCACAAATGTATAAACTGTGTGGAGCATGGACTACCTCTTACTGTCAGAAATGTTGCAGCTTCCAGTAAGGAGCACAAACGCTGCGGAACCAGTTTTATAGTATATGTAATGCTTATTTCCATACTTTTATTTATGGTTATCCGTTTCGATGATATATGGCTTAAACTCGCAAGCCGTCTGGTGCTTATACCGGTCATCGCGGGCATCAGCTATGAAGTACTCCGTATAGTAGGTATGTATGATAATGCTTTTACCAGACTGCTGTTTATTCCCGGCATGTGGATGCAGGGACTTACGACCAAGGAGCCTGATGACAGTGAGATAGAGGTAGCCATAGCTGCGGTTGAAAAGGTTTTTGACTGGCGTAAATTTGAGAAGGATACTTTCGGAATTGATTTTCAGGAAAACGGTGCTGCAGTGGAGCAGTAGTGTTGCTTCCCATTGCCTTTCGGGATGAAATTTCAAAAAAGAAGTCAGTACTTCGATAATTAACGGGAGAAAAAAACCAGTATGCAGATTATGACCTTCCGGAGCCTTCTGAATGAAGCTGCGGAAAAACTTAAAAGTGCAAATGTTCCGGACCCGCGTTTTGATGCGCGGGCTCTTCTTATGTCTGCCTTTTTGATGGATCCGGCAAAATTTCTTTTGTATGAGGAAAGCAAGCCGGAAACCCTCATACCCGGGATATTTAAGGACAGGGAAGCATTGGAAGAAGCTCTGTCTGTATTCCGTAAAAATGTAGATAGACGTGAGAAAAGAGAGCCTTTGCAGCAGATACTAGGAACAGTTGGGTTTTACGGGCTGGACTTCAGGGTGACACCGGATGTTCTCTGCCCAAGAGCGGATACAGAAACTCTTATAGATGCGGTCCTTGGCAATCTCATGTATGACAACATCCCTGAAAGGTATCGTCATATGAAGAGCCAGGTGGATAAGTTGACATCCGGAAGGCAGATTGTGGACAGTGACAGCGCAAAGCTTCTGGACATGTGTACCGGTTCGGGCTGCATAGCCATCACACTGGCCAGATTCGGGCGTTTTGAAAGCATTAAGGCTGTGGATATCTCCGAAAATGCCCTGAAAATTGCAACATATAACAGAGACAGCATTCTTGGTGCAGACAAGGAGAAAGTCCAGCTTCTTCAATCGGATATGTTTTCGGAAGTCGGCGGAAAATTTGATGTGATAGTGTCGAATCCTCCGTATATTCCATCTGATGTGGTGGATACCCTTGAGCCTGAGGTGAGGGATTTTGAACCCAGGATAGCTCTTGACGGAACGGAGGACGGATTAAAGTTCTACCGGATACTTGCCTCCGAATGTCCCGGGCATCTGAATGCCGGTGGATATGTGCTCTTTGAGATAGGATATGATCAGGGAGAGGCTGTGGCCGGGCTTTTAAAGGAAAACGGCTTCAGGGATGTTATGGTCCTAAAAGATTTTGGCGATAATGATAGAGTAGTCACAGGCCGGATCTAGTTTACCGGAAGTGACCCGGCAGGTTTCAGATGGATCTGTGATCAGGTCCGCCGGTCTGCAAAACCGATATAGATATTAATACTTATATATGAGGATATAGAAATGGATATGTTTGACCGTCTTGAATCCATATCAAGACATTATGAGGAAATTCAGCGCTTCATGACGGAGCCTGATATAGTGAATGACACAGAAAAGTACCTTAAGATGATGCGGGAGAGCAGTGAGCTTGAGCCCTTGATCAGCACCTATAAAAAATATAAGGATGCGGTTCAGGCAGAGAAGGACTCTCTTGAGATTCTTGCGTCGGAGAAGGATCCTGACCTTGTGGAGATGGCCAAGGAGGAGCTTCAGCAGGCAAAGGCAGACCAGCCTGAGCTTGTTAAGGAGCTCCAGATACTGCTTCTTCCGAAGGACGAGAATGATGATAAGAATATTATCATTGAAATAAGAGGCGGAGCAGGAGGAGATGAGGCTGCGCTTTTTGCCTATGAGCTCTATCGTATGTACATCAACTACGCGGAACGCCGGGGATACCGTACGGAGCTTGTTTCCGCCAATGAGACAGGAATAGGCGGAATGAAGGAAGTGGTATTTATCGTGACCGGTAAGGGTGCTTATTCGAGACTTAAGTATGAGGCTGGAGTTCACAGAGTTCAGCGTGTTCCCGTAACAGAGTCCGGAGGACGTATACACACCTCAACTGCCACAGTCGCGGTTATGCCTGAAGCAGAGGACGTTGATGTGGAGATAAACCCTGCTGATGTAAGGATGGAAGTGTTCAGATCATCCGGTGCGGGAGGACAGCACATTAACAAAACTTCATCGGCCGTTCGTCTCATTCATGTTCCTACCGGAATGGTGGCGGAGTGCCAGGAGGAGCGTTCACAGGTACAGAACAGAGAAAAGGCCATGCGTCTGCTCCGCGCCAGATTATATGAAATAGAGTATAATAAAAAGCAGAGCGAGGCGGCAGAAGCCAAGCGTTCACAGGTTGGAACAGGAGATCGTTCCGAGAAGATAAGAACATATAACTTCCCTCAGGGAAGAGTTACGGACCATCGTATAGGACTGACACTCTATTCTATTGAGAAGATACTGAACGGAGATCTGGATGAGCTTCTGGATCCTATCATTTCTGCAGATCAGGCGGCTAAGCTTGAGGAACTGAATAAAGAAGTAGTGTGATCAGATTGCCCGGAGCCGGCACAGTTTCAGTGGACAGGCTCCGGAATATGAGCATTTGATCCGCAAGGAGACGACATAGTGGCTAAAGAATTAAAGAGTTTGAGAAGAAGGCAGCAATCCAGAAAGAATTCATCAGGCGGCGGCAGCAGATTTCTTCCGGTTATGGCGGTTATCGTACTGCTTTTGGTCATATCTGTGGCGGGCTTGTTTTTGTATGACAGGACCTATGCTCCATCCAGAGAGATGGCAGATAAGACTGAGTACTTTGGTGTAAGCGGAGATGATGTGGCCCTTTTTCTGAATGATGTCCAGGCTTTAAAGGATGATGGCACGGCTGTCAGGGCAAAGTGCATTAACGGAGGAGTGTTCATTCCCTTTGAATGGGTGATGTCGGAGCTTAACAGAAGATATTACTGGGCGAAGGATCTGAATGCAATTCTATATACACTTCCTGAAGAGACTGTAAAATACGGTCTCGGAGATACCCTGAAAGACGGATCTACGGCGTTTATACGTATGGGGGATTCTACTGAAGACCTTTATCTCAACATCAAGCTTGTGGCAGAATATACGGACATAAGCTACAAAAGTTATATTTCGGATGATACCAAGAGAGTCTTTATCTCTAACGACCTGAGTGAATACAAACAGGCGGATGTGAAGAGAAAAGAGGCAGTACGACTTCTTGGCGGAGTTAAGTCAAAAGTCCTCACAAATCTTGAGGCCGGGCAAAAAGTAAAAATCCTTGAGTCTCTTGAAAAATGGAGCAGGGTGTCTACCGAAGACGGCTATGTGGGTTGGCTCAGGAACTCCCATCTTGGAGAAATAAAGGATGTGACTCCGGAAAGTGATTTTCAGGCACCGGAGTATACACATATAACCCGCTCAGACGGAAACAAGGTGGTTCTCGGATTCCATCAGATCACACTGACCGAGGCCAATAATTATCTTGAAGATATGACCAAAGATGCCACAGGAATGAATGTTGTGGCGCCAACATGGTTCGTTCTTACGGGAGATGACGGAACATTTACCTGTTACTGGACCAAGGATTATGTGGATAAGGCTCATGCCAAGGGCTATCAGGTCTGGGCGACAGTGAACAATTTTGATGGCGGTGACATAGATGAGTCTGTTTTTCTTAAGAGCACAGCTCTCAGGGCAAAGCTTGTGGATAATCTTGTAGCCACTGCTGTGGCCGGAGATATTGACGGTCTTAATATAGATTTTGAGCTTATTCCCGAAAGGCTTGGCAGAGATTATGTTCAGTTCATGAAGGAACTGGCGGTTGCCTGTCGTAAAGCAGGGATAATCCTGTCTGTGGACTGTTATGTTCCCTATTCCTACAACAGCTACTATGATATAGAACAGCTCGGGGAAAACATTGATTATGTCATCATCATGTGTTATGACGAGCATTATGCCGGAAGCGAGGAAGGAAGTGTCGCGTCCATAGGGTATCTCAATCATGCTATCTCTGAGACCCAGAAGATGATGGATACCGAAAGGATCATCATTGCGGTTCCGTTTTATACCAGAGTCTGGATGACGGATTCTGAAAACAAGACCACATCAGAGGCTTTGGGAATAGCATCAAGTCTTGAATGGGTCGAAAAGAACAATGTCCAGTTAAGCTGGAACAGTGAGATCGGACAGAATTACGGCGAGTTCATGGATGGGAACACGCTTAAGAAGGTATGGCTGGAGGACGAAAAGTCCATGAAGCTGAAACTTGATGTCATTAAGGAAAGCGGCTGCGGCGGAGTTGCCGCATGGAAGCTGGGACAGGAGCCTGCTGGCTTCTGGTCCATACTTGATCTTAATAATGTATCAGGTTCATAAGATGTAATGAGATTTATACAGGGGTATTTAGTAAATGGAAACAATAGTAAAAGGCATGGAGGGGGTCCAGCAGGCCGCTGAGATCATCAAGAATGGCGGTCTGGTGGCTTTTCCCACAGAGACCGTATATGGTTTGGGTGGAAATGCCCTGGATCCTGATGCCAGCAGGAAAATATATGCAGCAAAGGGGAGACCTTCAGATAATCCTCTCATAGTACACGTATCATGTATTTCTGAGGTTCAGCCGCTGGTTTCTCAGTTTCCCGGGGATGCAGAGAAGCTTATGGAGACTTTCTGGCCGGGACCTCTGACAATCATTCTTCCAAAATCGGATATAGTTCCGTATGAGACTACCGGAGGACTTGAAACTGTTGCCATACGATGTCCGGAGAACAGGCTGACTCTTTCGTTTATTAAGGCATCGGGACTTCCTATAGCAGGACCGAGCGCCAATACATCAGGAAAGCCGAGTCCTACAGAAGCAACACACGTTCTTCATGATCTAAAGGGAAGGATAGATATGATTCTTGATGACGGACCTGTAGGTATAGGAGTTGAGTCAACCATCATAGATATGTCCGGAGAGATTCCTACATTGCTGAGACCCGGTGCAATAACCGTTGAGGAGCTCAGTGAGACTCTGGGAAGGAAGGTGGAGATAGATCCTGCCATAGTTGCAGGGGGAGTAAATGAAGGCATACATCCAAAGGCTCCGGGAATGAAATATCGCCACTATGCGCCCAATGCCCGGATGGCTCTGGTGACCACCAGCCTTCTTAAAGAGAAGGATTATGAAGTCAGTGAAGAAGAGAGACTTCAGGCTGACAGACAGATTTCGGATTACATTAACCGGCTTGTGGAGAAGGATGAGGCAGAAGGTCTCAGGGCAGGCATTATCTGTTGCGATGAAACAAAGGAGCTGTACGGGAGAGCTCATGGTAAGGCTTCCGATATAAAGATCATCGGCCACCGCAGTGAACCCTTATCCATGACACATGAGCTTTTCAGGGTGCTCCGTGAGTTTGATGATGATAAGGTTGAGAGAATCTATGCCGAGAGCTACAGTGACAGAGGTGTGGGATTCGCTCTTATGAACAGAATGAGAAAGGCCGCAGGCATGACAGAACTTCTTGCGGATGAGAAATGAAACAGCTTAAGGTGATGATTATCTGCACCGGAAGCTTAACTGAATATACGGATTAAGGAGATTTAGGATGGAAGACAGCGGTAAGAGAAAAGATTATATAACCTGGGATGAGTACTTCATGGGAGTTGCGGAGATGTCCGCCCGCCGGTCCAAGGATCCCAATACACAGGTGGGAGCTTGTATCGTAAGCCCGGATAACAAGATCCTGTCCATGGGCTACAACGGCTTTCCTAAGGGCTGTTCCGATGATGATTTCCCCTGGACAAAGATGCATGCAAAGGATGATCCGTACAATGCCAAGTATTTTTATGCCACCCATGCCGAGCTCAATGCTATTCTGAATTATCGCGGAGGTTCTCTCGAGGGAACCAAGCTGTATGTTACATTGTTCCCATGCAATGAATGTGCCAAGGCGCTGATTCAGGCAGGTATCACCACACTTATCTACTATTCCGACAAGTATGCCGATGACGCAGCCACAAAGGCAAGTAAGAGGATGCTGGATGCGGCCGGAGTCAGATATTATCAGTATAAGCCTACAGGCAGAAACATTACTCTTGAGCTTTAAGTGATAAGGAGTAATTTACGCTGAGAGTATATGACCGAGGCAGGGGCTGTTGTTGTGTAATGAGGCTTTTGGTCCTTTGTGACCCGGAGGAGTTGAAACTATGTTTGTTAAGGGTGAAAGCAAGGCTGACAGGACTCTCAGAGTAGACAGGATAATGGAGAGACTGGATTTAAGTTACGGCAGTGAGCCCCCTATATTTCTGAAAAGCAGCAATGCATGGCAGCTTTTATTCGCCACCATACTGAGTGCACAGTGTACTGACGAGAGAGTCAATAAGGTGACGGAGAAGCTTTTTAAAAAATACAAGGATCTGAAGGCATTTGCGGAGGCAGATATAAAAGAGCTTGAAGAGGATATCAGGCCAACGGGCTTTTATCATAATAAGGCGAAGAACATAAAGGCCTGTGCGGGAGAGCTTATCAGCAGATTTTCAGGGATGGTTCCGGACACTATTGAAGAGCTTACTTCCCTCCCCGGTGTGGGTAGAAAGACCGGCAATCTTATTCTCGGGCATGTCTACAATAAAAATGCCATTGTTGTGGATACTCACGTAAAGCGTGTATCCAACAGGCTGGGACTTGCGGATTCAACGGATCCTGAGGAAACAGAGTATCAGCTTAATGAGACTGTTCCCGAGGAATACTGGATAAGATGGAATACTCATATCATCTCACTGGGAAGAAGTCATTGTAAGTCGGCAAATCCTGACTGTGAGGGATGTTTTGTTAAGGATCTTTGTCCGAGCTGCGGCAAAGAGGAGATACTTCAGGCCACAAGGGCCGGTGCTACCGGAGGAAAGAGCCGGAGAGCCAAATCCAATATGTGATATAGAAAGAAGAGAGATATGTCAGAGTGTGAGATGTGTTCAAATTACACATACGATGATGAATATGATGAGTGGTGCTGTGATGCAGACATTGACGAGGATGATGTGGCACGCATGTACAGCGGAAGGACCAGACATTGTCCTTACTGGCACAGCAATGATGAGTACAGGACTGTAAAGCACCAGTCCATAGGTCATCTTCCGGGATACAGTGATTCCGGCCGTTTTATAGATGATCTTCATGATGAAATTTCGGATGGCGAGGTCTAAGGGACCTCGCTTTTCCCATGTATATTTAGATAGATTTTGAGAGAAGGAATATTAAAATGCTGAATATTGTTTTACATGAGCCGGAGATACCGTTCAATACAGGAGCTATAGGAAGGACCTGTGTGGCGACAGATACGAACCTGCATCTTATCCGGCCTTACGGTTTTGAAATAAGCGATAAGTATGTGAAGCGTGCGGGGATGGATTACTGGCCTAAGCTTAAGCTTACCGAGTATACGGATTATGAGGATTTCCTTGAAAAGCATCAGGAAATACATTTTGCGGATGAGTTCTTTAATGAGGATAACTCCGGCGAAAGCAGCGACTTTTCAGAAGGGGATAAGGCCTGGGACAGAGACATTGTGGAGATACCAAAGCTCTGGTTCGCCACCACAAAGGCACAAAATGTTTACAGTGATGTGCAGCTTGGGCCCAATGATTTTATTATGTTCGGAAAGGAATCAGCAGGAATACCTGAGGAGATACTTGTCGAACATCCGAAATCATGTATTCGTATTCCCATGTGGGGAGATATACGTTCACTGAATCTCAGCAATTCCGCAGCAGTGCTTTTATATGAGGCCTACAGGCAGAACGGATTCGGAAAGCTTAATAAATATGGTGAGCTCCATCGTCTGCACTGGTGATTTTATTCCCGGAATATTTATACTTAAGATAATGGCATCAATGGTCGATATTAATTTTAACATTCAGAGCATTGAATGGGGAATGAACCTCAGGTCGGAGGGCGGAAATCAATACAGGGAGGCATTGGCCTCCGAAAAAACATGGAAGGCAGCTGAAGGGGGCTTGAATGCATCGAAATCTGAAGGGGGAAAAGACCGGAAGAGACAACAGAACAGCAGGATTTCGTTATAGGCAAAAATCAAAAAAAAGAAGCTTCGGTATAGGTAATGCATTGATGATCGCAGCACTTATCGCCGCAGCGGGCTTTTTTGTCGTGGAGAGAGGATATGCTCCTGAGTGGCTTCAGAGAATAGGCAATGAGGTAATCATCAGGAAGTCTGTTCTGGATTCCGATACCTATGAAAGCTTTGACACAGATGAAGAGACACAGTCTACAGAAGCACCGGATCCGGAAAAGGACACAGGCTGGGTAAAGCGTGAAAATGACTGGTTCTATCTTGATGATGAGCATGAACCGCTTACCGATCAGTGGATAGATGACATTTATTATGTGGGAGAGGACGGAGCTCTTCTCAGGGATGCTACAGCGCCCGACGGACGGAGAGTGGACAAGAACGGTGAAGTCATAAGCATGACGGGAAAAGCCTATGGTGCTTATCTGGATGAGATAAAAAGGCTCGAAAAAAAATACGGAAAAACAGGAATAGTGAGTTCTCCGGATTCCGGAGAAAGTGGGCTGTATAAGGACATGGTGGGAGTATGTCTGGTGAAGCTCACAGATTTCAACAGAGATGGTCTGGATGAATTGCTTGTGGCTTACTATGATCTTAAAGACAGGCATTATCACTTCAGAGTATACGGGTACAGGGATGATGCTTTGAAAATGTATGTTGATGAGCTCATGGGTGGAAACGGCAATCCTATGATCTATTCTGTCGGAACTGAAACTCTGGATGCAGGGGAAGAGTATGTGGTGACCCATTACGGTGTGAGCAGGCATCGCATATTCGGCTTTGATTCAGAGGGAAGATTCGTAAAGCTCAAGGATATAGGACTAAGAAAGGTAGACGGAAAGGATAAGAATGATTCCGAGGTAGCAAGAGTGACGAAATCCTGGCTTTCCGATAACGAAAAGAGTTTTGCGATGACCATGCTTAAGGACTATAAGGAGAGAATTGAGGATATTACAGCTGCAAAGAGAATGCTTCGCACAGGCGCCAATGCTTCGAAAAATGGAAGCCAGATAGAAAAGACACCTCAGGATTATCCAGATAAGGCAAAGGAATACACCACCCAGCAGCTGACAGAGACAATATACGAACATACTTCGGATAAGATAATTGATTATATATATTCGGATTTTAACGGTGACGGGGCCAGGGATATGGTAGCCATGACCATCAGGTATGTGCATTTTGAAACTGAACCGGGACTTACAAGTGCGCCTGACGAGGCTGATAATCCGGTGGAATTTGATGGAGGATATGACTATTGTGCCACATGGTGGTATACGGATGGTAAAGAGACTTACTCCTTCTATGATGTTACAGTTCCTGTCATGACGGGACTTAGGCTCTATTCCGTAGAGACAGAATCAGGAAATCATCTTGCAGCCACCATGTATTGGAGAGATTCCATAATGTCCCACTATACACCGGGAGAGATCATCAACAACGGAAGGACACCTTATGTGATCGATGCATACGGAACAACGGGAAGGACCACTTCCACTGAGAGTACCGGTATCATCTACAGATTTTCAAGAGAAGAAGGTGCTGTGGAGATGTTCAATGAATACGGCTATAGTTTTTCCGTTCCTTCGAGAAACCGCATCCAGTACGAGCATGCAGTCTACAGTATAGGGCAGGATGGAACCACCTGGGAGGACTGCTCCTATGGATTTCTAAGATATAATCATACTTCAAATAAATGGGATATTTTTTAGGAAAAAATATATTTTACTAAAAAACGAATGGTATATACGAGCTTTATTGTTGTAGAATAGAATAGTATTCAATTAGTTCGGTTGAAGGCTTGAAAGGAGAGGGTTACATGCAAAAGACAGAAATATTGAATATCAACAGTGATGGGGAGATGTCCGCAGAAGCTCTTAATGTTGTGGACGAATACATCAAAGGTCAGAATCTGGATAAGAAAAAGGCTTTGCATCTCAGGCTTTTGGCCGAAGAGACCATCGGAATGGTGAAAGCCATGACGAGAGAGTATGAAGCCGGCTTCTGGATAGAAAAAGAAGGAGAAGAGTACAGAATAAAACTTCAGGTGGAAACCATTATGGATAAGGGCAAGAAGGATGCGCTTATTTCGGTTTCCAAGAGTAAGAAAAACGAATATGCAAAGGGTTTCATGGGCAAGATAAGTGATATTATAGAAGACGGTCTTCTGAGTTTCGATGAAAGCATGAAGCTTCAGCAGGAATACGGCTCTCCGATGCCTTACTATGATTTTATGGGAATGGGAATCATGGGAGAGATGCCTACCGCCGGAGTTCCGATGGTGTGGTCCCTCAGCAGTTACAGGGATTCTCTGGAGGATTCATCCGAATCCGAGGATAAGCAGGAAGCTGCAGATGAGCTGGAAAAGTCTATAGTTGCAAGTCTTGCCAAGGATGTTATAGTAGGTATCAGAAGAGATAAAGTGGATCTTACTATAGTTTGTGACGGCTGACAGTGCAGAGAAATTGGAACAGGTTAATATTGATTATTCAAATTAGCATAAAGGAGAGAAATAGAATATGTTAAACATAACAAAGACAAAAGAAGATGCAAAGCTTAATATCGCCTTAGAGGGACGCCTCGACACCACTACTGCTCCTCAGCTTGAAGAGACAGTTAATGCAGAGATAGAAGGAGTTAAGGAGCTGGTGTTTGATTTTTCAGCTTTGGAGTATGTATCCAGTGCCGGACTCAGAGTACTTCTTTCAGCACAGAAGAAGATGAATAAGCAGGGCAGCATGGTTATCAGAAATGTTTCCGAAGAGATCGATGAGATTTTCAATGTAACAGGATTCTCAGACATACTTACTATTGAGTGATGGGATTAATTATTCCTTTCATGAGATGTTTCAGATCCTGTGAGAACACGGAATAAAAAATTAAGTCAGACAGGTCAGACCGTAAGGTCTGACCTTTTTTTCGCGATAAGGCTGTAACGCGTGCATCGTGCTTGCACGAGTGCACATGGGACAGCCAACGTGGAATAGAGCAGGGTGCTCTCACATACTCGATGCAGTGCTGAGTTTTGTTTATTCTATTGGTGATGACAGTGAATGGCATGCTATACTTGTAAATGTTGATTTTGGCACTTCATAGATTGGAGAAAAGATGGATTACAGAATTGAACATGATACGATGGGTGAAGTAAAGGTTCCGGCAGATCATTTCTGGGGAGCCCAGACAGAACGTTCTCTTGAGAACTTTCGTATAGGAACCGAGACCATTCCTGTGGAAGTTATCGATGCCTTTGCGGTTCTTAAGTCTGCAGCAGCCGGTGCAAATCAGAAGCTTGGAAAGCTTTCTGAGGACAGGGCCCGGGCTATAACAGAAGCCTGCAGTGATATATTACAGGGAAAATATCCCGGTGAATTTCCTCTTAAGGTATGGCAGACAGGTTCCGGGACGCAGTCAAATATGAACCTCAATGAGGTTATATCCCATATAGCCATGCATAATCATCCGGAGGTGAACATTCATCCAAATGATCATGTAAATATGTCTCAGTCCTCAAACGACACTTTCCCGACAGCTATGAATATGGCGGCGGTTATAGCTATACATAAGAAGCTCATTCCCGCCATTGACTGTCTTATCAGAACCATGGAACGTCTTGAGGATGAAAACAGGGATGTAATAAAGATAGGACGTACACATCTCCAGGATGCAGTTCCTCTCAGATTCAGTCAGGAGATATCGGGCTGGAGAGGTATGCTTCAGGAGTCAAGAGCCCACATCATCGAGGCCTCTGATCATCTTCGTAAGCTTGCCATAGGAGGTACAGCGGTGGGTACCGGACTTAACTGTCCTGAGGGATTTGATACGATGTGCTGTGAAGAGATTTCACTGATCACGTCCGAGAAGTTCACTGCAAGCGATAATAAGTTCCATGCTCTTACATCAAAGGACGGCTATGTTTTTACCAGCGGTGCTCTCAAGGGACTTGCAGCCAACCTAATGAAGATTGCAAATGATATCAGGTGGCTGGCAAACGGACCGAGATGCGGTCTGGGAGAAATCAGCATACCTGAAAATGAGCCCGGAAGCTCCATTATGCCGGGAAAGGTAAATCCCACACAGTGTGAGGCCATCACCATGATAGCTGTTCAGGTAATGGGAAATGACAGCACCATCGGTATAGGAGCATCACAGGGCAATTTCGAGCTCAATGTTTTCATGCCTGTACTGGCATATAACATGATGCAGTCCATCCGTCTGCTTTCTGACGGAATCATTTCCTTCGAAAAGAACTGCGTCAGCGGAATAAAGGCAAATCGCAGTAAGATGGAGCAGAATCTCAGAAACTCTCTTATGCTGGTAACATGCCTGAGTCCTTCCATAGGATATGAGAATGCCGCTAAATGTGCCCACAAGGCATTTGAAGAGAATACCACACTTAAAGAGGCAGTCCTGGCTCTTGGTTTCATGAGCAGTGAGGAATATGACCTTGCCGTGAGACCTGAGAAGATGGTTTAGAGTAAGTGATAATGGCTTTTCCGGAGCGTGGAAAGAGTGTAAAAACATAGTGAAAACAGACTTGCCTTAGGTTTTTCCCGAAAGATAGATTTTTGGTCTGATATTTGGGATTGTTCAGCCATTATAAAGTAAAGGCAGGTCTGTTTTTCTATTGACAACGAAGCAACATATGATAATATATTCATATGAGCGATGATTCATTCATTGAATAAGAAATGGAGTAAGCAGTGTCAGAAGAGTATAACGAGAAAAAAATTGATCATCTCATTCAGAACGTTTCAGAGGATGAGCTCAGCGATCTTGCGGAGCTTTTCAAGGTGTTCGGTGACTCTACCAGAATAAAGATACTTTACGATCTTTTTCAGGGTGAGAAGAACGTAACAGAAATATGTGATGATCTGGAGATGAACCAGTCGGCTGTATCACATCAGCTTAAGATACTTAAAACCAGTAAGCTGATAAAGTCACGCCGGGATGGAAAGGCTATGTATTACAGCCTTGCGGATGACCATGTAAAGGTCATCATAGCTATGGGCAAGGAGCATGTGGAAGAGTAAAGGAGAAGGATATGAAGAAGAAATTCAAATGTGAAATTGACTGCGCAAACTGTGCGGCAAAGGTTGAAGAAGCAGTAAAGAAATTAGATGGAGTGAATGATGCCAAAGTGAACTTTGTTATGCAGAAATTCACACTGGATGCGGAGAGCGAAAGATTTGACGAAATCCTGAAGCTTGCCATAGAGACAGGAAAGAAGATCGAGCCTGATTTCTCTGTAGAGATATAAGTATCTTTTTAAGAGAAGGGCTGCATCAGTTTATTCCGAAAAGAGGAAAAAATGGACAAAAAACTAAAAAAGGAATTGCTTAAGATACTAACAGGAACAGTTATATTTTTTGTCCTGCTTACAGCAGAAAAGGCCGGTGTCTGCCCCGTTTTATTCGATGATAAATTGCTCAGTTTTTTATTATATCTTATACCCTATTTTATAAGCGGTTATCCGGTGGTGAAGAAGGCTGTACTGGGAATCAGGAACAGACAGCCCATGGATGAGTCGCTTCTTATGACGATAGCAACGGTGGGGGCATTTGCAACAGGAGAAAGCTCCGAAGCAGTTGCTGTTATGGTGTTCTACCAGGTGGGAGAGTGGTTCCAGAAGTATGCCGTTGGAAAGTCCCGCAAAAACATTGCCAGCCTCATGGATATAGTGCCTGAGGAAGCAAATGTGGAAAGAGAAGACGGAACTGTGGAAACGGTGGATCCTGATGATGTGGAGATAGGAGATATTCTGGTCATCAAGGCCGGTAACAGGATACCTGTTGACGGTGAAGTTATTACGGGAGAATCTCTCATCAACACAGCGGCTCTCACGGGAGAGTCTGTCCCGCGGAGTGTAAGACCCGGGGATATGGTCATATCGGGATGTATAAACGGTGAAGGACTTTTGAGAGTCAGGGCTCTGAAGGCTTTTGAAGATTCGACGGTTTCAAAGATCCTTGAGCTTGTGGAAAATGCTTCTGAAAGGAAATCCAGGACCGAGAATTTCATTACACGATTTGCGAGGGTTTACACACCTATAGTGGTTTATGCTGCGATAGCGCTTGCGGTGATTCCTTCTCTGGTTACAGGAGACCCTACCACATGGTTTTACAGGGCCTGCACCTTCCTTGTTGTCTCCTGCCCCTGTGCTCTTGTTATATCTATACCACTTGCTTTTTTCGGTGGTATCGGAGCAGCCGGATCCAACGGAGTTCTGATCAAGGGATCAAATTACCTTGAACTTCTTTCCGGTATAGATACGGTGGTTTCCGACAAGACGGGAACTCTTACGGAAGGTAATTTCCGGGTATCCGAAGTGATTACGGAAGAAGGCGTCAGCAGAGAGGAACTTCTTCGTCTGGCGGCTCTGGCTGAAGGAATGAGCAGCCATCCTATTGCTAAGTCCATAAGAGAAGAGCTTTCTGCCACTGTGTCCGGAACCGATATAAACATGAATCTTGTTACGGATATCGAAAATGTCTCCGGACAGGGAATCGTATGTAAGATCGAGGGAAGAAAAATCCTGATCGGAAACGATAAGCTGATGAAAGCCAACGGAATCGATTACAGGGAAGCTGATGATCCGGCGGCAACCATATCCTATATAGCGGCAGAAGAAGGAGGGTCCATCAGATACCTGGGGGCCATACTTATAAAGGACCGGATAAAAAAAGAAGCAGGAGCTTCGATCCGGGATATGAAGAAAGCCGGTGTGAAGAATGTGATCATGCTCACCGGAGACAGAAAAGATGTGGGAGAGTCTGTTGGAAAAGAACTGGGTGTAGATCGGGTTTATGCTGAACTTCTGCCTCAGGACAAGGTCACAAAGGTGGAAGAACTGCTTGAGGGACTTAGGAAGAATGACAAGAAAGGCGAGTCTTATCTTGCTTTTATCGGAGACGGCATAAATGATGCACCCGTACTGGCGAGAGCTGATGTTGGAATCGCCATGGGTTCCATCGGATCAGATGCAGCCATAGAAGCTGCCGACGTTGTCATCATGGATGATGATCTTAAACGTATACCTTCTACCATAGCTATTGCTCGTAAGACCATGGGGATAGCAAAGCAGAACATAGCCTTTGCATTGATAGTGAAGATAGTGGTGCTGGCTCTCGGAGCACTGGGAATAGCCAATATGTGGGCTGCAGTATTCGGAGATGTGGGAGTATCGGTGATCTGCATACTTAATTCCATGAGGCTTCTCACAACAAAGAAAACCATCTGATAGGTAAGTGCCATGAGCTCTCCTCTGTTTGTGCCTGCACAAAAGAGTAGCAGGACTTCATGACATTCACATCATGATATCTAAAATAAAAAGTGTATCTGACCGGCTGAAAGGCTGAAGCCTTTTGGCGGTCGGTACGCTTTTTCTGATCCCCGGGAGTCAGGGCTTCTTTTGCTCGAATTTACTTATGGCTTCAAGCTCAGAAGATACGCCGTCATGGGATTTGAGATAAAAATCCTTGATTCGTGCAAATGTTTCCGGACTGAGTACATGTTCTATGCGGCAGGCATCCTGTCCGGCTGTGTAGGCACTTACACCCAGGTCGATAAGAACGTTGGTGATGACAACGTGCTTCTCGTAGGTTCCCTTGGCAATGGTCATGCCGTCTTCTGTAAGAGTGATGTAGCCGTTAGAGTCAACGGTGATCATCCCTTCCTCCCTGAGACGCTTCATGGCGACTGATACGGAAGGCTTTGAGAAACCAAGCATATTCGCTATATCAATGGAACGAACCACCTGATGGTCCATGGAAAGCATGAGTATGCTTTCGAGATAGTTTTCGGAAGACTCATGGGTCTCATAAGCTTTCATAAAATATCTCCTTTCTTATATGAGAAATAAAATAATTACTGAATTTATATCATACATAGAAAAACTATAGGAACTCTATAGATTGTTAGCAAGTATAGCATAAAACCACCATAAATAGTATGTTTTGGGAACCGGGAATGGATATAGTGAAAAAGTATAAAAAATTCATAAAATTATTGCTTAGTCGGAACTAACTTTTGTGTGGGTGAAGTCTTGACTTTACGGTTAGTTGATGCTAATTTTAACATGTTACGAAAAGAAAAGGCTTGGAGCCTAGATCTTACGTATATCCGGAGGAAAGTTATGTTACCATTATCAATGGCCGGTGCCGGTGGAAAACACATGATAAGCAGAGTTACAGGCAGAGAAGATATGAGACAGCATCTTGCCGATCTTGGATTTGTTCCCGGAGAGCAGGTTGAGATCATTTCCGATACAGGAGAAGGTAATGTCATCGTAAGTATCAAAGATACCAGACTGGGTATAACGAGCCAGATGGCATCAAAGATCATGGTTGACTGATCGGAATATAAAAGATCACTGTGTTGTGCATCATAGTTATTTGACGTTCATGGAATTACAGGAATGTAGCAGAAGTCAGATAACTTTTTTTATGCTGTACGAGTTAGGCTTCGCTAATTTTAGTTAGTATCAACTGACTTTAAAAATACAAAAGGGAGATGAGATTATGAAGACACTAAGAGATATTCCTGTTGGGCAGTCCTCAACCGTGCTTAAGATTCATGGCGAAGGTGCACTTAAGAGAAGAATCATGGACATGGGAATCACTAAGGGGACAGATGTTTTCGTGCGAAAGGTGGCACCTCTCGGAGATCCTATAGAGATAACCGTAAGAGGTTATGAACTTTCTATACGTAAAGACGATGCAGACATCCTTGAGATGGCATGATAGTACTAAAGAAGGAGAGGCAAAAGTATGGAAATTAAGGTTGCATTAGCCGGTAACCCCAACTGTGGTAAAACGACTCTGTTCAATGCCTTGACAGGCAGCAATCAGTATGTAGGTAACTGGCCGGGTGTTACTGTTGAAAAGAAGGAAGGACGTTTAAAGGGAAATCATGAAGTAGTTATTCAGGATCTTCCGGGTATATATTCTCTTTCTCCCTATACACTTGAGGAAGTAGTGTCACGTAACTATCTTGTGAAAGATAAGCCGGATGTGATCCTCAATATCATTGACGGTACAAATATAGAGAGAAATCTTTACCTCAGCACTCAGCTGGTTGAAATCGGTATTCCTATGGTCATAGCCGTAAATATGATGGACGTTGTCCGAAAGAACGGCGACAAGGTGGATATCGAGAGACTGGGAAAAGAGCTCGGCTGTAAGATAGTTGAGATTTCAGCCTTAAGAGGTGAGGGCATTGATAAGATTTCAGAGCTTTGCATTCAGGCTGCAAAGGAAGGAAGAAAGAATGAACTTCCTGCAGTGTTCGACGGTTCCGTTGAGCATGCCATAGCTCATATCGAAGAGCACCTTGAGAATGATGTGGATAAGAGAAATCTCCGCTGGTATGCGGTTAAGGTTTTTGAACGTGATTCGGTAGCTCTTGAACAGCTGAAGCTTGACAAGAACACTCTTTCCGATATAGAGGCACACATTGCTGACTGCGAGAATGAGCTTGATGATGATGCGGAGTCAATTATCACTAATCAGAGATACAACTACATCAAGAAGCTTGTGGAAAAGACAGTTGTCAAGAAGAGAAAAGCAGGTGAGCTTTCAGTTTCTGATAAGATTGACCAGATCGTAACCAATCGTATCCTTGCACTCCCGATTTTTGCTGTCGTAATGTTCCTGGTTTACTATGTTTCCGTAACTACCCTCGGAACTATCGTAACTGACTGGACAAACGATGTTCTTGTTGGCGAATGGATACAGCCTTTCTTTGCGGACATCCTTACAAATGCCGGGGCATCTGACTGGGTGATTTCCCTTGTGGTAGATGGAATCATCGGCGGTCTCGGAGCGCCTATCGGATTTGCTCCTCAGATGGCTATAGTATTCCTGTTCCTTACACTTCTTGAGGACTGCGGATATATGGCGAGAGTTGCATTTATCATGGACAGACTGTTCAGAAGATTCGGTCTTTCAGGTAAGTCATTTATCCCTTTCCTTATTTCATCAGGATGCGGTGTTCCCGGTATTATGGCTACCCGTACCATTGAGGAGGAAAAGGATCGCCGCATGACCATGATAACAACCACATCTATTCCATGCGGAGCCAAGCTTCCTGTAATTGCAGTTATCGCCGGCTACCTTATGGGAGGTGCATGGTGGTTCGCTCCGGCTATCTACTTTGGCGGAATCGCTATGGTTATCATCATGTGCATCATCATGAAGAAGACAAATATGTTCGCAGGTGATCCGGCACCATTCGTTATGGAGCTTCCTGCATATCACATTCCATCAGTAAAGAATGTTCTTCTCCATGTTTGGGAGAGAGTATGGGCATTCCTTAAGAAGGCCGGAACAATTCTGTTCCTCTGCTGTGCAGTCATGTGGTTCCTTGGAGCATTTGGTATCGTTGAAGGTGCATTTACACTTGTGGAGAATGTTGAGGATTCTTTCCTTGCTTCTATCGGTAATGTATTTGCATGGATGTTTGCTCCTATAGGATTCGGAAGCTGGCAGGCAGTTGCCGCATCACTTTCCGGTTTTGTTGCCAAGGAAGGTCTTGTAACTACTCTTTCTGTTGTATCCAGTCTCGGAGAAGAACTTGAAGAGTATGATGAGGCTATGAATGTAGCCTTCAGAGCATTCTTCCCGACAAGTATGGCTGCTGTATCATTCCTTGTTTTCAATATCTTCGATTCACCTTGCCTTGCAGCTATTGCTTCCATGGCAAAGGAGCTCAACAGCAAAAAGTGGTTCTGGTTCGCTATCGCTTTCCAGAATATCAATGCTTACTGCATATCACTTATGATCTACCAGCTTATCGGTCTCGCTGTAGGTCAGGTTCCATTCAGTGTATTTACCATCGTCGCTGCTCTGGTACTTGCTATGTATCTTTATCTTCTTTTCAGACCGGAGACAAGTTCTAAAAAGGTTATCTCTCCTGTTAAGCTTGCAGGAGCCTGATAAGACCTGGCAATTATAATAAGTTAAGAATTTACGGGCCGGAGTATACTCTGACCCGTTTTTCGATAAGAGGAAAAAATATGATTTATTGGGAAGTTCCGGTCAATAGAACGGACATGATCATACTGCTGATTTTAGGGATAATGTTTATCTTTGGAATAAGAGTGGTGATCAGCTTTTTTAAAAAGCCTGCGGCACCGAAGATGATCAGAGACACAGGAAACGTTACATTTCATAAGGGAGATAAAATCATTCTCATGATCGACGGTATGATGTGCGGGATGTGTGAGAGTCATATTAAGGATGCCATACGCAAGGCTCTTCCGGAGGCCAAGGATGTGACTGCATCCCATGAGTCCGGAGAGGCAGGATTTACCATCGCGGAAGAAGAGGACAGGGAAGCTCTTCTGGAAAAACTGCACGGGGTCATAGACCCTCTTGGCTACAGGATAATATCTGAAGCCGTAAAGGAAAGCTTTTCGTAATGCTCCGGCAATAAAAGAAGATATACCCGGCGCATTAATCTGTGTTATAGTTTTAGTGTAAGTAAGAGGAAAGAGAGGAACAGATGGCAGATTTTATAGTTATCGGAATTTTGATACTGATCACCGTGCTTATCGTTCGTAACCTTTATATAAATTATAAAAAATACGGATCCTGTGCCACATGCACATCGGCCAGACTTGGCCATTGTGACCATGTGGGACATAAAGAACTTGATGCGAGAAGGGCGGAGCTTTCGAAGCATAAGCTTAATGAAGTACAGAAAGCGATCCTCGCAAAGCATGCCCGAAAAATGACATCTGAGGGATGAAGTTCCCGGTGTTCTGTTTCTTAATTTTTTTTTAAAAATCCGTTGACGATGATAGCATTTATTGTTAATATCGCAAAGGAAAAAATGCGTGAAACAGAGATGTTTTACAAATGATTTTATTGATTGAGTAGCCGGCGGCATGCAAAGGTTCCCCGGGGGACTGGATACATGAAAAGTGGGCCCTGATAGAAAGGTCAGGAGGACTCAAATTTTATAAGTATTTAGCGGTATCTTATAAGGCTTAGCCGATAATCGGGACGTCTGACACCTAATACAGATAGAGGTGCGGACGTTGAGATTAACTGCTGAACGGGGCATATGCGCTCCATCTTGTGAAACGATCAATAGAGTTGCCTTTGTAAGCACTCTGGAAGAGACGAAAAACAGAATTTGAAAGCAACGGGCAGGGATATGGGTGTTATTTCCTGTCCATGATTCACGAATAAGAGATATTATCTCTTGCACAGAAACTGTTTTGACAGTCAGCGTACATATATAAGGTCGTAATACAGGTTGGAGCTTTAAAGGCTTCAGCCTTTTTTTGTTCAAGCCATCACATAGATACATGGCCACAGTGGCTTCACGAGTGGGCAAGTATCCATATGATGGACAAGGAGCCCATAACACGGATGCCGTAAAACCATTTCAGGAGGAAAAAGCTTTGAGCAGAAATCTATTGGAGTTACAGAACATCACCAAATCCTATGATGGTCAGCTGATACTCGATGACCTTACACTTGATATACATGAGAACAGTTTCGTTACATTTCTGGGGCCTTCAGGCTGCGGAAAGACCACAACACTTCGCATCATAGGCGGATTTGAAAAGCCAGATAAGGGAAGGGTGCTGTTTGACGGGAAAGACATTACCGGTCTCCCGGCGAACAAGCGTCAGCTCAACACGGTATTCCAGAAGTACGCCCTGTTCCCTCACATGAGCATCGAGGACAACATTGCCTTCGGACTTCGTATAAAGAACAAATCGGATGCATATATAAGGGATAAGATCAAATATGCACTTAAGCTTGTTAACCTTGACGGCTTTGAGAAGCGTTCCATCGATTCTCTTTCAGGCGGTCAGCAGCAGCGTATCGCCATTGCGAGAGCCATAGTGAATGAGCCGAGACTTCTCCTGCTTGATGAGCCGCTGGGCGCTCTTGACCTTAAGCTTCGTCAGGAAATGCAGTATGAGCTTATCAGACTCAAGAACGAGCTGGGAATCACTTTTATATATGTAACACATGATCAGGAAGAGGCACTTACCATGTCTGATTATGTGGTGGTAATGAATCAGGGATATATACAGCAGGCAGGAAGTCCCGAGCAGATCTACAATGAACCTGAGAATGCCTTTGTTGCGGATTTCATCGGCGATTCCAACATTGTACCCGGAACCATGGTGGAGGATTACCATGTAAGAATATTCGGTGCGGACTTTAAGTGCGTCGATGCCGGATTCGGAACCAACAAGCCGGTTGACGTTGTAATTCGTCCGGAGGATCTTGAGATAATCGAAGACGATGACCCGAGAGCTATCCTTCACGGAGAGATGACCCACATCATCTTCAAGGGAGAAATCTACGAAATGGAATGTACTACTCCTGACGGCTTTGAGTGGCTTATTCATTCAACAGAGCTCCACGAGCCGGGCAAGAAGGTGGGACTTTATGTCAAGCCTTCAAACATTCAGGTCATGAACAAGCCGGAATCCGAAGATGAGGAGGCACTTGGCGTTGAAGAATAATACATCAAGATATCTGGCGACTCCGTATATTATATGGATAGTCGGATTTATAGTTATTCCGCTTCTGACCATCGTATACTATGGTTTTACAGACAGGAACAATGCTTTCACACTGAGCAATATCGCAGAGATCCTGGTCTGGGAAAACTACAGACCCTTGTACAGGGCCATGATACTGTCTGCAGTGTGTACAGCCATTTGTTTTCTTTTGGCTTTCCCGCTGACTATGATCCTCAGAAGCCTTAAGGTGGGAAGAAGTTCACTTATAGTATTTGTATTTATACTTCCCATGTGGATGAATTCTCTCCTGAGAGTACTGGCATGGCAGACACTTTTGGAGCGTAAGGGCGTTATAAACGGTATACTGGCCGCACTTCACCTTCCAGAGCAGCATCTCATAAATACAACGGCTGCGGTCCTCATCGGAATGGTATATGATTTCCTTCCGTTTATGATCCTTCCGCTTTTCAATGCATTGATGAAGATCGATGACAACACCATCAACGCGGCTTACGATCTGGGGGCAAGCTTCTGGCAGACACTTACAAAGATAATCCTTCCGCTGTCGGTTCCCGGAATCGTTTCCGGAGTCACCATGGTATTTGTTCCGGCACTTACCACATTTGCCATCTCCAACATGCTGGGTGGAGGAAAGATATATCTCATCGGTAATGTCATAGAGCAGGAGTTCATGCAGGATTCAGACTGGAACCAGGGCTCGGGACTGAGCCTTGTATTGATGATATTTGTCATCGTTTCTATGCTTATAGTAAATCATTTTGATGATAAGAACGATATGAGAAAGGGAGGAGTTATCTGATGGAAAAGTTAAAGAGAGCTCTCTCCAACTGTTATCTCTCACTGATAGTTCTGTTTATGTATGCACCCATAGCAACTCTTGTGGTTCTGTCTTTTAACAGCGGAAGATCAAGAGCCCAGTGGTCAGGCTTTACAACAGACTGGTATGTGACAATGTGGGCGGATGAGGCCATCATGGCGGCACTCAGGAATACTGTCATCATCGCCTTCCTTTCTGCTTTTGTTGCAACTGTTCTCGGAACTCTGGCGGCTATTGCCATAAACAATATGAAGCCGGTATCCAGGAATATCATAATGAGCATCACCAATGTCCCGATGCTTAATGCGGATATAGTAACAGGTATCTCATTGATGCTGTGTTTTATAGCATTCAGAGTATCCCTCGGATTCCATACCATACTGATGGCTCATATCACCTTCAATCTGCCTTATGTGATACTCAGTGTCATGCCGAAGGTAAGGCAGGCAAGCAAGGAGACCTATGAGGCTGCGCTGGATCTGGGAGCCACACCCTTCCGGGCCTTCATTATGGTGGTGCTTCCGGAGCTTATGCCGGGTATCACATCAGGTTTTATGCTTGCATTTACCATGAGTCTTGATGACTTCATTATCACACACTTCACAAGAGGTGCCGGTATAGATACGATTTCGACCCTTGTATACAGTCAGGTGCGAAAAGGAATAAGTCCTACCATGTATGCACTGTCTACGGTTATTTTCCTTACGGTATTTATAGTACTGATGATAGGAAATTATGCACCGGAATGGGCCAAGAAGAGAAAGAGGACAGTATAATGAAACTGGATAAGATGATAAGTGCCCTTCAAAGGGTGCACAGACATCGTTTTGTTATAGGATCCGCTGCGTTTATTATGGCAGCGGGAATTGCAACGGTAGCGGTAGGCTGCGGTACAACGGAGAAAGACATTGAAGAGCTTCCCACACCGTTGGAAAATACACTTTATGTATATAATGCCGGTGAGTATATAGATCCTGAGCTTATCGATATGTTTGAGGAAGAAACAGGCATAAACGTTGTGTATGATGTTTTTGAGACTCTCGAAGAGATGTATCCTGTTATCGAGGCAGGCGGAGTAATCTATGATTGCGTATGTCCTTCGGATTATATGATCGAGAAGATGATACACAACAATCTTCTTCAGGAAATAAATTACGATAACATTCCCAATATAAAGTATATCGGTGAGGATTATCTGAAGATGGCTTCGGAGTTCGATCCGGGAAATAAATATTCGGTTCCGTATACATGGGGAACAGTAGGCATACTTTACAACACAAGAATGCTGGATGAGCTTGGAGTTCCTTATCCCACAAAGTGGTCGGATCTTTGGAATCCGGCTCTGAAAAATGAGATTCTTATGCAGGACTCTGTGAGAGATGCCTTTATGGTGGCTCTTAAGAAGAATGGCTACAGCTGCAACACGGAGAATCCGGAGGAGCTGGATACGGCTATGAAGGATCTTATAAACCAGAAACCGATAGTTCAGGCATACGTTATCGATCAGGTAAGAGACAAGATGATCGGGGAAGAGGCGGCTGTCGGCGTCATATATTCCGGAGAGATACTCTATGTTCAGGATGAGCTTGATGGGACCGATGTGAATGTGGAATATGCTATTCCCGAGGAAGGTACCAATCTCTGGATCGACGCCTGGGTCATACCGAAGAATGCAAGAAACAAGGAATATGCGGAGAAGTGGATCAATTTCCTGTGCAGACCGGATGTTGCTGCAAAGAATTTTGAGTACATAACATATCCGACACCGAACACCGGTGCCCTTGAACTGCTGGATAAGGAATATCTTGAGAACAAAGCGGTATTCCCCGATACCAAGGAGCTTCTGAAGACCTCTGAGTTCTATCACTATCTGGGACCTGAAGGAGACTCTCTTTACAACAACCGGTGGAAGACCGTAAAGTCGAGCTGAAAATCCGAAGGTATATTACATATAATTTTGGTCAACATATAAGTCAAATAGACGTGTTTCGTGCTTCGCACTATCACACGTCTCCAACATTCCGCACTCCCAGGCCGCATAAAGCGTCCTTACGTGCTCTCTGGGAACACCAGCCCATTGAAAAACGCTTCGCGAGGGCTGGTGCTATATGGCAGATTCCAACGGAATCTACCACGAGTCATGTTGGTCGGAACATAAAGCCTATCCCACATATCAAACGAGCTTGATATGTGGGATAGGCTTTTGTTCCTTGACTTATCAAATTCATACCATCTATTAAATGATAATATTGTAACAATGCATCTGTATGTGATAGAATTAAAGATATTTTATGGATAAGTGCGCCCATTTTCGGACGTGAGGAGAGGCATAACATGAAAGATAAATACATGGCATATATTGGCTCATACAGTTATACAGGACATGCAAAGGGAATTACTGTATGTGATGTTGATGTTGAGAAGGGAGTTCTGACCAAAAGAACAGAGATAGAGGTGAACAATTCCTCATATCTTGTTGCTTCAAGAGACCAGAAAACATTATATTCCATTTCGGATGAGGGTATAGTTTCTTTCCGTATCCTTGAGAACGGAGCTCTCAGCAAGCTCAATACAAGAAATATCAGAGGTATGAGAGGCTGTCATCTTGCTATCGATCAGTATGATGAGTACATCATGGTTTCCGGATATCATGACGGAAAGGCCACTCTTCTTAAGCTGGAAAAGGATGGTTCTGTAGGACCTATCATCGATGGAGTATATGACAAGGGCATCGGTTCCGTAGCAGAAAGAACATTCCGTCCCCACGTTTCATGTGCAAGAATGACTGATGACCAGAAGTACATACTTGTTGCTGATCTCGGTATCGATCAGGTAAGAGTATTCAGATTCGACAAGGCCGACGGTAAGATGCGTCAGATCGACACCATTCGCTGCCAGCTTAAGTCAGGCCCAAGACACTTCCGTTTTTCACCGGATCGTAAATATCTCTACCTTATGTATGAGGTAAAGAATGTCATCGAGGTCTATCGTTTCGAGGAAGGAAAGGGACCTAACGAGATAAACATCGAGAAGATTCAGGAGATCTCCACTCATAATGATGATCAGGACAATCCGCTTATTGCAGCAGTACAGATGCGCTTCTCTCCTGATAAGGACGCAAAGCATGTTTTCTGTTCAAATGCCGGAAACGATACAGTTACTATTTTTGATCGTGACGTGGAAACAGGGCTTCTTACTATGAAGGGAAGTCTTCCTATCGCAGGTATATATCCTAAGGATTTCTGTATCTTCCCGGATGAGAAGCATATTGCTGTGGCAAACCATGAATCAGGTTCCGTAACATTCTTCAATGTAGATTACGAGAACGGACTTCTGGTTATGAGTGCAAGAGATGTGCAGGTTGACGAGCCCAACTGTATATGCATGGTGAAGCTCCCTGCAGGCAGATGACAGGATAAAATGTAAAATTGCAGAGACTGTTAACAGGTGATTGAGGGGTAATTTATTACCCCTCTTTGTACAATAAAGACTTGAGAGGTTCAGATGGCTGGAAATACTTTTGGAAAACTTTTTAGGATAACAACATTCGGTGAATCCCATGGTCCTGCGCTTGGGGTGGTGATAGACGGATGTCCCGCGGGACTCAGACTTTCAGAGGCTGACATTCAGCCCTATATGGACAGAAGAAAGCCGGGGCAGAATCTGAAGACTACCGCAAGAAAGGAAGAGGATAAGATAGAGATCCTTTCCGGAGTTTTCGAGGGAGTGACCACAGGTACACCTATCGCGATGATAGTCAGAAACAGCGATCAGCACAGTAAGGATTATTCTGATATCGCCCACGTTTTTCGTCCGGGACATGCGGATTACGGATTCTTTCAGAAGTACGGTGTCAGGGATTATCGCGGAGGCGGACGTTCAAGCGGAAGAGAGACATTGGCCCGGGTTGCGGGAGGAGCTGTGGCTGCCAAGGTCCTTTCGGAGATCGGTATCACAGTGGATGCGGAAGTGACGGAACTTGCGGGAATCGATGTGACCACAGCGGCAGGCCGTGAAGCAGCAGATGCCAGGATACTGGAGCTCAAAGGCGAGCAGGACAGTGCCGGAGGTGTTGTTACCTGCTTTGTGAACAATATGCCTACGGGTATAGGTGAACCGGTATTTGATAAGCTGGACGCGAACCTTGCAAAGGCTGTCATGTCTATAGGCGCCGTAAAGGCGGTTGAGATAGGTGACGGCACAAAGGTGGCAAAGATGAGAGGCTCTGAGAACAATGACGGTTTTGAAGCTGTTGCCATAGAGATAGCTCCCGGGGAGGGCGAAGAGAACGAGGATATCGAACAGGAACCGACACTTCAGGAGATAAACAAGTTCAGGACCATGAACGGACTGGAGGCTCTTGATGAATCGGAATACGAAGAGATGCTTGCAAACGGGGAGTTTGACGGCACAGAGGAGGTATTTCAGGTCACCAGCAACCATGCCGGCGGAATACTTGGGGGCATGTCAGACGGAGCTGAGATAGTGCTCAGGGCTTATTTTAAGCCTACCCCTTCCATTGCCCGTCCTCAGAAAACCGCTAATGAAGAGGGCGACAATGTTACCATTTCAATCAAGGGAAGACATGATCCGACAGTTGTGGAACGTGCCAATGTTGTAGTGGAATGTATGGTGGCTATAACCATACTTGATTCACTCCTGGAGAATATGGGATGCAAGATGGATAATCTCAGAGATATATATCCGGAAGACTAAGCTTTTTTCGTCCAAAGTATTGTAAAAGCAAATTGCCGTTGTTACAATTAACGGGCAAAATAAACCCGCTTTGGCAAGGCACAAAGGAAGTGCGCTGATGCCTGAGCAAATATATGATAAGAAAGGCTATTGATATGGCAGACAAGAAACTTGTGGAGCAGATAACTCCTATGGAGGAGGACTTTGCTCAGTGGTACACAGATGTTGTTAAGAAAGCAGAGCTTTGTGATTACAGTTCGGTAAAGGGATTTATGGTCATCCGCCCGGCAGGATATGCTCTCTGGGAGAACTACATGAACGTTCTCGATAAGATGTTCAAGGAGACAGGGGTCCAGAATGTTGCTATGCCTATGCTCATTCCTGAGTCACTTCTTCAGAAGGAGAAGGATCACGTTGAAGGCTTTGCACCTGAGGTTGCGTGGGTAACTGAAGGCGGTCAGAAGAAGCTTGAGGAGAGAATGTGCGTTCGTCCTACTTCCGAGACTCTTTTCTGTGATTACTTTGCAAAGGTCGTTAAGTCTTACAGAGATCTTCCGCAGGTTCTCAATCAGTGGGTGTCTGTAGTTCGCTGGGAAAAGACCACCAGACCTTTCCTCAGAACCAGAGAGTTCTTATGGCAGGAGGGTCATACTGTTCATGCAACTCAGGAGGAAGCAGAGGAGAGAACAGTACAGATGCTTAACATCTATGCAGACTTCACTGAGCAGTATCTTGCTATTCCTGTTGTAAGAGGTCAGAAGACTGAGAAGGAGAAGTTTGCAGGTGCAGTAGCTACATATACAATCGAGGCTCTTATGCATGACGGTCAGGCCCTTCAGTGCGGAACATCCCACAATTTCGGTTCTGATTTCGCAAAGGCATTTGATGTGCAGTTCCTTGATAAAGACAATCAGCTTAAGCCTGTACATGAGACTTCATGGGGCTATACAACACGTATGATAGGTGCCCTTATCATGGTACACGGCGATGATTCAGGTCTTAAGATACCTCCTCGTATCGCACCTGTTCAGATCTGTGTTCTTCCTATCCAGCAGAAGAAGGAAGGAGTTCTTGATAAGGCTTATGCATTGAAGGATCAGCTTATCAAGGCAGGCTTCAGAGTAAAGGTTGATGACAGTGACAAGTCACCGGGATTCAAGTTCGCCGACTGTGAGGTAAGAGGTATTCCTCTCCGAGTTGAGATCGGACCTAAGGATATCGAGGCAGGTCATGCTGTTCTCGTACGTCGTGATACACGTGAGAAGATCCAGGTTCCTTTCGAGAACCTGAATGAAGAGGTTGGAAGAGTTCTTGATCAGATCCAAAATGATATGTTCGAGAAGGCTAAGCAGTTCCTTCTGGAGCACACTTCATCAGCCACAAATATGGATGAGCTTGTAGAGATAGTCAATACAAAGAAGGGCTTTGTAAAGGCTATGTGGTGTGGATGCCGTGAGTGCGAAGACAAGCTTAAGGACATGTCAGGTATCACCTCAAGATGTATACCGTTTGAGCAGGAACAGGTAAGCGACAAGTGCGTTGTCTGCGGAAAGCCTGCTTCAAAGATGGTTTACTGGGGAAGAGCATATTGATTCAGACAAAAAACGGGTTCTCGATAAGAGGACTCGTTTTTTTTCTGCTATAATCTATGATGATTAAATAAGTGAAATCGTAATACCGGAGATGAAAGGTTTGGATTATGAGTTTTGATGAAGGAAGAATTTTACTTTTCCAAAGGGATAAGGTGGAGTTCGATGCTTTGATGAACGAGGAAAAGAGTCTTAGAGAAGCAGGTATCCGTCTTTTGGAGAGCTTCCATCAGGAGAAGCTTACAGAACTTAGAAAAAAGCTTGAAGAGGAATCCGCAGGTATATACAGCAGATCTCTTCAGAATGAGTTTAATATTTACATTGCCGTAAGATATGCGGACAGCAATGAGGTTTACAGGGATAAACTGTTTGATAAAAATGTGAGGATACCGGATGTGGAGTTTCGTTCATACACTGTGGATGAAGCTACGAAGGAAATGCATCTTCTTATAGGCTGCGGCAAGGAAGACGGAAATAAAGACTTTACTGTTGATAAGGATATAAACATTGATTTAGGAAAGAGATCCTTTCAGGCAGGTGAAGTCAGGATATATTTTCATTACATAGATGAGCTGAGAATGATCGTTGAGGTATTCGGCGGAGAAGAGTATCTGTTCTCTGAAGAAGTCAGGCTTTGTACCGGGGAAGCAGAGGGAAGAACACTCGCAAACAGAAATATGACTCCGGACATTGAGGATGTGGACCTCGTTTCCGGTGGCCGGTCAGGAATGGCGAAGAGTATGGAGTGTGTTCCGGTCGGAGCACTCAAGAGGGACGGAACTCTGGATATTTCCAGGCTTGTAGATAGTAAGCTGTATCTTCTTGCCATCAATTTTATAAAAAACAGAAAGTATAAGAATGCCGAGGACTGTCTTAAGGACCTTTCGCGTAAAGGAAACCGGAAGGCAGAAAAGCTTCTTCAGTATCTTTATGACCGAGACTTCAACGATGATATTCCGGATCTTTTGAATCTTGCGGAGAGCTGCATTGAAAAAAACGATCCTGAATCCCTTAAAGAGGCAGAGGAGATCGCCGTGAGACTTCGTGAAAGCGGACATCCGCTGGCAGATTATATCCTTGGGGAGTGTCATATAAGTAAAAACAGCCATATTTATGATACGGAAGAAGCACTCAGCTGTTTCAGAAGGTTCATAGCCTCTGATACTGTAGAAGAGAATGATGAGAGACGCATTATAGCGGAACATTACTGTGCCCTTATCATCTTTAATGATAGAAATGCGACCCTGCCTATGCTGGAGGATGCGCTTCGGTATGCCCGTGAAGTCAGTGACAGAAATCCTTCCGATGCCAATGTTTCCGCACTTATCGAAAAAATAGAGGAACGTATCGGAATGCCTGGGGGCAGAAACAAAAAGAAGATAAAGTATTTGGCTATAGCCCTTGTCATATTAGGAGTAATAGTATTCCTGCTGATTCGTGTAACCGGATCGGCGGGAAGTGCCGGTGATTCTGTAAACGGAATTAGTTCGGAAAGCAGTAAGTCGGAAAAGAGATTCTCCGTATCGGTTGATGCAGCCAATATAAGATCGGGACCGGGAACGGACCATGAAGTTGTATCAAGCGGAGAAAACGGAGAGACATTTTTAGCCACAGGCAAGGAGGAAAATGCTTCCGACGGCACATGGTATGAGATCTATCTTAGCGATGACAGATCAAAAACAGGATGGGTAAGTGCCAAGGTGGTCACGGAGACCTGAAAAATAAAGGAGAACTCCGGTGTCCTTACAAAGGGTGGACAACCGGAAAAATGATGGAACGTAGTTTCGGGATCAGAGGATGTTGAATGGATAAAATAAAATTACCGGAAAATGTAAGATATATTATAGGGAAGCTCGAAGACGCGGGATATGAGGCCTATGCAGTGGGGGGATGTGTAAGAGACAGTCTCCTTGGAAGGATGCCGGAGGACTGGGATATCACCACAAGCGCAAAGCCTGAGGAAGTGAAAAAGGTTTTCAGAAGGACCATAGATACCGGAATACAGCACGGAACGGTGACGGTTCTAATGCAGGCCCACAATCCTTCGGAGCAGAATGATGCTTCGGGAGATATGGCTTCTGACACGGAAGGAGATAATCAGAGCAGCCATAAGACCGTAGGAGGTTTTGTGGGGTATGAGGTGACCACCTACCGAATAGACGGGGAATATCTGGACGGAAGGCATCCAAGTGAAGTCATTTTCACACCATCACTCCATGAGGATCTGGCCCGCAGGGATTTCACCATAAACGCCATGGCGGTCAATGAAAAGACCGGAATCGTAGATGATTTTGAGGGGCTTTCCGATATGAATGGGAGATTAATAAAAGCCGTGGGAGATCCGGTGCAGAGATTCACCGAGGATGCCCTCCGGATGCTGAGGGCTCTCAGATTTTCGGCACAGCTGGATTTTGAAATAGACCCGCATACCTATGAGGCCATAAAGGAACTTGCCCCGAATCTCATGCATGTGTCCAAGGAGAGGATCAATGTGGAGCTTACGAAGCTTATCATGTCGGATCATCCGGAGTACATAGCCCTGGTATCTGACAGCGGACTGTCCTCCTATATTTCGGATCATTTTGACGATGCCTTCGATGTTTCCAATGAGCAGGGAGCGCCCTACCCCGACATCCGTCAGTGGATACCGGCGGGTATTCCGAAGGAAAGGTATATAAGATGGGGAACTTTTCTGAGAGCGGTTCCTGAGGAGGCGAAGCTCATACTGAAGGAACTTAAGATGGACAACGATACCATAAACAAGGCGCGTATCATTGCGGGACTTTTCAACGAGGATCTGCCTGAAAGCATTTATGATGTAAGAAAGACCCTTTCTGTTATAGGCTATGATACCTATTATGCTTTTCTGGATGCAGATGAGTGTCTTTCTCTCCAGTACACCGGCGAAGAGTCTGTAAGACGTCTGGAAAGAATAAGGGCCACAAGAAAGCATGTGGATGCTGTACGTGATGCCGGTGACTGCATCAGCCTCAGTGATCTTCAGGTCACAGGAAAGGATCTTATGGATATAGGCATTCCCAAGGGTCCTATGATCGGCATGGTACTGCATGAGCTTCTGGATGAGGTGCTGAAGGTGCCTTCAAGAAACAGTAAAGAGGTACTTCTGACCCTTGCCAAAAGGTGAGTTTCGATGTGGTGTAAAAAGGTAAATGCGGATAGCAAGAGTAATGCATTAAAATAGAAGGCGCTTTTGTAATAGATTACCTGTTTTTAACAGATAATTCTGCGGATGTTTGTCGGAAGATACGGAATAGGGCATTCTAAGGCTTGAAGCAAATCCTTTAAATTGATATATTTATAGTCGGGTTTTATGTTTTTTTTCATAAAACGTACAAAAATAAAGTATCCATGATGAGGAAAGAGAGGGGTTTATATGTATCAAGAGGATTATGAGCGCTGGCTTGCCGCCGACCTCCAGGATGTTGATTTAAAGACAGAGCTTCAGGGCATAAAAGGGGATGATGAAGCTATAAAGGACCGTTTTGCAGTGGCTCTTAAATTCGGAACCGCAGGTCTCCGCGGAACATTGGGAGCTGGAACAAACCGTATGAATATCTGGGTCGTTCGTCAGGCTACTCAGGGAGTTGCTGACTGGGTAAAGACTCAGGGAGGAACACAGACTGTTGCCATCAGCTATGATTCACGTCTTAAGGGCTGGAATTTTGCACGTGAAGCTGCAGGTGTTCTCGCTGCAAACGGAATTAATGTCCGTATCTATGATGAGCTCATGCCTGTTCCTGCACTTTCTTTTGCAACACGTTACTATAAGTGCAATGCAGGTATCATGGTGACAGCATCTCATAACCCTGCTAAGTACAACGGATACAAGGCTTACGGCCCTGATGGCTGTCAGATGACAGACGATGCCGCAGCTGTAGTTTACAACCAGATTCAGAAGACAGATGTTCTCACAGGAGCCAAGTATATGAGCTTCGCAGAAGGTGTAGAGAAAGGTCTTATCAAGTTTGTAGGAGATGACTGCAAGCAGGGCCTCTACGATGCCATCGAGTCACGTCAGGTTCGTCCGGGTGCCGCAAAGGGTTCAGGACTTAAGCTTGTTTATACACCTCTCAACGGTACAGGACTCGTACCTGTAACCAAGGTCCTCAATGATATCGGAATCGAAGATATCACCATCGTTCCTGAGCAGGAGTATCCGAACGGTTACTTCACGACCTGTTCCTATCCGAATCCTGAGATCTTCGCAGCTATGGAGAAGGGACTTGAGCTTGCCAAGAAGACAGATGCGGATCTCCTTCTTGCAACAGATCCTGATGCAGATCGTGTAGGTATCGCCATGAAGTGTCCTGACGGCTCATATGAGCTTGTTACCGGTAACGAGATGGGTGTTCTTCTTCTTGATTACATCTGTGCGGGACGTAAGGAAAAGGGCACCATGCCTGAGAAGCCGGTAGCTGTAAAGTCTATCGTTTCCACTCCTCTTGCCAATGCTGTTGCAGAGCACTATGGCGTTGAGCTGAGAGAGGTTCTCACCGGTTTTAAGTGGATCGGTGACCAGATTGCGCGTCTTGAGGCAGCAGGAGAGGTTGAGCGTTTCATTTTCGGATTTGAGGAGTCCTACGGATATCTTTCCGGTTCTTATGTAAGAGATAAGGATGCGGTAGTAGGTTCCATGCTTATCTGTGAGATGGCAGCATACTATCGTTCCATCGGTTCATCCATCAAGCAGAGACTTGAGGAGATCTACAAGGAGTACGGACGTTACCTCAACAAGGTTGATTCCTTCGAGTTCCCGGGACTCAGCGGTATGGATAAGATGGCATCCATCATGGAGGGTCTCCGTAAGGAAGCACCTTCAGAGTTCGCAGGCAAGAAGGTTGTAAAGGTTACAGACTACGAGAAGCCTGAGGAGACAGGTCTTCCAAAGGCCAATGTTCTCATCTACACTCTCGAGGACGGTTCCTCAGTAGTTGTAAGACCTTCAGGTACAGAGCCGAAGATCAAGACCTACTTCACAACTCTCGGTAAGGATCTTTCAGAGGCTGAGGCAGAGAAGGAAAAACTTGCGGCAGCTATCGCTCCTATTCTGGACTGACACTAAGGAGAGGCGGCCCGCCCCTTTGATTGAAGTATTATACAAATGATGATAAAATCAGGCTGTCGCTTCGGCGACAGCCTTTTTGTGTTAAAAATCGTGGTTGTAGGGGATATTACATGTCTTTGAATAGAAATCTCAGGATGGATAATGCGAAGGGGATTCTGATAATGCTGGTGGTAATAGGGCATTTTCTTCTTCCTCTGCAGGGCAGGACAAGAGTATGTACGAACCTGTTCTATGAGATCTATGTTTTTCATATGGCAGCCTTTAGCTTTATTTCGGGCCTTTTTTCTCAGAATATTTATAGTGGAAAAGAGAAAAGAAAATTCAATTTCAGGCAGCTTTTTAAAACGCTGTGGCTTTATGTGATATTTAAGCTTATAGTTTTCTTTTCTGAGATTCCGGCCTTCGGAAGAGCTTCAGAGTGGCCGGATCTTTTTCATGAAGAAGGGGCGCCCTGGTATCTTTTGGCACTGTGTGTCTGGTATCTGTTCATTCCGGTTTTAACAGTACTTAAGGAGAGGGTTATCAAATACAGTCCGGTGCTCGTTGCCTTTATATTTGTTCCGGCGCTTGCCGGTGGGTATATAAGAGGGATGGGGGATTTTCTGGCTCTTGAAAGGATCATAGCATTTGCACCTTTCTTTTACGCAGGCCACTTCACGGGACCTGAGAGGATGGAAAGCTTCCTTCGGTGCGAAAAGCCACAGTATAAAGCTATATGGTATGTGACAGGAACATTGGCAGTCTTTTCTGTACTTGTCATAGCTATCTTCATGTATGATCATCTGCTTCCGTATCACGATGTGGTATTCGGAGTATGGTATGAGAGGTTCAGAAGCCAAGAGCGTCCGGAATATTTTTCATTTGTATCCGGACAGCTCTGGGTGCTGAGGCTTCTGTGGTATGCAGCAGCCGGTGCCATGACTCTTTCCTTTCTGAGACTTGTACCTGACCGGAGGGTTCCTGTACTGTCCGGGATGGGTCAGAGGACGCTGCAGATATATATACTTCACAGACCCGTCAGGGATCTTTTGCTGGCAGCGGGACTTATAACATGCTTCAATCCCGGAAATCCCGTTGACCTTATAATCGTTTTGGGATTCTGCGTTGTTTTATCCGTGGCGCTTTCTTCGGGAATTTTTACAAAGCTTTTTGACCTTATCCTGATCCCTTTCAGGAAAAGGTGGGTTTGAAGAAAGGAATATTATGGTTGAGTTTCTGGAGAATTTATCGATTTTTAGTCAGTATACCCTTCTTCAGTGGGCGCTGCTCTTTATGCTTTACTGCATATTCGGGTGGGCCTTTGAATCCGTATACTGTTCACTTAAGGAGCTCAGGCTTCTTAACAGGGGATTCTGTCACGGACCGTGGCTGCCCATCTATGGTGTCGGAGCCATTATGATGCTGCTCTTTGCCTGGCCCTATGGGGATAAGCTTTATATGGTGTACATCATGGGAGCAATTGTCGGTACGGTGCTTGAGCTTGTGACAGGAGTAAGCATGTATTATATTTTCCACATGAAGTGGTGGGACTACAGTCACAATCCCTTCAATTTCCATGGATACATCTGTCTTTACGCATCTCTGGGATGGGGGCTAATGGCTCTTGTCTTTACCAAATTCATTCATCCCCATGTGGCTGCCATATCCGAGCACTGGACATACACGGGATTTGTTGTGGCGGTCACCATGCTGTACACGCTTTTTATCGAGGATCTGGTATTTTCTATCATAGGTGCCCTTGATCTTAAGAGACGTATCGAGCAGCTTGCTGAGAACAGTGAGGAGATTCAGGCCCTCAGGCTGAGCATCTCAGAGGCCAGACAGAAACTGCTTGAGATGCAGGAGCAGGCCCGTGCCAATGTCTCCGAAGTTAAGTCCATCGCTGAAACCGAGGGTAATCTGGCAGCTGCAAGAGTTGTCACTGAGGAAACAAAACGTGCCATTGCAAGCGGAAGCACACTGGTGGCAAAGACTATCGCAAACGGAAGCGTTACGGCTGCAAAATCGGCAGTTAAGACCATGACTGAGGCCGGGACATCGGCAGCCAGAAGAGTCGCCAATGTGGTACCTGGAATCAAAGCTTATGAGGAGAGCCGCGGTGACAATCTAAGAGGCCTGGAGCTTCGCAGACGCCGTATGGAGGAGCGCCTTCGCGTACTTGAGGATGGCGGAAATGAGCATTCCGGACGTATGAACTGGTGGGTAGGAAGTATGCTCAGAAACAACCCTACACTAAAGGGAGGTTCGGAGTATTTTGACAGACTGAGAGAGGCCGCCAGAAGATATGCTGAAAATCTGGAAAAGCTGGAAGAACGCATAGAAACGGAAAAAGAAAGAGAAGAGTAAACGAATGACCCCACCGAAGCTGTTTCGCTCCGGTGGGGTCAACTGTCTCTGCTTTAAGGCTATATATGTCAAGAGTTCACGTAAGGGGAGAAAAGAACTCTTATTAAGTATATTTCAAACGGTCATGCTTGACAGGGAGGATCTCTCAGATCATAGATGTCATACACATAAACGACCGTTGTTTTTGAAGGGGGGCTCCGGAGTGTATTACAACTCCGGAGTATGAGTATGAAAAGCTTGTTTTGTGTTACATCTCTGTAACTGTTTTATATGATACAGAAGCTTTGTGACTTAAGTATGTCTCACGACTTAAAGAACTCTAAAAATTATAAACTAAATATAAAGTTAATGGACTCAATTATGAAGAACAGCCTGTATAAAATCTTAAGCCCCCGGTTTCTTTGTAATCTCGCACAAAATTCAGCTCCATTATTTTGATATAAATTTATCAACAGACTCTTTACAGATGTTTTTAAATCTGTTAACGTAACGTATGTCAACCGCTTAACATATTTGAAATATGTTAGGTGCAATAATAAAAATGAGTAACAAAATGAGTGAAAGTATGAATACAAATTATCAGAAAATCAATAAGTCAACAAAAAACTATGCTGAGGAGATACTTAAGGTGCTTCCATGGGAGACAAAGGAGGTTCCTGCAGAGATTCCTCATGGAGATATGCCGGGAGATAAGATTGAGATCGGAGAGTCTCACATCGCCAAGGCCAACAGGATATTCCCTGTACTTGTCAAAGAGATAGCTGAGAAGATGAAGGAGAACGAAAACCAGCGTGTTGTAGTGAGCGTTTGCGGAGGCTCAGGTGTAGGTAAGTCTGAGATCGCATCCGTTCTTGCATGGTTCCTTAACCAGTCAGGCGTAGGTGCATATATCCTTTCGGGAGACAACTATCCTCACCGTATTCCTATGTACAACGATGCAGAGAGACTCCACGTATTCCGTGAGAGCGCTGTGAGAAGCATGGTTGAGGCCGGAGATTACACAAACGAGAGATTTGCAGAGATCAGAAGCTGGCAGCAGGAGGATACAGATGCAGATAAGAGTCATGCGGAGGGAAATGCATGGTTCGAGTCATATCTCGCAGGTGGACGCAATGGTCTTTCAGAGTATCTCGGAACACCTGACGAGACAGATTTTGGCGAAGTAAGCAGTATCATCAGTGCATTTAAGGATGGTGCGGCAGACCTCTGGCTCAGACGTATGGGAAGAGATGCGGCAAGCCTCTGGTACGAGGATGTGGATTTTTCAGACAAGCAGGTACTTATCATCGAGTGGACACACGGTAACAGTGATTTCCTCAAGGGAGTTGATATCCCTGTTCTTCTCAACAGTACACCTGCAGAGACTCTGGCACACAGAAGAGCAAGAAACAGAGACGGAAAGACCGATAGTGCATTCACAACCATGGTTCTTGAGATCGAGCAGGGAAAACTCCACTCTCAGGCACACAAGGCAAAGATCATCTGCTCAAAGAACGGTGAGCTCATCAGCTTCGATGAGTACACAGAACTTATGAAGGATCAGTTTTGATATAAGGATATAGTCTAGGAGTTGGAAATGGATAAACATTATACAGATAACGGACCTATGCTGAATGCCTACCCTGACAGTATGGGCGGACGCCTCAGCGATGTAGTTGGATTCCTTGAGAAGAAGGAGATGGAGGATTCTTTCCAGTCTTTCTATATACTTCCAAGCATTTTTAATACAGATCTGGACAGAGGATTCTCAGTTATCGATTACAATATAAATCATGAAATGGGAAGCGAAGAGGATCTGGAGAGACTCCGGAATCTCGGAGTGAACCTGAAGCTGGATTTTATTCTGAATCATGCCTCTGTTCTTTCACCACAGTTCCAGGATCTTATCAGGAACGGTGAAAAGTCCAAATACAGTGATTTCTTTATCAACTGGAACAAGTTCTGGGAAGGTAAGGGAGAGATGACTCCTGAAGGATACATCCAGCCGGAAGACAGGTATATAAAGGATATGTTCTTCCGTAAGCCGGGCCTTCCTATCCTTATGGTCAGAACACCGGACGGAAAAGATGTGCCATACTGGAACACATTCTATCAGGAGGTTATCTACAAGCGCCCTGATGCCATGGACCTGATGGGTGCCATGGACATCCAGTACCTTACAGCAGAGCGTATCTGTGAGAGGGTCAATGCTTCTCTTTCGGAGGGAAAGAAGCCTTCAGAGATAGATTTCACCGGATACGAGTCATACAGAGAGAAAGTTATAGATTATCTTGAGTCCAATCGCAAGTACCTTGGACAGATGGATCTCAATGTTAAGTCAGATCTTGTATGGGAGCACTATGATAACACCCTTAAGGCTCTTTCAAACTACGGAGCTTCCATCGTTCGTCTTGACGCCTTTGCTTATGCGCCAAAGGAGCCGGGCAAGAAGAACTTTATGAACGAGCCTGATACCTGGGATCTTCTTGCAAGGGTCCGTGAGCTTGCCGACAAGTATCATGTGACACTTCTTCCTGAAATCCATGCAAGCTATGGAGAGAAGGTGTACAAGAAGGTTGCGGATATGGGCTACATGACCTATGACTTCTTCCTTCCGGGACTTCTCATCGACGCTATCGAGAAGAAGAGCGGTAAGGATCTTGCGCGCTGGGCTCAGGAACTTGTTGATGATAAGATCCGCACAGTAAATATGCTGGGCTGTCATGACGGTATACCTCTTCTTGACCTTAAGGGCATCCTTCCTGAGGAGGAGATCCAGAACCTTATAGATACCATCGTCGGAAGAGGCGGTCTCGTAAAGGATCTTCACGGAAAGAAGAATATGTACTATCAGGTTAATTCTACATATTACAGTGCTCTCGGTGAGGATGACAGAAAGATGCTTCTTGCAAGAGCTATCCAGATGTTCATGCCGGGTAAGCCGCAGGTATGGTATCTTGATCTCTTTGCGGGTAAGAATGACCATGAGGCTGTGAAGCATGCAGGTCCTGCAGGACATAAGGAGATCAACCGTACCAACCTTTCCATTGAAGAGATGGAGAAGAGACTTTCTTTGGATGTTGTAGCAAAGCAGGTTGAAATGCTTAAGTTCAGGAACACCTGTCCTGCATTCTCATTTGATGCCGACTTCTCTGTTGAGACAGAGGGCACAAGGATGACCATGACATGGAAGAATAACGGAAATACAGCTGCGCTCAAGGTGGATTTTGCTGATTACTCCTATGAAATCTCATCAGAGCTTGCATGATAACTGAGAGTCCGGATCGGGTACGATCTGTATTGTTTTGATTATTACCTGTTCGGTCGAAAATTGTATAAAATCATATAAAAATCAGGTGCCGCCATGAGGACAAAACTTCATGGCGGCATTTTTGTACAATAATTCGCACAAAACCAGCTGCTGATTATTGCACAATATACACAAAAATATGTTATACGATTGACAGAAATTGTGTAAAGCGTTATAGTCGGGTTAAGTTAAATGTCAAGCGGTTGACAGTGCTGACATTATCAATACAATTCAGTCAAAGAGGAGATAATCATGAAAAAAAATTTGAACAGAATGGCTGCGTTACTTATGACAGTGGCATGTGTAAGCTCACTTGCAGCATGCGGCAGCAGCACAACTGCTGAAACAAGCAAGGCAGCCGATGCAACAACTGAAGCAGCTTCAACAGCGGCAGGAACAGAGGCAGGAACAGAGGCAGCAGCACCTGCAGAAAAGTCAGAGCTTGCAGGACAGTCAATCACCATCCTTAACTCAAAGGGTGAGATTCAGACAGCTCTTGAGGAGCTTGCAGGAACATTTACAGAGGAGACAGGCATCAACCTTGAGGTTCTTGCATGCGGAGCAGGTGAGGTTCCTTATACTAAGGTTACTTCCATGTACAGCTCAGGAACAGCACCAACCATGGCTATCCTTGATACAACAGACGTTATCGCACTTGGCGCTGAGTACGGACTTGACCTTACAGATCAGGACTGGAACCAGTATTGCGACAGCATGACAACAAAGATCGACGGTAAGGTTTACAGCTTCCCGTTCTGTGTTGAGGGTCGTGGAATCATTTACTCAAAGAAGTCAATCGAGGATGCTCTCGGAAAGGATTTCGATCCTGCATCCATCAACTCACTTGATTCCTTCAAGGCAATCTGTGAAGAGCTCAGAGCAGCAGGTATGGAGAATCCTGTGGTTCTTTCAAAGGAAGACTGGTCACTGGGTGCACATCAGCTCGGATATATCTATGATACATACGACGGCACAACAGCCGGTGCTGACAAAATCATGGCAGCTCTTAAGGATGGTTCACAGAAGGTTGAGGATTATGACCGTTTTAACCAGTTCATGGATACCATGGATGTGATCCTTGAGTACAACTACAACAAGGAAGATCCACTCGGAGCTATCTACGATGAGGATCCTATGCACCTTGTTGAGGGTGATGCAGCATTCTGGCCAAATGGTAACTGGGCATGGCCAAACCTTGAGACAGCCGGTGCTGAGACATCTGATGAGTATGGCTTCATTCCGTTCGTTCTCGGAAATGATTCTTCTGATATTGCCAACACATCAATGCAGGCATCTCCTACAAAGCAGCTTATGGTAGACGCAAAGCAGTCAACAGAGGAGCAGCAGAAGGCAGCTCTTGAGTTCATCAACTGGCTTGTAAACTCAGAGTCAGGTCAGAAGGGCCTTGTTGAGAAACTCGCACTTATCCCTGCATGCTCAAACAACACTGTAGCTCCTAAGGATCCGTTAAGCCGTGATATCGTAGCTAAGATGGCTTCAGGAAATACTTACTCTTCAAGCTTCGTAGCACCTTCAGATCACTGGTCAGTAGTTGGTGCTGTTATGCAGAAGTATGTTGCAGGTCAGACAGACCGTGCTGGTGCTGCTTCAGAGATCGATGCTTACTGGCAGTCACAGAAATAATCAAAAGTAACATGATAAGATTCAGGACCATAACTCTCTGCGAGATATGAGGCATTGAGATATTTTACTTATCCGGCGAGAACGAACAGCTTTCCGGATAAGTATTTTGGAAGAATTCCAAAACCGGTCCTGATTTTTTTATAGGAAGAATTAAGAAAGGCAGATCAATATGAATTCTCTAGGCCGTACCACCGGTGATAAAATAAAAAGTTTTCTAATGTTTGCACTTCCCGGAACATTCGTTTTTGTATGTGTGGTCATCATACCTTTTCTGTATGGTTTTTATCTCACATTTACAGACTGGAACGGTGTTGCGGCGGTGAAGAACCTTGTGGGCTTTGATAATTACAAGGCTCTTGCTCAGGATAAGGATTTCTGGAATTCCATGGGACTTACACTTAAGTATGTAGTGCTCTCTGTTATTCTGGTCAATGCATTCGGCTTCCTTTTTGCATATTTCCTTTCAGGAAGAATCAAAAAGGGTCAGAATGTCTTTCGTGCCGGATTTTTCACACCGAACCTTATCGGTGGTGTAGTTTTGGGATTCATATGGCAGTTCGTTTTTTCCCAGCTTCTTGTTAAGTTCGGAAAGAGCCTCGGAATCGCCTTTTTTTCAAAGTCATGGCTTTCCGATCCGACCAAGGCCTTCTGGGCGCTGGTCATCGTGACCGTATGGCAGCTTAGCGGATATATGATGCTCATCTACATTGCAGGATTCACAGGTCTTTCGGAGGATGTTCTGGAAGCTGCATCCATAGACGGGGCATACGGATGGTCAAAGATGAGACATATCACACTTCCTCTTATGGTTCCTTCTTTCGTAATATGTATTTTCCTGACACTTTCAAGAGCCTTCATGGTTTACGATATCAACCTTACATTGACAGGCGGTGAACCATACGGCAGTACAAGACTTGTAGCCATGCATGTTTACGAAAAGGCATTTACGGCCAGACAATACGGAATAGGACAGGCGGAAGCGGTATTCCTTTTCTTCGTGGTCGCCATAATTTCCGGACTTCAGGTATATATCGGTAAGAAGCAGGAGGTAGAAGCGTGATGAGTGGTCAGGCAAATATTTCCGCAAAGGATCTGTCACCAAGGGCTGCAGATCGCGTTGGCGGAACAAAAAAACTTGTTAAGGATATCTGTATATATATTCTTCTTGTCATCGGAGCGTTATTTTACCTGGTACCGTTCTTTATGGTCATTGCCAACTCCTTTAAGCAGAAAAAGGATATCATAAAGGCTCCGATGGATATCGTCGGTGCTCATGGAATGAGCCTTGATAACTATTTCAAAGCCTTTAAGCAGATGGAATTCGTAAAAGCATTCGGAAACTCCATTTTCATTACAGGTCTTTCCACCCTGGCGGTCATCGTACTTTCTTCGATGGTTGCGTACTATATAGTTCGTGCGAACACCAAAATCGCGAAGCTGATATTTGCGCTGATGATCTCTTCCATGATCATTCCGTTCCAGTCTATAATGATTCCTTTGGTGTCCATCTACGGTGCACAGCTCAGCCTGCTTAATCACAGACTTTCACTTGTATTCATGCATACCGGTTTTGCCATGAGTATGTCAGTGTTCATGTATGCCGGGTTCCTTAGAAGCGGTGTACCGAAGTCTCTTGAGGAGGCAGCCTACATCGATGGATGTACAAAGATGGAGACTTTCAGGCTTATAGTATTTCCTTTGCTTAAGCCTACAACTGCTACACTGGTCATCTTAAATGCCATGCAGTTCTGGAATGACTATCTGCTCCCAAGCCTTGTTCTCGGAAAGAAGCCCCTTTATACACTGCCTCTTTCCACATACAGCTTCTACGGAACATATAGTTCGGATTACGGCCTTATCATGGCGGCGCTGGTACTTACACTTCTTCCTATACTTATTCTGTATTTCTTCTTACAGAAGCAGATTATAGCCGGAATGGTTGCAGGTGCTGTTAAGTAAGGTTCAGTAGCAATAGAGTATGAGTGTTAGAGTAAAAATATAAAAATTTGTATCGGAAAATCGTTTTTAAGAATAAAAACAATTGATGGTATAGTATAATGAAGCCGGACATCATGAGTGTCCGGCTTTTTAGTTACATTGGTGTAGTTTTGATGTATATGATAAAAAACATTTATGTAACCGCGTACAAAGGATATTATATTAGCTGTGTTTTAATATAGAAAGTATTCGTATTGCCGGTTATGTTGATGGCACATAAAAAACAGTAAAGGGAATAGGATAGAATGGCGACGACATTAAAAGATGTGGCTAAAGAGGCGGGACTTGCAGTTGAGACTGTGTCCAGAGTGCTGAATAACAGAGGATATATAAGTGAGAAGACCAAGAAAAAGGTCTATGATGCCATGCAGAAGATTGGTTACAGACCGAATATCGTGGCACGCACCCTTTCAAAGGGGAGATCGAATGCCATAGCGGTCATTGTGCCCCACATGGTCCATCCATATTTTTCACAGATGCTCAGCGAGATAGAGCATTATGCGGCGGAAAAGCAGTATCAGGTATTTATCAATAATTCAACCGGGGATCCTCAGAAGGAGACCAGTGTGCTGGAGCTTTGTGAAAACAGCCTCGTAGCAGGTGTTCTTATTTTCAGCCGGCAGGTAAAGCCGGAGACATTGAAAAAATTCAATCTTCCCATCATCACCATCGAACGTTTCATAGAAGGCGGAACAGGCTGTGTACTCTGCGATAACTATAAGGGGGGACAGCTTGCGGCGGAGGAGCTCATAAGAAAGGGCTGTAAAAATCTTTTGATGCTCGGAAGTGTCTGGCAGAGCAAGATGCCTGCGGATGTGCGTGAAGACGGCTTTATGGACATCTGCCGTAAGAGCGGGGTCAATGCCAAGGTCCTCACAAGTAATTCCCGGGAGTATAAGGAAATGGAATATCATGAGAGTATACTCAAGGCTCTTAAGGAATTTCCTGAAACGGACGGTGTGTTCTGCAGTTCCGATCTTATAGCCGCACAGGTTATACAGGTTGCGGCCATGATAGGAAAAAGAGTACCAGAGGATCTGAAGATAATAGGCTTTGATGATACGGAGCTTGCACTTCTTACAACACCTAAGCTTACAACCATCCATCAGCCTATCAGAGAGATGGCACGGAAGGCTGTTGATATGATATTGGACACTCTGGAGCATAAAGAGGTTTCCGAGAGGAATGTAATGGATGTGAGCCTTGTGGTGCGGGGTACAACATAATATTAATCAGAATATCACTTTAAAAATCCATTTCTTTCTATTATACTATACAGGATTATGGGTTTTACTGCCTATGGAGTAGTATAAATGCCGAATACGGTATTTTATGGGAGAGTTTAATGTTTTCGTTGATTTCAAATGATATCGGAATAGATCTTGGTACATCAAGCGTTCTTGTGTACATTAAGGGCAGAGGCGTTGTGCTTAAAGAGCCTTCGGTGGTTGCTGTGAACAAGGAAACCAACAGTGTTCTTGCCTATGGTGAAGATGCCCGTCTCATGCTCGGAAGAACACCGGAGAATATAGCTGCGGTTCGTCCCCTCAGACAGGGAGTCATATCCGATTATACTTTGACAGAGCAGATGCTTAAGCATTTTATCAATAAGGCTGTTGGAAAGCGTACACTGCGTAAGCCGAGGATATCGGTCTGTATCCCCTCCGGGGCGACAGAGGTTGAAAAGAAGGCTGTAGAGGATGCCACCTATCATGCGGGAGCAAGAGAGGTCACCATTATTGAAGAGCCTGTTGCTGCAGCCATAGGAGCAGGAATAGACATCAGCAAGCCACAGGGTAATATGATCATCGATATAGGCGGAGGAACTTCTGATATTGCTGTCATCGCTCTTGACGGTCCCGTAGTATCAGAATCTATAAAGGTCGCAGGTGATGATTTTGATGAAGCCATTCTCCGATATATGCGTAAGAAGCACAATCTTCTCATTGGAGAAAGAACTGCTGAGGATATAAAGATCAACATAGGCTGTGCCAGCAAGAGGCCGGAAAATATCACTATGGAAGTCAGGGGACGTAACCTGGTTACGGCACTTCCAAAGACAGTGGTTGTCAGTGCTGACGAAATCATGGATGCACTTCTTGAACCGGCAACTATGATAGTCAATGCTGTACATAATGTTCTGGAGCGTACTCCGCCGGAGCTCGCTGCGGACATTTACGAGAGAGGCATCGTGATGACCGGAGGAGGAGCACTTCTTTACGGACTGGATAAGCTGATGCACGAGAAGACCGGCATAAACTGTATGCTGGCAGAGGATCCTCTCACTGCTGTTGCCATAGGAACAGGAAAGTTCATCGATATAGCAAATGGCGAGGATGACGATCTGTAATATTGAATTTAAAATTGGGGGTGGCCTTTAGAGGGCTGCCCCTTTTATGTATAAAGGAGACGGATGAGGTACCGGGATTCACCGGAGGCTTTATCCTAAGAAACGGCAGGAAGAGTCAGCAGTTCCTGCGGAACCAGTATTGTTTACAGAAGGAAAAGGTTTTGGATTTTTTCGAAGGTTATATAGATCATATTATATTCCGAAGTGATTCCACCGGATACACGGTCATGGTGGGTGTAATGAAGGGTAAGGACTACACTCTGGTTGGCACGGTGCCGGGATTGGAACCCGGAGAAAACATAAAGGCCGACGGTCATGAGACTACTCACCAGATTTACGGAACCCAGTTTGTCATAGACAAGTATCAGGTGGTTCCGCCGGAATCAAGTGAAGCGGTGGAAAGATATCTTGGCTCCGGAGCCATCAAGGGTATAGGTGCGGCCATGGCTTCCAGGATAGTAAAGAAGTTTGGAGATGATACCATGCGTATCATTGAAGAGGAGCCTGAGAGGCTGGCGGAGATCAAGGGGATTTCCTCAAGGAAGGCCATAGATATCGCTGCATCGGTCAACTCCAAAAAAGAGATGCAGTATGCGGTTATGTTTCTTCAGCAGTATGGTATCTCCATAAATATGGCGGGAAAGATATTCTCCCAGTACGGAAATGAGATGTATGACATTGTAAGGGACAATCCTTATAAGCTGGCTGAAGATATAGAGGGCATGGGCTTCAGGACCTGTGATGAGATAGCAAGAAATGCCGGAATAAAGGAAGATTCTGATTTTCGTATAGAGGCGGGAATTCAGTATGCCCTTGCCATGTCTGAGGGAAACGGGCACTGCTTTCTTCCGCTTCCGGAGCTTCTGCAGATGACAGAAACTCTTCTCAACATTACGGTCCATGATATAAACAGGTATCTTCTGGATCTTCAGATGCAGGGAAAAATTGTGGTGAAGAATGCCGGTAAAAAGAGGAGCATAGATGATTATCTTGAAGAAGCATCTCTTAACGGATCGGGAACCGTAAATGAAGATGGAATCCCTTTAAGAGGACCGGTATTTGATGCCGACAACAGAAATGTGGATCCCGGAGTCAGGGTATACAGGACCCTTCTTTACTATACCGAACTTCAGGTGGCGGCAAAGCTTCATGAGCTCAATATCGGAAAAGACAGTAAAAAGGACGAGAATTTCGAAAGAGAGATCGATGAAATCACCGAAAAGGAAGGCATAGAGCTTGATGCATTGCAGCGTCAGGCTGTTTCCATTGCTGCCAATTCGGGAGTTCTGGTGATAACGGGCGGACCGGGTACGGGAAAGACCACAACTATAAACACCATCATCCGGGTCTTTGCAAATGAAGGAAAAACCATACTTCTGGCGGCACCTACAGGCCGGGCTGCAAAGAGGATGTCTGAGTCTACGGGATGGGCTGCTTCTACCATCCACCGTCTTCTTGAGTATCAGGGGCGGCCTGAGGAAGAGGGGGATGAAGGCGGTGAACAGATAAGAGGTCATTTCGAGAGAAATGACAGCAATCCCCTTGAATGTGATGTTGTCATCATAGATGAGATGTCCATGGTGGATATATTCCTGATGAATTCTTTGCTCAAGGCAATACACAAGGGAACGAGGCTCATAATGGTGGGAGATGCCAACCAGCTTCCTTCCGTGGGTGCGGGTAATGTTCTCAGGGACATCATAGAATCCGGTGTCATCAGGACCGTAAAGCTCAATCATATTTTCAGACAGGCTGCAGAGTCGGACATAGTTGTAAATGCTCATAAGATAAATGAAGGACAGAGTGTTGATCTTAGTAAGAAATCGAGAGATTTCCTTTTTATACGAAATCAGAATCCGGAGCAGATATTTAACTCGGTTACGACGCTTATTCTTGATAAGCTTCCGGGATATCTAGGGGTGGAGCCTTTTGACATGCAGATCATGACGCCTCAGAGAAAGGGAGCTTTGGGTGTGGAGAGACTTAACCAGCTTCTTCAGGAGCGCATCAACCCTAAGGACAGTAAGAAGCCTGAGAAGGAAATAAACGGAACATTGTTCCGCCTGGGTGACAAGGTCATGCAGGTAAAGAATGATTACAACCTGATATGGGAGATCAAGGGAAGATACGGCATACCTATAGAAAAAGGCGAGGGTGTGTTCAACGGAGACATTGGCATCATAACGGAGATAAATAATTTTGCCCAGACACTGACTGTGAAGTTCGATGACAGATTTGTGGAGTATGAGTTCAAACAGTGCGACAGCCTGGATCTTGCCTATGCCATAACCATACACAAGTCTCAGGGGTCGGAGTATCCTGCGGTCATAATCCCGATGTATCAGGGTCCTCAGATGCTCATGAACCGGAATCTTCTGTATACCGCAGTGACGAGAGCAAAGAGGTGTGTTTGTCTGGTGGGCAATCCCCAGATCTTCGAGCAGATGATAAATAACGAATCCGAGGCTAAGAGGTATTCATCCCTGTCGGAGCGATTAAGGGAGATTTCAGATGCTGGTTAAAATGTTTTATAAAGGAGCGGCTGACCTGCTATTTCCCAGGAGATGCCCAATATGCGAGGAACCGGTGATGCCGAAGGGAGAACTCATCTGTCCGGAGTGTATTCGTGAAATCCATTTCATAAGGGAGCCTGCCTGCAAGGTGTGCGGGAGAGAAATAGGCACTAAGGAGGAAGAGCTCTGTTCTAACTGCAGGAGGCACAGGTTCAGCTTCGAATACGGATATGCTCTTATGAGCTACACCGATGTGGTGGCACATTCCATTACGAGAATTAAATATACCGGTGCAAGGGAATATCTGGATTTTTACGGGCATATGGCAGTGAAGCTGTACGGCGACAGGATAAAGGCCATGGGAGTCGATGCCATAGTGCCCGTTCCTGTACATAAGACCAGACTGATAAAACGAGGGTACAATCAGGCTCAGGTTCTTGCTGAAATAATGGGCAGGGAACTTCATATACCGGTTTATGAGGATGCTTTACACAGAAATAAAAAAACCGCGGCATTAAAGGAACTTAATGCTGCGGAACGTCTTAAAAATCTGTCAAGTGCATTTTATGCGGGAGAAATCCCGAAGGATATGCACTCTGTACTTATAGTGGATGATATCTTTACCACCGGAGCTACCATGGAGGCCACCGGAAGGTGTCTTAAAAGGGCGGGGGTGGAAAAGATATACTGCTTTTCTCTTGCAATCAAATCGGATATCTAGCTTTATCAGACCATGTCTTCGGTCCAGTAATCTCTTGCAAGGTCTATAAGGTCTCTCATTGGTTCGGAGAGATACTTATCCTTTCTGTATACCGCATAGGCATTCATGACAGGATGGGTCTTCAGCTTAATGAGCTGAACATCATCCGGGATGTCCACGTGGTGGGATGCGCCGATGAGGGCTGCACATTCATCTGCGGCTACAAGGGCAAGCTCGTAGTTGATGCCCTCTGCATCCATATATACATCGGGTTCAAATCCGGCCTGTTCGAATACCTGCTCTGAAACGAAGCGCTCTGTAGAGTCTTTCGGACCAAGGAAGAAAGGAACATCCTTGAATTTGCGGATGTCCATGACCTTTGTTCCGTCTTCTTCGTACTCGACCTCATTTACAAGGGGATTCGAGGAAGCTACCGCAAGTACCATCTCCACATGACTTAAGAGCTCATACTGCAGTCTGTAGTTCTGTTTGTCTCCCATAAGTATGATGCCGAGATCTATGGTTCCGTTCTTTACAAGCTCCTGGGCCTTCAGACCTTTCATGATGTTGAGCTGCAATTTTACAGTCGGATTCATCTTATGGAACTGTCTGTATATGGATGTCATCATGTAATCTGCTTCTATACCGGCTGCTCCAACGGCAATTTCTTCATTATGAAGCTTTGCTATGTCGGAGATACGGGAGTAACAGTCCTTCTTCATGGCGATCATCTTTCTGGCTGTATCCACATAGATCCTGCCGGCTTCGGTGATGGACCATTCATTTCCTCTTCTGTAGAACAGCTTTGTTCCGAGCTCTTTTTCGAGATTAAGAAGCTGAAGATTGAGGGCCGGCTGAGAGATAAAGAGCTTGTCAGCTGCTCTTGTTATATTCTTTTCTTCTGCGATGCGAATGATATTTTCAATACGTCGTAGATCCATAAAAAGCCTTCTTCCTGATTTGATATGACAATGTCTTGCGAATATAAAAAACTGCACTGAACAATGATTGTCAAAAACCAAAAAACTTAAAAATATAAGATATTTAATAGTATATAAGGTATTATAACTTATTACAATAGAATGCGTGAATGGTAATAAAATATTTAAATAACAATCCATGGGACTGATTAGCTTGACGGGTACAGGAGGACATGTTATAGTTTGCAGGTAAACAAGGGGCTAAGCCCTATTTTTTATGCACTAATTTCGTAGTCATGCGGAGTTAAGAATCATTGGAGGTGAACAGCCGTGCGCACAAAGATTATTTTAGCATGTACAGAATGTAAGCAGAGAAATTACTTCACGACTAAGGAAAAGAAGAACCATCCTGAGAGAATGGAAGTTCGTAAGTATTGCAGATTCTGTAAACAGCACACGCTTCATAAGGAGACAAAGTAATGGACGAAAAGAAGGGTTCTAGTATTCAGGGCTTCTTCAAGGGTCTTAAGACGGAATATAACAAGATTATTTTCCCGAATAGACAGGACATTGTTAAGGAAACAACAGCTACAATTGTTGTAAGTTTACTTATCGGAGTTGTTATCGCAGTTCTTGATCTCATCATGAAGACGGGACTTGGCTTTATACTTAAGTAAAGGGGATATCGATGTCAGAGACAAATTCTGCAGCTCGTTGGTATGTAGCTCATACCTATTCAGGCTACGAGAACAAGGTTAAGATGGATCTTGAAAAGACAATCGAAAACCGTGGTCTTCAGGATCTTATTCTTGAAGTCAGCGTTCCAATGCAGCCGGTCATCGAAATGAAGAACGGCGTTGAAAAGAAGACTGACAAGAAAATGTTCCCGGGCTATGTTCTTGTAAACATGGTTATGAATCAGGAAACCTGGTACGTTGTGAGAAATACACGTGGCGTCACCGGTTTTGTTGGCCCAGGATCAGAGCCGACACCTCTTTCAGAAGAGGAAATCAGAGCCCTTGGCTATAGAAAGTCAGAGGTTCTCGTAGACTTCGCTATCGGCGATTCAGTATCTGTAAATTCCGGATCATGGAAGGGTACTGTAGGAGTAATAAGCGAAATCAATGATCAGAAGAAGACCGTAACTATCTTAGTTGAGATGTTCGGCAGAGAAACTCCGGTAGAGTTATCATACGGAGAAGTAGAAAAGCTTAGATAACAAAGTTTGGGAGGGTTAGCGCTTTATGCGGCTACCCCGCAATTACCACAAGGAGGTGCCTCAATGGCAAAGAAGGTAGAAGGTTACATTAAGTTACAGATTCCAGCTGGTAAAGCAACACCAGCTCCACCAGTAGGTCCTGCTCTTGGACAGCATGGTGTAAATATCGTTGCATTCACAAAGGAATTTAACGCAAGAACAGCTAACGAGGGAGACGTTATCATCCCTGTAGTTATCACTGTTTATGCTGATAGAAGTTTTAGCTTCATCACAAAGACTCCTCCAGCTGCAGTCCTCATCAAGAAGGCTTGTAAGCTTCAGAAGGCTTCAGGTGAGCCAAACAAGAACAAGGTTGCTACAATCAGTAAGGCTGATCTTCAGAAGATTGCAGAGACAAAGATGAAGGATCTTAACGCTGCATCACTTGAAGCTGCTATGTCTATGATCGCTGGAACATGCAGATCTATGGGCGTTGAAGTAGAGAAGTAATAGGGAGGTCAACTGATTATGAAAACAGGTAAGAGATATAATGCAGCTGCTCAGAGCGTAGACAGAGCTGTTAAGTACAGTGCAGTAGACGCTATCGAGCTTGTAAAGAAGAATGCAACAGCAAAATTCGACGAGACCGTTGAACTTCACATCAGAACAGGTTGTGACTCACGTCACGCTGATCAGCAGGTTCGTGGTTCCGTTGTACTTCCTGCCGGCACAGGTAAGAAGGTTAGAATCCTCGTATTTGCAAAGGGCGCTAAGGCTGATGAAGCTCAGGCAGCCGGTGCAGATTTCGTAGGAGCTGAGGAGCTTGTTCCTAAGATCCAGGGTGGTTGGTTTGATTACGATGTAGTAATCGCTACACCTGATATGATGGGTGTTGTAGGACGTATCGGACGTCTTCTCGGACCTAAGGGTCTCATGCCAAACCCTAAGACAGGTACTGTTACTATGGACGTTGCCAAGGCTATCGCTGATACTAAGGCAGGTAAGGTAGAGTATCGTCTTGATAAGGCGAACATCATCCACGTTCCAGTAGGAAAGGCTTCATTCGAGACAGAGAAGCTTCAGGAGAACCTTAACACACTCATGGCAGCTATCGTTAAGGCAAGACCTGCAACACTTAAGGGACAGTTTATGAAGTCAGCTACTCTGACATCAACAATGGGTCCTGGAGTTAAGCTTGATACTGTTCAGTTCGGTGCTTAATTTATTTTATTTAGTTATTGACAATCCTTTTGATGGATGTTAATATACGCAACGTATTAACCCGAAGACAGCAGGTGGTGCCGTAAGGTACCGTAAGACAGAACGCCTGCCGAGGAAAGATACAAACTGTTTTGTTTGTTCTACCCCATGTCTTTTCGGCATGGGGTTTTCCTTTTAGAAAGGTTTATACGAAAAATCTTATAAGGAGGAAAAACCGTAAATGGCAAAGGTTGAAATTAAACAGCCAATCGTTGACGAGATCAAGGCACTTTTTGATGGTGCTGTAGCTGTTACTGCCGTTGATTACCTCGGACTTACTGTTGAGCAGGATACAAATCTTCGTAAGCAGTTAAGAGAGGCTGGTGTTCAGTACAAGGTTTACAAGAACACTCTTATCAAGAGAGCAGCAGAGGGCACAGATTTCGCACAGCTTGATTCTGTACTTGAGGGTCCTACAGCTATTGCAGTATCAAAGGATGATCCTGCAGCAGCAGCTAGAATCATTGCAAAGTTTGCTAAGGATGCTCCTAAGCTTGAGCTTAAGGCAGCAGTTGCAGAGGGCAAGCTTTATGATCAGAATGAGGTTCAGGCTCTTGCAGCAATCCCTTCAAGAGACGAGCTTCTCGGAAGACTTTGTGGTTCTCTTCAGAGCCCAATCACAAACTTCGCACGCGTTATCAATCAGATTGCGGAGAAGAGCGAGCCGGCAGCTTAATAACAGGCTTCTGGCGTCCTGAAGCGGCATGAGCTTCAGTTGTGGTCGAGAGATCACAGAGCAATGTAAATTGCGATATTAGATTGTAAATTTTGATATGTGCTACAGGCACGATATTTCTAAATGGAGGAAATTAAAATGGCTAAGTTAACTACAGAAGAGTTTATCGCAGCTATCAAGGAGCTTTCTGTTGTAGAGCTTAATGACCTTGTAAAGGCTGTTGAGGAAGAGTTTGGCGTTTCTGCTGCTGCAGGCGTTGTTGTTGCAGGTGCTGCTGCTGCAGCTCCAGCTGAGGAGAAGACTGAGTTCGACGTTGAGCTTACAGAGGTAGGCGCAGAGAAGATCAAGGTTATCAAGGTTGTTCGTGAGGCTACCGGTCTTGGTCTTAAGGAAGCTAAGGAAGCTGTTGAGTCTGCTCCTAAGGTACTTAAGGAGGCTGCTCCTAAGGCTGAGGCTGAGGAGCTCAAGAAGAAGCTTGAGGAAGTTGGAGCTAAGGTTACTCTTAAGTAATTCAGACTTTATTAAAAGCATTAACAGAGAAGGTGTATGGAATGTTCCATACGCCTTTTTTATTCGTGATAAGGCTGTCAAACTCATGTAGTGCGTGCAAGTATAGGCATTGGACAGCCAACGTGGAATTTAGAAAGGTATGTTCCTTCCCAGTTGAAAAGCCGTCAAATGACCACTCCTGCAAAGGCAGCGGCCATTTGACGGCTTTTTTATGACCTCCTTACAGTGCCACACGGCAAGTTTAATTCATGCGGCTAAACTGTAGTAATCCAGAACTCTGGATAATTCGAACTGAAGAGCAGCTTTTAAATCGAACTGATCTGTTCCGATAGCCCAGCAATAGGCGATTCCTCTGAATGTGTAGAGAATAGAATTCGCTATAGTTTCCGGAGAATACTCGGAAGAAAATTCCTTTTCATTTATAGCGTCACGTGCCAGATCAGTAAGGGTGTTTTCAAGAGCTTTTGATCTGTTAATGTTTAGATCTCTTCCAAGCATGCGGATAATACAGATTTCTGGTCCTTCATACACTATGAAATCCGCAATAAGATTAGTAAAGAGAGACAGTATCTGGCCTTTTCTTGTGGGAATGGAAGGATCGTAAGCTCTTTGTCTTATAATATCTTCATTTCCGGCGGTGCGGTTTATAAGTATATCCGCTTTATTTTTGAAATGATAATATAAAGCACCCGTTGTTATATCGAGCTCGGAGGCTATCTGACGGACACTGACATTGTCATAGCCATACTCTTTGAATAACTGAAATGCCTTATCTGAAATTTTCTCTTTGGTGCCTTTTTGTAATGTTTCCTTGGAATTGTTCATTTTGCTTACCCGTATTAAGATTAGATTTTTTCTGGAAAAACATGATGCTATAAGATTTCAAACAATGAAATTACACATAACCCATTATAAATTAAAAATTGAAAATACGACATTGAATATAGAAAAATTTACGAAAAAATCAGTTGAATTTATACCTGATGGTAGTTTTATATACTAAATAAAGAAAAATATTTTTAAAACTATGAACATAACAAATTATGTATAGCATATGACATTGCCGGATGTTAATATGTTACACGTTAGATTGACTGAATAATGACAATGCAAAAAAGAAGAAATAATTATTATAATCGTATTCTATTTCGTGATAATTTGTCGATTATATATTTGTATGGTCATTATTTCTTGTTCAAGAGAGGTGAAATTATGAAGAAAAGAAACTTAGGAAGAACAGCTACAGCAGTTGTTCTTGTGGGTTCTATGGCAGCAGCATCTCTTTCGGGATGTGGACAAAGCCAGCCTGCGGCAACACAGGCTTCTACCGAGGCGGTTACTACTGCAGCGGCAGAGACAACAGCGGCAGCAGCAGAGGGAGCTGTTTCGGGAACATTCGAAGGATCAGCTGTAGGACAGGGAGGTGAGAGTGCACCTGTAAAGGTCACACTTACTCTTCAGGATGGAAAGCTCAGTGATGTAAAAATCGTGGGTGATGGAGAGACACCGGGTATAGGAAGCAAGGCTATCGAAGAGTTACCTGCAAAGATGCTTGCAGGCAATACTGTACAGGTAGATGCTATCTCAGGTGCGACTATTACTTCAAAGGCTATCGTTGAAGCTGCTACACAGGCTCTTCAAGAGGCAGGATTAAAGCCTGAGGATCTTGAATCTGTTGAGGTTGAGGCAGCAGCAGGTCAGGCTGAGGACATGTCAATAGATACAGACGTTGTTGTAGTAGGTATGGGCGGCGCAGGTATGGCAGCAGCCATTACAGCAGCGGATTCGGGAAAGTCTGTAGTTATTCTTGAGTCACAGACCATGGGCGGTGGAAACACCGTACGTTCGACAGGTGGTCTTAACGCAGCACATACACCGGAGCAGGATAAGAATGAGTTCAAACAGGCTGATGGTGTTGAGAAGACACTGAAGGCTGCTAAGGAGACATGGGGCGATAACGAGGCTATCCAGGAGCTTGCTGCAACAGTTCAGAAGCAGTGGGATGAGTATCAGGCTTCACCAAATGGTTATTTCGACTCAGTTGAGCTCTTTGAACTGGATACAATGATCGGTGGAAAGGGAATAAACGATTTCGAGCTTGTAAAGACACTGGCAGGAAACAGTGCTGATGCTATCGTATGGCTCAAGGAACACGATGCCGAGCTTCCTTCTGTAGGAGCATTCGGAGGAGCTTCAGTAAATCGTATCCACAGACCGGTAAATGCTGAAGGAAAGACAACAGCTGTAGGTGCTTATATAGTTCCTGTTCTTACAAAGAATGTTGAGGACAGAGATGGCATCGAAGTATATTACAATACAACAGCAAACAAGATCCTTATGGAGGATGGAAAGGCAGTTGGTGTAGTTGCAGAGGGGGAGACAGGAAATACTGTCACCGTCAATGCCAAGGCTGTAATACTTGCTACAGGCGGATTTGGAGCAGACATGGACAGAGTTGTGAAGTACAGACCTGACCTTAAGGGCTTCGTATCCACAAATGCTGCAGGATCTCTCGGACAGGGTATCGACATGGCTACTGCAGAAGATGTAAAGGCCGACACTGTTGACCTTGATCAGATTCAGATTCACCCTACTGTAACAGTTGATGCTGACGGTAATGTACATCTCATCACAGAGGGTGTACGCGGTGACGGTGCCATCCTTGTAAACATGGAAGGTAAGAGATTCTTCGATGAAGTATCTACAAGAGATAAGGTTTCCGCTGCAGAAATCGAGCAGACAGATGGAAGTGCATGGCTCATTCTTGACCAGAAGATGCTGGATGCTTCAGCGGTTTGCGCAGGTTACTACAAGTCGGGTTATGCCGTAAAGGGTGAGACCTATGAGGAGCTCGCTGAGGCAATGGGTGTTCCTGCAGATGCATTTAAGGAGACAATGGAAGGCTGGGCAAAGATCTGGGCTGACAAGGCTGATCCTGAGTTCGGACGTACTTCATTTGCTGCAGATATAGATCTTTCTACAGCTCCTTTCTATGCTATCAAGGTTACACCGGGAATCCATCACACAATGGGTGGTCTTAAGATTAATCCGGCAGCTGAAGTTATCAATACAGACGGAAATGTTATTCCCGGACTTTTTGCAGCCGGTGAAGTGACCGGAGGAGTTCACGGTGCTAACCGTCTCGGCGGAAATGCAGTTGCAGATATCATCGTATTCGGAAGAATCGCAGGTGACAGTGCAGCGGCTTACGCAGGCTGATTCAATTACACTCCCGACTAAAGTCGGGAGTTTTTTTGTGCTTGACCCTCAAAATTTAAGAGGAAACGGGACCTTTTTCACTGTCTGATTTTTATGATCGGGATGTATCTCCGGCTTTTTCCAATTTAATAAAAATGAAAGAAATATTCAACTTGGATTAAAAATAAATAAAATGAAATTATTTTGAAAGAAAAGATGTATACAATATGTGCAAAATGTTAAAGCGAATGTGTTTTATCGGGAGAAATAGAGTCAAAACGTAAAATTATGTCAATTTTTGACTCTTAAGAATTTTCCGGACAGTTTAAAAGGGAAGGGAAAATCGAATTGACTTTGAATTAAGTCAAGTGTATGATACGTTCTTGTCTTAAACAGATGTGAAGGGTTTCAAAAGAGAAACCTGCCACGGATTGTCATTCTCGGGCTTTAGGCCACATTTATTTGAGGATGATGTTTAATATTAGGAGGATAAAAATTATGAAGAAGTTAGTTATGATGACTGCATCAGCAGGACTTATGCTCGCACTCGCAGCTTGTGGTTCAACATCAGCACCAGAGGCTACAACAGCAGCTACAACAGTAGCAGCTGAGGAGACAACTGCAGCAGCTGAGGAGACAACAACAGCAGCTGAGGAAACAACAGCAGCAGCTGAGGAGACAACAGCAGCAGCTGAAGAGACAACAGCAGCAGCTGAAGAGACAACTGCAGCAGCTGAAGAGACAACTGCAGCAGCTGAGGAGAAGGCTGAGGGTGAGACTCTTACAGGTACAGCTAAGGGCTTCGGCGGAGACGTTACTGTAACTCTTACAATGGACGGAGACAAGATCGTTGCAGCTTCTATCGAGGGCAAGGATGAGACTCCTACAGTTGGCGGCGCAGCACTTGAGGAGCTTGAGAAGAAGATCGTTGAGGCTGGTTCAGCTGATTTCGATGCTGTTTCAGGAGCAACAGTAACATCAACAGGTGTTCAGGATGCTGTAAAGGCAGCTCTTGCCAAGTAATCATAAGCTCATAGTTTTTTGAGAAATATTAATAGCGAAATATGCCCTGTTATATATCAGTTAAACTGGATATAACAAGGTAAGCAGGGATCCCTTTCGGAACAGCACTAAATGCCGTTATCCGAAAGGGATTTTTGTGTCCGGAAATATTAATAATATTTTCCGGGTTTATGCCTTGTTTACGAATGATTACTTTGGCATGATAAAAGAGAGACAATTTCCACAGGAAGTTGTATTAAAAAAGATGTTGGCTTTTGCTGTCTCGGATTTAATGGAATTTATATTCATGGAGGATGAATTATGAAGAAATATATAGTTGCAGCAGCTGCGGGTTTTGTGCTTACACTTGCTGCCTGTGGTATCAATGAGGTTCCGGATTCAACGACTCAGGCAGTTACAAAGGTGCCTTCTGAGGAGGAAAAAGAGGTAAGCGGAAGTGCCGAAGGCTTTGGAGGAACCATTACCGTCACCCTGAAGATGAAGGGCGATGATATAATTGAGGCTTCCATACTGGGAAATGATGAATCACCTGAAATAGGAGGAAAGGCTCTTTCAGAGCTTGAGAAGCAGCTTGTAGAGAAGGACAGCTTTGATATCGACGGGGTATCCGGAGCCACATATACCTCTGAAGGTGTCAGAAATGCAACAAAGGATGCATTGGACCTTTTCCTTCCGGACAAGGAAGACTTGAAGACCGAGGCTGCCGAAACCAGATAATAAAAGCAGAGTTTTAAAGATGAGGTGTTCCAGCGGGTACTTCATCTTTTTTTGCGTTCATGAGCCTCTCGATTTGTTCACTGTAATTAGGTATAATGCTGTAAGCAGTCGGGGCAGCTCTCAAAGCCCCCGGGTCCTATCTCAGGTATAAGAGCCTCAGCTGTTTAACCGGGATATGATGACCTGAGTTTCTGACTTGCGTAAAATGGGTCAGACAGACTTTTCTTGATCATAGTATTTGGAGATATAAACCGGATGGTATTTAGTTCGACACTGTTCTTATTCTGTTTTCTGCCTGTTACACTTACAGGCTATTATATAAGCCATATCCTGGATAAAAAAGTTCTCGGAAGCCGGAAAGAATCAGGCAATTACTGGCTGCTCATTATGAGCGTTATCTTTTTTTCCTGGTCTCAGATGGGTTATCTTTGGATAATAGTTCTGAATATATTTATTAATTATATAGGTGCGTGGTCTTTGGATCTCGAGAAGAAAAGACACGGCACGACAGTCGCTAAATGTATTCTGGCGCTGACGGTTGCCGCAAACCTTGCCATACTGTTTTACTATAAATATTATGATTTTACGGTTGATACTCTAAACAGTCTATTCGGCATGGACATTCCCGTTCGAAACATCATTCTGCCTATAGGAATAAGTTTTTTTACATTTCAGGCCATGTCCTACACCATTGATGTTTACAGAGGGAAGGCCGGAGTCCAGAGGAATCCCTTAAAGCTGGCGCTTTATGTAATGCTGTTTCCACAGCTCATTGCCGGGCCTATAGTCCGTTATACCGATGTGGAAACAGAGATCGATGAGAGAAAAGTCAGCCTTGATGATTTTTATTCAGGAGCAGGGAGATTCATCAGGGGACTCGGCAAGAAGGCTCTGATTGCCAATACTATGGCAGTGACTGTGGACGGCATCTTTTCCCGGGGAGCAGAGAATAACACAGTGGCCATAGCATGGCTCGGGGCGGTGGCTTACGCTCTTCAGATATATTTTGATTTTTCGGGTTATTCCGATATGGCTATAGGACTGGGAAGGATGTTCGGATTCCATTTTCTTGAGAATTTTAATCTTCCGTACATCTCAAGGTCCGTCACAGAGTTCTGGAGAAGATGGCATATATCCCTTTCCACATGGTTTCGGGACTATGTTTATATCCCTTTGGGAGGAAACCGGCTGGGAACCCTTGTCACATACAGAAATCTCTTTATTATCTTCCTTCTGACTGGGATCTGGCACGGCGCCGCATGGCACTATGTTTTTTGGGGAATCTGGCATGGCATATTCATGCTCGCAGAGCGTTTCCTGAGAAGCCGAAAGCACCGGTCAGGTACGTATTTATGTGATATCTTAAGTCACGGATATACGCTATTTGTAGTCCTTACAGGCTGGATATTTTTCAGGGCCGATTCCCTGGCACAGGCATTCCGGTACTTAAAGACCATGTTCGGGAGAGGCCTGGGACCTGAGCCGGGATTCTCTGTCATGTGGTATCTTGACAGATGGACGGCTCTCATGCTTTTTGCGGGAATAATGTTATCGACGGGACTTCCGATAAAAGCAGCAGAGATGATAAGAGCGAAGTTTGAAGCTTGTTCAAAACTGCCTGTGTATGAAGCTTTGAGGGATATTTTACTTCTTGCGCTTCTTTTACTGTCATCAATGAGGATAGTGTCCGGAACCTACAATCCTTTCATATATTTTCAGTTCTGACAGAGCGTGACATGGCAGTTCTTATACCGGGCTGATACTCACCTCACATCATGTATTTACAAGGGCGTTTTACTATAAATATGAATCTGAATACGAAAACAAAAATTCAAAAACTGATATTTGCACTGTCCTTCATGGCGGTCATTTCGGTTCCGCTTCTTAATTTGAACAGAGAGGATGGAGCTGTTTCCTACGATGAGAACAGATATCTTGCCGGAAAACCGGCTTTTCGGGATGGTGAGGGGAAGATCAACGAGGCATTTGCCGCTGATTTCGAAAACTGGATAAATGACAACATTGGATTCAGGACCCTTTTTGTAAAGGCCAATGCCGGTCTGCAGTACCATGTGTTCAAAAATCTTTCAGCCTCGGGTGCCGGAAGCTCTGACTATTATCTGGGACCTGATGGGGAGTTCAATTACGCCGAAAAGGAGATGCTCAGGGATTACCAGCATAAAAATCTTTACACTCAGGAGCAGCTGGATGAGCTCTCTTCAGCATATGAGAAAATCAGAGAGACATTGGAACAAAGGGGAATAAGCTACTATTATATGCAGTGCAGGGACAAGCACAGTATCTATCCCGAACAGTTCATGACATCAGTCTTTCAGTATGGAGATACTTCACTGGTGGATCAGGTAATGATGAACCTGAAGGCCAACACCCGGGTGAAGGTTGTGGACACAACAGAGGTTCTCATGGAAGGGAAGTCAGAGTATGAAACCTTCGGAAGATATACGGATCCCTCCCACTGGACGGAAAGAGGTGCTTATTGTGCCTACAGGGATCTGATGGATAGCATTAACGCATCGGGAGAAAAATACCGGGTTCTTGATGTTCAGGACTATGACATATCATTGACGGATCAGGGAAGCACACTTTTCGGAGGTATCCATGAGGTGGATATGCAGGAGGATTTCCGTATAAAAAATCCTGAAGCGATCGAAGACGATACGATGATCACTCCGCTTGACGGAACGGGCCACAGGATATTTACCTGTGAAGAAGCCGGGAATGATGAGGTTGTACTCATCATAGGAGATTCCTACGTGGAGAACTATATACTTGATGATCTTGCGGAGAGCTTTAACAGAACGATTTTTGTGTGGGGAGACTACAGCTCCCGGTTTATGGAATTTATAGATCTCTATCAGCCGACCATAGTGATAAATGAGAATGCTGAGCGCTGCAGCTACAGATTTCCCATGATAGTGGATGTGGCAGCAGGGCTTGAGGGGTGAAGCCGTGGTATTTAAGGCTGCATACTGAAAAAATTTTAGAGTCATTACCGGAATTGAGTTAATAGGACATGGTCCAAGGAGGAAAAAATGGATCTTTTTGAATATATGGCGGAGAAAAACAAAGAAGATGACGCGCCGCTTGCATCGAGACTTAGACCTGAGACCCTGGAAGAAGTAGTGGGTCAGGAACATATCATCGCACCGGGAAAGCTGCTTTACCGTGCCATAAAGGCGGATAAGCTGGGCTCCATAATTTTTTACGGACCACCCGGAACAGGAAAGACAACACTTGCAAAGGTAATTGCCCATACAACCAGTGCGGATTTTGAATCCGTAAACGCCACAGTGGCGGGAAAGAAGGATCTTGAGGATGTGGTGGCGAGAGCAAAGCAGAATCAGGGCGGCTATGGCCGGAAGACAATTCTTTTTGTGGATGAGATACATCGCTTTAACAAGGCCCAGCAGGACTATCTTCTGCCCCATGTGGAGGACGGAACAGTAACACTTATTGGCGCAACTACGGAGAATCCATATTTTGAAGTCAACAGCGCTCTTATTTCCCGGTCGAGAATATTTGAGCTTCGTCCCCTTTCGGCTGAAAGCATCGGCACACTTATTGACAGGGCTCTTACAGATACAAAGAAGGGAGTGGGTTCCTTTCATGGCTATATAGATGAAGATGCCAGGGATTTTCTTTCACATACTGCGAACGGTGATGCCAGGGCCGCTCTCAATGCCATAGAGCTGGCGGTCCTTACAACAGACAGGGATCCGGACGGCCGCATTCATATAACCCTCCCCGTGGCAGCGGAATGCATACAGAAAAGAGCGGTGCGCTATGATAAAGACGGGGATAATCATTATGATACGATTTCTGCTTTTATCAAGTCCATGAGGGGCTCTGATCCGGATGCTGCGGTATACTATCTTGCCAGAATGCTGAAGGCAGGAGAGGATATAAAGTTCATAGCCCGCCGTATGGTTATCTGTGCGTCCGAGGATGTGGGCAATGCTGACCCCAGGGCACTGGTGGTGGCTACAAACGCCTTTCTCGCTGTAGAGCGTGTCGGCATGCCGGAGGCTCAGATCATTCTTTCTCAGGCCTGCACCTATATTGCGTCGGCACCTAAATCAAATGCATGCTGTACAGCCATTTTTGAAGCGATGGATGAGGTTGAATGCTCAGGAGGACTTCCTATACCGCCTTATCTTCAGGATGCACATTACAAGGCAAGCTCGGAGCTTGGCAGGGGAGTGGGATATAAATACCCCCATGATTACCCGGGGAACTGGGTAGAGCAGCAGTACCTTCCCGATGGGATAAATGACAAGGAGTTTTACCATTTCCCTCACAGCCACAAGAAAACTTAATAAAGAGTTAAGATGAATGCTGTGGAAGAAAAAAATCTTTAGTGCTATTTTAATTATCGCTTGATTTTTAGTTTACATTGAGGAGATCGGATTATGAAAAAATGGTTATATACAGTTCTTGCAGCCACGATGGTTCTTTCACTTGCGGCCTGCGGAGGAGAAAAGAAGGAAGAGACAAAGGCACAGGAGACAGCATCAGAGAGCTCAGCTGCGGCTGATGGAGTAGGAGTTGACGGCGACAGCAGTATCGCCGGCCCTGTTGACGTATCAGGCATGAGTGAGTTTCAGGCTACTGTTCAGAAGGCTGACGATAAAAAGCTTACCGTTGAATATGAAGACGGCACAAGTATCACTGTTGATATAACAGAGGCATTTGTAAATCCTGCATGGGAGCTTATGCCGGGAGATGAAGTTACGATATTCTTTGAGGGTGATACCGAGGTTCCTGCTGACGGTGCAAAGGTAGCTGAGGTGGTTATGGCAGTGCCTTATGAATATACTTCAGAGGACTATTCATCAGAGCCTCAGGTTTACGGAAAGATTGTAAAGCTTGATGACAAGTCCATCACAATTTGTGAGGATGAGGGCATTAACAGCGAGAACGGTCCTAAGGACGGAGTAGAGTATACATTTAAGATCACTTCATATGCCACTACAGTAGGTGAGCCAAAGGTCGGTGATTACGCTCAGGCCCTTTACATCGGTGAGCTCGGTTCAGACAGTGCTGTTACATACCGTATCTGCACAGAGGATATGATGGAGGATCCTGCATCAGATGTATTTGAAATAAAGGGAACACTTGCCCAGTTCAAGACAGGCATCATATATCTCAAGACAGATGAAGGAGATGTATTCGGTTTCACTGTAGACGGAGATGATGCACTTGCAAAGCTTGCCCAGGAGTCCACAGGCAAGAGGGTTAAGATCAGCTACACAGATTCCATCCGCATGAGAGTTTCAACATGTAACGGAATCACAGTTATCGAGTGACGGTAATCAGAAAAAAGAACATAAAATAAAACCTCTATATCCGGTTTCTGATTTAAGATTCCGGATATGGAGGTTTTTTGAATTTAAAATTTGATGACGTGGATTTCCGAAAATCTGTCAGTTGCTTTTCGGAAGAAAGGCCGCAGGCCTTCCTGGTCCTCTCATGTCATATATGCCTCCCGGGCCCGGTTCAGAGGGTCTTCGGGAGGTGTATGTTACTTAAACTGATTGAGTTTAGAGTTATAGTGAAGGTCTATAGAGGCCAGGGTCCTCTCCAGCGATGATCTGTCAAGGTCCAGAGCGGAACAGAGGCTGTCCAGTGAATCGTAATTGTCACGAAGCTGTGTGTTTATGAAGCTCATAAGTATAAAAGGATCTTTTGGAATGGACATAACGAACTCCTTTGTTTTTTATGGACGGGGCTCCTTAAATACGGGAAAAGAATTTTTTTTATGACCCCGATATATCATTTCTGTAACATCCCATTTTAAAGCCCCGGTGTTATTTGTCAATGATTACATGCTGATAAATCCCGTTCGACTTGTCTAAGAATAAACATAATACTATAATATTTTTAGTTTTTTGAATTATAGAAAAATTACTTTCCTTAAGTCAGGAGAAATAACCATGAAAGATGATAATTGTATTTTTTGTAAATTAGCAAACGGAGACATTCCTACAACAACTCTTTATGAGGATGATACCTTCAGAGTGATTTTTGATGCAAATCCTGCAACAGACGGACATGTGCTCATCCTTCCAAAGGAGCATTATAAAAATCTTACGGAGCTTCCGTACGAGATCGCATCAGATGTTATGCCCCTTGCCGGAAAGATAGGAAAGGCCATGATCTCGGGCCTCGGCGCCAAGGGCTTCAATGTTGTTCAGAACAACGGTGAAGCAGCGGGTCAGACAGTATTTCATTTCCATACACATATCATACCGAGATACGGCAGTGAAAAGGAAATGGTTTTATGGAAACCGAATGAGGTCACATCTGAGAAGCTTTCAGAAACCTGTGAAAAGCTCAGAAAAGCACTTTGATAAGGAGAAGTCGGATGAAAGGAAAAGTAGTGCTGACAGGAGGCGGAACAGCAGGACACGTTACTGCCAATATCGCACTTTTGCCAAGGATCAGGCAGGACGGGTATGAGGTATACTATATCGGCTCTTATGATGGTATAGAAAAGCAGATGATGGAAAAGGAGAATGTTCAGTATACCGGTATCGCAACGGGAAAACTCCGCAGATATTTTGATATTAAGAATTTCTCGGATCCTCTGAGGGTCATAAAGGGCTATATGGAAGCGAGAAATGCACTGAAGGAGATTAAGCCAGATATCGTTTTCAGTAAAGGCGGCTTCGTTGCGGTACCTGTAGTGTGGGCAGCTCATAGTCTTCATATACCCGTTGTTACCCATGAGTCTGATATGACACCGGGACTTGCGAATAAGCTCTGCCTTAGGGCTGCAAAAAAGATTTGCTGCAATTTCCCGGAGACCCTTAAGTCTTTACCGAAGGGAAAGGCCGTTCTCACGGGTTCACCTATAAGAGAGATACTTCTGAAGGGTACCAGGGAGGAAGGTCTTGAAATGACCGGATTTTCTGGTAAAAAACCGGTGCTTATGATCATAGGAGGTTCACTTGGGTCAGTAGCGATCAACAACGCTGTCAGGGAGCTTCTTCCAAGGATACTTGAGGACTTCGATGTGGTACATATTTGCGGAAAGGGAAATCTGGATATCACACTTGAAGATAAAGCCGGGTACAGACAGTATGAGTTCATAACCAACGGATTACGAAATCTGTACGCTGTTGCGGATGTAGTCATTTCAAGAGCAGGTGCCAATGTTATCTGCGAGCTTCTTGCGCTTATGAAGCCCAACATCCTTATACCGCTGCCTAAAGAAGTCAGCAGAGGAGACCAGATATTAAACGCGGAGTCCTTTAAAAAACAGGGCTTCAGCTATGTTCTTGACCAGCATGATATGGAGAAGGACAGAGAGCTGCTGTTAAATGCCATAAAGGAAGTTCATCTCAAAAAGTCGGGATACATCATTGCCATGCAGAACTCAAACCAGAACGATGGTGTGGATCGTGTTCTCCAGGTACTTAGGGATGTGGTCAGGGAAGATAAGGAAAAAAAGAAAAGCTGATTAAGTATCAAAGGAAACTCAGCGGGTCTTAACAGTAAATTTGAAATAAAGGCGGTTTTATCGTCTTAATAAAGGAGAAAGTATGATAGGAATAATCGGAGCAATGGATGAAGAGGTTGAGAAGCTTAAGGCTTCCATAACCGATGCGAAGACAGAGGAGCATAACGGTCTCACATTTGTGACGGGAAAGCTCAATGGCAAGGATGTTACTGTTGTGCGTTCCGGAATAGGCAAGGTTAATGCAGGGGCATGTACTGCTGTTCTTATTGACCGTTACGGTGTGGATTGTGTGATCAATACAGGCATAGCAGGCTCTTTGGACGCTCACATCGATATCGGAGATATAGTTATTTCTGAGGATGCGGTACAGTATGATATGGACGCAACTAATTTCGGATATCAGCTGGGAGAGGTTCCCAGAGTGGGAACCATGGCATTTAAGGCTGATGACAGACTTATAGCCTTTGCCGAGGAAGAGAACCGGAGAGTTAATTCGGACATAAATACCTTTATCGGACGTGTGTGCAGCGGAGATAAGTTTGTATCAGACGGAGAGACCAAGGAATGGATAATCAGTCATTTTCAGGGCAAATGCTGTGAGATGGAGGGGGCTGCCATTGCTCAGGTGGCCTGGCAGAACAAGGTGCCGTTTGTGATCATTCGTGCCATTTCAGATAAGGCAGATGATTCGGCTCACATGGATTATCCAAGCTTTGAGAAAAAGGCCATAGAGCACTGTGTACGCCTTACAGAGGCCCTTGTGGGAAGAATATAAAATGATGCAGCACATTGCACACGAATGTGTGCGTGCTGCGCATCATAAGTGAGTGGCAAATATTTTTGACACTCACATCATAAAATAATACGTAGAGATCCCTCATTAAAGGGAAGAAAAGGGTCGGCGCATCTGCGCCGACCCTTTTAAATATTTGTTATTTTGATGCTCCTGATGCTTCCTGAGCCGGGTGATCCAGCTTTGTTACTGCATCGATAATTGAGGATGCCTCTCCTGCTTGAATGAGAGCTTTGATCTTGTCTATGGCCTCTGCATTCATATGAGCCTTTCCGAGGTACTGCTCGTAATTTCTGGAAAGAGTAAGCGCCTGTTCCTTCTCTCTGGTCTCAAGCTCTGAACGCCGGTTCACGGCATTGGTAAATGCAAGTGAGAGCTCGTCCACCTTTGGTTTTGCAGCAGTCTCTATCTCATCGATGATGATGTTTCTTGTGACTGTGTCAAAGGTGTTCTGTGCACTCTGTTTCAGGCTGATGATGTCGCTTCTTTCCTGCTGGATCTTTGCGATCTCGTCATCGAAGGATTCAAGATTGTAACCTGCCTCACTGGAATCCTTTGTGATGAGCTTTATCTTTTTCTTTATATTCTTTCTGTTTAGTTTTATACGATTCTTGATATCCCTTCCCTGCTGAACAGCACCGGCATGTCGTCCGGATATGTTCATGACAGCCACATAGATTCCTCCGAAAATAAGTATATCGACTATGTAGATCACTACCAGATAAAGTATCTGATGATTAGGAATAAGGAAATAAATTCCAAATGGGAGCAGGGCAAATATAATTATGAACACAGAGAGAAAACATAAAAGCTCTCCCAGACCTGACGGATGAAAGAGGGTATAGAACAGGTCCGTGCTGTAAAACATGGGAGCATTGTCCTTCTTCATCACTGCGGCTATCTGACGTTTAAGCTCTTTGTTCTCGATTTTCAAAGGCTCAGTCTCGCTCTTGATACGGCCCTTTACACCTTCCTGCTTGGCCTTTTCCCTGTCGGCCTGACGTTTCTTGAGCCGGGCCTCCACCTGGCTTATCTGGCGATCATAGGTGGCTGTGAGATCCTCACTTCTCTGTTTAAGGGTCTTATCGATCTTATCCTGAACTTCTTTCCTTGTTTTGTCCAAAAGGGCGGAAGTCTGTTTTTCGGTTTCTCTCATATTTGCAAGCTGGGTACTTACATTCTGATATTCAGCAATGGCGTCTTTTGCTGCATCTAAAAAAATCTGGGGATTCTCTATCTCCATTCCCATTATGTTTGCCTCCTAAAGTCATAAAATTAAGACTACTATAATAGTATAGCTCTTTTGTGAATTATTTATTAACAAAACAAATTTTTTTTCATTTTTTAACACATATTCACGATAAATATCCACAAAACAATCAGTTTGAATTAAGAGACAAAATTATGTATTATTATCACTATCAATTTTCAGGAGAGCCCTATGTTTAGAATGAATGGAACCATATACCGCGACGGACAGATGCTTAAGGACTGTGTATCCCGCCAGGAAGATTATTCTATGTCCCGAACAGACAGAGTCCTGACAGCGCTTAAGGAAATCTGTGAATACATGGATCTGGCTGTACCTATCTGGCTGGAGCAAAATATCAGAGAGTTTAAGCGAAAATCCATAACCTGTTTCAGGTCGGATTCCTTTGTGGAGCCCATAAACTTTGATTATCTTCGCATTGAAGTAATCGAAGAGTGATATTATTCGTTAAATAACTGACTGGAATCCAGCATGAGGGTGAATGGACCGTCATTGAGAAGCTCCACCTTCATGTCGGCTCCGAATTCACCGTGCTCGACTTTACGGACATAGTCTTTACATCTTTCTGTAAAGTAACGGTACAGAGCATCAGCCTTCTGAGGCTCACCTGCTTCGATAAAGCTTGGACGGTTACCCTTACGACAGTTTGCATACAGAGTGAACTGACTGACTACAAGCACTGAGCCTCCGACATCTGAAAGGGAGCAGTTCGTCTTTCCGTTCTCATCCGGGAAGATCCTGAGACTGCATATTTTTTTAACCATTTTATCGGCCGTCTCCTCGGTATCGGTGTCTGAAACTCCGAGAAATATCAGAAAACCTCTTCCGATCTTTCCTATGATCTCATCATCTACGGTTACTGAAGCATGTTGAACTACCTGAACTACACATCTCATATTGACCTCTTTCCAAAGACCACGGCTATCAGCCGGTCTCTGATTTTTAACATATTCCCAAGTTTAGCATATTGTTTCCGGATTAGGTATTTAATATACATTGAGCTATATACTGAATTAGTAATATAATGCATATATATAAAACTTGATAAGTGACAGACAGGAGGAACTATGGCTCAGTTAAGTAAAGATAACGATCGTGGAAAGATCATAATAAGAACAAGTATTATCGGTATAGTTGCCAATGTTTTTCTCGCATCATTTAAGGCAGTTGTGGGACTGATGTCTAATTCTATAGCCATCGTGCTTGATGCTGTAAACAATCTGTCTGATGCCATCTCGTCAGTCATAACCATAATAGGAACAAAGCTTGCCAGAAAGCAGCCTGACAAGAAACACCCTATGGGGCATGGCAGAGTGGAATATCTGACAGCGACGGTGATCTCGATAATCGTGTTATATGCCGGCGTGACTTCCTTTGTGGAATCCATAAAAAAAATCATTGAACCCGAGACGCCGGATTACAGCGGTGTGACACTGGTCATAATAGCTGTGGGCGTTGTTGTAAAGATACTTCTGGGAAGATATGTAAAGGGAGTGGGTGAAAAGGTGAATTCAAACTCGCTTATCGCATCTGGTTCCGATGCGACATTTGATGCAGTTATCTCTGCATCGACCCTCGTAGCCGCAGTGATTTTCATATACAGCGGAATCTCACTGGAGGCATGGCTTGGAGCTATTATTTCCGTCATAATCATGAAGGCCGGTTTCGAGATGCTTCGGGATACGGTTTCTCAGATACTGGGAGAAAGAGTGGATGCTTCCTTCAGCAAGGCCATAAAAATGACCATAGCCGGTTTTCCGGAGGTAAGAGGGGCTTACGATCTTGTGCTCCATTCCTACGGCCCTGACACCTATATGGGCTCTGTTCATATAGAAGTTCTGGATACCATGACCGCAAGAGAACTGGACAGGCTTATGAGAGACATTACCCATAAGGTGTATGAAGAGCATAAGGTGATCATGGAGGGAATCAGCATTTACTCCGTAAATACCAGTGACGATAAGGCACAGGATATGCTGGGACGCTGCAGAGAGATAGTTATGTCCAATGACCACGTTCTCCAGATGCATGGATTTTATGCTGATGAAATAAGGAAGACCATTAACTTTGATGTGATCATAGAATTTGCTGCGGACGACAGAAGAAAGATATTTGACGACATCGTGGAGCAGATCAGTGCTGAATTCCCTGAATATAAGGTTGAGCTTACTATGGACGTGGATATGAGCGATTAATGATAATTGAAACAGAAAGAACCGGTGCCTCAAGCACCGGTTCTTTAAATTTTGAAAAAACGACTCAACTTTCAGATTTTCCGGAGCGTGACCCTGAAAAATGACTCAACTTTCAGATTTTTCAGGGTAAAAGCCACTCAACTTTCAGATTTTTACAGTTCAATGAAGTTGAATTCGTCCTTTGCTTCCTTCAGTATCCTCTTTTCACGTGTGTGGCAGGTGAAGAGGAGTATCTGACCCTTATGTATATCCATGATGAAGTGAAGAGCCGAGTTAAGGCGCTTTTCGTCATACATGGCAAATGAATCATCAAATATAAGAGGAAGCCGGTTGGCTTCGACTTCGGAACGGGCAGCGAGTTTTCCGTTCTGCATGAGGCGGGAAGCAGCCAGTCGGAGTGCCAGATAGATCTGGTCCATGGTTCCGCTGGAAACGTCCTCGATAGGAACGAGCTTTGTGGGCGTGTTCATATAGATCTCGAGATTCTGGTCGATCCACATGGAGTCATAAACGCCTCCGGTGATGCCGGAGATAAGATCACCGGCTTCCTTGTTAAGGTAGTGGCCGAAACTCTGCTTAATGCTGGTTTCAAGCTCTGTCAGAGTCTCATGCGCCAGATTGATGGCATCGATCTCCTCGGCTATGGCGTCGTTCTCTCCGATGGTTCGTTTCAGCATCTCAGCCCTGTTCTTTACATTGACAAGATGCTGAAGCTTTCCTTCCAGTTCAGTCTGCTTTTCGTTTTGTTTCTGAAGCTCAACATCATATCTGCGCTCATTGTCATTAAGACCCTGTATCTCCAGTGTGAGAGCTTCAAGCCGGGCACGGTTGTTATCCAGCTCGGAATTGACTTTGATAAGCTCTTCCATATGAGTACGGAAGCTGTTCATGGCATCATCATTAATATCAGAGAAACCAATGTATCTTGTGAGCAGTTCTCCCAGTTCCTTTGAGGATCTTGCCAGATTCTTTCCGCCGGTGACATTGTTATGAAGTGCCAGTGAACCCAACATGAAGAAGAGTACGAAGAAAAATGTACAGATGGCAACAGGAACAGTTGCTCCCAGCGTGGAATTATCCACAAGGGATTTTATCATCGGTATCTTTTCCGCAGGCAGATTGAGTGCAGCTGCAAATCCCGGAGAACCTGCGGCAGCAAACAGAACATCCGCTATGATGCTAAGCAGTGCAAGTCCCATCAGTACCGAAGGTATGATGATTCTGGAGGGCAGTTCTTTTCTTTCGTTTTCCTCCCTGTAGGAGTCATAAAGATTCAAGCCACGGTTCAGTGTATCCTGGATTTCGGCATCATTTTTCAGACCTGACTGAAGCAGGGTGGCTTCCTGTGCTGCTACCTTCTGGAGAAGTTCTTCCTTCTTGGTCTGTCTGTCTACCTGCTCTGTGCGGACCTCCGTGCGGAGATGCTGGTACTTTCGCAGCTGGTTTTCATATTCGGGCTGCTGGATGTCACGCTCAATGTTTCTGACCTCACCTATGAGCTGTGCGTAGGTCTTTGCTGCATCGGGTACTATCTTTGACTGAAAATGTTCCTTCTGCTTGTCGAGGATACTAAGAGCGCTGGTACTGTCCAGGGACATGTCTCCGGTTGAATTCAGATTTCTTATGCAGGACTTAAGCTCGTTTATCATGCCCCTGCTGGTGGCACTTCTGAGCTGTCCGATGGAGACTGTGTTCTCAAAAGCAGTTTCTGATATGCCGTCCAGCATTTCATTGAGCCATGATTCGGGATTGGAAACCTCTGTATCGTCAGTTTCGTTTCTGATGGAAAGACTGTCCATATTGAAGTCTCTGGATATGAGATAGATCTTTCCAAGGTGCTCTATACGAAGAGTTCCGCTGTAATCATCCGGATATTCCCATGACTGATATTTCTTTGAGAGTTGCTTTCCGGAACGTCTTCCCAGACCATAAAGCATGGCCTGAAGGAAGGAATGAAGTGTGGATTTTCCGGCTTCATTATGTCCGTAAATGATATTCATGCCATCTTTAAGCTTCAAATCGAATTTATGGAACTTTCCGAAGCCCTCGATGTGAATGTCGATAAAACGCATGGTCATCTACCACCCTTCTGAGATTTTAGTAAGGCATTGATACCGTAGTACAAGGCCTTCTTTTCAACATAGCTCATATCATTCGGATCCTCCCTGAGAAGCTTTCTGATATAGAATCCGATGATGTCGGATGGATGCTCTTTGTATATAGCGGCAAAATCATACTGTGGCTCTGAGTCATCATGTATGCTCACCACTCTGTATTCGTGAGTGATGGATGAGAGATTGAAACGTACATCGGGATTTCTCTTTCCGAAGATGCGGATCATGTAGATATTGTCCGTACCGTTTTCTTTGATCTCACTGAGTATACGTCCCACCAGAACATCGCTGGTAGTCTTATCCGTTACCTTGAACTCGAGGGGGATATAGGATACCCTGGCCGTTTCCATGAAGGTAAGACGCTGTACCTTGTGGGTTATGGGGTTGATGTCTCCGAAATAAAATCCATGAGGCCCGGTCTCACTTGAATCAAGGGGCTCAGGCGAGCCTGAATAAATGACTCTTCGTTCAATGATCTCTACAGGCTTATGAAGATATCCCAAAGCGACATAATCAAAGGGGAGTTTTGTCAATGTCTCTACATCCACAGGCATGTGATCCTGGTCACCGCCATGGGCGAGAAGTATATGGATGTGTCCGTCGTTTTCCGGTTCTATGGTATCAATGACGGTTTCCTTAAGCTCTCTCGTGTGATACGAGAAGCCGTACACCCTGGTGTTTATGTCATCAAAATATACAGATTCGGGACGTTCTCCCAGAATCCATGTGACATTGGCGCTCCAGTTGAAGCTTAGTAAAGCGGAGTTTGAACTTATACGGTCATTTTCACCGGAGATGATCACTACATGTGTAGACGGGATGGAGCTGAAAAGATAGTTCAGTTCCAGAAGGTCTTTGTTCATGGGCTGGCGATGGAAAAGATTGCCGGAGATAAAAAGGCAGTCTACGCTGAAATCACGACACTTCTCGATGATCTTACGGAAAGTTGTCTTGATATCGTTTGCACGGTCTTTGCCCCAGGACTGATCTGAATCCGGCACCATGCCCCAATTGACATCTGATGTGTGAATAAAACGCATTTGCTGCTCCTACAAATAATTAAAATAATATAAGATATATTTTAACTTAATAATAATAAATAAAAAAGTGCCTATCGCATAAAAAAACGGGCAGATAAATCTGCCCGATGAATCATTAAATATCACAATTTCCAACTGTTCTTGGGAATGGAAGTACGTCACGGATGTTCTGAACACCTGTCAGGTACATAACAGCTCTCTCGAAACCGAGACCGAATCCGCCATGGCGTGTTGTACCGTACTTACGAAGATCAAGATAGAACTTGTACTGTTCCATATCCATGCCCATCTCTTCCATACGTGCAACAAGCTTGTCGTAATCCTCCTCACGTTGTGAACCGCCCATGATCTCTCCGATACCCGGAACGAGGCAGTCAACTGCGGCAACAGTCTTTCCGTCAGGATTCTGCTTCATGTAGAACGCCTTGATATCCTTAGGATAGTCGGTTACGAAAACCGGCTTCTGGAAATGCTTCTCTGTAAGATAACGCTCATGCTCTGTCTGAAGATCCACGCCCCATGATACCTTATATTCGAACTCATCATTGTGCTCTTCAAGGAGCTTGATGGCATCGGTGTATGTGATACGTGCGAAATCCGAGTTCATAACATGAGTGAGACGCTCGATGAGATTCTTATCCATGAACTGATTGAAGAAAGCCATCTCCTCGGGAGCGTTTTCAAGAACATACTTGATGATGAACTTGATCATGTCTTCCTCGCAGGCGATTACGTCATCAAGATCCGCAAAGGCCATCTCAGGCTCGATCATCCAGAACTCAGCGGCATGACGCTGGGTGTTTGAATTCTCTGCACGGAATGTAGGTCCGAAGGTATAGATGTTTCTGAAGGCCTGTGCAAATGTCTCGCCGTTAAGCTGTCCTGAAACAGTAAGGGATGTCTTCTTATTGAAGAAGTCCTGTGAATAGTCTACCTGTCCGTCGATTACAGGAGCTTCGTTGATGGGAAGAGTCGTTACCTGGAACATCTCACCTGCACCCTCTGCATCAGATGAAGTGATGAGTGGTGTATGAACATATACGAAGCCTCTCTCCTGGAAGAATACGTGAATAGCGTAGGCTATAAGTGAACGTACACGGAACACTGCCTGGAAGGTGTTGGTTCTTGGACGGAGATGTGTCATGGTACGAAGGTACTCAAGTGTATGTCTCTTTTTCTGCAGAGGATAGTCAGGAGTTGTAGCACCTTCTACTGTGACCTCTGTTGCCTGAAGCTCAAACGGCTGCTTGGCATCCGGAGTAGCAACGATCTTTCCTTTTACTACTGCGGCGGCTCCTACACCGAGCTTTGCGATCTCTGCGAAATTATCCATGTCATCATGGTAAACCACCTGAAGCGGTGTAAAGAATGTACCGTCTGAAATGACAAGGAAACCAAACTGCTTGGAATCACGATTGGATCTTACCCAGCCGCCAACGGTCACTTCCTTATCATAGAAGGCCTCTTTATTTTTGAAAATTTCTCTTAAAGCAGTAACTTCCATAATTTTCCCCTGTTCTAATAAATATAAAGTATCGGGATCCGAATCTCGATTGATTTAAGATTATACTTTAAAGATATCGTGTTTTCAATGTTTCTTGCTAGATGTCATTGTGAATTGTATGCAATTTCTTAAATTTTAGGGGGAGATTATATTTTTTTTATAATTTTTATCGTTTTTTGACAAATCTGGCCTGCGGATTGTTTTACTTGTGGTTAATTTTACCATTTTTGAGTTAACAGAGAGGAAATACGGTGCTATAATATAGTGAGCTTGATAATTTTTACACTTTTTTTACAACTATGAGGTGATGACGTGATTAAAAAAGAAATGATCGCCATGCTGCTAGCTGGCGGCCAGGGCTCACGCCTTGGTGTACTAACAAAGAATGTCGCAAAGCCTGCAGTTTCTTTCGGTGGAAAGTATTCCATTATCGACTTCCCACTGTCTAACTGCATTAATTCCAGTGTAGATACTGTCGGAGTATTGACACAGTATAAGCCATTACGTCTGAATGCCCATATCGGAATCGGTATTCCATGGGATCTTGATCGTAACAGGGGCGGTGTGACCATCCTTCAGCCGTATGAGTCACAGACCGGAGCGGATTGGTTCTCCGGTACAGCCAATGCGATTTATCAGAATATTGAGTACATCGATAATTATCATCCTGATTACGTTTTGATTCTTTCGGGCGATCATATCTACAAGATGGATTATGAGGTCATGCTAGAGTATCACAAGGCTATGAATGCGGATTGTACCATTGCATCCATGCCGGTTCCTATGGAAGAGGCAAGCCGTTTCGGAATTACTGTTACAGATGAGCAGAACCGTATTATCGACTTCCAGGAGAAGCCAAAGGAGCCAAAGTCAAATCTCGCATCTATGGGTATCTACATTTTCTCATGGCCTGTACTTCGCGAGGCACTCATCACAAACAAGGATGTTCCGGGAGAAGATTTCGGTAAACATATCATTCCTTATCTGTTCCAGGGCGGTAAGCGTATTTTCGCTTATGAGTTCAACGGCTACTGGAAGGATGTAGGAACACTTCAGTCATACTGGCAGGCCAACATGGAACTGGTAGCCATCATTCCTGAGTTCAACCTTTATGAGGAGTACTGGAAGATCTACACAGATACCAAGAATCCTGCACCGCAGTTCCTTTCAGAGAACTCTCATGTTGAGAGATGTCTCATTGCAGAGGGCTGTGAGATCCACGGTGAAGTCCATAATTCGGTAATCGGTGAGGGCGTAAGAATAGAGTCCGGAGCTGTAGTGACAGATTCCGTTATCATGTCAAACGCTGTTATCGAAGCCGGAACAAAGATCGATAAGGCGGTCATCGCACAGGATGTTAAGATTGGTAAGAACTGTGAGATAGGTGTCGGAGAGTTCGCACCAAGCACGTATGACCAGAGAGTATACAATGCAGATCTTGTTACTGTCGGAGAGAATTCAGTTATTCCCGACAATGTTAAGGTCGGCAGAAACACCGCTATCTATGGCGTTACAACAGCAGAGGATTATCCTGACGGATTACTCGCAAGCGGCGGAGCAATCATTAAGGAGGACAGCGAGATATGAGAGCGATAGGTATTATTTTAGCAGGTGGCAACAACAAGCGTATGCGTGAGCTTTCCAACAAGAGAGCTATCTCAGCTATGCCTGTGGCAGGTTCATTCAGAGCTATTGATTTTTCACTTTCCAATATGTCCAATTCACATATTCAGAAAGTTGCGGTTTTAACACAGTACAATTCAAGATCCCTTAACCAGCACCTTTCATCATCAAAGTGGTGGGATTTCGGACGTAAGCAGGGCGGTCTGTATGTTTACACACCGACTATTACAGCAGAGCACAGCGACTGGTTCAGAGGCACTGCTGATGCACTTTATCAGAACCTTGAGTTCCTTAAGGCATCACATGAGCCGTATGTTATCGTTGCAGCAGGTGACGGTATCTACAAGCTTGATTACAACAAGGTTCTTGAATATCACATTGAAAAGAAGGCGGATATAACTGTAGTTGTAAAGACTATGGAGCCTAATACAGATGTATCAAGATTCGGATGCGTAAAGCTTAACGATGACGGACGTATAGTTGATTTTGAAGAGAAGCCTATCGCAACAGATGCCAACACCATCTCATGCGGTATATATGTTGTCCGCAGACGTCAGCTTATTGAACTTCTTGAAAAGGCACACGAAGAAGACCGTACAGATTTTGTTAATGACATCCTCGTACGTTACAAGAACGTAAAGAGAATATACGGATTTAAGATCGAGACCTACTGGTCCAATATCGCTTCAGTAGAATCATACTACAAGACAAATATGGATTTCCTGAAGAGAGATGTGCGTGATTACTTCTTCCGTACATTGCCCGGTGTTTATACAAAGCTTGAGGACAACCCTCCTGCAAAATACAATCCGGACTGCAACGTTCGCCATTCCATTCTTGCAAGTGGATGTATCGTAAACGGAACCGTGGAGAACTCTGTTCTGTTCCGTAAGGTATATGTTGGAAACAACTGTGTCATCAAGAATTCAATCATTCTTAACGATGTTTATATCGGTGACAATACTGTTATCGAGAACTGTATCGTTGAGAGCCGCGATACTATCCGTGCAAACACTACATATATCGGAAAGCCGGATGATATTAAGATCGTGGTTGAGAAGAACGTTAGATACCAGATGTGACACATACCCGCATTTTTAAAACGCGGAGTCTAATATAAACCAAAATACGTGACCGAAGTGAAGACAACCGGGGTCAGGGAAGGGAGCAATATGCAGGTAACAGACGTGCGGATTCGCAAGGTGGATAAGGAAGGCAAGATGAAGGCCATCGTATCGATCACTTTTGATAACGAGTTCGTAATTCATGACATTAAGGTAATTGAAGGTGAGAAGGGGCTCTTCATTGCCATGCCGTCAAGAAAGACTGCTGATGGAGAGTATAGAGATATCGCTCATCCTATCAAGTCTTCAACCAGAGATGCTATTCAGAGTATCATCCTGGACAAGTATCAGGCAGAGATGATTTCTGAAGCAGAGGGATTTTGATATCTGACACATATTCAAGAGATGATTTGGAGTCGCTGTTTTACGGCGGCTCCTTTTCCGTGTAAGGAAAATTCCCTTTTACTTGCATTTGGGTTGTAAAAAATATAAAATTCACAAGTCAAAACGGAATAAGGGGGATATAGGTCAGTAGAAAGGTCTCCTGACCTGTGTCGCCTTTCATATACATTGTTTAAGAAATATAAAAAACAGTGAATTTAGATAGATAAGCGGAGGAAAAGAAATGTATTTAATTGCCGGTCTCGGAAATCCTGAGAGAAAATATGAAGGTACACGTCATAATGCCGGATTTGCAGCAGTAGATGCCCTTCTTGACAGAATGGGCGGGGAAAAGCTGAATGAAACTAAGTATAACGGTGCCTATACAAAGCTCAGATACCAGAGTGCTCACGGACTTGAGCAGATAATTGTTGTGAAGCCCCTTACATATATGAATCTTTCCGGAAACTGCATTGCGCCTTTGGCTAATTTTTATAAAATAGAACCAGAGCATATTATCGTATTCTCAGACGATATAAATCTTGATGTGGGACGTATGCGTATCAGACCATCGGGATCTGCAGGTGGACACAACGGACTGAAGTCCATTATTTCCAGCCTTGGTTCCGATAAATTCGGCAGGGTTCGTGTTGGAGTAGGTATGAAGCCGGATAATATGGATCTTGCGGTACATGTTCTTGCAAAGTTCAACCAGACTGACGAAAAGATCATGAATGAAGTGTATGATGAAGCTGCATCTGCGGCCCTTGATATAATCGACAACGGCGTTGAACATGCAATGAATAAATATAATCCTATGAAGCTTTGATTTGATGACTTAGAAGGAAGGTACATGGTTAATCCGTTTTTAAGAACAAAAGTCTATGAAGAACTGCAGCAGTCTCTTAATTCCGGAAAAGGTCCGATTGCTGTTACCGGAACCGTGGATCCGGTTAAGGCACAGCTTGTTGTTTCACTGCTGAGTCCGGTGGCTTCTGCTAAAAATGCAAAGGCAAAATCCGGAAAAAGCTGGAAGCTTATGGTGGTTAAGGATGAGCTTAGAGGAAAACAGTTCGTGAAGGATATTCATGCTTTTTCCGAAAGTGCATGGTATTACCCGGCAAAGGATTTTCTTTTTTATCAGGCAGATACCCAGGGGACGCTCATAACCAGACAAAGAGTGGAGGTGCTCAGGCATCTTATGGAAGATGACGGGGGAGTCATAGTCGCAAGTATTGACGCTCTCATGGACAAGGTCCAGGAAAAAGAGAAGTTTTCGGAATCTGTTCTCACCATAAGCCCGGGTATGGTCATGGAGATGGAAGCTCTGTCCAAAAAGCTCAGTGATCTGGGGTATGAGCGTATGACAGAGGTAGAAGCCATGGGCGAATACTCTGTCAGGGGCGGCATCGCGGACATTTATCCGTTCACTGCAGAAAATCCTATCCGTATAGAATTCTGGGATACTGAGGTAGATAACATCAGAAGCTTTGATGTGGAAAGCCAGAGATCAATAGAGACTCTCGAGGAGGCAGAGATATATCCGGCTACCGACAGGGCAAAGGGAAGTGAGGTTAAGGAGGTCAGTCTTCTTGATTACTTCGGAGAGGATGATGTCTTTTTCCTCGATGAGCCCGACAGACTCAAGGAACGCGGAGAAATGGTTGAGACGGAATTCAGAGAGAGCTTTGAAGCCAGACTCGGCGAAATGCAGAAGCATGCAAAACTTACTGCGGTTCTTGAAGCAAACGGGATGGGAGTTCAGGATGAGAAGGATCCGGACAAGCTCATCTATGGAATCGATCAGATTATGGAACGGCTCTGCGACAGAAGATCCGTTATGTTCAGTACTCTGGGGACAAATCTTAAGGAGGTTATTTCCAAGGAAGCGTTTCATTTCGAGACTACAGAAGTTGTTCCCTACAAAGCAGGGTTTGAACTTCTTATAAAGGATCTTAAACATTGGCAGGATGATAAGTATGAGATAGTGCTGCTCAGTCCTTCCAGAACCAGAGCATCGAGACTTGCCCAGGATTTGAGGGATTATGGGCTCAGGGCATATTGTCCGGACACAAAAGAGGATTCTGAAAGAAATTCCTCAGATGCATCTGAGGATGGAATGGGAAGATCCGGTGTAAACGGTACCTCAGGCTCCGGAACCCTCCGGGCTGCAAGAGAGGAAGCTGAGAGGGGTGCCATTCAGGTGAGATTCGGCGTTCTCAACAGCGGTTACCAGTTCCCTGAAGAGAAATTTGTGATGCTTACGGAAGGTGATATGTTCGGCAATGCCAACATAGTTAAAAAGAAGCGTAAGCAGAAGAAATTCGACGGGCAGAAGATTTCCAAGCTGAGTGAACTGTCCGTAGGGGATTATGTGGTACATGAGGACCATGGTATAGGTATTTACAGGGGAATAGAAAGAATCAGATCCGAGGGAGTGACCAAGGACTATATCAAGGTGGAGTACGGTGATGGCGGCAATCTGTATCTTCCCGCCACCAAGCTTGACAGAATACAGAAGTACGCGAGTCAGGATGCCGGAAAGGCGCCCAAACTGAACAAGCTTGGAGGAGCGGAATGGCAGAAGGCAAAAAGCCGTGTCCAGCATGCCGTAAAGGAAATTGCCAAGGATCTCGTGAAGCTTTATGCTGCAAGACAGAGCACATCGGGTTACAAGTTCGGTGCGGACTCTGTATGGCAGAAGGAATTCGAGGAAATGTTCCCCTATGATGAAACCGTGGATCAGGAGCTTGCCATAGATGCGACCAAGGCGGATATGGAGAGCCATAAGATCATGGACCGCCTCATCTGCGGAGATGTGGGCTACGGCAAAACCGAGATAGCCCTCCGTGCAGGATTCAAGGCTGTACAGGATTCAAAACAGGTGGCCTATCTGGTTCCCACAACCATACTGGCCCAACAGGTGTACAACACCTTTGTGGAACGTATGAAGGGATTTCCGGTCAAAGTAGCATTGTTGTGCAGATTCAGGACTCCTCAGCAGATAAAGAGTTCGATAGAGGACATAAAAGCAGGACGGGCGGACATTGTAGTAGGAACCCACAGGCTTCTGAGCAAGGATGTAAAGTTCAAGGATCTTGGACTTCTTATAATCGATGAGGAGCAGAGATTCGGGGTCACTCACAAGGAGAAGATAAAGAACCTGAAGCAGAATGTGGACGTTCTGACACTTTCAGCGACACCTATCCCGAGAACCCTCCATATGTCGCTGGCCGGCATCAGGGATATGTCGGTTCTTGAGGAGCCGCCTATTGACCGTCAGCCTATACAGACCTATGTGATGGAATACAATGACGAGCTCATAAGAGAGGCTATCAGCAGGGAGCTTTCCAGAAACGGACAGGTCTACTATGTTTATAACAGAGTGAACAATATAGCCGATATAGCGTCTCATATACAGAAGCTCTGTCCGGAGGCAAGGATTGCTTATGCCCATGGACAGATGACAGAGAGCCAGCTTGAGGATATCATGCTCAGGTTCATAAACGGTGAGATAGATGTACTTGTATCCACAACTATCATAGAAACGGGACTTGATATACCCAATGCCAATACCATGATAATTCAGGACGCTGAACGAATGGGACTTTCCCAGCTGTATCAGCTCAGGGGAAGAGTGGGCAGATCCAGCAGGACGGCATACGCTTTTCTTATGTACCGCAGAGGCAAAATGCTGAGTGAAGAATCTGAGAAGAGACTTAAAGCCATAAAGGAATTTACACAGCTTGGTTCCGGTATCCGTATCGCCATGAGAGATCTGGAGATAAGAGGAGCCGGCAATGTCTTAGGCGCGGAACAGCATGGACATATGGAAGCAGTGGGCTACGATCTCTACTGCAAGCTCCTTAATACGGCTGTCATGGCGGAAAAGGGAGAAACAGAGGAGGTGCCTGAGTTCGACACACAGATAAACTGCGAAATTGATGCATTTATCCCTGACACCTACATTTCCAATGAAGCACAGAAGCTTGATACCTATAAGAGGATATCGTCCATTACCGGAGATGAGGATTACAGCGATATGCAGGACGAGCTCATGGACAGGTTCGGAGAGCTTCCTGTGGAGTGTGAGAATCTCCTTCGGATTGCGAGGCTGAAGGCTCTTGCACATCAGTGTTATGTGACAGAGGCGGATATTCAAAGAGGTATGTTCAAGATCCTGTTTGACAAAAATGCAGATATTCAGGTAGATGCTATTCCTGAAGTTATCAGAGAGAATTATGGCCAGTTAAGGTTTTCGAACGGTACTTCGCCTATGATGGTATTTCGTCAGAGCACCAGAGAAAAGACCTGGTCTATGATGGAGACCATAGATCATCTGGAGGAAACTCTCAGGAAAATAAGGAAAACTCCGGTGATAAAGGCGTGAAATTGTGAGCCGGACAGTTATATTACGAAAAAGTCGATATCGGACCGCTTCGCGCTATGCGCTCCCACGTCTACGTTCCACTTCGGTCGGCGCTAAGCGATGATCCACTGGATCATCAGCGCCCTCCCACATTCCGCACTCTCAGGCCGATAAATCGTCCTTTCGTGCTCTCTGGGAACACCAGCCCATTTAGTTCGCTTCGCGAAGGGCTGGTGCTATATGCCAGATTCCTACGGAATCTGCCACCAGTCATGTGGGGCGTGTCATGAAGTCTATCCTCCACTTTTGTGCAAGCACAAGTGGAGGAAGACTTATGACACTTATATCATAAAATTAAATTTATCTGAAAAATCACTTTCAAAAGGGGCAAAAATGGCTGAAAACCACGAGATTATGCGGTTCTTTGTTGACATGGTTGATATATAAATATATAATTTCAGAGGTGAAACAAAGTATAAGATACATCGGAAGCCTGTCATGAACAGGTAATATAAATCTGATGGTATTACGGAGGAAAATAACATGAATAGAGTAGAATTAGTAGCAGAGGTTGCTAAGAGAGCTGATCTTTCAAAGAAGGATGCTGAGGCTGCTGTAAAGGGCATTTTCGATGCTATTTCAGATGCACTTGCAAACGGTGATAAGGTTCAGCTTATCGGATTCGGTACATTCGATGTTGCTGAGAGAGCTGCTCGTGAGGGTAGAAATCCTAGAACTGGTGCAACAATGAAGATTGAAGCTTCAAAGGCTCCAAGATTCAAGGCTGGTAAGGCTCTTAAGGATAAGGTTAACTAATTTTTAGGTTTTGATACTCAAAACATGTTTTATAACTATAGTTAACATTAAGGATGGTTGCATTGCAGCCATCCTTTTTTGTCACAGAATAGATTTTTTGGATAGGAGAATTATGCGTTTAGATAAATATCTTAAAGTTTCAAGACTCATTAAAAGACGTACTGTTGCCAATGAGGCATGCGATACCGGGCGTGTTATGATAAACGATAAGGTGGCGAAGGCCGGTACAGAGGTGAAGATAGGTGATGTTATCGAGGTATCCTTCGGTACAAAATCCGTCAAGGTAAAGGTTACATCGATTCAGGAGACTGTTCATAAGGAAGATTCAAAGGATATGTATGAATATCTTTGAAGCAAGGCCGGATCTTATACATTGGCAGAGTTCTTGCTATTTATTTTTTAAGAGTTTATAATCCAATCAGAGGATAAAAATATGAAGAACAGACGAAGAAACAAAAATGAAGCATCAAATCGTCTGGCAATCATCGGAATTACGATAGTTGTTTTATGCATTGCATTTGCGATACACATGCGTAGTGTGACTCTGAGGGAACAGGCTCACGAATATCAGTTGCAGGAAGAGAGTCTTCAGGCTGAAATAGATGAGCAGAAGCGGCTGTCGGAAGAACTGGAGCAGAAAAAGATATACGTAAAGACAAAAGAGTTCACTATGGAAAAGGCCAGAGAGATCTTTGGACTTAAATTGCCGGATGAGATCATCATAAAACCGGACACGGAGAAGTGATTTTGATTTAAAAAGAGGGGATTTCCCCTCTTTTTTTGTTCGCAGGCGGAAGAAAATTTAATAAAAATGTCATTAACTATAGATTAAAGGTTAATGAAATCACAGTTTATTGGTATAATAGTCAGTATGGGAATTGAACATTTCATTAAAAAAGATACAAAGATGGACAAGCAGATGCTGGGTGTCAGAAATTATATTACAGGACACCGGCTTGTGGAAAAGGGTGACTGTGTGCTGGTAGGGCTTTCGGGAGGACCTGATTCGGTCTTTCTGTTATATGCTCTCAGTCTGTTTAAAGAGTCTTTGGGATACAGGCTTTTTGCGGTGCATGTTCATCATGGCATCCGCGGAGAGGAAGCTGACAGAGATATGCATTTCTCTGAGGAGCTTTGCAGGAACTGGGACATTCCTTTTAAAAAAGTTTTTGTGGATGCTCCCGGGATTGCCCGTGAAAAGGGCATGAGTCTTGAGGAGGCGGCAAGGATCCTCAGATATGAAGCATTTGAGGAAACGAGAAGAGAGATTGAGGAAAAGTATATAAGTACTGATGACGGGAATGAGGTCAAGAGGCCAAGATGCCTCATAGCGGTGGCTCATCATATGGATGATCAGGCAGAAACTGTACTTCACAATCTTGTGAGAGGCTCCGGTATACGGGGGCTGTCAGGTATGGAACCCAGAAGAGGGTTCATAATTCGTCCATTGCTTTCGGTCAGGAGAGAATATATACTGAGTAGGCTTAAAGATAATGGGATCCCTTACGTGATCGATTCCACCAATCTCGATACGCAGTATACGAGAAATCATATCAGAAGCGAGATTCTTCCGGGACTTAGAGAGATAAATCCTGAAGCCAGCGCCCATATAGCCCATACGGCTGATATCCTCAGGGAGGCTGATGATTTTTTTGCGAGACTTGCATCTGAATATGTTGATAAATTTGCCGAAATAAAGGACCGGGAAAAGACGGGACAGGAGGGGATGGAAATCTCCATACCGGTTACAGGACTTAAGTCTTATCCGGAGCTGGTGAGGCAATATGTAATGATTGAGCTGGTCAGACGTATAGGGACACCTCTTAAGGACTGGGGAGCGGTTCACTTTCGTGATATGGACAAACTGATCCACGGTCCCGGAAATGCCCATCTGGATCTTCCGTACAAGATGAGCGCCGATTATCGGAAAAAGCATCTGATTTTGAGGATAAATCAGGAAATTATAAGCATTAAAAGGAGAAAGAATAATGACGGAGCATGTAAGAGTTCTGATTCCTGAGGGACAGATCGAAGAGAAGATTATTGAGATAGCGGAAAAGATTTCAGAGGAATATAAGGGAAGGTCCCTTCATCTTATATGCATACTTAAGGGCGGCGCTATGTTTATGTGTGAGCTTGCCAAGAGAATACATGATGTTGATATTTCCTTCGATTTTATGTCTGTTTCCAGCTATGGTGCAGGAACAACCTCAAGCGGTATTGTAAAAATCGTCAAGGATCTCGATGAGCCTCTGGAGGGAAAAAACGTTCTTATCGTAGAGGATATCATTGATTCCGGACACACGCTCAGCCACTTAAGCAAGCTTCTTCTGGACCGTAATCCTAAATCCATTGAAATCTGTACATTGCTTAACAAACCTTCACGTCGTGAAAAGGAAGTTCCTGTAAAGTATTCATGCTTTGAAATTCCTGACGAGTTTGTTGTAGGATATGGTCTTGATTATGATCAGCGTTATCGTAATCTTCCTTATATCGGAGTAGTTGAGTTCGATAAATAAATGTAGCATTGTGGGTGTTTATCGCCCACTGAGTCCTATTTTATGTGAGAAAGAAGAGTATAGTGCTTCATGGCAATGAGTGAGATCAACTGGGATTCACTCTATACTGCGGGAACCGATGACTATCGTTCTCCTGCGGAGCAGAATCCCGGAGATACCGTGAAAATACGATTCAGAACTAAATATCAGGATGTAGACGATGTTTACATTTATTTCCACGAGAGCAATACCAAAGAGCGTATGCGCCGTATCTTCAGCGACGACTATTTTGATTTCTTTGAGTATCAGGTTGTCGTGGGTAATGCCATGCTCAGTTATAGCTTTTTCATTGAGAAACAGGGCGAGGAGCTGCATTATAACAGGCTTGGGGTTTCGGCGGATATGAATCCTCAGATGGCATTTCATCTTATGCCGGGGTTCCATGTCCCGGACTGGGTCAAGGGTGCCATCATGTATCAGATCTTTATTGACCGGTTTTATGATGGCGATAAGAGCAACAACGTCAAGAATAACGAGTATATCTATCTCGGCAGAGCGGTAAAGGGCATAGAAGACTGGGAAACACCGGTGGAACCCTTTGATGTTCACAGATTCTACGGCGGTGACCTTCAGGGGGTTATGGATAAGCTTGACTACATCCAGTATCTGGGGGTTCAGGTCATATATTTCAATCCTCTGTTTGTATCGCCTTCCAATCATAAGTACGATATACAGGATTATGACCATATCGATCCGCATATCGGAAAGATCGTAAAGGACGGAGGATCCGTCGTTGAGGACTGGGAGACTGATAATGCCCGTGCAACCAAATATTCTGTGCGTACTACTCATCACGATAATCTGGAGGCCAGCGACAGGCTGTTCCTTAAGTTCGTTGAGGAATGTCACAAGAGGGGCATGCGTGTAATCATTGACGGTGTGTTCAATCACTGCGGTTCATACAACAAGTGGATGAACAAGTCCAATTTTTACAACTACAAGGATAAGTCCAACGATTATCAGGCCGGTGCATATCAGCTGAAGGAAAGTCCGTATCATAATTATTTCGCCTTCGGTGACAATTCTGACGAGGCCTGGCCTAAGAATAACACTTATGAGAAGTGGTGGGGCAATGACACTCTTCCAAAGCTCAACTATGAGGGCTCCAAGGAGCTGGAAAACAAGATACTGGCAGTCGGGAAGAAATGGGTCAGCCCTCCTTACAATGTTGACGGCTGGCGTCTTGATGTTGCAGCTGATCTTGGCCACACCGGTGATTATAATCATTTATTCTGGAAGAGATTCAGAAAGGTGGTAAAACAGGCTAATCCCAATGCCGTGATACTTGCGGAGCATTATGGTGATCCTTTCTGGTGGCTTCAGGGAGATGAGTGGGATACCATCATGAATTATGATGCCTTTATGGAACCTATAACGTGGTTCCTTACCGGCATGGAGAAACATTCCGATTCGAGAGACGAGAGACTGAAAGGTGATGGAAAGAGATTTTTTGATTCCATGACCTATCATATGTCACGAATGCCGGAGGTTTCGGTCCTGTGTTCCATGAATCAGCTTTCAAATCACGATCACAGCCGTTTTTTGACCAGAACCAATATGAAGGTAGGCCGTATAGGCACCTGCGGCTCATACGAGGCCGATCAGGGCGTAAATGTGGCTTTGTACAGGCTTGGAGCCATGATGCAGATGACATGGCCCGGAGCTCCGACTTTGTATTATGGTGATGAGGCCGGGATGACGGGGTGGACGGAGCCTGATTCCAGACGTCCTTATCCATGGGGGCATGAAGATCTGGAGCTTATAGAGTACCATCATTATCTTGCGGGAATACATAAGAGGTATGATGTGTTCAAGTATGGATCAGTGATGAAGCTTATGGCCGGATATAACTATGTTGTTTATGCCCGGATCTATAAAAATGAAGTTTCCATAATTGTTATAAACTGCGGAGAAGATGAAATCACAATGCAGATTCCGGTATGGCGTACAGGAATAAAGGAAAATAACCAGATGGTGAGACTTCTTCTTACCGAGAAGGAAAGATATAATGCCGGTCAGACCAGGCACTATATAAGGGAAAAGGGCATTTATAAGAGTAACTGCCGTCCGTATACCGGAAAGATATACTACTGTAATCTGGCAGCCCGGAGCTGACAGAACTTTATTGGAAATTTTTTATAATTTGTTGACAAACAGGTTTTTCTAGTGTAATATAACACTCGCGTCACAAATGAGCGACGCGAAAGACCTTCGCGGGTGTAGTTCAATGGTAGAATGTCAGCCTTCCAAGCTGAACATGTGGGTTCGATTCCCATCACCCGCTGCGTTGCCCAGATAGCTCAGTTGGTAGAGCAGAGGACTGAAAATCCTCGTGTCACTGGTTCGATTCCGGTTCTGGGCACTCAGAGAGATTCGAACTGATGATTCAGATATTGAGTCCTCTAACTAAATACGCGCGAGTAGTAGAGTGGTACTACGTCGCCTTGCCAAGGCGAAGATCGCGGGTTCGATCCCCGTCTCGCGCTTCTCAAGAGCCTCAGGAAAGTCCTGAGGCTCTTTTCGCGTCTCGACGAGGATCGAACCTCACAAAGCAGGATTCCTAACGGAATCCCATGAACCGCTCAAAGCCGCGCGGCTCCCTCGATCATAGATCGAGGGCAGAGTTCGTCTCGCCTCCGGCTCGGTCGGGCGCTAAGCGCATGCCAAAGGGCATGCAGCGCCCCCCGTCTCGCGCTTCAAAAAAACTCGGTTTCGCCGAGTTTTTTTATTGCCACAAATTAATCGAACCCTGACGCGGGTTCGTCTCCGCTCCGCTCCGGTCGGCGCTAAGCAGGCGCCACTGGCGCCTTGCGCCCCCGTCTCACGCTTCTAAATCCTCTCAGGTTTTCCTGAGAGGATTTTTGCATTTCAAAAACAGGGTGATTTAACTGTGATGCTGAGGGTATAATAGGATAAAAGTGATTGGGTAAGACAAGAGCGGCGCCGACGCCGGCTTTTGATACTCAAAAAAGGACTTAAATAATGGTGGATTTTTAGAGAGGGATTGCTATGAGATCAAAAAACTGTTTAGCAATGTGGATTGTAAGAAAGACATTTAAAAAGGCCGCGGTTGCAGCAGCAGCCGTAGCGGCTATGCTGGTGCTGCAGCCGGTCGAAACATTGGCAGCTGTATCCTATATGCCTGATGTAACTGCGGAGATGAATAGTCCGGACTACTGGCTGGCTCTCAGGGGCGGAGATGCAGATGCGGTTCTTGCGGATGCCGGGACGATCCGGAGGATAAATGCGGCGAATCTTGCAAATGAGAAGACGAATATGAATGACCTTCGTAACTACAGCGAGATAACGGATGTTGTAAGCTTTAACAAAAGTTTACTGGAGTCATCGATGACCGATCTGAAAAAATATCAGGAAAAGGGATATTTTGATCAGTTTGGAAATATACTGAGCGATGACCTGATATATCTTATCGCCCAAAATACACAGAATCAGATGGGGTTACAGACTATGGCACCGCTGTACGGAATTGTTGTAAAGAGGTCACTGCTTTGTGCATTCCCTACGGATTTCACCATAACAGACGAACAGGGAGATCTTAACTTCGATTACAATTCCCTGTCCGCGGCAAGAGTGAATGAGCCCCTGATCATCAAGTCCGTATCAGCAGACGGCCATTGGTATTATGCGCTGTCTTCCAACTGTTACGGATGGATAAAAGCCTCTGATGTGGCCATCTGCTCCTCCAGGACAGAATGGCTGAATGCGTGGGACATACCGTCTGAACGTGCTCTTGTGGTGACGAGGGCAAGACTTATGCTTTCCGAATCCAATACAAATCCGGAGATCTCAAATCTTGTGCTGACTATGGGAACTGTGCTTGAGCAGGCTCCTGCGGGCTCCTACGGGGCGAGGGTGACTAATCGTTCTGCTGTAGGCAATCACGTGGTCTATGTACCTGTAAGGGGCGTTGACGGGCGTTACAGAAAGGAACTTGCACTGGTAAGCGCAAAAGCCGGGGTACATGAGGGTTATCTGCCTCTTACAACAAGAAATGTCATTACGGTAGCATTTAATATGCTGGGGGAGACATACGGATGGGGTGGAATGCTTTCCTCCAATGACTGCTCCGGATACATGACGGATGTATACAAATGTTTCGGTCTCGAGCTGCCGAGAAACACCACATGGCAGGCTGCATCGGACGCCTTCAGTTTTGATGTCACTGACTACCCGGATGATCAAAAGGCTGCCATACTCAACAATATGCCTATAGGAAGTGTACTGTTCTTCAAGGGACATGAGATGATGTATCTCGGAATGGTCAACGGAAAATACTATGTTGTGAGCTCTGTCAGCTCAATAGGAAGCTTTGACGGAACAGGAACCATGAGGACAAGGTCGGTCATCATCAATACTCTGGATATCCAAAGGGCAAATAAAACTACCTGGATGAGCAATATATATAAGATTCAGATTCCATATTGGATGTTCTGATGGCTCTGGCTTATAAAAACGATTAAAACAGAAAAAATAAAAATTTCAAAAGTAATAATTTCGAAATTTTCATATCAGGCTATAGTTAAATCCTCTGTAATTTTTTGATTTTTATATCAAAAATGTTAAAAGGGGATCGACTATAGCCTTAAATTATGTTCTTTTAGATAAAAATATACGTATAGTAACTGTTAAAAAAGTGAAAAAATAAGATATTTTTTTCATGAATCACATAATCGTGCAATTTTAATCTCTTTTATAATGTACATCGTGCTTATGGGAAAAATGCAAAAATAATTACGTTTTCCTGCAAAAAAAGGTTCAAATCATCCAAAAAACATGTATAATAATTACTGAAAAGTTACATTGTTGATTTTTAAATGATATGTGGCATTGGTCGTGAGAACAAAGCACAGCTTTGGATGAAATATTTCAAAAGTCAGAATTATGCAAGGAGATCAGTAAAGTGAAACAGTATGTTGTTCATGGCAGTACGGTAAAGACTGTAGAAACAGAAGAATTGAAGACTGCTGACGGTACTGTTGTCATTGAGCAGAAGGGGCATCGTGATCAGCTTCACATTTACAGAACGAGAACCGGACAGCTTAAGATGGAATATACTGAGGACAGAAGTGTTATAAAACCTGTTCTTCGCAGGATCCCTGCGGTTGTCATCGACAGAATATGTTATACAGCTCTGGTGCTTTCGCTGGTTGTGATCTTTTTCTCCTGCTATCAGTGCATAAAGCTTGATACTACGGTTTCTACAAGCCTCAAAAGAATTGAACAGATGCGTTCGGAGCTGGAGGATCTGAGACTTCAGAATAACGAGCTTAAGGCGATTATAGACAGTGCGGTAAATCCTGATGAGATATATCGCGAAGCCACACAGGTTTACGGTATGGTGGCACCGGTCAGTTCGGAAGTCATCACGTTCAAAAAGACAGATACCGGCTATGTTCGTACCTGGGACGACATACCAACCGGTAAGGTCAAGGAAGAAAATATGATGGTTATGCTTGTTAATCGCATAAGAAAACTGTTTGGTAACTGAGTATTATGATTAACTATAAATGGGGGTGTCCGTTTCGGCGGGCACTCCTTTTTGTTAGGGAGGGATCCATGAAAAAAGAAATTTCGCTCAGATGAAATTATAAAAGGGGTTAAAATAAAAATAATTTCCGTAAAATAAAGCTTTACAAATGAATGATCCACTGTTATTATAAGGACAACAGAACAAGATAAGTCAACAGAAAAGTTCACTTGACGAGAAAGAGTGAAGGGCCGGTTGGCAAAAGTGCAGGGGATGGACCTGCGAAACAAGATCGTAGAAAGTAAGAGGTACAAAGACATGACACCAGATCAGTCAGTCAATAGTATCCTCTGGACCGCTTAAAGAGAAGAAAATCGTGAGAACGGCATCGAACCGTACATTCGATGAAAAACAGTTCAAATTATTAGAGAAGTGCATCTTCGGATTATTTCTTACTAAAGTCCAGACGATATTATTGCAAGAGAGAAATCGACATATAAATAGTTATCGAATGATATGAATAACTGAAACAGTTCAGTAAATAAATTAGTTGAAGACCTTTAAGGAGGGTCGTGAAAAAATCTGAAAAGAAGAATACTTTGAAAGATTATAATATAAATTAATAAAATAAAATGTCGATTTTACAATTGAATATCAAAACTGAATAAAGAAATAATCTATTTATAGATGATATCCATAAGATATAAAAGATTTATCGAAGAGATATTTATAGAATTTAAATAGAAATCTAAGAAAAGAGGTACAGACCGAAGTACAATTAAGTAAGGGAACGTAACACTGAGTTCCAGGGTCAAGTATAAATAATATAGGGGTTGCCGTGAGGCAACCCCTTTCTTTGTTTGTTATAAGGATGAGAGGCACATGTGAAAAAACCTCTCATCCGGAGAGAATAGTTAATCAATGAAATCTTTTAAGTTCCTTTCGTACCCTCTTGATAACGAAGGTGTATGAAACTGCAGTGAAAGTGCCTGCGGCTATCCATGCTGCAGGATCACAGAATACTGCAAGAGGAAAGCTCATTATGTGCATGGCGATGAGAGCAACGATAAGTCTTGCAAAGAACTCTACCACACCGCCCATCATCGGAAGGAAGCCGTGTCCGCAGCCCTGCATTGCGTTACGGAAGATGAAAATAAAGCTTAAAGGTATGTAGAACAGGGTTACGATATGAATGTAGGTACTTGACCATGGCATCATAAGTGATATGGTATCCAGACTTTCAACTGCGCCCTGTGCAGCGGTGGCATCGCCGGAACCTGCAAAGAACAGAGATATTACCGGGCGAAGCAGTGCGTTACAAAGTAGTGCTGCGATTATTGCGTAGGTGACCTCGATGATGATGGCTGCGCGAACGCCCTTGTTTATTCGGTCACTGTCACCTGAGCCGTAATTCTGACCACAGTAGGTAGCTACTGCCTGTCCCGTGGCAAGCATTTCCTGGATCATAAGGCTGTGGAGCTTGTTGGCAGCTGTATATGCGGCAACGGCGGTAGAGCCGAAAAGGTTTATGGCTGACTGCATTACCATGGTTCCGGAGGCTGTGATCCCGAACTGCAGGGCCATGGGTACACCAACAGCCATCTGATGCTGAGTGTCGGTTTTGCTTATATGCCAGTCTGAACGGTCCGGCCAGAGCACCTTTGCCTTTGAGTGGATATACAACAGGCAGAGGATCGCAGATATTCCCTGGGAAAGGTTGGTTGCCCATGCGGCACCTGCCACACCCATCTTTCCGACTATTATAAAGAGAAGGTCAAGCCCTACATTGAGGCTTGCGCTGAAAAGCAGAAAGTAAAGGGGCACACGGCTGTTTCCGATGGAACGGATAAATGCTGAAAACAGATTGTAGTAAACACTGGCAACAGTTCCGAGACAGATAATGGTGATATAGGTAAGTGAGTCGTGGAAAATATTAGCCGGTGTGTTCATGAGGTGCAGAAGCGGGTTCATAAGTGAAACAGACAGTATGGTCACTATCACTATAACTATGAGTGCAAGAAGTATGCCATTAGCAACGCTTCGTTTTACTCTTCTGTAGTTCTGCGCTCCGTAGGCCTGTGAGGTAAGGACTGTGAATCCTGTGCAAAGTCCCTGGGAAAATCCGAGAACAAGAAACATGATATTTCCTGTAGCTCCGACTGCAGCCAATGCATCTGCACTTACATAGCGGCCTACTATGATGGTGTCGGCCATGTTGTACAGCTGCTGAAAAACATTGCCGATAAAGAGCGGTATCATAAATTTTAGTATTATGGGGAAGGGATTTCCCTTGGTCATCGTTACTTCCATATAAACCTCCCAAATTAATATCTGTATAGCTGCGGCGATATAAAGGAGCTCAAACTCCCCGGAAAGTATAATCTCCGGTGCAGAATCTGACATTTGTGTCACAGGCTGCAACTGATACTTTATGAAAAAACTAATTCGGAAGGACTTCTGCAAGAGACCTTCCGAATTGGGTGCCTGATTAACGAATGAGCATTATAATATGTTGATGCTGATTTTTCTATAGTAATATTTGTATTTCTGGCAAAAACATAAAAACTCTTAAATATTATCGTCGCTAAGGCAAAATTAATGTTGTATAATTAATGTATCGTAGCTGCCTTTTTGTTTGATGGTTAATTCACAATTAAATATGAAGACAGCTATGAAAAAAGAATGGAGTGGAACGTTGAGAAAGTGGAAATCAGATATTGAAGCTTTAGGCATCATAATATGTTTTTATCTGATTCTGGAGATCGTCCTTGGTATTACCTGTCCTATTAAGTTCTTGACCGGAATATCGGATGCGGGCTGCGGCATGAGCAGAGCATGGATGTGTGTGCTGAGACTGGATTTCAAGGGTGCATTTTACTATCACCCGTTGTGGATGCTGCCGGTTCCTGCTGTGCTGGTCTTTATGATTAAGAAAAAGCTTCCTGAAAGGGTATATCAGATGCTTGTTGCAGCTGTTATTTCGGCTTTCGTCATAGTTTATCTGTACCGTATGTTCTTTATGCCTGATCAGGACATAGTTGTTTTCAGGCCCTGGGAAGGCTTTATATGGAGAACGGTCCAGTTTGTCTCCGGCTTTTTGAAACAAATTGCATACACAATATAGACCGTGCGGCGTTACAGTTTAAAAACTGTTGATTGAGGCGGTATAGAGTCGGTTGTTGTTTGCGAAATTAATTAAAAGGACGTCTTTGTGGGAAGGCGACCGGAAGAGGGGTAATTATGTTTTGCACGAATTGCGGAACCGAAGTAAAAGACGGATCAAAATTCTGTCCTGTCTGCGGCACCGATTTACAGGCGCAGGCTAATGCTCAGGGCACTGTGGGTACAGTGACAGAAGAGACCGCAGCTGTAGTACAGGAGGCTGCAGGAGCTGTGGATACAGCAGCTCAGACTGTTTCCCAGAATGCAGCGGAGACTGTTGAATCTGCAGCAGCCGCAGCAGAGGAGACTATTGAAAATGTTGCAGTGGCAGTAGGCGATACAGCTGAAGCTGTTACCGGGACAGCAGAAAAAATCGCAGAAGCAGCGGGAAATGCTTCAAATGAAGCCACTGATGGAGTTGGAGTTTTTGTTGATGAGGCAGTATATGCAGCCGGAGCTGAAGCAGGTGTCGCAGCCGGAGTTGCAGCGGGAGCTACAGCTGTTGCAAATGCTGTTTCAGATGCGGTTGAGACAGCTGTAAATCAGACATCAGATGCGGTTTCGGCCTCCGATTCAGCCGAAAATGTTACTGCCCAGTATGCAAAACGTATTCAGCTGAAGAAAGCGGAATATTCAGGAACATATAGCGGAGACCAGTCGCCTCAGAACGGCCAGTACGGAGCAGAGCAGAGTCAGTTCAACGGGCAGAATGGTCAGTACGGAGCCGGGCAGAGCCAGCTCAACGACCAGAATGGTCAGTACGGAGCCGGTCAGGGGCAGTTCAACGGGCAGAATGGTCAGTACGGAGCCGGCCAGGGACAGTTTAACGGCCAGAATGGTCAGTACGGAGCCGGTCAGGGGCAGTTCAACGGCCAGAACGGCCAGTACGGAGCAGAACAGGGACGATTCAGCGGTCAGACAGCACAGTTCACTTCACAGCATGGCCAGTTCAATCAGGGACAGCCGAATAACGGCGTCAATGGGGCTCCTTACGGCAATCAGCAGTTCAATACTTCTATGCCGCAGCAAAAGGATGGTATAGTGACTGCCGGTATGGTGCTCTGCATTATCGCCCTTATACTTTCGTTCTTCCAGGTTTTCCATGTTCTCGGAGGATTTTTCGGAATATTCGGAGGAATCAGCGAAGAGGGATTTTTCGGATTTATATTCGGTGCCATAAGCTTTGTTATCCATGTTATCAAGCTTTGCGGTCTTCTCGGTTCTGCGCTTATCATGTATCTTGTATGGAAGAAGTGGGATGACAGTAAGGCCGGGCCTCTTATGACAGGAGCGCTTGCAGGCGGTCTGGTTGTTATACTGACGGTTATCTTAAGAGCGATATTTGCAGCTATCTTTAACGGAGTGATCTTCGGGTACAACTATTCGAGTATGTTCTCCGGAGCATTCCTGAGTGTAGTGTTCGCTATTGCCATGATGGCTGCTACCTATGTTCTCATAAATGAGAAAAAGATAAATCCTCTTGGCGGCCTTCAGGGCGGAAACCTCGGTGAAGCACTGAAGAGTGATCTCAAGTCGGTTTGCGACATGGCTGTAGAGGCGAAGGATGAATTTCAGTCTGGAAAGACAGGTTCTGCCAATACTGCATATAACGGTGCTTACAATAATATGAACCAGAATGCAGCTTACACAAACGGAAACCCTGTAAATGGACAGCCTCAGCCTAACAACTTCAGCGGAGGAATGCTTTCAACAGACAGAAGCATCGTGGCATACGTGCTCCTTGGTCTGGTTACCTGCGGTATCTATGATCTTTACATGCTTCACTGCATAATTCAGGATGTGAACATCACCTGTGCGGGTGACGGAAAGAGAACAGCCGGAATTCTGGAGTATATTCTTTTCGGTATCCTTACCTGTGGAATTTATGATTACATCTGGCTGTACAACCTTGGAAACCGTCTTCAGAACAACGCTCCACGTTACGGAATGAACTTCCAGGAGGGCGGCACTACCATCCTTTTATGGTGGGTGTTCGGTGCGCTTCTTTGCGGTGTCGGTCCGTTTATTTCTGCCAACATCATCATCAAGAATTCAAATGCATTAAATGCGGCTTACAACAACATGGCTGCACAGCAGAACGGGAATTTCTGATACTGAAATAAAGAAATAGAAATTTGAAATATGAAAAATCCCTGTGAGAGTTTGAGCTGTCATTCTCCGCAGGGATTTTTTATGTAAAGGCGTCCGGACTGAAAGCTGATGGAGGATAAGCCGGAGACACGAGACATTAAGCGCAGGAGGAGAGATATTATGCTTTTATGATGCTCGCAAAAGGGGCATATATATGGCATAATGTGACGATACGGTAATATCGGAACATCATCCCTATGGATGACGTTCCCGGAAGACAGTGGAGAAAGTAAATGGTTTTTATTTTTGCAGCATTGTATCCTGAGGCCAAGCCTCTTATAAAGATGTTCGGACTCAAAAAACGAACGGACAGAAACATATTCCAGCAGTTTGTGCCGGAGGAATATATAAAATTGATTGCAGGGACCGATGGCATGGAAAAGAGATCCTCCTCTGAAAAAAGGGTAAGACCCGAAATGGTGCTTACTATCACGGGGGTGGGACCTGTCAATGCAGCGGCAGCGGTATCTTCCGTGCTTACGGAGTATGAAGCCGGATACGCGGATCAGCTCCTGTCTTTTGGAACCGCAGCGGCCCTGCATGGACAGAATGTTTCCGCGGGTACTATGTTCCTTCTTAACAAGCTGCTGGATCAGAATGCCGACAGATGCTTCTATCCCGATATGCTCATTGAGACTTCCCTTCCTGAGGCATCTGCTGTAACAGGAAGCTCAGTGCTCACCGAAAGGGCGGCGGCATTTATGGATGTGGCCGCAGAAGGCTATGATCTTTATGAGATGGAGGCTTCGGCGGTATATCAGACGGGGGCTTTTTACATGGGACCTCACCAGATGAGTTTTCTTCGTGTGGTCACCGACAGGGGCGTTTCGGATAATGTTTCCGACGTGAAGGAACTTGCTTCCTGCGTGACTGAATCTGTTGAACAGAATGTGGACCGAATTCTTGATTATGTGGAAAAACTCCGTGAGATTTCAGAGAAAGATGGGAAGATAATGGAATTTCCCGGGGATAACGAGGCGGGATTTGTGGAAAAAGTCATCGCAGATGCACATTTTTCAAGAGTAATGCAGGATCAGTTCACACAGTATGTTAAATATGCGTCTCTCAGTGGCATAAACTGGAGACCGACGGTGGAAAAACTCTATGAGGATGGCGTGCTTCCGACTATAGATAAACGAAACGGAAAGAAGGTGCTTGAGCTTGTCAGAAACATCATTTCAGAATAGGCCCTTTTCACATATATATATCGAGGAAAAGGTTCTTAATGACCCTCTGTACAGGAAGAAGGCTGAGGAGATAGTAAGACATTTTCCCAATGCCGTGAAAATAAAAATAGAGCATTATAAGGACGTGTTCAACAGACACAGGCAGAACTATGTCAAGCAGCATGGCTCCCAGGCACTGATACTTGCGGTCAAGCAGGGTAATCTGGTCTATCCGGGAGCGGAGGTGTGCCAGAATATGGGGCATAAGCATTTTTACTACACCTCATGCATGATGAACTGCCTTTTTGACTGCGAGTACTGTTACCTTAAGGGCATGTATCCTTCCGGAAATATGGTGATCTTCCTGAACCTTCAGGATATCTTCAATGAAGTGGAGAAGCTTCTTAATGAACATCCCGTGTACCTTTGCGTTTCCTATGATACGGATCTTCTGGCAGTAGAGGCTCTTACTGGATACGTGAAAGATTGGATTGGATTTACCGGGGCGCATCCGGATCTGACCATAGAGGTGAGGACAAAGGCGGGAAACATTGACTTTGGAGGCATTTCCGGAAAAGGAGCCGCCGGTTCCGGGACTATTTTCGCTTTTACTGTTTCACCGGATTATATTGTGGAGCACTATGAACACAGGACAGGAAGCTTTACCGGAAGGATCGAAAGCATAAAAAGGGCCATAGAGCTTGGATTTACTGTGAGACTGTGCTTTGACCCCATGATCTATTGTCCTGACTGGAAGACGGAGTACGGAAAAATGATGGACAGGATAACTTCGGAGATCCCTATGGACAGGATACATGATGTCAGTGTGGGAAGTTTCAGACTGTCGGAGGATTATCTCAAGTCGATGAGGCGGAATATGCCCTGCAGTGCTGTTGTCCAGTATCCCTATAAGAATGATAATGGAGTATATCACTATAGTGAGAAGCTGACAGATGAAATGGAAAACTGGATGGTGGCCCGTCTCAGGGAATTTGTACCGGAGGAGAGGATATTCCGCTGGGAAGAGCAGGACAGGTAGAGTTATTCTTTGGAGTCTGATTCCGGTAATCCGGAACCTGGCATAAAGCTCACGGTATAGCTGATATGTGAAAATTGGTATGAATTATATGAAGGAAATTCGTGTATAGTATGATTGAAAGAGTTAAAAAGAAAACTGCGATCGTGACAGGGGCTTCATCCGGTATAGGAAAAGCTGTGGCCTCAAGACTTACTGAAATGGGATATGAGGTGTACGGCATAGGCAGGAGCTTTGACGATGAAGAAAGAAGCGGATTTCATGCTGTTGTCTGCGACCTGAGACAAACAGGGGAGCTGCTTTCTGTCCTAAAAAAGATAGTCAGGGTTCCGGATACGGAACTGAAGGTCCTGGTGAACAATGCGGGTGCGGCTTACTATGGACTTCATGAGGGGCTTAATCCGGAAAAGATACAGGAGATGGTCAGGGTGAATCTTGAGGTTCCTATGATCATCACCCAGCAGATGCTCAGAATCCTTAAGGAGAATAAGGGCAACATTATAAACATATCGTCTGTAACTGCTATATCCAGCAATCCTCATGGAGCAGCATACGGAGCGACTAAAGCAGGGCTCATGAGCTTCGGAAGGAGTCTCTTTGATGAGGCCAGAAAATACGGGGTAGGGGTTACTTCTGTTCTTCCTGATATGACGGATACCTTGCTTTACCGAAATGCTGATTTTGAAGCTGATGATGCCATGGATGCCCATCTGACACCTGAGGATGTGGCTGATGCTGTGGAATATGCACTGAGTGCAAGAGAAGGGACCTGTGTGCCTGAGATAGTTGTAAGACCGCAGCTTCATCGGATAAAAAAGAAGCCGCAGATAAAAAAGTAAGGATCCAGCTCATGGACAAAGGGGGATTTGTCTACAAGTTAGATCCTACTGTCTATGATTTTAATCTGAAATCAGTGAAAGTCAAATAAAGAAAGTATAAAATTTCATCAATTAATTGCAGATTTTAAATAACAGTCATTGGAATTGGAGAGGTGAGGTTATGGGAGAGCTTAAGATTGCAATTGCAGGAGTCGGAGCTATCGGAGGATTGCTTGCCGCCATGCTTGGAAGAAAATATGAAGATCATATCACCCTCATTGCGCGGGGCGATCATGCAAAGGCATTGAGAGAAAAGGGGCTCACCATGGAGAGCGATTTTTACGGAAACAGTGTTATGAAGCCGGCGGTTGTTGCGGAAAAGGGAGAGGACATACCTGTTCAGGATCTGGTGCTGATATGCTGCAAGAACTATTCTCTAGATGAATTGTGTGAACAGCTGAGACCCTGCATAGGACCTGAAACCATAGTTATGCCGGTAATGAACGGAGTTGAGCCGGGGGACCGGGTGCGTGAAAAGTTTCCGGAGGCAATATGTATAGATTCTCTTATCTACACCATAACGGCTAAGGATTCCGATCATTCTGTACTGCAGTCCGGGCCCTACACTCACATGTTCATAGGCTCCAAAATAAAAGATGAACGTCATGAAAAGGCTGCTGAAAAGGTATATGAGCTGTTTAAAACAGTGGGATTTGACGCAAGATACAGTGAAGACATCATGTCTGAGATATGGCAGAAGTTCATACTTAACTGTGGTTTCAATGTTATCACTGCGAGATATCTCACCAATACCGGAGGCGTCCGCAGAAATGAGACTTGGACAAGAGATTTTCATGAGCTTATGAAAGAGGCGGAATCGGTCGGACTCAGAGAGGGAGTGAATATTCCGGAAGGAACAGCAGAAAAGAAATTCAGATATTGTATGGATAATCAGAAGGATGAAGCGACATCTTCCTTGAAGAGGGATGTGGAAGCTAAAAGACCTGCGGAACTGGATGCTTTTCTCGGGGCTGTGATCCGAAAGGGCGAAGAGTACGGGATTGATGTGCCGTATTCCGTAAAATACTATAAAGAGCTCTCGGAAATGATTGATGCATATACAGAATAAGCGGTGCAATTAAAATATAATACATATTGTTACAGTAGACTCCAACGGCGGATGAATAATCTGCCGTTGGAGTCTCTTTTTTTGTTTTGCCAGGACCCGGGGCTTAAAGCTCCGGGAGGGGCTTGACAGAAAGAAAAGTCACCTGAAAAAGCGATAGGAATTACCTATGATTATGAGAAGAAATACCTATAATTATAACGGACATGAAAATGCATGTCTGTTATAATTTGTTGTGCCGGATTATTAATAAAAATAAAAAAATAATAAAAAACAGGTTGATTTTACAAGGATTTGAACTTATCATATAACTATGATTCAAAAATGATTTGAAGAGATATAACCAGGAGAAGGGGGTAAATCGAAGTGAAACAGGATAATCAAGTCTTTAATCAAGTCCTTAATTATGGCAATCAGGCAGTTGCTGCAGGTGATTCTGTCCAGGGTGTTAAGGAAGACGTAAAGGTGGACACTAAAAAGAGCGGAAGCGGAGCCTTGCTTGGAGCGGCATTTCTCATGGCGACCAGTGCTATCGGCCCGGGATTTCTGACACAGACCTCATCTTTTACAGGTCAGCATCAGGCAAGCTTCGGATTCGTTATTCTGGCATCAGTCCTTCTGGCAGCCATCGCTCAGCTCAATATATGGAGAGTTCTCTGTGCCACAGGGCTGAGAGGGCAGGATATCGCCAATAAGGTTCTTCCGGGTCTTGGATATTTCCTTTCCGCACTTATAGTTCTCGGAGGTCTGGTATTCAATATCGGTAATGTTGGCGGAGGAGCTCTCGGATTCAATACACTTCTGGGTATTCCTACAACAATCGGCTATGTCCTTACAGGTGCCATCGCCATCGCGGTATTCCTTTCCAAGAATGCAAAGGGAGTTATGGATACACTCGTTAAGATTCTCGGTGGCATCATGATCGCTGTCATCTTCATCGTTATCCTCATCGTAAATCCACCTGTAGGCGATGCTGTGAAGAATACTGTGCTTCCTGATACAGGCTATGCAGCATTGTTCCCGGCTATTCTGACGCTCCTTGGCGGAACAGTAGGCGGATACATCACATTCTCAGGTGCTCACAGACTTATTGACGCAGGTATGACAGGTGAGAGCAAGATGAAGGAAGTGACCAAGAGCTCGGTTACAGGTATCCTCATCGCGGCCCTCGTAAGAGTTTTCCTTTTCCTTGCGGTTCTCGGTGTAGTTGCAAAGGGCGCGACTCTTGACAGCGGAAACCCTGCAGCTTCGGCTTTCAGACAGGGCGCAGGAGAGCTCGGATACAGATTTGCAGGACTGGTTCTTCTTTGTGCAGCGGTAACATCGGTTATAGGTGCAGCTTACACATCAGTTTCTTTCCTTAAAACATTCAGCAAGAAGATAGCAGATCATGAGAACCTTTGGGTTATAGGATTCATCGCCGTTTCAACACTGGTTATGATCATTTCCGGTTCACCGGCAGCACTTCTTATCATCGCAGGAGCTGTAAACGGACTTATACTTCCTATATCTCTCGGTATTTCACTGGTGGCTTCACAGAAGAAGTCCATCATGGGGGCCGACTACAAGCATCCGACAGTGCTGCTTGTTCTTGGTATCCTCGTAGTTATCATCTCAGCTTATGTGGGTATCACTTCACTCGGAAACTTCAGCAAGCTTTTCGGCTGATGACAGGTCAGATAGCAAACCTGAATGATAAGCCATGAAAACGATACCGAATGATTTCGGCATTTGTGACCATGGTGGTAAAATAAAAATATATTCAGATATTCATGGAACGGTTCCGTGAGTGTTTGGCAGGGTTAAGCCGTCGAATGCTGAAGCGTGTTATCATGCGTTTTCATTCGGCGGCTAACGTTCAAGTAGGAGACTTTTACTGCCTGAACGAGTCTTATATATGAGCCGGTGACGGGGTGTCCCGGCGGGAATAGGAGAAATATATATCTATGCAGAAGATAAAAATCATGCCGGAGGGGGATTCTTCAATTCTCGTGGTATTTGAGCAGACCATCTGTCCGGAGGTCAATCAGAGAATTGCGGCTGCGGCAAAGCTCATAAAGGCACAGCAGATATCCGGAATCATTGACATGATACCGACCTACTGTTCGCTTCTAATAAATTACAATCCTCTGGTCATAAGCTATGAGTCTCTGAGAGAAAGAGTTGATTCCATCGTCCGTATGGAATCAAGAACCGAAGGCGGCAGGAAAAAGGTCTGGGAGATTCCTGTTGTTTACGGAGGAGTTTACGGACCGGATCTTGAGACCATTGCTGATCTCGCGGGGCTTTCTCAGGAAGAGGTTATAAGGATACATTCAAGTCAGGATTATCTCATCTATATGCTGGGATTTCTGCCGGGCTTCACCTATCTCGGTGGACTTGATGAAAGGATACACACACCCAGACTTGCAACTCCGAGAGTCAGGATACCTGCAGGGTCAGTGGGGATCGGAGGTTCCCAGACAGGCATATATCCCATGGATTCACCCGGAGGCTGGCAGCTTATGGGGATGACTCCTGTAAAGACCTATGATGCAAAAAGAGAGGTTCCCATACTTGTGGAGGCAGGAGACTATATCAGATTTGTTCCTGTTTCGGAGGAGGAGTATCTTTCTATTAAAAAAGAAGTGGAAGCAGGGACCTACAAGGTCAACGTAGAAGAGGGATAAAGTTTTCTTAGGAAACTGTAAAGGAGAAACTAAATGGGCTTCAGAGTTATAAAAGGCGGACTGCTCACTACAGTACAGGATCTTGGACGAAGCGGTTATCAGAGTCAGGGTTTTAATGTGGGCGGCGTTATGGACAGGCGATCCTTCCGTATAGCGAATCTGCTGTTGGACAATCCGGAAAATGAAGCGGTACTGGAGTGTACGCTCATAGGACCGACACTGGAATTCACTTCCGATCAGATCATAGCAATCACCGGTGGGGATTTCAGACCTGAACTTAATGATGATCCTGTGCCGATGTATACCGCCATATATGTAAATAAAGGAGATGTTCTGAAGGTTGGATCCGCAAGGACCGGAAGAACCTGCTATATAGCATTTTCAAACTATCTGCAGATTCCCGTGGTCATGGGATCCAGAAGCACCAATCTGAAATGCGGAATCGGGGGATTCAAAGGAAGGAAGCTGAATGACGGTGATTACATTTCCACCAGAATCAAGAGAAGGAAGTATCTGCCATTCTTCCTTTCAAGGACACTTCCTCTTCATGAGTTCGACGGCAGTACGGAAACGATAAGAGTGGTCATGGGACCACAGGATGATATGTTCTCATCGAAGGGAATAGAGACCTTCCTTGGCAGTGAGTTCACCATATCAGGTAATTTTGACAGAATGGGTGTCCGTATGGACGGACCCTTCGTGGAGAGTAAAACGGGATCCGATATCATTTCCGACGGTATAGCTCTCGGTGCCATACAGGTACCTGCCCACGGAAAACCCATCATACTTCTGGCGGATCACCAGACTGCCGGCGGATATGCCAAGATAGGGACCGTGGCAAGTGTCGATCTTCCCAAGGTGGTGCAGCGCCGGATAGACGACAAGATAAGATTCAAGAGCATAACGGTGGAAGAGGCCCAGTACCTTATCAAGGTGGAGGAGCATGAGTATCAGGAATTCAGAAACCGTATTCATAAACCATGTAAGGAAGTTTTGGAAGTGAGACTTACAGCCCATAGGCTGGAGAAGCTGTTCGTTTGATTTTATGGATGGAAAGGAAGAACCAATGATGGATTTAGAGAAGATAGAGGGACTTGTTAAGATACTGGAAAATTCATCACTGAAGACAATGTCAGTGAGAGACGGAGAGTTCAAGATCACTATGAGTAAGCTGGATAACCCTCCTGTCATTTCGGGAGCAGCCGGAGCTATGCCTGTGACTGTCACCACATCGGTAACCGAAGATGCAAAAGCATCACAGATTGTTACCGGTGAGGTAGATGATGAGACAGAGGTGAACATAACATCTCCTATAGTAGGAACATTCTATTCTGCGGCGGGACCTGACATCCCTGCATATGTAAAGGTGGGAGACAAGGTAAAGACCGGAGAGACGGTTTGTATAGTAGAGGCCATGAAGATGATGAATGAAATCACGGTTGATTATGACTGTGAGATCGAGGCTGTACTGGTCTCCAATGAACAGAAGGTGGAGTATGGTCAGCCGCTCTTCAGAGTTAAGAAGGTGTAAACATTTTTTTCCTACGGAGGTTTAGATGTTTAAAAGAGTTTTGGTCGCAAACCGCGGAGAGATAGCTGTCAGAGTCATCCGTGCTCTCCGGGACATGGGAATAGCTTCTGTGGCGGTTTACTCAAAGGAAGATAAGGATGCTCTCCACGTTCGCCTGGCCGATATGAGAGTCTGCATAGGTGAGGGTCCGGCCAGAGCGTCCTACTTAAATATGGATGCCATAATTTCGGCGGCCCTCAACATGGAGTGCGAGGCTATACATCCCGGTTACGGTTTTCTTTCCGAGAACAGTGAATTTGCAAGAAAATGTGAGGAAAACAATCTGGTATTTATCGGTCCCGCATCCTGGATAATCGATGAGATGGGAAACAAATCCGCTGCAAGAAAGAAGATGATGGAGGCAGGTGTACCGGTGGTCCCGGGAACCAGAGAGCCGGTGTATGACTCAGGAGCAGCACTTAATGAGGCGAGAAGCATTGGCTTCCCTGTTATGATAAAGGCAAGCTCAGGCGGCGGAGGAAGAGGAATGCGAGAGTGCTTTTCGGAGGATGACTTCGAGGATGCTTTTAATACTGCCCAGCGTGAATCGGCCAATGCCTTCGGCGATGACACCATGTACATCGAAAAGCTGGTGGTGCACCCGAGACATGTGGAGGTCCAGCTTATAGGTGATAATTATGGTAATGTTGTCACCCTGGGTGAAAGAGACTGTTCTGTACAGCGTAATCACCAGAAGCTGATCGAGGAATCCCCATCTCCGGCCATTGATGACGAGACCCGCAGCAGGATGTACAGGGATGCAGCCATTGCGGCAAAGACAGTTGGATACAACAGCGCGGGAACCATTGAATTCATCGTGGATCAGAGTGGTGAATACTATTTTATGGAGATGAATACCCGTATTCAGGTTGAACACGGGGTTACGGAAATGGAGACGGGAACCGATCTTATGGTAGAGCAGATAAGGGTGGCTGCAGGAGAAAAGCTCAGCTTCTCTCAGGAGGATATAGTTCTTAGGGGTCACACCATAGAGTGCCGTATCAATGCTGAGATCCCTGAAAAGCATTTCATGCCCAGCCCCGGAAAGATAACAAATCTTCTGCTTCCGGGAGGAAACGGTGTGAGGGTGGATACGGCTGTGTACACAGGTTATACCATCCCGTCTGAATATGATTCCATGATCGCAAAGATCATAGTTCATGCCCCCACCAGAGAGGCGGCGATCATGAAGATGAAGGCGGCACTGGACGAGACTGTGATAATGGGTGTTGATACGAATCTTGATTTTCAGTATAAGATCATGAATAACCTGACTTTCATGAGCGGAAAAGCGGATACAGGCTTCATAAAGGCCTTTACAGAAGGAGGTAACGGATGCAGGTAGATTTGAACAGTGATCTGGGAGAGAGCTTCGGAAGGTATACATTGGGACTGGACAGCGAGATCATTCCCCTTATAACCAGTGCCAATGTTGCCTGCGGATACCATGCTTCCGATCCTTTGGTTATGAAGAAAACGATTGATGAGGCAAAAAGCTCCGGTATAGCGGTGGGGGCACATCCGGGTTATCCGGATCTTATGGGGTTCGGAAGAAGGAACATGGTGGTCTCCGATGAGGAATCCTATTCCTACGCCTTGTATCAGATAGGGGCGCTGGATGCATTTCTCAGGGCTCAGGGCATGAAGCTTCAGCATGTAAAGCCTCACGGAGCCTTCTACAATATGGCTGCAAAGGACAGAAGCCAGTCGGAGGCTATATGCAGAGCCATCAGGGATTATGATCCGGAGCTTATCGTCATGGCACTTCCTTCGGGAGAGCTTTACAAGGCAGCGAAGGATATGGGACTGAGGGCTGCGGCAGAGGTATTTGCAGACAGAGCCTACGAAGAGGACGGAACCCTGGTGAACAGAAAGAAGCCGGGGGCCATGATCACTGACGAGGAGGAGTCTCTGAAAAGGGTCATCCGCATGGTGAAGGAGCATAAGGTAACAGCCATAAGCGGTAAGGATATAGACATTACCGTGGATTCGGTTTGTGTCCACGGAGACGGCGTGAAGGCGCTGGAATTCGTTAAAAAGCTGAGAGATGGGCTCACTGCGGAGGGCATAAGTATTAAACCGCTCAGAGATTTTTTGTAAAGGGGGTAAACTTTTTAAAAAAACTGTCGATAAAAGTATTACAGGGAATGAGTGTATAGTTAATCAAGGATAGATAGGAGATTAAACAAGGATGTTAGACATATATATTCATGTTCACCCAATAACATATGAGGATTGCGGCTTGCTTGGAGGCAGATCCGCCTTTGCGGCAGGCACAGAGCTGCGTAACATTAGAGAAAAGAGCAGAGTGGATTTCATGGAAGAAGTACTCCATCTGCTTATCAGAAATTCAAAATACGGCAGATTTATTTATCCATTCAAACGTATTGCGGTGTGTTTTATCGACTTAGACGGAGCTGTCAGTGTTGCATACACAGGTGACGGCGACATAGAGAACAATGCTTACTCGTATATAGACAGTAAAGGAAGAACAGGAAGAGTTTTCAGCTATTACGATATCGGTGAGATTTTTTGCAAGAGAAATATACAGGTATACGGTATCTTCCAGCAGCAGGATGAGCATACCTACAGAGCCATAGGCAACATTTCCACTGAAAAAGAGTCCGATGAGATTGCTTTTTCTGAGAACTGGGGCAAGGATTCAGAGCTTGCACGGGGATTTGATATCGTCAGATGTCTGGATCTTCGCGGAAATTGCAAGGCGAAGGTTGTTGAAGCCTCAGATTTTCATAACTACATAAAGTATGATCTGGGTGAGGACTTTTTCATCGAGGGTTATGACAATTACAATACCGGATCCAGAGAATACTGGGTAGGAAGAGATTACACTAAGGAAAAGTACCTTCTTAACTGCTTTGAGCTTGATGAGGAAGGGAAAGAAGAAATAGTCAGCTCTGACTGGAAAATAAATGTAGACAAGAGATTTGCGGAGATACTCTGTAAGCTGACGGACAGATACGAGTATATCTTCATCGACAATGACTACAGGCTCTCCATGGCAGGCATAAACATTGAAAAAATCAAAGAGAAGCTTTAAAGCTCTATGCCGTGAGGCAGGTACACTCTTCAGGGATTTGTCCGAAGGGCTTAAAAAGCATGAATCATATGATGATAAGGCAGCTTTGCAGTGATGCAGGGCTGCTTTTTCTTTATATATTCAGTAAATATAGTTTGACTTATATATGAAAAGAAATTAATCTATAAAATGCTATAGTTAAAAAAATTTAGCTAAAAAATATGAGCAAACGGAGATAATATGTCACTTTTGAAGATTCACGGTAAAGAGATAAAGATCCCTCTTATTCAGGGGGGAATGGGAGTCGGGGTTTCTCTTGAAAAGCTTGCCGGGGCCGTTGCGAAGTGCGGCGGAATAGGCTGTATAAGCACAGCGGACTGCGGTTACAGAGAAGAGGATTTTATGAAGGCTCCTGAGGAAGCGAACCTGAGAGCCCTCACTAAAGAGATACAGAAGGCAAAGGAAATATCTCAGGGTATGGGGCTTATCGCCATCAATGCCATGGTGGCTACACAGCAGTATGCGGAAGCGGTTAAGACTGCAGTCAGGAACGGAGTGGATGCTGTCATTTCAGGTGCGGGACTTCCACTGGATCTCCCGGAGCATGTACCTGAGGGAGAGGCTCTTATAGCACCTATAGTTTCAAGTGACAGAGCCTTTAAAGTCATTGCAAAGTCATGGGAGAGAAATTATCGCCGCTATCCTGATTTTGTTGTTCTGGAGGGACCTAAGGCCGGGGGACATCTCGGGTTCAAAGAGAAGGAGCTTCTGGAGGGAAGCTGCGGAAATGTAACAGATATTCTGAAAAAACTGGTTGAGGCGGTTAAGCCCTATGAGGAAGCTATCGGAAGAAAGATCCCGATTTTTGCGGCAGGGGGAATCTGGGATAAGGCGGATATAGATGAGGTAAGAGATCTGGGGGCTTCAGGTGTTCAGATGGCTACAAGGTTCATAGCCACTGAGGAGTGCGACGCATCTCAGGGCTACAAGGATGCTCTTATCAATGCTTCATCCCGGGATGTACGCATTATTCACAGTCCTGTGGGGATGCCTGGAAGAGCACTGTTCACACCTCTTATAAAGAGGCTTGAAGAATCCGGAAGGATTCCGCCGACCCACTGCTCACGCTGCATCAAGACCTGTAATCCAGGACAGGTGCCCTACTGCATCACCAAGGCTCTTATTGAAGCGGTAAAGGGCAACTATGAAGAGGGACTTTTCTTTACAGGCGCCAATGTTGAAAAGCTGACAGGCATGACTACGGTTCCGGAGCTTGTGAAGGAGCTGGGATTCTGAGGAGCCGGGAAAAGGTTTAAATATCTTTCTACAGAGATCCGGCCATCACTTTCGGAAGATTTTTTCTAAACTTTTTGTGAACTGAGACTATATGGATTGACACCGGTTTAGGCCGGTGTTATTCTTTTTTTATTCGTTAGCACTCAATTTAATTGATTGCTAACAAGAATAGACATTAGCCCAAGGGGCATAGTTCCTGAGAGGAACAGACAGGAGTATAAATGAAAGTATTACCACTCTATAATGTGTTGGTCTTACCAGATTCAAATATTTATTTTCAGACTCAGGCGTTTCGTGCTATAGCAGGGAACAATGTTTATCAGGGTGATTCTGTGACTATCCTTGTAATGAAGGAGCAGCAGAGCCGGGACCAGATAACTGAGAAGAGTTTTTATCCTATAGGTGTCGAGGGAAAGATCGAAGAGATAAGCGGAGAAGGTTACGTTATCATCAAGACCGAGAACCGTGTGGATGTAAAGGAAATTGCCATAAATGATCAGCATGAGATATTTGTGGACACAGCAAAGCGTGACAGCATCAAGGATATGGATGTGAATGAGGCCAGACAGAGACTCCTTAAGATCAAGGTGGATCTGAAGGAACTTGTATCCAGATTCCGCTGGGGTTCCATCATGGAGAGTCATATCGACCAGTACACTTCCATTGAGGAGGCTGCAGCTGTTCTCAGCTCATGGATTTCCATTACCAACGAGGAGAGATATGCCGTACTGGAGATGGATTCCGAGAAGGAGAGGTTCGAGGCCCTCGAGAAGATAATCTATGAGTATGCGGAAGTTACAAAGGTAACTACCGATGCCCAGTTCGCGCAGCAGGAGGACTATCAGAAGCTGTACAAGGAGAACGCTCTTAAGAAGCAGATCGACTATCTTCAGAAGGAACTGGACGAGATGCATCCGGAGCAGGTGACTGAGGTAAGGAAGTTCGAGCTGAAGATTCAGGAATCCGAGATGAACGATGAGGCGAGAAGAGAGGCCGGCAAGGTACTTAACCGTCTGAAGAATGACGGAGAAAATTCCGCTGAATCGGGAATGCTTTACGATTATCTGGATTTTGTGACGGGACTTTCATGGAAGAAGGAGGAGCCTGAGCAGATTGATCTGGATGAGGCACAGAAGATACTGGATGAGGATCACTTTGGAATGAAGAAGGTGAAGGAGAGAATCATTCAGCAGATCGCGGTGATGAACCTTCGTAGAAAGCAGTCTGGTTCCATCCTCGTATTCGTTGGAGCACCGGGAACAGGAAAGACATCCATAGGTAAGTCCATCGCCAAGGCCCTTCACAGAAAGTATGTGAGAGTTTCTCTCGGAGGTGTTAAGGATGAGGCCGATATAAGAGGTCACAGACGTACATACATCGGTGCCATGCCGGGACGTATCATGGATGGAATCAGCAAGGCAGGAGTATCGAATCCGGTTATGGTGCTGGATGAGATCGACAAGCTCTCAAGCTCCTACAACGGAGATCCTGCAAGCGCACTTCTTGAGGTGCTGGACCCTGAGCAGAATAACACATTTACAGATCATTATATGAATGTGCCCTATGATTTAAGCGATGTGCTTTTCATCTGTACCGCAAACACTCTGGATACTATCCCGGGACCGCTTCTTAACCGTATGGAGGTGATTCAGTTCCAAGGATACACTCCCACAGAGAAGTTCCAGATAGCAGAGAAGCATCTGCTCCCGAAGGCTCTGAATGCAGTAGGTCTCGAGAAGGGTGATATAAAGGTTACAGACGAGGCTATGGAGACCATTATCTCGGACTACACCCGTGAGGGCGGCGTACGTGGGCTCAAGAAGAGACTGGATACTCTCTGCCGTATTGCGGCTGTGAAGTTCGTAAGGGAGAATGGTGTACCTGAGGATACGGAAAAAGATCATGAAAAGAATGAATCAGATGCAGGAACCGTTTCTACCGGAGCCGGAGAAGAAAAGACAGGGTATGATCCGGCAGGAACCTGTACGATAGATTCGGCTGATTCAAATAAAGATAAGTCAGAGTGCAGCGAGACAGAGCCTAAGATAGTTGTAACAAAGGACGAGCTGAGAGAATATCTCGATATGCATGCCCTCACTCACAACAAGGTAAAGGATGAGGCGCGTCCGGGTGTTGTCACAGGCCTTGCATGGACTCAGGTTGGAGGAGAAATTCTTTACATCGAGTCACTGTTCACAAAGGGTGAAGGTAAGACTGTGGTAACAGGACAGCTTGGGGATGTGATGAAGGAATCAGTTCAGATAGCTCTGTCACTGGTCAAGTCAAAATTCCCGGAGCTTGCTTCAAAGTTCAAGGAGAACGATCTTCATATCCACGTACCTGACGGCTCAACTCCGAAGGATGGTCCTTCAGCGGGAATCACCATGACAACGGCTCTTGCATCCCTTGTAACAGGACGTCCGGTTTCTCCTCACATCGCCATGACAGGTGAGATTTCCCTTGAAGGTACTGTCAATGCCATAGGCGGACTTCCCGAGAAGCTCATGGCAGCAGAGCGAGCCGGAGTCACAAAGGTATTTATCCCTAAGGACAATGTTGAAGACCTTCGTGATGTGGCTTCCGAGGTAAAGGACAAGCTGGAGATCATTCCTGTGGAGTATGTTGAGGAAGTGCTCAAGGCTACAGGAGTCATGACGGAGGAAGATAATAAGTGAAATTCTGTTATGGCTGACATTAAAAACAGGGTGATACGTTATAAATACATGAGTTAAAATATACATTATACAGACTGCAACGGAGCAAATGAACTAACTGGTCATTTGCTCCGCTTTTTTTGCGATAAAGCCTTCACGCGGCCGACGTGCCTGCACGATCGGACATGGGAAGGTTAACGCAGAATCGGGCAGGGGACCCCTGCCCGATTACGATAATAAGGCCCGGGATGGATATCGAGACATTATGAATGCTATAAGCCCAACACCTGTATCATATCGAACGGATTTGCCACCATGGGCATATCTCTTATGGTAAATATCAGTATCTAAGGGTTATATAAGGACTAAATAGCATAATATGTTATTTCGTTGCGTCGATATATATTTCGATAAATTGCTATTCATTTTATTATGAGTTTCAGCGTTGGAGTATATGTTAAGGAATTTAGTCCGATATGAGAATAAGACATAATTTATCTTCGGTAACTGCATTAAGATATTTCGGAAATAATCAAGGTGAACTTTGTAAAAATCTTGAGAAACTGTCCTCAGGCTTTAAGATTAATAAAGCAGGAGACGATGCTGCAGGGCTTGCGGTAAGTGAAAGCATGCGTGAGCGTATCAAGGGGCTTGATCAGGGACATAATAACATTGATGATGGCATCTCACTTATTCAGACGGCTGATGGTGCCATGGCAGAAATTACAGAGATACTTCAAAGAATCAGTAAGCTATCTGTACAGGCTGCAAACGGAACCTATAGTGAAGACAATCGCCGTGAGATTCAAAATGAGATCAAAGAACTGAAGGTAGAGATAATAAGGATTACGGATGACACTGAGTTCAATGACATCAAAATCTTGAAACAGAGTAATGAGGACAAGTATGTGAACTATACAAAAGATCTTCCGGACTGGCTAAAAGCACAGTCCTCTTCAGAGATGTCTATAAACAATGTTTCCGGCCTGAATTTTGTTCAGGATCAGGATGCGTATTTTGTGAAGAGGACAAACAATACTTCCCCGGAAACATATGATTACTATGGACCGGATGAAAAGTATGCGAGGGACAGTAATTATACATATAAAGGGACTTGGACTCCGGAGCTAAACGATAACTTAAGTGCGATCATAGATTTCAGCGGACTTATGACAAAGTATGATGGTTCAGGTTCCTTGACAGCGAAAGACCTTTATAATGATGTTTTTGATCTTCTTGGAAGCAGTATAGGTATGTCCTGTGCGACCTGTAATGCAACAGGAGTTGCACATCCACAATACTATGGAGTGGCTTTTTATGGCAGTGCCAGAGATTTGGATAGTGGTGATACATGTGAGTTCACATTAGACTCCATGAGATATTCCAGTGGAAAGAGAGTTACGGGTAATGCCATAGACCTTGGCACTATGACATTGTCAGATGATACTTCAACAACGGTTTTTGATTATTTATCGTATCTGGTGGATTCCAATGCAGACCAGGTAACTCTTTCTGAAGCGGCAAAAACTGTAGCTAACAGACTCTACAGTAAAACCTATGAAAGTCTGTCTGGATATGTTGAAACAACGGATCACTATAACAGAATGCTGGATATGAATGCAGATGGCAATACCCCGGCCATAGCCATATATGATTACAGAGACGTAGGCAGTCTGGATAGCTACAGTAGTGTATCCATCAACAGCAAAACAACAGGGACATATATAAAACATCCTGAAAAATTCTGGATACAATGCAGCAGTGTGAAGGATGATCGTATTCCATTAGACCTGCCATATTTGGATCTTGATGAACTCGGGATTAAGAATTTTAGTGTTGATACCTATAAAACAACAAGGACTCCTATATACTCTCCGGAAGATCTTGCTAAGCTTGATGATCCTGCCAATTACGAAATCACTCATCATTCAGTCCCATATCAGGCTGTTGTGGGTACTACCACTAATGGTAATGGTGAGACTGTTTATGTTTATGAAACAAGGTATAGGGAGTATGACACAAAGAGGTACATAGGACCGGCGGTTTCGCCTACAGGTTATACAACAACTTCTATATATGCCCCCAGTAACGTTCAGGATATAAAGTATGCCATAGATAAGATCTCGTACTACAGAGCAAGGCTTGGTGCTCAGCAGAATCGCCTTGAGCATTCGCGCAACAACAATGAGACAATGGATGAGAATATAACCGGTTCGGAATCTCGTATCAGGGATACTAACATGGCGGAAGAGATGTCAAAATATGAGAAGAATACCATACTTATCCGATCGGCGCAGTCAGTACTTGGACAGATTGATAAGGTTACGCAGGGGATGATGAAGATGATTGAAGGATTGTGATTAGAGAAGGACAGGTGTAAGGACAATAGGCAGTCATTTAATTGTAAGAGGGTTTCATAGAATCTATACTTGTTTTGAGAGGTCGATGAATCTAGAATAACTGTTAAGTTAGAAAGATTTTTATGATAATAGTTTACTAGGAAGGTGAATATGAAACTAACAAATAAAAGATTTTTTGGTTTAGCTAAGATATCTGTTCTTATGGCTACGGTTCTGACTGTTGCGGCAGGATGTGCCACTACAGCTTTTGCAGAAACGAAGGTGGCCTGTATAGGAGATTCACTTACCAGAGGATATCTTCTCGAAAATGAGGCCGATTCCTACCCGGCACAGCTTCAGAAGCTTTTGGGAAGTGACTATGAGGTTAAGAATTTCGGTCAGACGGCGTCCTATGTTATCGATGACGGTCCGCTGGAGTATGTGGACACCGAACTTTATCCAAAGAGTGTCGCTTATGATGCAGATATACTGGTGTTCATGTTCGGTGCCAATGATATCCGCGCCTATAACTGGACTCCAAAGTATTTTGAGAACCAGTACAGAGAGGTTGTTGAGACTTATTTAAGGAGCAATAGGGTAATGAAGATTTATTTCGTAATTCCCCCTGAGGCGAGGGATGAGTATTTCGGTCTCCAGAGAAATGCTGTTGAGCCTACTTTGAAGCTTGCCGGCAGTCTGGGTGCCACTGTTATAGACAGCTATAATCTCGCTATAGGACATCCTGAGTATTATATGCCGGATAAGGTACATCTCTACGGAGAGTTTTACGGTAAGCTTTCAAACCTTGTGGCTTCTGCCATAAAGGGAGAGGCCGAGGCTCAGGAGATATCAGGAGTTAAATATATCAAGGCACCAGAGGAAAACATAACTCAAGAAGTAAGTCAGGAGAATAATGAGCTTTTTGCAGCAGCGGAGAAAGCAAAGGCTGAGAGAGATGCGGCCAATGCCGAAGCGCTGAAAGCTTTGATTGAGGCTCATCCTGATTACGAGACCACAGGACTTTGGGACTGAGCTTTTATCGGAGACAGTTTTCGACAGCTTGTGACAAGTTGAACGTGAAATAGTAAAAACAGATAATATATTTCGAAATATTCATGGAGAACTTTGATGATAGCATTCATCAAGGTTCTCCTTCATTATATTTATAAGCATGTTCAGATGAAAGAGATATGGTGCTATCATAGGAAAGATTGCATGAGTAAAATTTATAAAGAATTTAATTGTGCAAAATACAGTTTTATATTACCTTATGAATGAAACGAGATAGTATATAGATAGATGAGAGGATGTCTGCTCATTTTCGGGCAGTGAAGCATACATGAGTTTAACTTACGAAATCAGAAACGATAAAGGAAATACCATAGTCTGTGTAACCGGATATGAGGGAAGCATAAAGAATCTGAATATCCCGGAATACATGGTCATTGAAAAGAACGATAGTGGTGGTGAAAAAATTTTTGAAGCTGCCGGTACAAAGGAAGGCTCAGCTGACTCTTCTGTTAAGGGAGAAGTAAACAGGATTCCTGTCACTGAAATTAATAACAGGGCATTTGCATCAAGGACTGATCTTGAGACAGTGGCACTTTCCGACAAGATTCAAAAGATCCGGCCTTATGCATTTCACAGCTGTCATCATCTTCATTATCTGAGCCTCACAGACAGTGTGGTGGATTATTACGACGGGGCTCTCCGGCAGTGTCAGGAGCTTCAGGAAGTGGAAATAAGTTTTGCTCATAAGAACAGCTTCAGGCTGCTGAAGGAAATGATAGGCGACAGTGATTCCGTGTTCCCGGTACTTATACATTTTCCGGTGGATGAAGAGCATCTCAGTGTGGATAAGCCTTTGTCGGAACTCCCTGAGAGAGCTGTGAAGAGAGTAAGAATTGATTCTGAGGATGGTACTTCAGTGTCAGGGACCATAGTTACAGCGGCGCTGACATTTCCATCCTATGCTGATAACTATGAGGAGGATACCTTCAGCAGAGCCTTCCATGAGCACATAGAAGGGTCCGGTTATGTGACGAGACAGCTGGTGACGAGAACGGATATTGATTTCGCGGGGTATGACAGATTATTCTCCAGGTTCACCTATGATGAACCTGCCAGCGCTGTCAATGCTGCCTTCGGGAGACTGATGTACCCTTATAGATTGAGTGATGAGTACAGAAAGCAGTACGAGGATTATCTCAGAGAGAAGAGTCCCGAGATACTTCCGAAGCTCATAGCAGGATATAATGCACTCCGGTTCGGACATGAGGGAGAGCTCATATGGATTCCTCAGGACAAGACAAGAACTGAGGAGAGGATAAGGTTCATGGTGGAACAGGAGCTTATCTCCGAAGAGGCGCTGGCACCGGCACTTGAAGCGGCGGCAAAGGAAGGGGCGGTGACCATCTCGGCCATACTGATGGACTATCAGAACAGGCACTTCAGGAATAATGCTTCAGGTAATCAATCATCCTTTGGACCCGAAATATTCGAGCTGTAAAATAGCTGATGGTACTTTTTGAATAAAGGAATATTACTTTTGGGATCAAATGATAAATCCATATACGCTGCAGGTGTTTTAGGGATCCAGACAAATCTAAGAAATATTGAAAAAAGCCTTGGATGCAACCTGAATTTGAATGAGACAGATTTTTTGAGAGAAGAAATATGGCAGAGAAAAAACTGATGAAGGCCCATCAGGACCTTAGTGATTTCGGAAACAGAATACTGACGGAGGCCCGGACGGAGCTGTACCTCGCCATGCGTTTTATGGGGAGAGCTCTGGACAGCCTGGGATATACCCTGGATCTCAGTACCCAGAGGATGGGAACGGATGCAAGGACTATACATTATAATCCGACCTTTGTGTTTCACCTTTTTGTGGAGAGTCCCCAGAAGCTGGACAGACTGTATCTTCATATCATCCTTCACTGTATCTTCAGACATATGTTCACATCTGATCAGTACGAGGATAAGGAACTTTGGGACCTTGCGGCGGATATACAGGTGGAGTCGGTGCTGGATTCCATGGATTATGACATTATCAACCGTCCGGCATATCCCTTCAGGGAGCAGTGGTACGAAAAGTTAAAGGCTGAGTGTAAGGTACTGACGGCTGAGAGGATATATAATTATTTTAAACTTAACAATATAGATCTGGATACGAGGCTGAGGCTTCATGAAGAGTTCTACAGATGTGACCACCAGTTCTGGAAGAGACTGGAGGATCAGGATGAGGAACAGGATGATGCCAATGCTTCTCCCGGGGGTGATATGAATTCTCCGGAGAATAATTCATCTGAAAACAGGGATGATTCGTCGGAGGCTGAGAATCCTGATGGATCATCTCAGGGGTCCGAAGAAGGACCCGATGCTTCAAAGGATGACACAGATGCTTCGGGAAGATCTAAGGGGGATGATGGAAAAGAGTCCTCGGGGTCTGCGCCGGAAGAGTCCGGAAATCCCGGAGAGAACAGACGGGAGGATGGTGGCGGCAGAAGGCCTCCGCTCCACCATATTTCTCCCGACGAGCTTTCGGAGAACTGGAAGGATACAGCGGAGAGACTGAAGACTGAGCTTGAGACATTTTCGAAGGATGCCTCTGATGAGACGGGAAGTCTCGGATGGGTGCTCTCTGCCCAGTACCGTAAGGAGACCGACTTTAGGGAGTTCCTAAGGAAGCTTACGGTTGTAAGAGAGGAGACAAGGGTGGATCCCGACAGCTTTGACTATGGCTACTATAATTACGGTATGGAGTTTTACGGTAACATGCCGCTTATAGAGGAAAACGAATTCTGCGAGGACAGGAGGATTTCGGATCTTGTCATCGCTATCGATACTTCAGCTTCCACAAAGCAGGACCAGGTTCAGAAGTTTCTCAATGAAACGGCGGCACTTCTAAGGAACAGGACCACCTTCTTTAAACAGATAAGAGTTCACGTAATTGAGTGTGATGACCGGGTTCAGAGTGATGTGACACTTTATAAGCCTGAGGAAATAGAGGAGTACGCCGGGCATTTTCAGATGCGTGGAGGCTACGGTACGGATTTTCGTCCGGTATTTGAGTTTGTCGAGGAGCTTCGGAAAAAGAGGGAGCTTCCGGATATGAAGGGAATGCTCTATTTTACAGACGGCTACGGTAAATATCCGGAGAAGCAGACGGACTATGATACAGCCTTTGTCTTTGACCCTCTTTCGGATATCAATGACAAGGATGTGCCGGACTGGGCCATGAAGCTGTATTTGAAGGAATAGATTACTGATTTCCGAAAACAATGGAATTGAAAAAAATAGATTACCGATTTCCGAAAAAACAGAATTGAAAAAATAGATTACCGATTTCCGAAAAAGCGGAACTGAAAGAATAGATTACTGATTTCCGAAAAAACGGAATTGTATTTTACAGGCGGAGAGAATATGAATATAAAAGAAGCAAAGCAGGAAGTTGTGAATACAGTTAAAGCCTACCTTATGAAGGATGAGACAGGTGCCTACAGGATACCTGTGGAGAAGCAGAGGCCGGTGCTCCTTATGGGACCTCCCGGAATCGGTAAGACTGCCATCATGGAGCAGATTGCGGAGGAGCTGAACATTAACCTTGTTTCCTATACCATCACGCACCATACGAGACAGTCGGCTATAGGTCTTCCGTATATAAGCAAGAAGAATTACGGTGAGGAGGAGTATTCGGTTACAGAGTACACCATGTCTGAGATAATTGCGGCTATCTATGACCAGATTGAAAAATCCGGAGTAAAAGAAGGCATACTGTTCCTGGATGAGATAAACTGCGTTTCAGAGACATTGGCACCTACCATGCTGCAGTTCCTTCAGTACAAGACCTTCGGCTCACACAGGGTTCCTGAGGGATTTGTAATCGTGACTGCGGGAAATCCCCCGGAGTATAACAAGTCAGTTAGAGATTTCGATATAGTGACTCTCGACAGAGTGAAGCGTATCGATATAGCCGAGGACTATCTGGTGTGGAAGGAATATGCTTATAAAATGGACGTTTCAGGAGCTATCCTTGCATACCTTGAGATAAAGAAGGAGAATTTCTATTCCGTAAAGGCAGGAATCGAGGGAAAGCACTTCGTTACCGCAAGAGGCTGGGAGGACCTGAGCCGTATAGTCAAGGTCTATGAAGACATGGGACTTCCTGTGACGAGAGACCTGGTGGGGCAGTATATAGGTGATCCGGAGATAGCAAGAGACTTTGCCACTTACTATGAGCTTTACAACAGGTATCGAGTAACATATCAGGTTCCGGCTATACTTGAGGGTAATTTCCCGAAGGATCTTTCTGCCATCATTTCGGCATCCTTCGATGAAAAGCTGTCGCTTCTCGGACTTATGGTGGATACCCTCAATCACGAGTTCAGAAGTTATGCGGAGCAGCTGGACATACAGAGAGCTGTTTTCGCTGAAGTTAAGAAGCTCAAGGAGCTGTCTGAAAAGACCGGTGTAAAATGCGATCTTCTTGACGCACTCCGTACCAATCATGACGCCATGAAGCTTCATATGGAAAAGAGTATAAAAGCTCGTATGCTCAGCCGTTATCAGCTTAGGATACAGAAAAAGACCCTTCTTGCACTTGAGGAGCTTGAAAACAAGATGGCTCTTTCCGGCGGTGATAATGATTCTCTTTACGGAACAGCAAAGCAGTGGTTCAGTGAGAGGGAGTCAGCAAGAGCTCTTTCCATTAAAAATACCGGTGAGCACCTCACCAATGCCTTTAATTTCATTAATAGTGCTTTCGGTGAGGGTCAGGAGCTGGTAATCTTCTTAAGCGACATCAATGCGGGCTTCTACAGTCTGAAGTTCATATCCGAGTGCGGTAACGAGGCATACTATAAGTATAATGAGTATCTGTTACTGAAGGATCAGCGTGCAAAACTCAGGGAAGAAGTGCTGAAGGTTATGGAGCTGTAAAGGTGTAGGTAAAGCATAAAGCGAAGTGTAAAATAAAGAGGAAATGCACTCTGGACACGCGGCGATTTTTAGAACGGTATTTATTTGTTCTATTGATATTTTCGGATAATTAATCGACAGATACTCCGGTGTATGGACCGGATATGGTGAGCTTGACATCTTTGTGACAAACCTCTATGATTTAACTCATATTGTGCAAAAATAAATACAAAGCAGGACGCGTCCCGGCTTTGTACCGGAGGCGCCGGTTTTCCCGAAGAAGGGACATGAGCCGTCAGTTCATGGTGAGAATATTAAAGGCGCTGACGTTTCAAGGTAAAGTAATGAATAATATGAGACAGAGGCAGGTTCGTAACCTGAAAAGGTTTTTGCCTGCGGTGTTAGCAATAGAGAAGCTTATCAGAAGCAGTGATGACAGAATCATCATCGCCATCGATGGGCGTACCGGAGCAGGAAAGACCACTATTTCCAAATATCTTCATGAGAAATTTGGCGGCAACCTGTTCCACATGGATGATTTTTATCTCCAGAGTCACCAGAGAACAAAAGAAAGGCTTCTGGAAGTCGGCGGGAACGTGGATTATGAGCGTTTCAAGAGAGAGGTTCTGGATGTTGTGGAAAGAGGAGAGGTGGTTCACTACCGTCCCTTCAACTATCACACCATGGATTTTGACGCAGAGTTCTCAAGAGATATTCCTCCTAAGAGACTGAATATCATAGAAGGTACCTATTGTATGAATCCGTATTTCGGAGATCCCTATGATCTTCGCATATTCATGGATGTGGAGTACCATCAGCAGATTGAAAATGTCATCGACCGGGAGGGAACCTCTGAACTTGATGACTACATAGACAAGTGGATACCGAAAACAGACATTTACATCGAGAGAATGGGCGTACAGGAAAGGTGCGACATGACCATTGAGTTCTCGAAGGACTGAAAATAAGAGAGATTCATCATAAGAAGCATCAAGCCGGAATGCAGAACGCATTCCGGCTTTTATAACAGTGTTATAAGTTAAAACAGGTCTCCCATTTTCTTAAAATTAGTATATAATAAGGGAGGTTTTTACATATTTATCCATGTTCAACATGAAAAACATTTAATATGAAGGGGAGATAAAATATGGGTAAGCTTTTTAAAACTAATTTCTCAACTGCAGTGATCGTTCTGATTCCTGCCTGCATCGGCATCAACTACATCGGCAAGCTTTTTGCTCAGGTACTTAAGCTGCCACTCTGGCTTGATTGTATAGGAACATGCATTGGTGCTATTCTTGGCGGACCTGTCATCGGCGGTATCTGTGGTGCAGCCAACAACCTTATCTACGGATTCACAACGGGAGATAACATCACTCTGGTTTATGCACTTACATCACTTTTCATAGGTATAGCTGTAGGTGTGATGGCAAGGCTCGGATTTATGGAGAATTTCCCTAAGGCTATGATCACAGCATGTGTTGGCGGTCTTGCAGCAGTTATCGTTTCAACACCACTCAATATCATTTATTGGGGCGGACAGACAGGAAATGTATGGGGAGATGCGGTCTTTGCAGCAACTCAGGCTGCAAACTTACCTGTATGGCTGGGATCACTCCTTGATGAGCTGGTAGTGGATGTTCCGGACAAAATCATCACAGGTATTATCGTATACCTTATAGTAAGCAGGCTTCCTGAGAAGCTTACATCACTCTATGATGCAAATGCAGTAGTTGAGTCACTTGATTAATGAAGGGTTTTTGTTAAAATAATAACCGAACATTGAAACTTAAGCGGTCATGTCTATCATGGCCGCTTTTTTGTAAAGGATCCGTATCTGACATGAAATCTATATCACTGTATTCCGACAATGGCTCGTGGCTTGTGAAGCTTCACCCATTTTCAAAACTGTTTTATCTTGCGGCGGTTATACTTATTCCCCTTATTTCAGGACATCTCTTTGTGTTCGGGATTACCATTTTTTTAAGCATCTGCATGCTGGGCAGTGCCCGTATGCTCAGAAAAGCACTGCCGCTGATAGCATTTTCCTTCACCATCATCCTGACGATTTTTCTCATTCAGGGAATCTTCTATAAGGATAATGATGCCCTTCTTTTTTCTCTGGGACCGGTTAACTTTTACAGAGAGGGCCTTTTATACTCGGCCCGGATCGGCTTCAACATTCTGAATATGCTGCTCAGCTTTTCTGTGCTTGTTCTTACCACCAGCCCTTCGGAACTGGTGGAGGAACTTGAAAAGAAGGGCTTCAGTCCGAAATTCGGATATATCATTAATTCGGTATTTCAGATAGTGCCGGAGATGATGGGGACCATGCATACCATTTCAGATGCCCAGAGGAGCCGTGGAATGGAAACAGAGGGTAAGCTTATGACACGTTTAAAGGCGTTTCTGCCTCTTATTTCTCCTGTGGTCATGTCGGCACTTACTTCAACCAGAGAAAGGGCTATCGCTCTTGAGGTAAGAGGGTTTGGCTCCAAGGTAAAAAAGACATATCTTTACAGTCATCCTTACAGCACTTTGGACCGGATCATGAAGTGGGTGAGCATCCTCTCTCTTCTTACGGTCATCATTCTCAGGGTGACCTGTATTCTGTAATAACCATTTATAAATAGAAACAAGGAGCAGATAATGTCTCTGATCGAAATAAAGAACCTGAAATATCGTTATCCCGGCACAACAGGGCTTGCACTGGATGATATCAGTATAAATATAGAAAAAGGACAGTTCATAGGAATAGCAGGTGAGAACGGTGCGGGAAAAAGCACTCTTTCCCAGGCACTTTTGGGACTTATACCGCAGTTTTACAAGGGTGCATACGGAGGGTCCGTAGTTGTGGACGGTCTTTCTGCAAAGACCGCACCGGTAGCGGAGCTTTGCAGAAAAGCAGGACTTGTATTTCAGAATCCCTTTAATCAGCTTAGCGGAGCTAAGAATACCGTATACGATGAGGTGGGTTACGGTCTTCAGAATCTTGGGATAGAGCCAGATATGATTCACGCCCGTGTGGAGGAAGTTCTTAAACGGTTTGGGATATGGGAATTTCGCGACAGAAATCCCTTTGACCTCTCCGGAGGACAGCTGCAGAGAGTTGCCATCGCCTCCGTGCTCGCCATGAATCCCGAAATCCTGATTCTTGACGAACCCACATCCCAGCTGGATCCTGCGGGTTCTGAGGAAGTTTTCCATGCTGTGGATGACCTGACCGAAACAGGCATTACCATCATCATGATAGAACAGAAGATTGAAAAGCTTGCCGAGTATTGTGACAGAATCATGCTTATGCATAAAGGAAAGCTGATTGCTTTTGATACACCGGGCAGTATCTTTTCGAGGGAGGATCTTCCTGAATATGGTGTCATGCCGCCTGCCTATACCGTATTTGCAAAGGAAAATAATCTGAAGCTTCCTGACGGAAACTATCCGGTGACCAAAAGGGAGCTTTTGGCGCTGATGAAAAGCACCGGTGCCGATTATAAAAAGGTTCCGGCAGAGACATTGGCCACAGGTACAGAAACATCTGCCGGGACCTTTAAGGTGGAAGACATTCATTTCTCATATATACCGGGAAATGAGATCTTTAAAGGAATTGATCTTGAACTCGACAGAAGACCTACAGCCATCATCGGCCAGAATGGTGCGGGAAAGACGACCCTTGTACGAATTCTTAAGGGACTTCTCAAGCCTGACAGTGGAAAACTGACCTTTGAAGGTCAGGATATCGCATCAAAGACTGTTGCGGAACTGGCAGGTAAGGTGGGGTACGTATTTCAGAACCCCGACGATCAGATATTTAAATACAATGTTCTGGATGAGGTCATGTTCGGGCCTTTGAACATCGGCATGACATCTGAGGAAGCAGCCCGCAGGGCCCATGAAGCGCTGGAGGCGGTGGGACTCGAGGGGGCCGAAAAGAAGAATCCCTATGATCTTGAGCTTTCGGATCGTAAGATGGTGGCCATCGCTTCGGTTCTTGCCATGGATACGGATGTTATCATACTTGATGAGCCAACCATCGCCCAGGACTATAAAGGACGCGAGAAGATAAGAGGAATCATAAGGGATCTGTCATCTAGGGGAAAGCTTGTGGTGGCCATACTCCATGATATGGACTTTGTGGCAGGTTCATTTGAAAGAGTCATTGCCATGGCTCATGGAGAGATTCTTGCCGATGGGACTCCGGATGAGATATTCAGGAACCATCCGGTACTTGAGAAGGCGGCACTGACTCCGCCCCATCTGGTTTCTCTGATGGAAGAACTGGAAAAGGAGGGAAAAAAGTGAAAAAGGAAGACCTGATACTTGTCATAGACCTGCAGAAGGTCTATATGCCTGGGCAGCCCTGGGCATGCGGAAACATTCCCGGAGCTGTTTTAAATGTCTCCAAACTGCTTGATAGAGTTATAGATATGGAGGATGCTGCTCCTTCCGCCATGCTGACCCGTTTTATAGCAGCGGATCAGGAGGATGCGGAAGGAGTATGGGCTGAGTACAATAAAGTGAACCGGGAGATAAACGAAAATCCTGTTATGGAAGAGTTCATACCCGGGATAGCGAGGTATGTGGAAGAGTTCCCTTATTTTGACAAGTGTACCTACAGCTGCTTTTCACAGCCCTATGTGAGAGCCGCAGCAGACAAGGCCATGGTCCACGGAGGCGATATAGTGCTTACGGGTGTAGTGGCTGAATGCTGTGTGCTGTCAACATTTTTTCAGGGAGCGGATCTTGGATATCATTTCATATATCTTACGGATGCCTGTGCGGGGCTTGATGATGAAACAGAAGCTGCCGTTCAGAAGGTTCTTGAGGGACTTTCACCGCTTCATGTTGAGCTCATGACCACGGAAGAATATTTAAACAGATGATCCGGGGAATCTGTTCCGGATGATGATAAAATATGGTGAGATCTCCGTTTCGGATAACGATAAACATTTGCGCAGATGTCCTTCCGGGGGTTGTAGACAAGAGGGTTTAAAAAGAGGTATGCTAGGCTTGTTTTTGTAAAGATTATAAGAGGGGTTAATCATGAAAAAATCAGTTTTTCGTTCGGCCATTATTGCACTGTCTGTGAGTGCCATGATCAGTGTCCATGCTTATGCGGACAATTATGTGACAGCTGTCGCCGGAGTGGATCCTGCTTCTACAGTATCACAGCTGGGCCCGGGGGCTGCGATGTCATATGAGGAGAAGATGGCTCAGGTAGCTGCAATAAACGGTGTAAGTTCAAACATGGATATGTCCGCCATCATTGCCGGCGCATCATCACCGGCTGAAGCTATGGCTACAGGACAGAAGATGGCATCAGTGAACGGTATGTCTGTTACTTACCAGCTTGCAACGGGAGAAACGGTGGTTCTCGACGGAGTGACCATAGCTTCATGGGTCACCGGTAACGATGGCAATGTAGTTACTGTTGATCAGAACCAGGTGGCTCAGTATGTACAGGGCTTAAAAGATCTTTATGATCCCAAGGGGGTTCAGACCTGGAACAGTGCAGACGGTACGGTGAAGACATTGGCAACGGGCTATGGATACTACATTGATCTTGCAGGTGAAACTGCAGCCCTGACAGCAAATATACAGTCTCTCCAGTCAGTAGTAAGGCAGCCTGTTTATGCTTCGATTGCCGCGCAGGGAGCCATGCCTCAGTGGGGGAACACCTTTGTTGAGGTGGATATCTCATCTCAGCATGCCTACTTCTATCAGGACGGAACCTGTGTCTGGGAGAGTCCTATAGTTTCGGGAACCGCTACAAATCCCGACAGGGCAACACCTACAGGTCTGTTCACAGTTAATTACAAGACCACAGACAGAGTTTTGAGAGGCCCTATAGGAAAGAACGGAAAACCTAGCTATGAGTCCCATGTAGACTACTGGATGCCGTTCAACGGAGGCATAGGACTTCATGATGCTACCTGGAGATCCTCCTTTGGAGGCAATATCTATGTGAATAACGGAAGCCACGGCTGCATCAACCTGCCACATGACAGGGCACAGGCACTATACGGACTGATCGATAAGGGCACAGTTGTAGTTGTTTGTGACTAAAAAACTGAAAATATTATTCAGATCCGTTCATAATTGCTTATAAAGCCTTTAATTATGCCGATAATTGGCATGAGGACAAGGCTCAATTTGGCCAATTTTATAATAATTTTATAAATTTCCGCTGTTTTTCATAAGAATTTAATCCAAAAACAGTAAGGATTGTTTATAGTATCTTTAGTTCAAGTTCATATTTGAGTTTTAAAATAGCCTCTGTTGTGTGACAATGGAGGTTATTTTTGGTTATTAGAAAAATATTATTTGGCAGTACAGGGGCAAAAGCTCAAGGGATGGACAATCATGGTTCCATTTCTGCACCATTTACAAAGAGTGTAAAAAAGCTTGGTGCTTCTGTGATCGTAACAATGTTGACTATGACAGCGTTTGCATTACCTTCCTTTGCGACAAGCAGAGCTATAGACAATACATATCTGGAAGAAACAGTAAACGCAGAATATGAAAAGAAAAACAAGGCAGCGGAGAGCTCCTCTATAGAAGAAGGAGCTGCATCTACGGAAGGAACCAGCGGAGAGATCGACAATGCTGCACTCAGCATTCCGGATGCGGAAAGTGTGGCTCAGGAAGCGGTTGATATCGCGATTGAGCAGAAAGCTCCAGGAGAACAGGTTATTGAGTTTGCTTCACAGTTTATCGGAAATCCTTACAGATACGGAGGAAGCAGCCTTACCTCCGGAACAGACTGTTCGGGATTTGTTATGAGCGTATACAGAAATTTCGGATTTTCCCTGCCTCATTCATCATCGGCACTTCGTTCCGTAGGAGTTCCTGTAGCAAGTCTTGCTGAGGCACAGCCCGGAGACATCATTTGTTACTCAGGACATGTAGGTTTGTATCTTGGGGATGGCAGATTATTATCTGCACTTGGTTCCCGTTATGGAATTACTATTAACAGCGCAACATATAAAAGAATATTGGCAATCAGAAGACTGGTCGGATAAGTATCCCATATAAAGAAACTCTGCATCACCCCTAAACAGGACAGGTTATGAAAATGTGAAAAAAGATTTCTTTTAGCCTGGGGATGTGGAAAACAAGCTACAAATTATGTGGATAAATTTAAGACTTTTTCTATGATTATGGCAAAAAAGGGGCTTAGGCTCCTTTTTTTGTCCACATTATATGGATAAGTCTGTGTAAAAGTATAAAAATTATTAAAAACGCAGAAAACCGTGTTGATAACTTTGGGGAATTGTGCAAAAAAATTATTTATTTTTGACTTTTTTTATTACTTATTTATAATTAAATATATGGGTGATAAAAAAGAAAATAAGGAAAACAAAGACAACAAATTAGTAATGCTTAAGGCTATCGCAAATCAGACCCGAATTGATATTCTGAAATGGCTGGCAGAACCGGATAAATATTTTCCGGGACGCAAGGAGGATGATAGTTTAAAGGACATGGACTTTGTGGGAGGGGTCTCGGTCACTGACATTCAGAAAAAAGCGGGAAAGGCGCAGTCTACCACATCACATGATCTTGATCTGCTTGTAAAAGCAGGTTTTCTAGAGGTGAAGTATGTGGGCAGATACAGCTACTTCAGACGTAATCAGAAAGCGCTGAAGAAGCTGGCTAAATACATCAAAAATGAGATATGACCTTAAAAGAGGCTCCGGCCTTTGTTCAGCTTTTCGAGGGTTACGAATGGCTGAACAAAGGCCGGAGTCTGTTTTTTTCTGATTTAGAGGATCAGACCTTTAAATGGGTATCTATAGTTCACTTAGCCAGAATAGCTTCACGGATCGGAGCGGCTATCTTCTCAAGCTCACTATCGTCTGTGATTTTCTTTTTATCAGGATCCATGGCAAAGGTTCCGCCCCACTCAAACTCATCCCTGTACTTTGGAACGAGATGCATGTGAAGATGATGACCAGTATCACCATACATACCGTAGTTGAGCTTGTCAGGTGAACATACCTTGTGGATGGCAGCAGCTACAGTGTTAACATCTGCGATAAAAGCATTTCTCTCTTCCGTAGAGAGCTCAAGCATCTCGGAAACATGATACTTTGATGCAACGATGCATCTTCCCGGGTGGCTCTGCTCCTTGAAAAGATAAACTGTAGAAGCGGGAAGCTCACATATTTCGTATCCGAATTTTTTAACCAGATCTCCTTTTGCACAATATGCGCAGTCAGGATGCTCTTTTGCCATATCCTGTGACATAATAAACCTCCGATTTGTAAAGTCAGATCATTTTGTTATGAATAAAAAATGACTGAAATAATAGTGCCGGTCCTGTGAAAAACCGGGATTCAAGTTGATTGTGTAATCGCTTACATCGTTAGTATATCACCATAATCCGGTATAAGATAGGATATTTTCTGTTTATTTATGATATTACCCTGGGTTATCAAATGCTTAAATAAACATAAAAAATTGTCATTTGAAACATTTTTTATTATGACTATATTAAGTAATTGAATAATTTAAAGCGTAAAAGCGTTGAAGGAGAAGAGCGTTCGCGGAAGTTCTCTTCAGAGAGCGATGGATGGTGTGATCATCGCGAGGATGGTGAATTGCTTATCACTCCCGAGCTGCAGCTTTGAACGACAATCTATTTTTGGTTGTCCAGTAAAGGCTGACGTAGATCCCACGTTACAGGGAAATGGATTGTCAGATCCATGAGTGCAGGACATAGTCCTGAAGTCGGGTGGTACCGCGCGATATGATTTTGCGTCCCGGGAGTAAAAAGCTCCCGGGCTTTTTTTCGCGTTGGCTGTTGAATGGCCATTTGACAGCCAACGCGAAATCGGACAGTTCTGCTGTTCTATTTGTCCCGGCAGCATATTTTTTGGAGGCTTAAAATGAACAAAAAGAAAAGAAGCAAATTTTCCGGCAAGCTGGGCTATGTACTGTCAGCAGCCGGCGCATCAGTTGGTTTGGGAAATATCTGGAGATTCCCGTATCTTGCCGCAAAATACGGCGGAGGTATTTTCCTTATCATCTATATCCTTTTGGCAGTCACCTTTGGCTACACAATGATCATTGCGGAGACAGCCCTCGGAAGAATGACCAAGAAATCACCGGTGGGAGCTTTTAATCACTTCGGACATGGCTGGCAGTTCAGCCTGAGCGGATGGATCAATGCAATCATTCCTATACTGATAGTTCCTTACTACAGTGTTATCGGCGGCTGGGTAGTCAGATATCTTGCGGAGTATTTCGTAGGCGGCGGTGTTGAGAACCTTGCAACTGACGGATACTTTACAAGCTTCATTACAGATGGCTTCCAGGTTGAAGTTTGTTTCCTTGTTTTTTCTCTTGCTGTTCTTACCATCATTTATCTGGGTGTACAGAACGGTATCGAGAGAGTGTCCAAGTTTATGATGCCCATACTTGTTGTACTTGCCGTGATCATAGCAGGCTACTCAATGACAAGACCGGGTGCTGTGGCAGGAATAAAGTATTTCCTTATTCCTAATCCAAAGAATTTCTCATGGATGACTGTGGTTTCCGCCATGGGACAGATGTTCTACTCTCTGTCTATCGCTATGGGTATCCTCGTTACCTTCGGATCTTATATGAAGAAGGAGGTTTCCATCGAAGAGGCTACAGAGCAGGTTGAGATATTTGACACAGCCATCGCTATCATGGCAGGTCTTATGATCATTCCGGCGGTATTTGCATTTTCAGGTGATTCGGCTGCGGAAAACCTTCAGGCAGGACCTTCACTTATGTTCATCACCATGCCTAAGATTTTTGCAAGCATGGGACTGGGCGCACCTATGGGAATCCTTTTCTTTGTACTTGTACTTTTTGCCGCTCTTACTTCTGCTATCGCACTCAGTGAGTCGGCGGTTTCTACATTTGAGGATGAACTTCACTGGAGCAGAAGAAGATCCACAGTATTTACAGGTGTTATCATGATGGTCCTCGGAACACTTTCAGCTCTTGGTTATGGTCCGCTTGATACAGTGACCATCATCGGAATGCAGTTCCTTGATTTCTTTGACTTCCTTACAAACTCTGTAATGATGCCAGTAGCTGCTATGTGTACATGTCTTCTTATCGTGCGTGTTGTGAACATTGACAAGATCGCAGAGGAGGTCATGCTTGAGGGCAAGCGTTTCCGCCGTAAGCCTGTATTTGATTTTATGATCAAGTACCTTTGTCCTTTCTTTGTTGTCATCATTCTGTTCTCATCGGTTGCCAGCGTATTCGGACTTATAAGTATGTGATATTTTGATTAAGGGTGTGCTTTCCTTTATTTTTGAGGGGAGGCACACCCTTTATAATTTGAAGTAAATGCAAAATATGATACAATAAAAAGAGCTGTAAATGGAGATGAATCGAGTGTACAGGTTGGTGGGAAACCCATAGAAAATCATTCTCATATAAGTTTTGGAGGGGGAGGGATTTAAGTGAAGTTACATAAGATTATCATGGTAACAGCGGCGTTTATGACAGCATTTGCACTGTCATCGTTTGCATCTGAGATCAGTACGGTCCGGCTTGATCTTTCACCGGATAACGAAGCCATTATGGGTGCCGGAGAACTGGCGTCAGGTGAGGAACCTGGTACCTATGACTCAACATATTTTGTATATGATTACAGCACATCGGGTGATAAGAAGACACCCAAGACGTCATACACTTATACTATAGATGTGCGTCCGGCCGGCGGATACACCTTTTCGTCCAACTGTGCTGTAGAGGTCAATGCAGCGACCACCGTGACCATACAGTCAAGAACTTCAGACCACATACGTGTAAAAGCGACCACATTTCCGTTCTATGTACTGAAGAATCCGACAAATTTCAATGAAACCGGTAATGAGATAAGCTGGGGCAAGGTCGATCATGCGGATAAGTATTCCGTATATATCTACTGGGATGACAACGAAGGGGAAGAACACGAGACCCATACCACTGTTACCAACTCAAAGCATAAGGTCAATATTTCCAGCTATAACAGCGGGAATAAGACGCTTAAGCATATTTCGGTACAGGCTCAGGCCAGCGGAGAGGGAGGAAAGTTCATAGCCAATTCACAGTATGTGACGAATGATGGAAGTGTAGATGACGATAAGAGTTCGTCGGATTATACTTTTAACATTCCGGTGGCAAGATCCAATTCCCTGACCACCAGTTCCTCCACCACAAGTGTGAAGAACAGTGCAGAGAAGGTTTTCGGCCCGGGATTCAATATTCAGAATGTTCCCGGAACAGTTAATTCTTCCGAGGGTGCATGGATGCAGTACATGAATGACTGGTATTATCTGCAAAATGGCCAATTTATAACTGGATGGATATGCCCTGATGGAGTAAACTGGTATCTGCTGGGTTCGAACGGAGCTATGCTCACAGGATTACAGAGGGTCAACGGCAGATGGTATCTGCTGAACACAACCCAGGGCTCTACCTATGGAGCGGTGCTTCATGGATGGTGGAAGATAAATGATAAATGGTACTATTTTAATGAACAGCATGATGGTACCTTTGGAGCTATGCTTACGAACACGGTAACACCTGACGGACTTCATGTCGGTCCTGACGGAGCATGGCTTGGATATTAATTATTAATTGGTGAGGAGTATTAGAAAATGAAAAAAACAGCACTCGTAATTATGGCGGCAGGACTTGGTTCCCGCTTTGGAGGGGGAATCAAGCAGCTTGCAAAGCTTGGCCCTTCAGGAGAGATCATCATGGATTATTCCATCCATGATGCACTGGAGGCGGGATTTGACAAGATCGTCTTCATCATTCGAAAGGATATAGAAAAGGATTTTCGCGAGATCATAGGCAATCGTATCGAGAAGATCGCTAAGTGCGAATATGCTTTTCAGGAGATTGACAAGCTGCCGGAGGGCTACAGTGTTCCTGAGGGAAGAACAAAACCATGGGGAACCGCTCATGCTCTTATCCAGGTTCGAGAGCTTATAGATTGTCCGTTTGCAGTTATCAATGCGGATGACTTCTACGGAAAAGAAGGCTTCAGACTCATTCATGACTATCTTGTAAATGATATGGACGAGGATGCACAGGTGTTTGATATGTGTATGGCCGGATATATCGTCGGCAACACACTTTCCGATAACGGTACTGTAAACCGCGGCGTATGTAAGATGGGCGAAGATGATTTTCTTAAGGAGATCAATGAGACCTATGATATAGCAAAGCTTGCAGACGGAAGTCTGGTTGGTGCCGATATAGATGGAAATGAGGTTCGTGTAGACGGAGATGCCATTGTTTCCATGAATATGTTTGGCTTTCCCCGCAGATTTTTAGATACACTTGTGGAGAATTTCCCTGCATGGCTTGATGCCCATGGTGAAGAAATGAAGTCTGAGTATCTGCTTCCTCATGAGGTGAGCAAGCTTATGCTTTCCGGAAAGGCAAGTGTAAAGGTACTTAAGGATCATGATAAGTGGTTCGGAGTTACATATGCAGAGGACAAGGAGGCTGTTGAGAAGTCTCTGCGTGAGCTGGTAGAGAAGGGTGAATATCCCTCCAGCTTATATTGAGGGAGCTTTTTTCGGGGCTTCCCAAAAGATTTTTAGGCAGGATGGATTAGAAGTATTTAATGGCTGATACATACAGAGAAAACAGAAAAAACGAGCTGAGAAAGAGGATAGTTGATACAGATCGGCTCAAGCAGCAGGAAGCAAAACAGAATCGTGACTTAAGGAAGAATAAGGGATCGCGACGAATCATATTTATCATTCTGGCTGTTATCATAGTCATGGCACTGGCTGCAGTGACCTATTATCTTCTTCGCAGGAGGTATCAGGGTTTCAGTGTGAACTGGTCGGTTGACATGACTGCGGATGCAGGAGCTGTTGAGTCGGATTATGAGGACTATCAGATTTATGCAGACGGTTTCCTGAAGGTTACGAGAGACGGAGCGACTTATATCAATTCTGCCGGAAAAATCATATGGAATCAGGCCTTTGAGATGAACAACCCCTGTGTGACTGTTAACGGTGATTATTGTGCGATAGGAGATCAGGGAAAGACATCGATCTTCATCATGAACACTTCCGGTACCACAGGACAGGCGGAGACCAACCTCCCCATCAACAAGCTGTCCATAGCTGAGACGGGTGTTGTTTATGCTCTTTTGGAGGATTCCTCGGCAAGCTATAATACAGTATTCACCAGAGAAGGAGCTGCCCTTGATATCTCCATAAAGTCGATTCTGGACGGAGATGGTTATCCTATAGATATTGCGGTATCCCCGGACGGAACAGAGCTTATCGCGTCCTTCGCATATATTGACAATGGCACTATCGGCAACAAGATCATTTTCTACAACCTTGACGAGGTAGGCCAAAATGCCGGAAGCAACCGAGTGGTCGGAGGTTTCACCGATGATTTCGCTGGACATCTGACCGGTCGTGTACATTTTTCCGACAATACCTATGCGCAGGCATTTTATGACGGCGGCATTGCATTTTTCAGCACCAAGGTTCTCACGAGTCCTGAGCTTTTGCAGAATGTAGCCATAGAAGATACAATAAAAGCCATATCATATTCGGATGACTATGTAGGAACCGTTACATTGAATTCAGACGAAAATACACCTGAGGCATACAATCTTACAGTGTATCGTGTGAACGGACAGATGGTTTTTACGGTGCCGGTTTCTTTCAATGTTTCCGGCTTTGACATAGATCAGGGAATGGTATTTCTTTATAATGACAAGAACCTGAGAGTCTATGATATGAGTGGCAACATAAAGTTCGACGGAAGTATAGACAGGCCTATTTCAAAGGTGAGCGCAGTTTCCAAGGCGGCAGGTCCGTTAGGGCTGGACGTGCTCATAGGAAGCTCCGGATATATGGAGTCGATTAAATTAAAGTAATGAGCGGGTCAAGAAGTTTTGGCTCCCTGCATGGGCAGGGAGTAAGACTTTTTGACCTTTGCAGCATTATATAGTGAGTTAAAGTTTTTTTGGCTCACGCTTAAATATTATCTCAAAAAACATTATTACGGAGGGGCTGTTATGAATCAGTATGTTGTGGGCATTGACGTTGGAGGGACTACGGTAAAGTGCGGTATCTTTACTATCACAGGTGTTCTCATGGACAAGTGGGAGGTTCCGACAAGAAAGGAAGAGGAAGGAAGATACATCTTACCTGACGTAGCAGATTCCCTTAAGGCGCATCTTGCAGAAAAGTCAATAGAGCTCAATGATATCGAAGGTATAGGCATCGGTGTTCCCGGTCCTGTTGAGCCAAACGGATATGTTCATGTATGCGTTAACCTCGGATGGCACGACCACTGGCCTGCAAAGGAGATGCAGGAGCTTATGGGCGGAAACATCAGATGCGCGGCAGGAAACGATGCCAATGTTGCTGCTCTTGGCGAAATGTGGCAGGGCGGCGGAAAAGGCCACGAGAACATACTTATGGTTACTCTCGGAACAGGTGTAGGCGGCGGACTGATCATGAACGGTCATATAGTTGCAGGTGTTCATGGAGCCGGAGCAGAGATAGGACACATCCATGTGAGAGAAGATGAGAAGGAGCAGTGTAACTGCGGAGGACACGGATGCCTTGAACAGGTGGCAAGTGCAACCGGTATAGTTCGTGAGGCTAAGCGTGTGCTTGCGGCTTCAGATGAGGCTTCATCCATGAGAGATTTCGGAGACGCATTGACAGCAAAGGATGTTTGTGATTGCGCAAAGGCAGGAGATGCCCTCGCTGAGAAGAGTCTCGGAACGAGTTTGAGATTCCTGGCACTTGTTCTTGCCCAGGTTTCAATGGTGGCCGATCCTGAGCTTTATGTTATCGGCGGAGGAGTTTCAAAGGCAGGAGAGTATCTCATAGATGGTATCAGAAAGCATTATGAGGAGCTCACACCGCTTCTTAAGGACAAGGCTGATATAACACTTGCAACACTCGGTAACGATGCCGGAATATACGGAAGCGCAAGAATGGTGCTTGGCAACGAGTGATGGCGTAGAGATTTTGTGGGCAGATAAACATTGAAAAAATCGTTATTTATCAAATTTATTGCAGCGTATATCATATTCGGAGTCCTGGGATTTACGGTGGTAGCGCTGTTCGCTTCGAGGCTTACCTACAGGTATCTCTTGCAGGAACAGGCCAACAGCCTCTACAGTGAGGCGACTCTTATAGCTACGACCTATTCTGAAACCAGGGATACGAGTCTGAGCGAGGATGTTGTCAATGAGCAGATGAATGCCGTATCCACCTTCCTTCATGTAGACATATGGATAGTGGACAGAAACGGAAAGATACTCAGCGACGCTAATAAAAAGGGGTATAAAGGCCGGCAGATAGAGAACTTTGATACCACACGTACCGGAAGCAGATATGAGGTGGGAACTTATCACGATATGTTCCCGTCGGAGGTACTGACGGTCATGGCGCCGGTCACAAGAGGCTATACCACCAGCGGATATGTGATCATTCACAATTCGGAGCAGAATATCCTTTCGTCACAGTATGAAATACTTAACATAGTATATGTTACTGCCCTTATTATCTTTCTGTTATCCGTGGGAATCCTGCTGGTATTTTACATCATCGTCTACAGGCCTCTGAAAAAGATAACCATAGGAGCTACCAGATATGCGGCGGGAGATTATGCATATAAGATAGAGACTAACTCCCGTGATGAGATGGGATACCTTGCGGAGACCCTGAATTTCATGTCAGATGAAATTTCCAAGGCGGATGACTATCAGAGACAGTTCATCGCCAATGTCAGTCATGATTTCCGATCACCTCTTACTTCCATTAAAGGTTATCTTGAGGCCATACTTGACGGTACTGTGCCGAAGGAGCTGGAGGAGAAATATCTGAGGAGACTTATATCCGAGACCGAAAGACTGACAAAGCTGACTCAATCCATGCTGAATCTCGGTTCTCTGGATAAAAAGGGATTTCTCAGCAGAACAAACTTTGACATCAACAGGGTCATAAGGGATGTCTGCGCAAGCTTTGAGATGACCTGCCAGAAGAAGGAGATGGTGTTCGAACTGACCTTCGCAGAGAAAAAGGAGATGGTCTATGCTGACTACTCTAAGATACAGCAGGTGCTTTACAATCTTATAGACAATGCACTGAAATTCAGTAATCCGAAATCCTCAATTTCCATCAAGACAGGAATAAGAGGGAACAGGGTGTTCATTTCCGTGAAGGACACCGGTATCGGCATACCGAAGGCGGATCTCGGTAAGATCTGGGACAGATTTTATAAGGCGGATCAGTCCAGAGGCAAGGACAAACATGGTACCGGACTGGGGCTCAGTATAGTCAAGTCTATCATCAATGCCCATGGGGAGAATATCGACTGCATCTCAACGGAGGGTGTTGGAACGGAGTTTGTATTTACCTTACCGCCGGCATACTATCCGGAACAGAACGATGAAGTATAAAAAAAGCGAACGGTTAAAATGCCGTTCGCTTTTTGTTACTCTAAATTGCAGATGTCTGAGAATTGACTCAAAAGATTTCTCAGCCTACTCTGAACTTGTAGCCGATTCCCCAGACTGTAGAGATTTCCCACTCGGTGTTCCCTGAGATCTTCTCGCGGAGACGCTTTATGTGTACGTCAACAGTACGGCTGTCACCTGCAAATTCATAGCCCCAGATATGATCCAGGAGCTGCTCTCTGGTGAACACCTGATTCGGAGAGGACGCAAGGAAGAACAGAAGTTCAAGTTCCTTTGGAGGCATCTCCACTGCATGCCCCTTATAGAATACGGAATAGTTGGTCTTGTTTATGATGAGGTCTGTGTATTCTATAAAGCTGCCGCTTCTGAGGGTCTCCTCTCCCTCATTCTGTGAGTGGGGGCGTGCTGCTTCCGGAGCTGCATCCAAAGACTGTTCGTGGGTATATCTCCTGAGGACTGCTTTAACCCTCGCCACCAGCTCCTTGGATTCAAATGGCTTTATCATATAGTCGTCTGCGCCCAGCTCAAGTCCGAGTACCTTGTCAAAGGTCTCACCCTTTGCGGAAAGCATGATGACAGGAATAGGGCTTATGGCACGGAGCCTTCTGCAGACCTCGTAACCGTCTATTCCCGGAAGCATGAGATCGAGGATAACAAGATTCGGCTTGTATTCAGGAAAGAGCCTGAGGGCCTCCTCGCCGTCCTCTGCACACATGGTATCGAACATCTCCTTTTCAAGATATAAGGAGACGAGTTCAGAAATAGAGGTATCATCATCAACAATTAATATTCTTTGCTTTTCAGCCATTTCTCCCCCCGGGTATTACTATTTATTCTTAAAAAATACTATAGTTACGCCGTCCTGTCCTTCGCCGAACTCACCGAGACGGAAGGACTCAACATACTTCAGCTTCTTCAGCTGCTGGTGAACAGCTTTTCGAAGAGCTCCGGTTCCTCTTCCGTGAACGACACGGGCCTGTGGCAGGTGTGCGAGATATGCATCATCCAGGTATTTCTGAAGCTCAGGAATGGCTTCAAAGGTGGTCATGCCGATAAGATTGATCTCGGGAGAAATACCCATGGTCTTCTGCATACGGATGCTTCCGCCGGAGGTACTTCCCTTTTTATGCTTTCCGCCTGCTTCGATGCCGGGACCGGATACCTTTCCTGTATCGATAAGCTCAATGTCTCTGACGGAGACCTTGGTGCGGATGATTCCGGCTGTGACGTACAGCTCGCCCTTGTGATCGGGGAGAGTTGAAACCGTGGCATTGAGGTTCATGGAAGCGACATGGACTGTGTCTCCCAGATGAAGGCTCTTTGCCGATACCGGCTTGGAAGGACCCTTTACCTTCTGTACACCGGAAAGACTTGCCTGAGTCTCGCGAAGCTTCTTGTTGAGAGTGGATCTTGTCTTTTCAGCATCCAGAGTGGCAGCGCCGTTCTGCTCCTGCTTACGGAGTTCCTTGACTATGCCGTCTGCGGTTTCCTTGGCATCCTGAAGGATCTGCGCAGCTTCCTCACGGGCCTTCTGGAGTATCTTATCGCGACCCTTTTCGACCCCCTTGGAATTCTCACGGGCTCTGCGCTTGTATTCCTCTATTTCGGCTTTGTATCGCTCGATTTCCTGCTTTTCCCGCTCTATGGTCACGCGGCTTTCCTCGAGACTCGCGATGACATCCTCGAACTTGACATCCTCCTGTTCAAGTCGGTTTTTTGCATCGTCGATGATGTAGGATGGAAGTCCCAGCTTCTGTGATATGGCGAAAGCATTGGACTTACCCGGAACACCGATGAGGAGTCTGTAGGTAGGGCTCAATGTGGTGACATCGAACTCGCAGCTGGCATTTTCCACTCCGGGAGTGGAAAGAGCATAGACTTTGATCTCTGCATAATGAGTGGTGGCTACGGTTCTTGTCTTCATGTTATGAAGGAAGTTTAGGATGGCCATGGCAAGGGCGGCACCTTCTGTCGGGTCCGTTCCCGCACCAAGCTCATCAAAAAGACAGAGACTGTGACTGTCTGCCTGTTCAAGTATCTTAACGGTGTTTGTCATGTGGGCAGAGAATGTTGAAAGGCTCTGCTCAATGGACTGTTCATCACCGATGTCCGCGAAGATCTCCTCAAATACGGAAAGCTCCGAACCTTCCCTTGCAGGGATGAAAAGACCGGACTGTCCCATGAGCTGGAATAGACCGATGGTCTTTAAGCAGACTGTCTTACCGCCGGTATTGGGACCGGTGATTACCAGCATGTCAAAATCCTTACCGAGATAAACTGTTGTAGGAACTACCTTCTTTGGATCTATCAGAGGATGTCTTCCTTCGATGATGGAGATGTAGTATCTGTCATTCAGGACCGGCATGGTGGCATGCATGGACTCTGCGAACTTTGCCTTTGCAAAAACAAAGTCAAGATGAGCAAGGATTTCGATGTCGTTATGGATGGTCTCTGTATGGGGCATGAGGGATCCTGAAAGAGTTTCCAGGACCTTCTCTATCTCCTTCTTTTCCTCTGCCTCCAGCTCCTTGATATCGTTGTTCAGCTTTACGATGCTCATAGGTTCGATGAATAAAGTGGAACCTGTGGAGCTCTGATCGTGAACCATGCCCGGGAAGGAGGACTTGTACTCAGCCTTGACCGGAAGACAGTATCTGCCGTCTCTCATGGTGATGACGGCATCCTGAAGCATGGACCTGGAGCTGTTCAGTATGCTGTTAAGGGATGTGTGTATGCGCTCTTCGAAGACATGCTTCTTTTTACGAACTGCAAAAAGACCTGAGCTGGCATCATCAGCTACAGTATCCTCGGAAATGATACATCTGGTGATCTCCTTGTTTATCTGAGTGAGAGGTTCGATGTCGCGGAAATATCCTGAAAGACTGTCATCCTCTGTCAGCTCTCTCAGCTTCTCGGGATCGGGCTTGTTCTTTGTATAGTGGGCATTGAGTCTTACGGCTCTTGGAACCGGTTTTTTTGGTTCCTGGGATTTCTCGCTGTCTCTTGCATAGGCCTTTGCACGGCCTGCGGCAGTGAGGACACCACTTATCTGGAGCAGTTCCGATATGGAAAGGGAGGCTGCGATGTCCAGTCTCTTGAGACTGTTGTTCACATCCTTTACACCCGAAAATGAGATGTTGCCGTAAAGACCTATACGTGTCATGGCAGCATCCGTTTCAAGAAGGTTCTGTTCTATCTCCGAAATGTCAGTGGAAGGCAGAAGATCATGTACAAGCTGCTTTCCCTTGGGAGAGTTTGCATAACCCTCCAGACGTTCTTTTATTTTATTAAATTCCAATGTATTTAAAGCTTTATCATTCATGCATCTCAGTATAGCAAATGCATCAAGTTTTTGCCACTTTCTTGCTTGTCTATAGGGAGTTGTATATAATATTCCTTATGGACGATAATGACTTTATTAAAGAAAATATAGTGGGTCGGCAGGGCGGCTGGAAAAAGAAAGTCAGGCATTATGCCAGAGTGACGGTATCTGCTGTTTTGTTCGGAGCCCTGAGTGCCGGAGTCTTCGCCGTATTGGAACCGAAGTTTGCCGGGCATTTCTATAAAGATGTTCCTGAGACCGTAAGATTTGAGACCGAGCCTGAGACAGAGGAGTCTGAGACTGAAACGGAAACGGCGACTGAACCGGAGACCACCGAGACCGAGACTGTTCCTGAGACAGAGGAAACACCTAAGGAGACTGTTTCCGTAGAGAATGTTGTAAGGGATGAGATCCGGAAGTATCAGTATGACGTATCTGATTTTGAACGCATGAACAGTGCACTCAGGAATGTGGCCCTGAGTGCGGACCGCTCTCTGGTGGAAGTGCGCAGCCGTGAGACTGCCAATGACTTCTTCGGGCAGCTGGTGAAGTCCGGAAAGAGCTCGGCAGGTGTAGTCATTGCCAGGACCTCGGGTGAGATTCTGATACTGACTTCAGATACCATAGCCGGTGATACAGGCAGTATCGAAGCCGTATTTTACGGAGATAAGAGCTATAGTGCGGCTGTGAAATCTGTGGATGAAGCGGATGGAATAGCTGTAGTGTCTGTGCCCTTGTCCGGTCTCACAGCAAGGGACGGCCAGAATATCAGGACCATTTCCATAGGTGATTCCTCCATGTTACACAGAGGGGATATGATTATCGCCGTCGGAGCTCCGGCGGGAGTTTACGGCTCAACAACGGTGGGCTCTATAGCTTCTGTTTCCTACGGTTCCATAAGTGCGGACGGCAATGTCAAGGAAATGATAGCGGACATAGACATTGACCCAAGCTACGGCAGTTTTGTCATCAATACTGAAGGCGAGCTGGTGGGATGGATCAAACCTGAGGGAAAGACCGGCGGTTATGGTTATGAGCGTGTCATAGGTATCTCCGATTATCTAGATGTTATAGAGACCATTTCCAACGGTACGGAGTTTGCATATCTGGGACTTAAGGCCCGGGAAATGACTCAGGAGATGGATGAGGCAGGACTTCCCGCGGGACTTTATATACGGGAGAGCATACAGGATTCTCCTGCTTACGATGCAGGCATACAGAACGGAGATGTTCTGGTGGGGATAAATGACAGGGAAATCCGTAAGATGGCGGATTACCATGAGGCCCTTAAAGAGCTGCATGTGGGTGATGAGGCAGATGTGACGGTCATGAGGCAGAACGGGGCTGAGTATGTCAGCGTTCATTTCAGTGTAATCGTTGCGGGACGATAAAAAACATGATAGTATGGGCGACGTAAGCCTGCCGGGTATCCAAAGATCCGGTACACAGGCATAAAGCGCATTTTTGCTTTGGATTAGAAAGATTATTTGATGGAAATAAACGAGTTTTTTAAAGAGAGAAATATGGAAGCTGCCGCAGCCGGCATGAAATTTATAGACACATTTTATGACGGACTCAGAGTTTCGGATGTATATCTTGTAAAGACCAAGAATGCAGCACTTACCAAGAACGGAAAGGAATATCTTAACGTAACACTTCAGGACCGTACAGGTCAGGTGGATGCGAAGGTATGGGAGCCGAATTCACCGGGAATCAGTGATTTTGATGTTCTTGATTATGTTTATGTAGAGGGCAATGTTACAGTTTACAACGGAACAAACCAGTTAAGCATTCAGAGACTCAGAGTGGCGAATGAAGGTTCCTATGATCCGAAGAATTATCTTCCGGTTTCTTCGCGCAGTAAAGAGGAGATGGAGGCAGAGCTTGACCAGATGATCAAGTCTGTAAAGAATCCATATCTCAGTAAGCTTCTCAATGTCATATTTATAGAAGATGAGGAATTCCATAAGGAGTTCTTACAGCACAGTGCCGCAAAGTCAGTACATCATGGATATGTGGGAGGACTTGCGGAGCATACATTGTCAGTAGCATCCGTATGCGATTACTTTGCAAAGCATTATCCTGATCTTCACAGAGACCTTCTCATTACAGCAGCTCTTTGTCACGATATAGGAAAGGTAAAGGAGCTCACTGCATTCCCGAGAAATGATTACAGCGATGAAGGACAGCTCATCGGTCATATCGTAATCGGATATCAGAAGGTGATGGATGTTGCGGGAAAGATTCAGGGATTCCCGGACACACTGGGAGCAGAGCTTGGACACTGTATCCTTGCACATCATGGAGAGCTGGAGTTCGGTTCACCAAAGAAGCCGGCGCTCATGGAGGCTATGGCTCTTTCCTTTGCGGATAATGTTGATGCAAAGCTTCAGACCATGAGAGAGGCTCTTGATGCAGCGGATAAGAACGGAAAGGCTCAAGAGGGCAACGGATGGATAGGATTTAACAGACTTATCGAATCCAATTTGCGTAAGACAAGTCCTGAGTCCTGATACCATGCAGCAGTGATGGCGCATCAGTGATGGCGCGGAAAATCGAAAAAAATTATTAAATTCTCATAATATGTTACCCCGTTTCTGTCGATGTACCCATTAGATTGAGTATGACCGATAGAAACGGGGTCTTTATATATGCGGGGTTATTATGGATACATCGAACTATAGTCAGGATATTGTAACGAAGCTTGATAATCTGGAAGAGTATAAGACAGAGACATTTGAAGCCACCATACGAATTTGCAATGAGCTTTTAAATGTGGCGAGACGCAGAAAGGACAAGTCTCTTTCCAGCTTGTGCAATTACTATATTGCCAGATACTATTTTAATATGAGGAACTGCAGTGAGTGTGTGAGATATCTGAAAAAGTCTATCAATGAGGCTAATGAATCAAACGCACAGCTTGAGATGTGCCGCTCACTGGTGCTGCTGGCAAGTACATTCACAAGACAGGGGAACAAGACCAATGCCATGCAGACGCTGTCCACCGTTATCAGGATAGCTGAGGGAAAGATCGCGGAACACGGTGAATTCGGCCATATACTTATCCGTTCCTATGAGGACCTTTCCGATGTCTGCTACACTATAGGAAATTATCAGGAGGGACTTAAGTATCAGCTGGCAACGGAGAGACTGTTCTACCTTATCAACAAGGAGAGGTTTTTCCCTATGTACTATATGCGCCACCTCTGCTCACTTGTACGCTGCTATGTGCTTCTGGGAGATACCACCAATGCAGGAGACATCATATCCCAGATTGATAATTTTGTTCAGGAGAACAAGAATACTGTACTTGAGCCCTATGTTTCCGTATCACATATCATCTGGAATGAATACACGGGTGACCACAAGTGGGACGACGTATACATTGACAAGCTCAATAACTTCTTCTCTACCAGGAATTTCCAGGGATTGTTCATTCCGGAGTTCTTTTTCGTCCTGAATCTCCTTGCGGACAATGACACTTACGTGGATTACTTCAAGAATCTGGTGGTCAAGATGGAGAACTTCCTGAACTATACGGATATCTATGGCTTTAAACAGGAACTCAGCAACATCAAGATCAATTTCTATGAGACTACACAGAATGATTCGAAGAAGAAGGAAGAGCTGGAGCGTTTCCGTGAATATACCAATGCTGCCCTTCAGGCACAGAACCGTGCAATGAGCCTTCTGATAGAAGTTGAAACAATGAGCATCTTGGATTATGATGTTAGAGCCGCCTTGGAGAAGCGCACAGTGGAGGACGATCTGACGGGTCTTCCGAACCGCAGATCCTTCAATGACAATGCGGATCAGTTTTTTGAAAGATGTTCCGCAAAGGGACTTAACTTTGCCATAGCCATGCTGTCCATTGACAATGTCAAGCGTATAAACGATATGTACGGTTATACTATCGGAGACCGCTGTCTTATAGAGCTGTCCAATATCCTGAAGAGATATGTCACAGAGCATCTGTTTGTGGCACGCTATGTGGGAGCAGAGTTTATCATTCTTTTTGAGGATTTTTCGGATGATGAGGTCATAGACCGTTTGAGAAATATCAACGATGACGTACTTAAGTCTATAAGAGTTCAGGAGCTTCCGGAGTTTACCCTTTCACAGGGTATATGTATTCATAAACCGGAAGGTTTGAACAGAATCTGGGACTATACTTCCTGTGCAGATCTGGCACTTGTGAAGGCTATGCAGATCGGAACCGGACAGGCGATACTGGTACACAATATCAGTGAGCTGAACAATGCTCACAGCATCACACTTAATGTTGCGGGGAAGGTGTTCGGAGAGACTCAGTGATGTGCGGCTGATGATGATCTGAGCCGGAAATGTGTCCCGGAAGTTCAGGCTTCTGTACAATTTGCCAGTGCTTTTTATGGCACACAGTTAAATAATGTTTGATTTATGAGGGTCATGAACTGGCCCTCATTTCTTGGCGTAAGGGGATTTCGCTGCGCCATTGGAGATAAGAAATGAATAAAAATGAGCAGTTTACAGTAAAAATAGAGGATTTTTCCGGTGAAGGACTGGGAATAGGTAAGACCGGAGACGGCTTTGTCTGGTTCATAAAGGATACTGTCATAGGTGATACTGTGCTGGCGGCAGCCACTAAGGTTAAAAAGAATTACGGCTTTGCGAGACTTGTAAAGGTACTGGAGAAAAGCAGAGACCGTCAGGAACCGGAATGCGGTATCGCGAGACGCTGCGGAGGATGTCAGCTTCAGCAGATGAGCTATGGGGCACAGCTTAAGTTCAAGCAGGATAAGGTGTATAACAATCTTCGTCGTATCGGTGAAGTTGAAGAGAAACTTCTTGATGAGGTATTTGAACCTATCGTAGGGATGGATGAGCCATTCCGTTACAGAAACAAAGCCCAGTTCCCGGTTTCCAGAAACAAAGAGGGAAAGATCATTGCGGGTTTTTATGCGGGACGTACCCATGATGTCATTGAGTGCGAAGACTGCCTTCTTGGGGTCAAGGACAACAAGGTGATACTGGACCGTATCATAGGGTGGATGGAAGATCATGACATCGAGCCTTATGATGAGAAGACCGGCAAGGGCCTCGTAAGGCACGTACTTATAAGAAAGGGCTTCACCACAGGTCAGAGGATGGTCTGCCTTGTTATAAACGGAACAGGGCTTCCTCACAGAGAAGAGCTTGTGAAACTGCTTTCCGGTGAAAATGAAAACTCAGGCTCAGCTGATGTGAAGGTGGATTCACTCAGCTACAGTGTGAATATGGAGAGGACCAATGTCATCATGGGGACAAAGATTGTCGATCTTTACGGTCCGGGCTTCATTGAGGATTATATAGGTGATGTAAAGTTCCGAATCTCACCCCTCAGCTTCTATCAGGTGAATCCTGTACAGACTGAGAGGATGTATGGTGCCGCTCTTGAATTTGCGGAGCTGAAGGGAACGGAAAATGTATGGGACCTTTACTGCGGTATCGGTACCATCTCACTTTTTATGTCCCGTAAGGCCAGACATGTATACGGAGTTGAGATCATCCCGGAAGCCATCAGGGATGCAAAGCAGAATGCTGAAATTAACGGTATTGAGAATGCCGAGTTCTATGTTGGAGCGGCAGAGGAGATTCTTCCGGAATGGTATGAGAAGCATCCGAATGAGCGCATAGATGTTGTGTGCGTGGATCCCCCCAGGAAGGGCTGCGATGAGAAAGCATTGGCAACTATAGTACAGATGGCACCCGAAAAGCTTGTATACGTGAGCTGCGATTCCGCAACTCTGGCAAGGGATGTGAAGTACCTGAGAGCCAACGGATATGAGCTTAAACATGTGCGCCCGGTGGATAATTTCCCACAGACGGTACATGTGGAGACGGTTGTTCTTTTGTCCCAAAAGAAACCGGACGATTATCTAGAGGTAGAGATCGATCTTGATGAGCTTGATGCAACAAGTGCTGAAACCAAGGCTACATATGCGGAGATTAGGAAATATGTGGCAGACCATAACGATGGAATGCACGTTTCAACTCTTTATATTACACAGGTAAAGAAGAAATGTGGGGTTGAGATTAGAGAGAATGTTTGGTCACATAAGTCTGAGAATGCAAAGCAACCACAGTGTCCGCCTAAGAAGGAAAAGGCTATTGTGGAGGCGCTTAGGGCGTATCAGATGATTTAATAAGAAATACTTTTAGTAAATGAGATACTATAAACCGTAGTCATTTGTGAAATCAAGTGGCTACGGTTTTTTCATACTCTCTTATTGCTTGCCGGATAAGATAGAGAACCTCGCCGTTTATGGAACGACCATTATAATCGGCCATATCCTTTAATTTCTTATGTGTATCGCTATCTATACGTAAACCTAAATGTTTGTCTTTTACGGTCTGTTTATTCATTTTTAATGATTCCTCCGACTCAAAGTAAGTACATTTTAAGTTCTGATTATGTTACTATGTCCAAAATGGACTTATTTTAAGTACATTAAATTTTAAAACGATTTTAGTTGACGGTTATTTTGATTAAAGAAAAAGGATGTGAATGAATGAAAATTTACGGATACGCACGTATTTCTACAAAAGAGCAAAATCTTGATCGACAGATTGATGCCTTCATGGTTCGAGGAATAAAGGAAAAATATGTATTTATTGATAGAGAATCGGGCAAAGACTTTAATAGAGTCCAGTATAAAAGAATGATTAAAAGGATAAAGTGTGGTGACTGCATAGTATTTAAAAGCATAGACCGTATGGGGCGCAATTATGGAGAAATTCTTGAACAATGGCGTATAATAACAAAAGAGAAAGGTGCTCATATAGAGATTTTGGATATGCCCCTCCTTAATACAACTACGGAGAAGGAAGGCTTAACGGGAATGTTTATTGCTGACCTAGTGCTACAGATTTTAGCTTATGTGGCGGAGACAGAGAGGACATTTATTAAGCAAAGGCAAAAAGAGGGAATCGTGGCAGCAAAGAGCAGGGGTATTCAGTTTGGTCGTCCCAAAATAAAAGAAACAACTTTATTTACAAGGGCTTACCAGAAATGGATTACAGGAAAAATTACATCAAGAGAAGGAGCTGAACTAGCGCAAATGAGCCATTCAACATTCTATCGTCGGTGCAAAAACTTAATGTAGGAAAAGAAGATAAATACAAACAAGTGGGCGTTAATCTTCAGATTCAAAAAGATTTCATGTCAGCTGAAGAAGCAGTGTATATTAAGGCGTTTCATTCCTAAGAAGAATACTATAGAGTACCTATGATCGATGCATGATAATGTAGTTGATTCGCAGCTATCTATATAAAACTAAAAGTATTTTTATTTAGATAGCTACGAATTATAGTAATGGAATAATTTGCTTAAATTGTCAGTATTTGTAGAATCCTTCTCCGGTTTTGCGACCAAGTTTCTGTTCTCGGACCATTTTTTTTAACATGGGTTGAGGAAGATATCTATTATTGCCAGTTTCTTTGAGCATTATATTGAGTATTGCCAAGACTACATCAAGTCCAATCAAATCTCCCAGTGCGAGTGGGCCCATAGGGTGATTTGCGCCTAATTGCATTGCTATATCTATATCTTCAACTGAAGCAACTCCTTCTGCATATATACCGATAGCTTCGTTTATCATAGGAATGAGAATGCGATTTACAATAAAACCAGGAGCTTCTCTTACCTCGACAGGAGTTTTGCCTATATCTTTTGCAACATTCATCACGTAGTTGACCATACTTTGTGGTACTTTTTCTGTTGATATTACCTCAACTAGATTCATGACAGGAGCGGGGTTGAAAAAATGCATTCCTAATAGCGGTCGATTAAGACAATCCCCAATTTTTTGAATCGATAATGAAGATGTGTTTGTGGTAAAGATGCACTCTTTATTACAAATCATATCAAGCCTTGAGAAAAGTGCCCTTTTAATTGAAATATCTTCAGACACGGCTTCGATTAGTAAATCAGCATCAGATGAGATTTCAATATTTCCGGTTTTGATTTTTGCAAGATATTCATTTACAAGACTCTGTGAGAGCTTCCCTTTTGCTATGAGTTTATTAAAAGCTTTTTCGATTTTGTCTAGTCCATCATTTTTGGATGTATCGCGGCCTTTACAAAGGAAGACCTGTTCAACCATGTCACTTTGAGAAAAGACTTGAGCTATAGAAGGCCCCAAAGTTCCTGTTCCAATTACCGCCACTTTTATCATTCGCACCTCCGCAAAACGGTAGAACAGCCCATGCCACCACCGATGCACAACATAGCAAGTCCGGTGGCTTTCTTTTTCTGCTTAAGTGCATGGATAAGGGTGACAAGAATTCTGCAACCTGATGCACCTACTGGATGCCCCAATGCTATAGCTCCACCATTTACATTCAATTTCTCGCTAGGAATCATAAGTTCTTTTTGCACTGCAATAGACTGTGCAGCAAAGGCCTCATTTCCTTCCACGATGTCTATGTTGTCTATATCTATATCTAGTTTTTTAAATAGCTTCCGCGTCGAAGTAATTGGTCCTACGCCCATGATTGCTGGATCAACGCCGCCAAGTGCTCCACCAAGCCATTCTGCTTGTGGATGGAGACCAAATTCTTTGACTTTCTTTTCGGAAACCAAGATGACAGAAGCTGCCCCATCATTTATACCAGAGCTGTTTCCAGCCGTTACGATTCCGTTTGTCTTAAAGACCGGCTTCAATCTAGCAAGACTATCTATAGTTGTCTCTGGACGTGGACCTTCATCAGTATCTACGACTGTGTCTTTAGTGCGTCCTTTGATGACTACAGGAACAATTTCTTCTTTAAAGAGGCCTGTTGCAATAGCAGAAGCTGCTTTGCATTGACTTGATAGTGCAAATTCATCTAATTCGGTTCTTGTAATACCCCACTTCTCGGCAACATTTTCTGCAGTGATTCCCATGTGGTAGTTGTTTATAGCATCCCAAAGGGCATCTTTAACCATTGTATCAACCAGAGGGGTGTCCATCATGGGGCTTCCCATCTTGTAACCATAACGGGCTTTCAATATGGCAAATGGTGCATTTGACATGGATTCCGTTCCGCCAGCAATGACAACATCAGCATCGCCTGTTTGAATCATGCGAGCCGCAGAATTAACAGCATCTAGACCAGATCCACAAACTATATTCACAGTTTGTGCTGTGGTTTCGAAAGGAAGCCCGGATTTTATACTAGCTTGTCTTGCAATGTTTTGACCAAGACCGGCTTGAATGACGCAACCTAAAAAAACATGATCTACAGAATTAATAGGTATGCCACTGCGCTTTAAAGATTCTCTAATGACAATCGATCCTAGGTCTGTTGCTGTCAGTGAAGATAGTGAACCACCCATTTTGCCTATGGGAGTACGACATGCACCCAAAACAAATACTTTATTCATCAGCTTTTTCTCCAATGTTCATACCATAAAATATCATTAATGGAATTTGATTGGCCTCGCTGGGCTGCCAACTGCCGTACATTTTGATGGAAGGTCCTTGACAACTACAGCACCGGCCCCAACTATGCTGTAATCACCTATAGTTTTTCCTTGAATGATTTGCATACCTGTGCCTAGTTCTGTAGCATGACCGATTTGTGTTATGCCAGAAACATTTACAGATGGATAAAGGGTGACAAAATCATGCAACACGGCATCATGCCCGATGGTACAATCAAGGTTTATGATGACGTGAGAGCCTATTGAGATGTTAACAGTGATAATGGTATGGGCGCAGATGATAGTTCCTTCACCAATCGTAACTAAATCCGATATTTCAACGGAAGGATCAATTACCGTTCCGAATTTTATATTTGGATTTAATGACTTTATGTTGTTGATGATTTTCTCACGAATCTTAGATGAACCAACGGCGCATACAAAAAAGGCATCTGGATAATTTATAACATCTGCGGTTTTGCCTAAGACCTTATATCCGTTGATTTCGGTTCCTTGGATACTCTCATTATCATCCATAAAACCAAGTAGATTCCATGTAGGAGAAACCTTATTGATTCTTTCTACAGCCCAGGCAACCTCTCGACCGAACCCACTTGCGCCAAATATAATTAAATCTTTCATTTTACTATCTCCTTGTACCCCAAAATTCTTCCATTGTTGAGGAAGTCTCCGAATTAATTCCTTCACGCTTGATAACAGTTTTTATAGTGGCGAATATAATATGCCAGTCACCAAGAAAGGTGATATTATCTACATACTTGATATCCCAATCGAACTTCTCTTCCCAACTAATAGCATTTCTGCCATGGACCTGCGCTAGACCGGTGAATCCTGGTCGCACTTCATGTCTTCGAGCTTGGTGTGCGTTGTAACGTGGAAGATATCTCACCAAAAGTGGTCTTGGACCAACAACAGCCAAATCTCCTTTGATTATGTTTAAAAGTGCAGGAAGTTCATCTAGTGAAGAACTCCGTAATTTACGTCCGAAAGATGGAAGTCGTTGTTCATCTGGTAAAAGTTGGCCATTCTCATCTTTGGCATCTGTCATAGTCCTAAATTTGTATAGTTTGAAAATTTTTCCATTTAATCCAGGCCTTTCCTGTGTAAAAATTATCGGAGAACCAAGATTTATTCGAACAAGAAGGGCTAATATCAGAATAATTGGGGAAAGTACTATGATTGCTAAAAGTGCACATAAAAAATCCTGAGGACGTTTTATAAAACGTTCATATGGTCCATGGGGTTTATGCATATGCTAAGTACCACCTTTCTTACACCTCATCTTCGAAATAGGAGTTCTTTAAAAGTGTTTCAAAATGTAGACTTTGTGGAACAAGTCTGCCATAATGAAAAGGATTCATCCTTCATGCAATAAAGCATAAAATAGTGTCGATTTCGTTCCCGCATATGATTTTTTGCAGTGTACCAAATCGTCTACCTTTTGAAACATGGAAAAATATATTAGAGCTTTGCAGAAATATGAGAAGATAATGAACTACATGATCAATAATTATTATAGTATTAAATCATAAATACATTTGGATTCTGAGGTTTGCCTAAAGACGAGTTTATAAAACAAGCAGGTGTGTGGAATATATTTGCTGTTATTGTTTGGATTTAGGGCAATAGATATAAATTGAAGTAAAGTGAAACTATAAGATAATCCCTTAGGGAACTAAGGGCGCACTTCTATACCTACCTACAGGTAGGTATGAGGTGCGCCTTTTCTTATGGAAAAAGGGATTGCGGGATATATCCCGGACAAGCCCTGCGGTCTTGTGTTATTTTTTCTTTTTCCCACGGCCCTGGCCACGTACTTCTTTGAGGAGGTTTGAATAACGATCTACTATTTCAATGAAAGTCTCAAATTCATACTTTTCCATTTTGTTGAAATTCATTTTTAGCGCTGTTCCATAGATTGCCAATTTTGCCTTAAGCGCAGTATCCGCTTCCTTTAATGATTTGCGCATTTCTTCGGTCATTTCATCAACAGGTGTAACCGGATCACCGGTGTCGAAATCATTTTCGTGTGCGGTTCTGATGTCCTTGGCAATTTTGGCAACATCATTTCCCAAGAGATTGCTAAAATAATTATCCTCGGTTATGGTTGCAGTTTTTAATGTTTTTATATAAAGATCCTGATCAGAAACACCATGATTCTGCAATTCAATTCTTTTATGCTCAATCATATTGTTTAGAGTACGGAAATGCATTCCTGCGGAATTATCAACATAAATTTCAAAATCTGATAGGAAGTTTATAAATTCCGGATGCTTGATCATTTCACATATCAGACGGACATTTAGTTTTCCGCTTTTAAGCAGGTCCACAGTTTCATCGTCCAGTCCCAATTCATCTACCGGGAAAGTATGCTGTTCGCGATTCTCAGTTAGTCCTATTAAATAATCGGAAGACACTCCATAAAAATCTGCAAGGATCACGATGGCCTTGTGAGTGATTTCTTTATAATCGTCATTCTCATAGTTGCCCAAAGCTGCCCTGGAGAGCCCTGTCTGCTCAGACAGTTCCTGCAAAGTCAGACCTCTCTCAACTCTCAGATCTTTCAGTTTCTCCTGAATCGATAATTTACACTTCAAGAATTTCCCCTCCATTTACTTTTTCAAAAAATGCGATAACGACATTGTAACAGAATGTACGTTCTCTGCAATATCAAAATCCAAAAGCGTGGAAATTTTCAGGATTCGTATATATTTCCTACCTTTTGGATATACGGGATTGAGCCTTCTTTTTTGATTTAATCATTCCAGGACAACTGAATGAGCATTCCAAATCACTACTCGTTTCGGGGAAGCTGAGCGAAGATCCAACATTGGGGAGCGAGCCAAGAGCGTGATAACGGCAAAGTGTCAAAACAGTCCAAGCGGCTAAAAGAAGAGGTAACCTGCCAGGAATTGATTTGGGGAGATGACAAAGAAAGTAACTGAATTGATTGAAAAGGAAAAAAGAGAGGAACCAAAATGGCAGAGTACAAAAATCTTGAATCACTTAGAAATGAAGTGGAACAGAAGAAACAAAAATTGAAGCATGCGGAGCGTCAGCTTAACAAAACGAAGAATCAGCTTTCTTACCGTGAGGGCTTAAGTCGAAAGGCGCGTAATCACCGACTGATCATTTGCGGGGCAATTTTCGAAAAGTATTTTCCGATGATCAGAGATCTTACAGAACCGGAGTTAGCGGAAGTACTCAGCATTAGTGACATTGCCGGATTCACTTCGGAACTTTCCGCCGGTATCAGTAAGGTCAGAAGGGAAGTCTAAACTTATGGCATTGTATCACTTCCATGTTACGAGAGTTCTCCGAAGCAAAGGGCAGTCCTCTGTTGAAGCAGTTGCGTATAGGGCCGGCGAGAAACTGACGGATCATTACTATGGAAGAACCGCAGATTACACTCATAAGGGTGGCGTGATATGCAGTGAAATCCTGGCTCCGGACTTTGTTCCGGAGCAGTTCCTGGATCGTGAAACCTTATGGAACGCTGTTGAAGAAATTGAAAAGCATCCCAAGGCGCAACTGGCATACAGCTTTGACATTGCACTTCAGAATGAATTCACAATGGAAGAAAATATCGAAATCGCCAGGAGATTCGTCAAAGAGAACTTTGTTTCCAAAGGCATGATAGCAGATATGGCAGTCCATGATCCGGATAAGAACGGAGGAATCCAAAATCCCCATTTCCATGTAATGTGTCCCATCAGACCGATGAACGAAGACGGAACCTGGGGAGAAAAGCAAAGGCGGGAATACATTTCTGATGAAAATGGGAATCCGGTCCTTGATGCCAAAGGGAAACAGAAATACAACGCAGTTCCTACAACCGACTGGAACCGACCGGTAGTATTGGAGAACTGGAGAAAAGCCTGGGCGGATCTTGTGAATGAGGAATTCCGAAAACGCGGAATAGATGTGAATATAGATCACCGGAGCTATGCCGATCAGGGACTCCAGCTTATCCCACAGGTTCATGAAGGACCTCATGTGAGAAAGATGGAAGCCAAAGGCATCATCACTGAAAAGGGTGAATTGAACCGCTGGATCCGGGAAATCAACAAGGGAATTGTAGCTCTTTCTAAGGGGCTAAAGGAAATCATGGCAAATATCTCTGAACTTATGAAGATCATAGCTGAGAAAGAAGCTGAAGCCCAAAAACCGGAACTTGTTGATTATATCAATGCCTACTTCGATAAAAGGAATGCGGTAGCCGATTCCTATTCATATGGAAGAAACAAGGCCAAGATATCCAACCTGAAGCTTCATTCCAAGGTTGTGAATTATCTGATCGCCAATGATGTGAAAACATTGGATGCTTTTAAAGAGTACGTTTCCGAAAAACAGCAGGACCTTTTTAAACTGAATGATTCCATGAAAAGGAAGTCAGCAAGGATCAATGAATTGAAGGACCTGATCCGTTACAGTGAGTGGTACAAAGAGGCACAGCCTGTAATCAGAGAGATCTGTTCTACCAAAAACGCTAAACGGAAAGAAAAGATAAAGGCTGAGAATGAATCAATGCTTCAGAAATACCATATCGCAAAGCGTATCCTTAATGAAAAGAAGATCAGTAAACTTGATCCGGCAGCATGGCAAACAGAGATCGACAGGCTTCAGGCTTCCTACAATGAAGAATATGCGACCTATAGGGAGCTATCAGCGGAAATCAAAACCATGAGAGATATCAACAAATATATAGATGATGTAATTCGAGGAGATAAACCAAAAAGGAGGGAGGAACCGGTACTATGAATGTATTTGAAGCTGTGAAATCCAATGTTACTGCAAGTGATGCAGCAACAATGATAGGGCTGAAACCAAACCGAAGCAAGATGATCTGTTGTCCTTTCCATGGGGACAAACATCCAAGTATGAAGATCGATAAGAGATATTACTGTTTTGGATGTGGAGCCAGAGGTGACGCCATTGACTTTGTGGCAAATTATTATGGCATCGGGTTAAAGGCGGCTGCCGAGAGGATTGCCGATGAATTCGGTATCTCTTATGATACGACACCTACAATTGCAGACAGGCAGCATATCGAGGCTGAAAAGAACAAACGTCAGAAGTGGGAAGTAGCAAAGAGAGAGCTTTTCGCAGGTCTATCTGAACTTCATGAGCACTTAAGACAACTGAAAATCAAATATGAACCAAAAGATAAAGAGGATTCCGCTTGGAGTCCTCTTTTTGTCCAGGCGACAAAAGACTTTGACTATGTGGATAACCTCTATGATCACTGCATGTTCAATGCCACAGATGATGAGCTTAAAAGGGAATACCCGGATATCGTAAAGGAGATAGAGAAAATTGGAAAAAGAAATATTGATGCAGAATCAGGAACTAGTGGACGCATTGCTGTGTAAAACAGATAAGGGCAGGCCATATAACACCACTGATAACGCAATAATCATCTTAGAGAATGATGAACTTTTTAAAGGACGTATCAGAGAAAACCTTTTTCGGGACAGGATTGAACTGTCTGGTGATATGCCCTGGAGCCGGTCTTATCTGGACATGACGGATAAAGATGAAATCCATATACGTTATTATTTGGAGAAGTATTATCACTTTCGTGATGACAAGAAGCTTGGCGAAGCCCTTCAAATTGTAGCAGCGAAAAATGGGTATCATCCGGTAAGGGAATATCTTAGGAACCTTAAATGGGATGGTGTGGAGCGTGTGCGATATGCATTGCCTCATTTTCTCGGAACCTCCGGAAGTGATTATGAGTATGAATGTTTAAAACTATTCATGCTGGGCGCTATAAGCCGAATCTTTAAACCGGGTTGTAAATTTGAATACATGCTTTGTCTCGTAGGTGGCCAGGGAGCCGGTAAATCAACATTCATCCGATTCCTTTGTCTTGATGACAGATGGTTTACGGATGACATCAAGCGCCTTGATGATGAAAAAGTTTTTGAACACCTGGCAGGACACTGGATCTGTGAACTCGCTGAAATGCTTGCGGTGCTGAACACCAGATACAATGAAGCCACGAAAGGCTTCCTAAGTAGGCAGATCGATAGTTATCGTAAACCTTATGGAACCAGAGCGGATGATATCCCAAGGCAGAGTGTATTTGCAGGAACTTCCAATGTAGTGAACTTTCTTCCTTTGGATCGAAGTGGTAACAGAAGATTTCTACCCATCATGTGTGATGCGTCCAAAGCGGAAGTACATATATTGGATGACGAAGCTGCTTCCAGAGCTTATATCGAACAGATGTGGGCTGAGATGATGGTGATGTACGGGGATGGGAAGATCAGGTTGAAGCTTCCCCGTGAGATAGAAAAGAATATGATCGAATATCAGAGACCTTTCATGCAGGAGGATACCTGGACGGGACTCATTCAGGAATGGCTTGATCACACTTCATGTGATGTGGTCTGTATACAGCAGATATATAACGAAGCTCTGAAGGAGATGGGAAAGCCCCGTAACAGTGAATCAAGAGAGATTGGCCTCATAATGAATGGCACGATATCCGGATGGACACAGTATCCGAACCCGAGAAATATTCCAGGTTACGGAAAGCAGCGCGGATGGATGAGGCTGGAAACAAACTCCGGAAACAGTGACGAAACATTTGTATCCGTGGAAGGTACGCAGATGGAAATACCTTTTGAAAGCCTATAAATAAGGGGTTTTCCGGAAATTCAGCAATGATAATTACGAGTAAAAATAAGTTTAGACACTCTGTTGCCGGACTTTGTTTCCGGCAATGGATGGGCAGAAATAAGGGGTTATATGAAGGAAAGAAAACATAAATATTTTGATAATCCGGACTGGAATGTAGCATTTGAAAGATGCATTGATGTGCTGGCGGAACTTATAGAAAAATATAGCGATAAAGTTCTTAATCCTGCAGCGATTGATATTAACTATAATTCGATTGCGATAACTGATTACCCGATCTTCTTGGATGGAAAAATAATAATATGTGAGAAAAAATATGTATTGAGTGCAGAAAACCTAAAGGCCTATTCAAAGCTATCCGGAATAAGGGCAGGTTTGAAGAAGACTGCATGATTTTGTAGTTGATGTCATATGAGCTTGATGTTAGAATTAATTCATGTAAATGAAATTCAATATACTGAAATTCGGAAGGGCGTTATGACAATTACCGAAAGAATCATAAAACTTATAAAGCAGAGAAAAATGACACAGGTGGAATTTGCAAGGCAAATAGGTATTGCCAACTCTACCATCAGTGAGTGGAAAAAGAAGGGTTCCTGTCCTTCTGCAGATAAGGTAATGGATATTTGTAACGTTTTAAAGGTTACTCCGGAACAGCTTCTGACAGGTAAAGGAATTGATGATGAGGAGGATATTGCTACATCAAATCCGGAAAGCCGTTTTACACCATATGATATTCAAATAATCGATAATTATCATAATTTAAGGGAAGAACAGCAAAAGAGGCTTGTGGCTTATATGGAAACGCTGAAGAAGTTGGATGATTTAGAAAATATATGAATAGAGTCGTAATTCGTGATTTCAAAAGCTTGTATTAAAACTTGAAGTCGCAAAATGCGACTTCAAAAGAAATGGAGACAGATTACAATTGGCTGAAGACAATAGAAATATTTCGGTTATCAAGGATGCAGATAACAACAAAATAGTCATGATCAATGACAATATATTCAAGGGAAAACAGGTTGACTGGGAGGCTGTCGAAAAATACCTTAAGCAATACGTAGGAGACTTCTACAGTATCGCAGAAGACAAGGAAATGATTTATATAGGGACAGAGTTACCCGGGGAATATGCTGGATCTGTTTACACAAAGAAGCTAAAAGGAGCAGTTGCAAAAGCTAAGGCTAATGCCGCTCAGGTTTTGCCGGAGATGATTGAGATTGCTACAAACGGTATTTTTGAGAATAACCGAAAGGCTAAGCACGGCAGAGATGCAAAGAATGGTTGGTACCGATATGAGACTAGATTTGCTGTTCCGATATTTAATGAGGATGGGGAAGTGGTTCGATACAATATATTTAAAGGTCGTTTGCTTATAAGACATGCTTCAAGTGGGAAGAAATACCTATATGATGTTTTAGAAATAAAAAAAGAAACGAGCAAGTCCTGTCAGGCATAAGCCCTACCCGGTGAAAACCCATTTCCTTATTAACGATAATAAAGGGATTTTTCTGATCAGTCAAGAAAAATTGAAAGGAATATTATGAAGAAGACTAAATGCTATATTTATACTCGCGTATCTACGGCCATGCAGGTAGATGGATACAGCCTGGATGCTCAAAAGGATAAACTGAAGCGTTATGCAGCCTATGAGGAAATGCAGATTGTAGGAGAGTATTCTGATGAGGGACACTCCGGTAAGAATATTGCCGGCCGACCTGACTTCCTAAGGATGCTTGAGGATATTGAAGATGGCAAGGACGAGGTTAGCTTCGTCCTTGTTTTCAAATTATCTCGATTTGGAAGAAATGCAGCTGATGTATTAAATTCTCTTCAGCTTATGCAGGATTATGGAGTTAATCTGATATGTGTTGAGGACGGAATTGACAGCTCCAAGGAATCAGGGAAGTTGATGATTTCTATTTTATCGGCTGTTGCAGAGCTTGAACGTGAGAATATCCTGGTGCAGACCATGGAAGGACGAAAGCAAAAGGCCAGGGAAGGAAAATGGAATGGTGGCTTTGCTCCCTATGGCTATAAGCTTGTGGATGGTGGACTTGTTATTGATGAAGGCGAGGCGGAGACAATTAGGCTTATCTTTGACAAATATATTCATACGAATATGGGGATTAATGGAATAGCCGATTATCTTAATACCCATGGCTATAAAAAGAAGAAACGACAGAATAATACTCTGGATGCTTTTGCACCGTCATTTATAAAGGGAGTTTTGGATAATCCCATATACATGGGAAAGCTTGCTTATGGCAGGCGGGCAACAGAGAAAATCCAGGGTACAAGAAATGAATTTCATGTGGTAAAACAGGATGAATACGAAATATATGAGGGAATTCATGATGCAATTATTTCTGAGGAGGACTTCGCGCTGGCAAAGAAAAAGAGAAAAGATACTGCCATAAAATTTGATAAGGTTCACAGTCTGGATCATGAACATATTCTTTCAGGGATTTTAAAGTGTCCTCATTGCGGTGGGGCTATGTATGCCAATGTCAATCGTACAAAGAAAAAGGATGGAACCTATTACAAGGACTTTTTCTACTATGCTTGTAAGCACCGTATCAAAATCGATGGTCACAATTGCGATTATCACAAACAATGGGGACAGGAGAAAGTAAATGCAGCTGTAGAGGAAGTTATCAGTAAAATGGTAAACAATCCTAAGTTTAAAGCTGCTCTTACTGAGAAAATCGGTTCAAAGATTGATACCTCGGAGCTTGAAAATGAAAAACAGGAGCTTTGCAAACACCTTCAGCAGACCATTGGCGCCAAGAACAAATTGGCAGAGCAGATGGATAAGCTTGATATCACTGACAGAAATTACGACAGGAAATATCAGGATATGCAGGATCGAATCGATAAGCTGTATGACGAAATGAGCAAAATTGAAGATGATATTGCATCAGTCACAATGCGAATTGAGAATCTTCAGAAAAATAAATTATCTGCAGAATCTGTATATCGCATTCTGCTTTCCTTTGATAGACTATATTCAGAGTTTACAGATTTAGAGAAAAAGAAATTCCTCGGTTCGTTTGTAAAAGATGTTCTTATCCATGACAACGAATTAGAAGATGGAAGATTTTTAAAAACGATTCGCTTTAGGTTCCCTGTTTACTACGGTGGATTGGAAACAGAGGAGATTGATTTGGATTCCTCGAATTTTTGGGACAAAGAAACAACAGGCGAGACGTGCGTCCTCTTGTCCCACCAACAGATCAAGAAGTCTGTGAGTATCGATTATACGCCTGATGGAAGCTATATGAAGAATGTGAATAAACACGCTACATACAAAGAAATCAACGAGTACGTTGAAGCCAAGTATGGTTATAAGCTTCATTCTGCCTATATAGCGCAAGTTAAGCGTGAAATGGGTATTGAGATGGGAGAGAATTACAATCTTTCCAAATCGGAAGACTACGAGCCAAAACAGGTTACTCCTGAAAAGAGAGAAGCTATCATCGATGCTCTGAAGCATTTCAATATGATTGAATAAACATAAAGACCACTCAATCTCAAATGAGAAAGAGTGGTCTTTTATTTTGTAATACTGTAGATAAATGAACTTGAACTATTGTATACATAATCTACACGGGATTTTAAATTCTATCCCCATAAGCCAAAGATTTCATGTAGTTTTCCATATATTCCCAATCTGGAATATATCCGTCTTCGTCAAACTTATGTGTTTCATCTATCATTGGCTGTCCGCTTTTATCTTTCTTGTATGGAAGTTTAACTATCGTTTCTTTAACTCTATCCATAAGGTAAGCTCGTCCATAGGAATATTTAAATTGTTCGTTATTTAAGAATGTTAACACATAAAGAGCAGTATACTGATTTAACCAATCAGCCCTTACTACTATCATATGGTCACCCGTGATAAAATGCTCATTCTGATAAAAGCATGTTGCAGTTGTATCACCAATTGTAATAGCATTTGGTTTTTCAATTTTTTTCTTTTCAACATCAGATAAGGAAGCACGCATTTCACATCCATTATCTTCAGCTGTTCTAGTATAACGTAAAATAAATAACTGATACTTTAATTATTCTATGGTATAATAGTTTTATCATATAAAACAGAGGTA